>NZ_ATTI01000001.1:2722500-3322500 GCF_000419605.1 Sphingomonas phyllosphaerae 5.2 | reverse complement strand
ACTCGATTCCGGAGGCCAACGCGCTGGTGATCGCAACCCCGGCGGGCAAGGTGTTCCATACCGGTGACTGGAAGCTGGACCCCACGCCAGTGATCGGCCAGCCGTCCTCGCCGGAGGAACTGGCGGAAATCGGTGCCGAGGGCATCGATGTGCTGGTGTGTGATTCGACCAACGTTTTCAACGCCGAGGCATCGGGTAGCGAGGCGACCGTCCGCGAAGGGCTGGCCAAGAGCGTCGCGCGCGCACGTGGGCGCGTGGTCGTGACCACCTTCGCCTCGAACGCGGCCCGGCTCCAGACGCTGGCGCAGGTCGCCGAGGAGACCGGGCGCAAGCTGTGCGTGACCGGGCGTTCGCTCGACCGGATCATCCGGGTTGCCCAAGCGACGGGCTATCTCAAGAACTTCCCGCAGACCGTCGACGTCGATGCGGCGATGCGGCTGCCGAAGAACCGCGTCCTGATCGTCGCGACCGGTGGACAGGGCGAGGAGCGCGCCGCGCTGGCGCGGATCGCAGCCGGCAGCCACCCGATCGCGGTCGAGATGGGCGACATGGTGATCTTCTCGTCCAAGCAGATTCCGGGCAACGAGGTGGCGATCGGTCGCATCCAGAACCAGCTGGCGGCCAAAGGCGTCGAGATGGTGACCGAAAAGCAGGCTCATGTGCACGTTTCGGGACACCCGGGACGCCCGGAACTCGCAAAAATGTACGGTTGGATCCGCCCGACGTCGCTTGTGCCGGTGCACGGTGAGATGCGCCATTTGATGGAGCATGCGCGCTACGGCCTGTCGCAGGGTATCCAGAATGCGCTGGTGCAGACCGACGGCGACATGGTGCGGCTGATGCCGGGCGCGCCGAAGAAGATCGGCAATGTCGCGGTCGGCCGGCTGGTGCTGGACGGCGACGTGATCCTCCCTGCCGACGGCAGCACGATCAACGAGCGCCGTCGTATCGCGGTGAACGGACAGGTGTCGGTCGGGATCGCCGTCGACCGCAACGGGCGCGCGGGCGGCACGCCCGAAGTGCGCGTGCAGGGCGTGCCGGTGGAGGAGGAGCGCGAGCCGTTCCTGCTCGAGGCAGCGGAAGCCGCCGCCGAGGCGATGGCCGGTCGCCCGCGCGATCGTGAGCGGTTGCGCGAGGACGTGCGGCTGGCGGTGCGCAAGGTGGCGACGCGTTGGACGGGCAAGAAGCCGATCATCGACGTCGTGATCGTGCAGGTCTGAGCGCGACCATGATGTCGATCGCCGTAGCGCGCGGAAGGCGCTGACATGCGCTGGACCTCGCTGCTGGCGATCTACATCCTGTTCTGGGCGTTCTCGGTATTCCTGGTGCTGCCGTTCGGTGTGCGCACGTCCGCGGAAGCGGGCGCGGCGCACCTGCCCGGCAGCGCCGAGAGCGCGCCGCACGAATTCTCGCTGAAGCGTGTGCTGATCCGCACCACGATCGTCGCGACGACATTGTTCGCCCTGTTCGTCGGCAATTACGAATTCGGCTGGGTGACCGTGCAGACACTCGACGTCATGGGCGTCGGCAACGCCATGGAAGCGGCCAACGTGGCCGACTGACGCGGGTTGTGGCGGCGCGTCAAGCCGAAGCGCACAGGAGGATGATGACCGACGTTCCCGATCCGCGGCTGACCGACGCCAATGGCCATGCGTGGCCGCGGCTGTCGCCGCTCGTCACCGGTGCGCGCGGGCGCTGCCCACGGTGCGGCAAGGGTGCGTTGTTCCGAGGCTTCCTGACGATCCGCGACGAGTGTCCGGTGTGCGGGCTGGATTATTCCTACGCCGATCCTGCCGACGGGCCGGCGGTGTTCGTGCAGTTGTTCGCGTGTATCCCGGGGGTGGTGTTCACGCTGATGCTGCAAATCCTCGCCAGTCCGGCGTGGTGGGTGCATGTCGTCGTCAGCCTGCCGGTGCTGCTGGTCAGCACGGTACTGCCGCTACGCCCGATCAAGGGGTGGCTGGTGGCGAGCCAGTTCTACTTCAAGGCACGCGAGGGACGGCTGGTCCGCGACGAGTGAGCCGCCGCCGGGGCGCTCAAACCTCCAGCGGGTAGAGTGCGGCGGCGACGCGGCGCGCTTCGGCCCGCAGCACCCCCCAGGCGCGTGCCGCGGCGCGGCTGTCCATCGGCTCCAGACCGATGCCACGCGCCTCCAGCGCGGCGATCAGCGTGCGCGGCGGCCGGCGCAGCGTGGCGCCGGTGCCGAGCAGCACGAACTCGATCGGCTCACCAAGCAGCGGCAGCAGCGCCGCCTCATCGAGCGATTCGAGGGACGGCGGCGTCCACGAATCGGCACGCGTCGCGGTGAGCAGCAGTGCCGGATAGACGCCCATCGTGCCGTCGGGGGCGTCGACCTTGAACCCGGCCGGGCCGAAACCGCGCACCAACGGCCCGGCAGCGTCGCGCTCGCGATCCATCCTCATGCGTGGCGCTCCGGCGGCGTCAGGCGCGCGGCCCGACGCGCTCGGCGTTGTCGCTCGGGCGGCCGCGTGCCGGCTTCTCGTTCTCCGGTTCGGCGCGCAGGCCGAGCGAGATGAGCAGCGACGACGACACGTAGATCGACGAATAGGTTCCGACGACGATGCCGAGCGTCATCGCGGCCGTGAAGCCGCGCAGCACGTGCCCGCCGAGGAACAGCAGCGCCCCGAGCGCGAGCAGGATCGTCACCGACGTCATCACCGTGCGCGGCAGGGTTTCATTGACGGAGAGGTTGATGATCTCACGCATCTCCATCTTGCGATAGCGGCGCATGTTCTCGCGGATGCGATCATCGATCACGATCTTGTCGTTGATCGAATAGCCGATGATCGTCAGCACCGCAGCGACGATGTTCAGGTCGAACTCGAACTGCGTCAGCGCGAAGAAGCCGAGCGTCATCAGCAGATCGTGGACGATCGCGACGATCGTCGACACGCCGAACTGCCATTCGAAGCGGAAGATCGCGAACAGGCCGATGCCGAGGATCGCGAGCACGACCGCCAGGATACCGTTGCGGATCAACTCGCCCGATACCTTGCCCGAGACGGTCGAGTAACGGCGGAATTCGGTGCCGGGGAATGCCTTGGCGAGCGCCCCTTCGACCTTGCGGACCGCGGCGTTGGTCGCGCCTTCGTCGCCGCCCTGCTGGACCGGAAGGCGGATGGTGATGTTGCGCTTGTCGCCGAACGGCTGGAGCGAGGCTTCGCCGACGCCCTGCGCATCGACGACCTCGCGCACGCGGCCGAGATCCGGTGCTTGCGCGAACCGTTCCTCGATCATCAGGCCGCCTTCGAAATCCACGCCGAAGTTCAGCCCCTTGTAGAATGTAAGGCCGACCGCGAGCACGCTGAGCAACAGCGTCAGGCCAAACGCCCAGCCGCGCAGGCGGACGAAATCGATATTGGTGTCATCGGGGACGAGCTTGAGCAATTTCATAGCGAGTATCCGTCACCCCGGCGTGCGCCGGGGTCCTTCTCCGTCGGGGAGACCCCGGCCTGCGCCGGGGTGACGAGCGCGGCGGCGATCATATGTTGATCGTCTTCGGCTTGGCGCGACGCAGCCAGCCGGCGACCAGCATCCGCGTGAAGGTGACCGCGGTGAACACGCTGGTGGCGATGCCGATCAGCAGCACGACCGCGAAGCCCTTCACCGGGCCGGACCCCAGCACGAACATGATGATGCCGGAGATCGCGTGCGTCACGTTCGCCTCGAAGATCGTGCGGCTGGCTTCCTTGTAACCAAGCTCGACCGCCTGCACGATGTTGCGGCCACGCCGCCGTTCCTCGCGGATGCGCTCGTTGATGAGCACGTTGGCGTCGACCGCGGTGCCGATCGTGAGCACGAAGCCCGCAATGCCGGGCAGCGTCAACGTGCCCTTCATGAGCGCCATCACGCCCAGGATCACGAACACGTTGATGATGACGGCGAGGTTGGCGTAGAAGCCGAACCGGCCATATGTCACCAGCATGAACGCGACGACCAGCGCCACCGCGACCGCCGAGGCGAGGACGCCGGCACGGATCGAGTCGGCGCCGAGATCCGGCCCGACCGTCGATTCCTCGACGATCTTCAGGTCGACCGGCAGCTTTCCCGAACGCAGCGCGATCGCGAGCTGGTTGGCGCTTTCAACGGTGAACCCGCCGCTGATCGACGCGCGACCGCCCATGATCGGCTCGTTGATGTTCGGCGCCGAGATGACGCTGTTGTCGATGACGATCGCAAACGGCTTGCCGACATTCTCCTGCGTCGCGCGCGCGAAACGGCGGCCGCCCTGGCTGTCGAAGGTGATCGCCACCTGCGGCGCGTTGGTCTGCGGCTCGAACTCCTGGCGCGCATCGCTCAGCATGTCGCCGGTGATGATCGCCTGACGCTTCACCGCGATCAGCGGGATGCCCGAGGGATTGTTGGGATAGGGCAGGATCTGGTCGCCGGCCGGTGCCTGGCCCTTCGCCAGCGCCTGCGGATCGGCGTTCAGGTCGACCAGCTTGAATTCGAGCTTGGCCGTCTTGCCGAGCAGATCCTTCAATGCCTGCGGATTCTGGAGACCCGGAACCTGCACGACGATGCGGTTGCTGCCCTGACGGACGATCGTCGGCTCACGCGTGCCCATCTCGTCGATGCGGCGACGCACGACCTCGGTCGCGTCGCCCATCGCGGTCTCGACCGCCTGCTTGAGCCCCTCGACGGTCGGCGTCAGCACGAAGCGGCTGGTGTCGACCACCTGGATATCCCACTGGCGCTGGCCGGTCATTCCGGCGCCGGTGCCGGTGATCTGGAGCAGACGTTCGCGCGCGGCGTCGACCTGGCCGGGATCGCGCAGCAGGAACGACAATTGTCCGCCGCGGCTGGAGATCTCGCCGATCTCGATGCGCGGGTTCTGGCGACGCATCTCGGTCTGCACCTGCTCGCGCATCGCATCGACCCGCGCGGCGGCGACGTCGTTGGTGTCAGCCTCCAGCAGCAGGTAGCTGCCGCCGGCGAGATCGAGTCCCTTGTTGACGCGCGGCACGTTGAAGCCCCAGCCGCTCGTCACGCGCTCGGGCAGGAACGTCGGGATCGACAGCGACACCAGCACGGCGAGCAGGAGCCAGATGCCGGCGACCTTCCAGCGGGGAAAGTCCAGCATGTCAGTCGTTCGCCGGCTTGCCGCCGAGCGGCGTGATTTCCGCCAGCGTCGCCTTGACCACGCGGACGCGCGTGTTCGGCGCGATTTCGACCTCGACGAAGGCGTCCTCGACCCTGGTCACCTTGCCGACCAGCCCGCCGGCGGTGACGACCGAATCGCCCTTCTTCACGCCCGCGACCGCGGCCTGCAGCGCCTTCATGCGGCTTTGCTGCGGGCGGATCATCAGGAAATAGAAGACCACGAAGACGAGGAGCAGCGGCGCGAGGCTGATGAAGCCGGCAAGGCCGCCACCCTGGGCGGCGCCACTGGCGGTCTGCGCATAAGCGGGAGAGATAAGCATCGGTTTCCGTGCATGACCGTTGGGCGGCCGGGATACGGCCGCGCGAAGTCGCTGCCGCTATCATCGCGACGGGCCGCGCGCAACACGCGAGCCGCCGCGGCCATCCGGGCGCGCCGCCAACACGCTTGCATCGCCGCGCGACCGGGCGTAGAGGCGCCCCCTCGGTCGGGGCGTAGCGCAGCCTGGTAGCGCATCACACTGGGGGTGTGGGGGTCGCAGGTTCGAATCCTGTCGCCCCGACCAAGAAAAGTTGCTGAATTTAAGTGGTTTGGGTTCTCCCTTGCCGCTCGACCTCGAAAGTTCGGGCAGATTGAATCGCCACGGAGTCGCCACCGTACGCTGAATGGTGGAAGCTCGGTTGAATCACCAGCGGCGCCCTTTATATCCTGCGGACAATCCGGCAAGCGAGACTGCAGAGCTGATGGCAGTAGTGGTCAGACTGATTGCTGATGCTACCACGCTCAATGGTACGCCTGGAAAGTAGCGTGTTCGATGCGGTAGTCAGAGGGTCGGCCGCCCTCCTCTGCCGAGGGCAAGCGGTTCGGGTCGCGAGGGAACGCAGTCTGATAAGGTTGCTGGAAAATCGGTTCCATGTACCGAGGTTTGATGACGGCCGCTGGCTATATGTACGTTGCCGCTGTCGAACGTGATTTTTGTATCTGCGTGGCACTGCCCGTTTTCTGCGGCGTTGACGCACATACCTACTCTAGATAAGCTCGAAAATGTAACGACGGTTCTGCTCTTTGTAACGATATACAGTACGTAGGGTTAACTGTTCGTTAATCGTGCCTATCTAAGGTAGGACAGTAGTTGGGAGGCTAGCGCCTCTCAATATTCGGAAGGCAAGGAGAATATGATGCGTAGTGCAAACGGTCGTAAGGGCCCCCGCTGCGTGAAGGTCGCTCGTGAGGGCTGGACCGACTGACCCTAGTCACAAACCAATCCAACCCCTAGAAAAGCGCTTCGGCCTCTCGGCCGGGGCGCTTTTTTCATGGGGGATGAGGGTGGTAAAAGAATTACTAATTGAGTGGAAGGAAGCTGCACCGGCGGCAGGTGCTATAACAGCCGTACTGTCAGCATTGGTTGCCTTGACGGTACTTCGTTACACCCGCGCCGCTAATCGCCGTCGAGCTACGCTTGACATGGTGATGAAGACCCTCATGGATGATAGTGTGCAGGCGAAGTATGCAACGTTTAAAAGCGTTCTCAGTAAAGATAAAAACACCGCAGACGAATTTAAAATAGAATCTTTGCTGCTCACAACATCAGTAATTTCGCCCGAGCGGCGCGCAGTTTTAGCTCAGCTTAATGTATATGAACTTATGGCACTTGGAATAAGGCGCGGCATCTTCGACGAGGCATTTTATAAACGCTGGTATCATAACCAGTTCATGATCGATTACGAAGGCGCCCAAGCATTTATAAGTGGCCTGCAGGCTAATAAACCTTCCATATTTTGGGAATGTTCAAACCTGTATCGTAAATGGGATAAGAGCGGGCATCCTGAATCCACCCCTAGTGCCTTCAAAATGGCTTGGTGGGCAATAATGAAGCAAAATGACAAAATCGATCGGGCAAGGGCGGCGGCGAAGGCAAGATAGCCAGTCTCTAATGTCTCGCCGAGCGACGAGATGCTATTGAAATCGCGTCGGCTCGCATTGGCATCGCTGCCTGCGTGATGTTGGCGCGGCGGTAACCTTCAAATCATAAAGCCTACTTTTAAGCGCTGTTTACGACTCGGCGACGTCTTCGTTGGAGTGCATCGTGGTGAGCATACCGACATGACTCAAGGCGAACGGACTGGAACTACGCCACGCCTGCTCAGAGGCGCCGGAAGTTAATCAATGGTCTGTGCTTGGGCTGTGTCGTACTTGTGGCACAAATAGCGGTTCGTGCATGCTGTCTCACCGTTTACCTGACCAGTGTGCGGACCGCTAAAGTACTCGTAATCTGGCTTATCGTTCTTGCGCAGTGTGACCGTGTATCTCCGTTCGAGAGCTTGAGCGAGACGAGGAAAGTGCTGCACGGCATTGCGTCCCATGCTTATGCATCAAGTGCGGCATTTTCAGGCACTGTATACAACTGCAAATGCATTGCGTATGGTTGCATGTATGAACGAAGACATCGCATGGGAGCGGCGCGTCAGCGCGATGCTCAAGGCTGAGCTGAAACGCAAAGGCGTGACCTACGCTCAGCTGGCTGGGAAGCTGTCAGAGATAGGCGTTCCAGATTCTGAGCCTAACATCAGGAACAAGTTGAGCCGCGGAAAATTTACGGCCGTATTTTTGTTTCAGTGCTTGGAAGCTATCGGAACATCAGTTCTGCGTTTGAAAGACTGACCATATGCCCTAGTGCTCACAGTCACCACGACCCAGCCGGGGACCTCCTCCGCCTCTATGTCCAAGTTTGGTGGAGGCTGTGTGAAAACGTGCGGTGCATTGGCGGGATCGGGACTGCGCAGAGCCTCTCGTTCAGCTCTGCATCGCAGCGATGAGCCCTCGAACGCCGAGGAGGGCGATGGCGCGCTTGATGTTGTAGGCGAAGATGTGGAGGCTGGCCTCGGTCGCGACGTTGCGGAGCCTTCGTGTGGCTTCGCCCCATCCAGTCTTTCAGCGTACCAAAAACGTGCTCTAACGTTCGTCGTCGCACGCGCATGGCATCGGGCCAGCGGTCGAGTCAGGCCTGCATAGCCTCAACTTCACGTTTTTAAAACAGGAGGGTTCTCGTGGGTCGGAGACATCACCGAAACTCGGCCCACACCGTATGTCCGCCCTTCACCAGCTCGGCGACAAGTCAGCGGTGCGCCTGCTGTGCACCGCCCCACGGCTTGCCGACGCTCTCCTGCGCCGCGGTCCAGAACGTCGTCAGCAGGTCGGAGCTGGCGAGGCAGGGCCGCAGCACACGCAGAGCGAGGCGCACCGGCGGCGTGCAGACGTCCTCCCGCACCGCGCGCTGAGCGACGTCCTTCAATACCAGAAGCGCCAGGTTCATCATCAACGTCTTGGCGCGCTGCTCGCGCAGTTCACGATCGTCTCGGCCGAACGGTAACGCGTCGACCCTCACGTCGTGCCCGGCGCCTACGTCACACCGCTGGCATACAAAATCCCGCCGTGCGGTGAGCCAGTCCATCGTCTGCCGGTGGAAGCTGCGTGATGTGATCACCGCCTCCAGATCGTGGACCTTTACCGTTCTGCAAACGCGGCACGTGACCCGGAGCGAGGCCTCTATCTTCCGCAGGTCGTACAGGGTCTTGGGATCACCAACCACATCCGCAGGCTACGCAAACGCCGGCAATGACAACTGCTCGCCCCGGACAGCCAGTGCCGCCCGCGCCTGGAGCGCCGCGTCGACCGCCTGGCGGTAATGAACTGTCCCGCATCGCTCGGCCTCGTCGAAGCCGACCGGCGCCCAATCGTCGCTTGGATAGCAGGCGTCGTAGATCGCGCGCGCAGCCGCACGCAGCAGGAGATCGTGCTCCATGCCAAGGCTCCTTCATGTCGGTGCGCCGTCGGTCGGCGGTGGCGCATGCTACGCCGATGCCGCCCTGATTCGCAAGAACATTGCGGGAACATGGGTCTGCTGACATGACGCCCGCCATGATTGCCGCTCCGCCGCCACCGCTCGTCTGCCACGTTGTCCGGGTCCATGATGGTGACGGACCGCTTTGGTGCAGGTCGGGCGTGAAGATCCGGATCGCTGGTGTACAGGCGCCGGACTTCGAGAACGCGGCTCCGTGTCGTCGGCCAGCATCGCAGCGGCGCGCCTATGTCTGCGATGATCCTGCGGCGAAGCGAAGCCGTCAAATCATGGAGCGGCTGACGCTCGGCAAGCGGCTCACCTGCCAGCCGATTGGCACCAGCCACAAGCGCGTGGTCGCTCGGTGTACGCTGCCGGATGGACGGTCGTTGTCGTGCGCGGCGGTGGCGGCTGGCGCGGCTGCACGCTGGGATCGATACTGGCACCGATATGGGATGGGTGAGTGCAAAGCCGCTTCCTAGAGCGGCTGTTGTCCTTGCCGGCCCGCCCACCTATGCTGGTGGGCATGCTACAAACCGGAATGTGCCCGTCTCACGATGTGAGGCGAGAGACCTACGACGTCGTGATCCCTTGCTTCAATCGCGAGCGTACCGTTGAGCAAGCAGTAGATAGCGTCCTTCGCCAAGTCCCTGCCGCAGCTCGGATCATTCTGGTAGATGATGGTTCGTCTGATCAAACCGCCAAGATCGTGCGTGCGCTGGAGGATCGTCACGCCTCCGTAAAGGCCCTCTTGCTGCCTCGAAACGTCGGCGCCTCAGCCGCCAGGAACGCTGGACTGGCGCTCACGCGTGGAGACTGGGTTGCCTTTCTCGACAGCGACGACGTGTGGTTGCCGGGTGCAGCCAAAGCCATGCTAGCGCCTGCATCGAAGGCCGACGTTGTGGTGGGTCAGTTCCGCCGGATCTGGCCTTGTGGCTCCTCGGGTGAGCCTGAATGCGGATGGAGCGGCGGTGATGTCTTGTCGGCTCTAGCGATCACTGGCGCCGTAGGGCCTAGCTGGTCGATTGTCCGACGCTCGGCGGCTCTCTCCGTCGCTGGCTTCGATCCTACATACCATAACTGCAATGACTGGGACTTCTACGTGCGCCTTGTCGCGGCAGGCGCCAGGTTTGTGCGTATCGATGACGTGGTCGCCTTCTACCACATTGCCGAAGCCAATAGGCTCAGCCACGACAGCGAGGCAGGGCTGGCGAATGCCCGGCGCGTCCAAGCCCATCCGGTGTTCGGACGTCTTCTGGAAGCAGAAGCATCCGGCCAGGAGCGAGCCTAACGTCCATCATTGATAGTACAGTTGCCAAAGGTCGGCGCGGATGGTCGCGCCACCCGCCCATCAGCAGCAAGAAAATGTTTTAAGGTTATAACTTCCCCGAATATAGGATAGTCCCGGATAGTTAATGTATGCCGATCGCGGCCGCGGCAATATTAGACTCCACGCGTCTCCATTATGTTGTATATCGCTCACGATTGCAGTGCCGGCTGTTCCAAATAATACGCACTGGCGGAGAGCGGAAGTGAGTGAGCGCTTTGATTTTGCGCAGGTTCAGGCGTACTCATATCAGCGTTTCAGCAGTTCATCCCAGGCAAGTGGAGACAGCCTGGCTAGGCAATCATCGTTGGCAAAGGCGTATGCTGACCGGCATGGGTTGCAACTAGATGATGCGCTTACGTTCCGGGATTTAGGCGTATCGGGCTTTCGCGGCCGTAACGCCGCGCATGGAGAGTTGGCCTCTTTTCTAGAAGCGGTGCGCGTCGGACGGATTGCCGAAGGCAGCTTCTTGTTAATCGAGAGCCTAGACCGGCTCAGCCGTGACAACATCATTCGCGCACAAGCGATCCTAACGAATTTAGTGATCGCTGGGATCAACGTAGTGTCGTTAGCAGACAACCGGCTCTATTCAGAGAAAAGCCTGGCAGATGATCCACTCGGGTTGATCTATGCCCTCATTGTCTTCATCCGTGCGAATGAAGAGAGCGCGATCAAGTCCCTGCGGGCTCGTGAAGCCTGGGTACGCAAACGCGACTTTGCACGTACTACCGTCATGAGTGATAGAGTGCCCGATTGGCTCTCGGTCCAAAAGGGCAGGATTCTCCCTATTATCGACCGTGTAGAGGTTTTGCGACACATCTTTGGCCTCGCCGAGGCGGGGGCTACACCTGAAATCATCGCGAATACATTAAACCACGAAGATGTCCCGCGCTGGAGGGTGGATAAACCCTGGACTCGGGCAGCGGTATTCACAATCCTTAACAACCGCCGTGTGACTGGAATCCTGCCCCTTTACGTATCTAACTACGAGCGCAACGCGGAGTGCCGCACCCCGATTGGGGTTCTAGAAGGCTACTTCCCGCGCATCATTGAACCGGAGGCGTTCTTACGTGTGTGGGCACTATCAAGCACACGCCGTCGAGGTGGCAACGCCGCGAAGGGCAACATCTTCGCTAACCTCCTACGATGCGCCACTTGCGGGGCCGACATTCGCCATCGGACCGTAGGAGGACGAGGGCACGCGGTTCTAATCTGTGCTGCAGCCGCAATCGCGCACGGATGCACTGCGCCAGAGTACGCCTATGCCGTTTTGGAAAAGCAGACGCTTATCGAGCTTACGTCGTGGGCAGCAGAAGGAATTGTATGGGTCCGCTCCCTGGATCTCAAAGGCGGTGTTAACGCCCGCGGAGTTCATCACCGGCCCCTTGGTAACCGCGCCCTTGTCATCAAACATGACCGCTTGCTACGTTCGAGGGCGAGTTGTGAAGCTATCGCGAACGCGCTACCGCCGAGTGCCGCCGATTACCTACGCACGCGAAGTGGTCGACGCTATCTTGTGAATGACCTATCCACTATTCTTACTGCTGCGCAATCCGCGATGTTAACTGCTACAGGTCGGGTGCTAACGAATGCTTCGCTCAGGCGCATCTTTAGTGATGCAACGCTTGATTTGGAAACTGGAAGATGTGCGTTTAGATGTGGTGCCGCCAGCGAGCTATTGATTGAACCTCAGTAGTCGAATGGGCACTTGGCGCCTACGGGTGGGTCCGGTCCCTCTAGCTTAATGCGGACGCGGGACATCCCGCGTGTCTCCCGATATGCTCATCTGCGGCCTTATTTCAGACGTTTGAGCCGACAACGCCGAACTATGCGACACGAAAACGCCACCTTAAGCCGGCAGAGAGAGTGCCATGCGTATCCTTGTTGCTGCCGCTGCACTAGCTCTGGTTCCTACCCCCGCGTTCGCCTGGGGCAAGACCGGTCATCGGGTCGTAGGGCAGATCGCCGACGCCCACCTGACGGGTGCAGCTCGCACCGCTGTGAAGCGGATCCTCGGCGCCGAGACGATGGCAGAGGCCTCGAACTGGCCCGACTTCATGAAGTCCGATCCAGCGCCCTTCTGGCAGAAGACGGCGAGCGCTTGGCACTATGTGACGCTCCCGGGCGGAAAGACCTATGATCAAGTAGGCGCCCCGGCGGAGGGCGACGCGATCACCGCACTGGACCGTTTCAGCGCTACGCTGCGCGATCGTAAGGCATCGCTAGCAGACAAGCGGGTCGCGCTGCGCTTCATCATCCACATCTGCGGCGATCTCGCTCAGCCGCTCAACAACGGCAATGGCGCAGATCGCGGCGGCAACGAGTTGAAGGTGACGTGGTTCGGCAAGCCGACGAACCTGCACAGTGTTTGGGACTCGCTGCTGGTGGACGACGAGCAGCTGTCTTTTTCCGAGATGGCGTCGTGGCTGAATGCGCGCATCTCGCCGGCCGATCTCAGGGCATGGTCGTCTGCTGACCCGAAGGTTTGGATGGCCGACAGTGTGAACGCGCGGGATCAGGTCTACCCGCCGGCTGGTGAAACGGCGCTGAGCTACCGGTACGTTTACGAGAACACGCCGCGGATGGAGCTGCAGCTTGAAAAAGGCGGCGTTCGGCTTGCCGCCTATCTCAACAGCCTATTCCGGTGAACGCGAAGGCGACGCCAGGTTGATAAGCGCTGCGCCCGGATAACTCAGACGCCGTAACGCTTGTTGCCGCCGCTAGTGATGCAATAGCGGCCACCACGAGGTCCGACGCAGACGTCCCCACCATTGCACGGGCATCGCCCGTCGGTGGTTCCGCGTGTGCCGTATGCCGAATAGCCCCGGACCCGACCTGATCGGCTCTTCCCGCTCGAAAAAGCGTAGCGACGCTTCGCATCTGCCTGCTCGCTCAAACAGCCTGTTGCCACCAGCGCGACACAGCCGAGCATCAATCCCACCTTCATCGTTCCGCCCCTATTTCGTTACAAGCCCAGCCGAAGACCGACCGCGTAATAGCCATCGCCGATGTTACCTTTGACCTTCAGCCCAGGCGTGATTGGCAATGCGACGGTGCCGTACGGCGTGGTGTCGCGCTCGCTGAAGCGGACGCCAGCGCCAATCGTTGCGATCAGCGGAATCGAGTACGTCGCTTCAACCTTGCCATAGATGTTGACCGCGGTGTTGTCGCAATAGCTGCTCTTCGCATACCGTCCGGTGTCGCCATCCCGACAGCGCGGGTTCCCGCCATTGTTGTCCTCGTAGTAGCGGTCGTTATCGCCAGCGTAGACAAAGGCACCGACAATCGGCGTAACCTTGAAGCCAGCGGCGCCAACGCCATAGCCGATCCCCAGCTCACCGCCCCATTCGCCGTCAGCACGGGCGCCATTTCCTTCAAGCGTGATCTGCGCAGCAGCAGGCGTCGTCGCGCACGACAACACCGCGGCCAGAGCCGCAGCAACGTATGCCTTCATTGTTATCCCCCGCCTCCGAGATGGAGGCGGCGTGCCCGTAGATGAAGAGCGGCAATCAGATCAACAGGATGAAAGGTCGCAGGTCCCCGCGTCGGTGATCGGACCTGCGGACGTTCTTGTCGAAGGAACACTCTTGTGCCGTCATTTTTTACAATCTGCATTAGCTTGTTGCGCCGTGATGGGAACGCGCCATGGTCGAGGAAGCGAGTCGGGGGACTCGCTGATGTGGGGGTTCAGAATGATCAAGAAGGTTGGCGCGCTTGCGGGCGCGCTGCTGTTGGCCGTGCCGGTCACCGCGCAGATGGCAACCGCTCCGATAGCAGCGCCGATCACCAATTCGGCCGTGCTGCGCACGGGCATGGAAGTGCCTCTGAAGCTCTCCGAGGAGTTGACGACGAAGGGCAAGAAGCTGCGCGTCGGCCAGCGTGTTCACCTGGAGACCGCCGAGCCTGTCATCGTTCAAGGCGTCACGGTAATCCCTGTGGGAAGTCCAGCAATTGGCGAGATCACCGACGTCAAGAACAAGGGCATGTGGGGTAAATCCGGGCACCTTGGTGCTCGCGTTCTCTACGTCACCGTCAACGGCCGGCAGATCAGGCTGTCAGGGGCTTTCGACGACAAGGGCACGGCAGGAACCGCAGGCGTCGTTGGCGCTGCCGTACTTCTGCCGGTAGCCGGCTTCTTCGTAACCGGTACTAGCGCGACGGTTCCTGCGGGCACTGTGGTAAAGGGTTTTCTTGACGAGGACGTTCCGCTCGCGATGGCAGGGGCTGGTCCCGAGCCGTTGGTGGTAGGTGCCGCCGCTGCGATGGTAGCCGCTGTGCCCGCGTCTCCGACAGCACCGACGCTGACACCGGTTAGTGTCCTAAGCCCGAAGTGATAGTGCGCCGGGGCAGAGTAGCATGGACTAGCTTTGCCTCGGCGTCGGTCGAGCCACTTCAGGTGATGATCGATTGGCGCTCGATCGACGTGCCAGTCGACGTCGAGGATCAAACTCGCGTGGGGCTTGTGCCGAGCGACCAGACCGGTATGCCATGACCATGGCTTCAGAGTTGATGGCGGACGAAACTCAGGTGCTTGAGGCATGTGAACGCCTGGTCGACCTCCATGTCTGGCCGCGGCGCGCCGTCGAATACCGGGGGTGGCTTGACAACTTCGACAAGAGCGACCGGCCTCTCGCCGTGCATATGCTTAGCCGCTTCACCTACTTCTCTCACGAGCTAGTTGACCAGCTGTTCCTGTCAGCCTTCCACACTTTGTCCAACGTCGTCGTTCCCGCGGCCCCTTCGCCTCAGGCTCGGCGAGAGGCTTGGCAACGCTTCGTCGACACAGTCGCGGTGGTTCCGGTGATGGGTGAGCGGCCGAACCCGTCCGACAGCGGCTGGGGGTTCGCTCGCAAGGCACGTCAGCTGCTTGGCATCGACGAGAAGCGACTCATGCAACCCGTCGACGCACTCGCACGGATCGTAGACGGCTTGGTAGGCCCGGTTATGTTCGTCGACGACTTCGTCGGCTCTGGCGAGCAATTCCTGAAAACCTGGCGCAGGGTCCACCACCTTCCTAGTGGCACTGCGTCGTTCGCTTCCGTATCGGCGCGGTTCGGTGCTTCGTACTGCAACGTATTCGCCACAGCATACGGACGGCGGCGCCTCCGTCTGCAAGCACCCAGCGTCGCGCTCGCCTCAGGGAACGTGATACCATTTGACCACAACTTCGCTACTCTGCGCTCAGCAATGTGGCCTCAAGGATCTGCGATGGAGGGCGCTAGGCTTGCCCGGAGGGTTGGAAGGGTGCTCGGCTACACGGGTATAGATGGCGGAGAAAGTGACTGGCGCGGGTTTCATCGATTGGGCCTCGGCATCGCCATGCAAGATTCGATGCCGGACGCCAACCTCCCGCTGTTCTTCTCCAATAGCAAAGGTTGGACTCCGCTGGTGAGGCGCGCATGAGTGATGCAAGCGAAAGAAGAGACCTCGCCGAGCTTTTCGGTATTTACCGGGCCGAGTGGCTTAAGGACGCCATCTTTCGACTTTTCAGCCAGCCCAGCTATTTTCCAGAGTTGGAGACGGATCGCCCCTGCCTGCTGGAGGGCGGAAGGGGCACGGGTAAGACTACTGTCCTCCAGTGCCTCTCCTTCGAGGGGCGCCTTGCGCGTGACGGCAACGACCCGACAAGAGCGGGCGAATGGCCATACTACGGCTTCTACTACAAGGCCGACACCAACAGCGTCCGGGCCTTCCAAGGAGACGAGCTACCCGAGCGGCAATGGCAGAAGCTATTCGCTCATTATCTGAATCTAGTGCTGTGTGGTCGTGTGGCCGACTTTTTAGAATGGTTCGGCAAAGCCGTTCCTAGCGGGGTATCGCTTCCGCCGGAGCTTTGCGCCAACACTGCGGAGTCGCTGTTCTGCCAGCCAGCTACGACGGCGGAAGAGCTTTCCGCTTCGATCCAACAGGGCCTCAGGCGCTTTGAGGGCTGGGTCAACAATATAGACCCGACCAATCTTCCGCCGATGTCCATGCAAGGCGTCGCCCTCGAGCATCTGTGCAACGCCGTGCTTAATTTGCCGCGGTTCAAAGGCAAGCGCCTCTTCTTTATCATCGACGAATTTGAGAACCTGCGCGACGATCAACAGGCAGTCGTCAATACGCTCGTCAAGCATTGCGGCCCCGGCTACACCTTCAAGATTGGGGTGCGCGAGCAGGGCTGGAGACGCCGGCACACCCTCAATCCCGACGAGCAACTGCAGAGTCCTGCCGATTACGAGCGGATCAACATTGAGGAGCGGCTCGATGGAGACCAGTTCGCCAGCTTTGCAGCAGAGGTTTGCAGGCTTCGAATAGCTGAACGCTACCCGGAGAGCCTCTACCTCGAAACCATGTTGCCAGCGCTCAGCGTGGAAGACGAGGCGGTTCTCCTTGGCGTCAACCAAGTCGCCAAAGCGGCGCGTGAAGCGATCGCAAGAAGTGATCCTGACCTGCTAACGCCGCTGGAGGATGTCAGTTCGCTCGAGGTTGCACTGATAGCGTATTGGGCTCGCGCTAAGAGGATAAGTATCGCCAGAGTCGTTCAGGAGCGCGCAGAACAGCCTGAAACCTGGCAGAACCGCCTTCACAACTATCGAGTGCCCCTCCTCTTCACGCTTCGGGGAAGCGTCCCGGGCGTACGAAAATATTATGCTGGTTGGCGAACGTTCACACTACTTGCTGGCAACAACATACGCTACCTGCTGCAGCTCGTCGGCGAAGCCCTGCGTCTGCAGCGTCTCGATGGCCAGCCCGCTGACGGCGAGCCGATCGACCCCCTCGTCCAAACCCGCGCCGCCATTTCTGTGGGACAAAAGAACATAAAGGATCTCGAAGGGCTCGGTGTACATGGCGCGCAGCTAACCCGCCTAGTGCTATCGCTAGGCAGATTGTTCGAAATGCTCGCCCAGAGTCCTCAGGGCCGTAGGCCGGAGGTGACTCGCTTTACCCTTCCGCCGAACGAGCCTGCCGACGAGATCGAACCCCTGCTGCGCGCTGCGGTCATGCACCTCGCTTTGGTGCGGCGCGTATCAAGCCAACGAACGGACCTTGACCTGAAGTCTTACGACTACGCTGTGCACCCCATCTTCGCCGCTTTCTTCGGTTTCAGCCACCGCGACATGCGCAAGATGGAGTTGTCGCCCAACCAGATCCTGCGCCTGATGCAAGACCCAAAGCGCACTATTCGCGAGATCGCTAGGCTGGAGACGGACGCGGACGCCCCCCTTCCTGACCAACTCCGCCTCTTCGAAAGTTTCTATGGCGACCGGTAGCGCACCAGGCGCGCTCTTCACCACGGAGCACGACTCAGCCGGGGACGTCCAGCTTCCTTACGGCGGCAGTTACCTGTTTTCTGTGACTGACGAACCGCGCAGCGCGGTAGCAGGCTGGCTTGCTGCGCGGTTCACGGCCACGCGCTTCGTGCAGCTAGCCGAGCGCACGTCTGGCAAGCTCGAGACTGACCTGATTGGGCATACAGACATTGGGCTGCGATCGCGAACCGCTATAGAAGCCTTCGTCGCCGCTCTCCCCAAGCCAATCCATATCGACATGACGGGACTTGGTCACTCGCTTTGGGCGCCACTCGTGCGCGTATGTGCCGAGGCCGGCGTGCCGTTCAACGTCCTCTATCTCGAGCCGGGATCCTACAGCGCGTCCGCGCAATCAGGCAGCGGCGTCATCTACGACCTCAGCGAGCGCATTGAAGGCATCAGGCCTATTCCGCTTTTCGCGAAGCTAGCCGACCGGCGCCGCGAAGATGCCTGCTTTGTGCCGCTGCTTGGCTTTGAGGGTGCCAGATTCAAGCACATGCTGAACGAGGTTGATCCATCGAAAGACAAGGTTTTCCCGATCATCGGCGCTCCAGGTTTCGTGCCCCACTACACGCTAGACGCGCTGGTGCTGAACGCAGACGGGCTGGAACAGGATAAGGCAAGCATTCGCAATATTCGGTACGCCAAGTCGAACTGCCCGTTCAGCCTGCACCGGGAGCTCGAGGAAGTTGCCCGGCTCGCCCCGGACGACCTGTTGCGCCTTGGTTTGATCGGTACCAAGCCGCACGCGCTTGGCGCGGTCCTTTTTGCGATCGCTAACAACGAGCGATCGGAGATCGTCTACGACCACGCCCGGAGGAAAGCGGGGCGGACGCGGGGCGCGTCCAAATGCTTGGTCTACGCCGTCAGCGAGTTCCTGAACGTCTAAGCGAGCGGTAATCGCCAAGCCGGTACCGATGCAGGACGAACTGTCGATCGGCGGATGGTACCTCTTGCATAGTCGAGGCAGGGTTGCGGTTGTTTGTTAGGAGGTGACCATAACCACGATGGCGCGCAGCTTCGGCCAATTTTACACGCCTCCAACGGTCGCCCAAGCACTGGTCGGTATGGTGGAGGGCGCGCCCGCGAGCGCCATCGACCTCGGCTGCGGGCGCGGCGCCCTCTCCCGCGCCGCAGTCGACCGCTGGGGCGCGACGCTGCGCCTCACCACAGTGGACATTGACCCCGCAGCCGGGCCTGCCCTCGGTTTATGGGCCGATGAGCATCGTCACTTTCGACGCGATTTGCTTCACAACGACGCCTTCGCTGCCGACATCGTGCCCGGCTCATTCGACCTGGCGGTGCTAAACCCGCCCTATGGTCGCATGCTGGCAATTGGCGGTGCCGGCACGGATGCAGACGTGGGCGCGCGCGGCCCAAGCCCTGCGCTCGAGATGAGGCAGCGGATCCGTTGCCGCGCTACCATCTTCACATTGCACGCGCTGCGGGCAGTGCGAGCCGGTGGCGTCGTTGCCGCAATCCTCCCCGAAACTCTCGTGACGAGCCGGCTCGCCGGGCGCAACCGCGCGCTGATTACGGCCGAAGCCTCACTGCGATCCATCGCGACCCTGCCCGAACGGACGTTCCCCGGCACCGAGGCACGAACTGTCATGGTGGTGCTAAATCGGCTGGAAGAAGCTAGACGATCCGCCGATCCTTGGTTCACGCGCGCCGCCGCTCCTGGTCTGGATGATCCGGCGCTAGCACCACTGCAGGACCTCGAAGTTGAGATTGTTAGGGGGAGCTTGAGCACGCCCGACGCACGTCGCGAACGCGCTTTCCACCTCGACGGCTTTGCGGCGGCCCGGAATGGCGTGGTGCAGCTCGGGACCGACCACGTCACAACCGACGATCGACGTACCGCTCGACCCGGCGACATCCTCATCGCGCGCGTAGGCCGCAGCATTCCGGATAAGATCGCCCGCGTGGAGACAGGAACCGGCGCGATAAGTGACTGCGTGTACCGGCTGCGCTGCTCGCCCCTCCACACTGACCGGGTCTGGAGAGGGCTGCGGTCACGGTCTGGGCGAACACAGATCGAGGCGGGACTGTCGGGGCTCACTACTAGGGTGCTGCCTCTAAGCGCGCTCCTCGCGCTACGCGTGTAAGGTTTTCACGGAATGCATGATTATTGCCAATGTAAACGCTTCCGGTTGCGAAGCGCTCTGATCCATACGCTTCAGAAGCACTCCTAACCCGATTCTCACGAAGGACCGGACGTGAGAAGCACCTGGGCCCGGTGCAAGTCTCACATCCAATGTTTGCTGCTGAGGGAATGGTCTGACCGCCTTAGTCGCAATCGTCTTCGTCAGTGCGCTACCAACGCTGCCCCTCGACGCACCCATGATGACGACCCTCTTCTACGCCAGTTTTGGAAAGCGCGGATTGTTTTCTTTCTGCGGCTTTCGAGGTTGTGGGCTGCAGACACGGTGCGGGACTTGTTACATCCCTTCAGCCATGCGTGCTCAGTTACGCCCCTGGCCGCTTCAAGCGCCGTGAAGATAGCGAACGCGGCCCGCTCACTAGCGGTCAGCTTCTCAGCCGCCGGTGCCGCACCCGCAATCGAGGACGACGATCAGCCAACCCCAGACAGGATTGACCTGACACCGTTGGTGGCACGCACCCCGTAGATCGAATGACCGAGATCGCTGGGGTGGATGCGGTCAGCGGCGATTGCTACATCGGAATTTCCGCTGTTGTTGGTCGCGCCTACATAGCCAGTGCCAAACGTCCACGGCGAAGCGTCAGCTGCGAGGGGAACATAGTAAGCGCGCTGATCACCCGCCTGCGCAAAGCCCGCTTGAATCAAGGCCTCAACGTTAAGTGTCTGCGTGTCGGGACCGCGTGCGCCAACGTGGCTTCCAAAAACCACGATCATAGCATTTAGGCACATCGCGCGGATCGCCTGGATCGTGGCGACGACCTCCGCCTGCAGAAGCGTCAGGACGTTAGCCTGCGCATAGTCGTTGAAGCCACCTGCGACACATACAATATCGACATCAGACATGTTGATGTCGACGTTGACCACCGGCCAATCGGCGACCTGCTGACGGATCGTTTTGCGGGTTCCCGCCGCCATTCGAAATGTAGCCAGTCTGGCCAACCGCGACCACCCGGGTGTCCGACCAGCCCATCCGCCGACCCAGCGCTTTGGTCCACGCGAACATGCCAGGGATCGAGGCGCCGGCGCCTTCCGAATAGCTGTCGCCGGTACATAGCGCCAGAACGCGATCAAGCGGGCCCTCGCTGCGTGCGCAATTTGCCGTGGGTGCTACGGCAAGGCTGACGAGTTGCCCAGAACCGCCTGCACCTTCCAGGCGGATGACTCGTGGCCGGCGGTCTGGGAAAACCAACGTCGCATAGTTCTGACTGTTGTTGCTGGCATAGTTCAGTGCAGCCTTCGACACGTACTTGCCGTCGACCGTCATTCGGACGCCGCTGACCGTATTGCCGACCAGCCGGAACTGCACCTTAAGCGCGTCGGTGACGGTCTCCACCTCCCAACCCCACGCATTGTAGCTTGGGGTGGATTGCAGGGTATTGGTGAGATTTGCCCCGGTCACTGCCGGAGCGATCGACGCAGAAGGAAACACGATGCGGTTCGTGCCGTCCTCCGTGAAAGTCGGACGGCCGCCAGTCATCCGGGTTACTTGGAAGAGCGTTCGATTTAGCAAAGGGGTGGCGCCGGGCACGCCGCTGTAGAGGCGGGTCAGTGCAGCATCCGCGGCAGTGCATGAGCCAATTGGAAGTGCAAAGTGTAGATGATCATTTGCAGTCGCCAACATATAGTAGAATAGTCACGCAAATCGTGACAACATTGCCGCGCCTGAGGGCGGTAAAAACTATGGTTGACTCGTCCGATTGAGTCCGAGTAACTCCAATCGTGGTTAATACAATGGAGGCGATAATGAGCAAGGTAGACAAAGAGGCGCTCGACTATAGCGATCTCTGCGCAGTAGGGCGTGCACGTGCTGATATGATGGTTTTGCAGATGCGTGAAGACGGCAATCCCTTGCTGCTAACCTCTGCAGTTAAGGAGGTAGGGCAGTTGACTCCTATTCAGATCGGTTTCTTCACGCGTGTGGCATGTTTGTTGATTACCCAATAGTTTGGTGATTCGAACAACTCTGTTGATTTCGCCTTCGGAGGCGTGGCAGAATCCCGGCATGCTTCTAGAGGTCTTAAGTATGTCCGAGAAAGTGCGAGTCCCGTGTCGGGGTAAGGTGCCTTGGCACGGTCTCCCTGTGACAGGTCCCATACTGCGCCAGCGTGACGCCTCGGCTTACATGGGAGTGTCAAGATCAACGTTCTATCGCCTCGTAGCGGAAGGCTCGCTGCCGAAGCCGATCAGTTTGACGGCAAACGCCAAGGGCTTTCCGCGCCCATGGTTGGATGCGGTGCTTGCCGCTTGGGCGGCCGAACCGGAGTTGGCTTATGAGCGCTGAATTGTGGAGGCTGCCGCGCGTCATTGAGGTGACGGGTCTGTCCAAGACCGAAATCTACCGCCGGGTCAGCCAGGGGCAGTTCCCTAAGTCGCGGCCGTACAAGGACATCCCCAACAAGCGCTTTTGGATCTCAACCGAGGTCCAGCGCTGGCAGGCAGAGCAGGTAGGAGAGGACGAATGGGCCGCGCTGTTAAGCGTCGGCCGCAAGCCGGATGATTACGATGCGCTGCTAGGATGAGAGCCCGGCGACCCTACTCAGGTCGCCGGGCTACATCGTTACCCGCCGAGCAGACTCCTCAAAGCTCGAGGGTTCGTGCTGATGATGTTGAGTACGGCCTTCTCGCCAGCTCGCGTATTAAGCAGCTCCTGAGCAGCGGATTCAGCATCAAACAGGTTGACGATCTTCGGTGCTGGCACCGTCACGGCAGTCCCACCACCGTTATCGCGGTGACGTGCGTCCGCCCTCGTCAGAACCTCTTCGCCCCGCTCCAGGATTGCCGGCACCTCGTTCGGCTTTAGCCCCGCGATGCCGCCGGTGTGATAGCGCGCTGCCGTCTGCAACCACGACATATCGCCCTGCCTGTTCGGAAGGACTGAACTTCCAATCACGCCGCCGGTGTGCGCCACAGTGAAGCCGGCGCCCACCGTCTGCGAGAACCACGATCCACCAGCAGAGGCCGCCGAACTGGCGCCCATGCCCACCGCCGAAAGCAGACCGCGAACGATATTGAACGCGATCTGCTGCTGGATCAGCTGCGCGATCGTGCGCAGGAAGCTGGAGGCGAAATCCAGGAACGACAGCTTCAACGCGCGGAAGGCGTTTGCCCCATCCGCGATGCGTTGCGCGAAGCCGTCGAGTGCTCCCTCAAGATCGTTAGCCAGGGAGCTGGCCACATTCCGCGCACTCTCACCGAGGATCGTGCCCCAGTCGGCTGCCTCATCACGGCTGTTCTGCAACGCCGTTACCGTCGCGTCGATCTCCTCGCGCGTCCGGTGCAGCGGGTCGGTCTCCGGATCTAACGCCTCATAGAAAGCGATCGTGGCTTCGATCGACTCGCGAAGCTTGGCATTCACTTCGTCCAGCTGCCCAGAGACGGCCTTCGCGCCGGCGGTGTCGCCGAGATCCCGCAACAGGTCGACTCGTGCACGGAGCGCCTGCTGCTCCGCCTCCAACCCGCGCATTGGCCGCTCAACCTCGTTCTGCTGAGCCTGTGCCAGTGCACGGGCGTTCTGAAGGTCGAACTCCGCGGCCGCCAATTCGCGAGTCCTGGCGATCTGTTCAGTCGTCACGGTGACCGCTGATTCGCCGGCGGGCAGATTTTTGTTCGCCTCTGCCGCACGAGTTTGTAGATCACTCAAGGCTTTGGTGATTGTCGCTTCCCGCTGAGCCGCGATCAACGCCGTGTCGATCAAGTCGTTCTGGATCATCACGGCATCGTTGCCACGCTCACGTTCCGCATTGCCGCGGGCAACAGCTTCGTTGAACTCGTCCTGGCGCCGGCGCGACTGCTCCAGCAGCTTTTCAATCTCGACGACCCCAGCGCTCTGCGCCTGTCCGGTGTCGCCAACACGGCCGGCGATAAACTTCTCCAGCTCGTCCGCGGTGCGGTACCGTCCGGCGCCCTTATCGAAGAGATAGCCGCGGTTTCCGGCGAGTACCTGCTTATCCAGCAGCCGATCGACCGGGGTACTGCCGTTCGCCTGCAATACCTTCTTCGCACCAGCCCCGCCGAGGAAGTGCGACAGGTACAGATTGCCGGCGGTCACCTTCGCACCGAACGACTCTAAGAAACGAGCATTCTCGCGGGCGTAATTATCAATGACGGCCTTCGCCACCGACGCGTTGCCGCGCAGCGCCAGGATCTGGTCACGCGACAGCTTGTCACCTTCATCACGGAACACCTTTCGGAACTGCTCCAGCCAGGTTCCTTCCGTAAACTGCCCGAACCCGGATGCCGTCGAGAACGGGTTGCGGCCAGCTCCACCTTCCGCGCCGACAACGCGACCGTTGAACTGCTGGATCTCGCGCTCACGATCGGCACGCGCCGACTTCGCTGCCGCATCCGCCTTCTGCTGGAGCGTGGCGCGCTCCTTCTCGGCAGCCAGCTGCCCGGTTTTCGCCTTCAGGATGTCACCTTCGACGCCCTGCGCAGCGATCAATCCTGCCAATCGCGACGCCTCTGCTACGTCTAGGCGCTCACGAGCGCGCTCCAGCTGCTGCTGCAGCGAAAGCTCGCGCAACGCCGCCGCCTCGCGCTTCTTCTCCGGTGTATCGCCGGATGCCAGCGTGTCGCCACTGTCGGGCTTAGGCACAGCCGCCGCATAATCGCGCTTCAGGGCTGCCAGCTGATCGCGGAGGCGTTGAATGCCAAGCGCGCGAGGCTGCGACCGGTCGCGCGCTTGGATCTGCTCCGCTTCGCGGATACGGATCGACAGCGCGCTGATCTCCCGCAGCATATCGACGCGCGACTTCATGGCACCGCCACCGATCAGGTTGAGCAGACGGGTCACACCGGTTGCTGCGTCGAGCAGCAGCGCGTTTACAGCCTCGATCGGCTTCGTGTGCGACAGCGTGTCGAAGAACGTCTGGAATGCGCCACCCAGCTCCCGCGTGGCATTCGCCCACGGGCCGCGCATCTTCTCGGCGGCTGCATCCATGCGCTGGCTGAAGACTCGAAACGCCTCGCTACGTGCTTCATCCGCGCGGCCAGCTTCGTAGAGCGTTCGGATGCGATCCAGCTCAGCGGACGTGTAGGCGTGGGTCGCCGCATCCAGCTTCACCACGGCATCGTAGCCGCCGCTGAACCCATCGCTGAGAACCTTCGCCGCGTCTGGCAGCTTGGTGCCCATCACCTCCGCCAAGTCGCGCGAGGTGCGCAGGAACGGCTCCAACTTGTCGGCGGCAATCCCGTCCGCCACGAACCCGCGCAGAGCGGCGGAAGCATCGTCAGCGGCAATGCCAACCTGTCGCACGCGCTGAGTGATCTTCTCCAGGTCGCCGGCCTGATACGCCAGCCCGTTGCCGTTCGCCGTCAGCACACCCGAGAAGTCGCGCAGTCGCTCGGTCTCAGCCTGAAGCCGAATGACAGCCGCGGTGATGCCGCTGACCACGGCAGCGGCGCCAAGGAACGCCGGGTTCGTGAAGGCGGCGATGATCCCGGTGGTGACCCTAGGGAAGATCTGGATGATCTGACCGGCCTGTTGGCCAAGCGTCTGTGTCAGGCTCGTACCGGAAGCGAGCTGCGTACCGATATCGTTGAGCTGATAGCCGAGGTTCGTCAGCTGGTATGGCTGAAGGCCGAATGCGCTGAACTGCTTACCGCTGCCGGCGTCTGTCGCGCGCTTCATCTCAGCATTCAGTCGGGCAGTCTGCTGCGTCAGCTCGGCAGCCGAGATCTTCTCCGCCCTGAACAACTCGTTGGCTTCGCGCAGCTTGGCGTTGATCTGCGTCTGGATAGCCGCAACCGGGTTCAGCGATGCCCGCAGCGCGTCCGCGGCTCGATCGAGCCGCATGTCGTTGGCAGCGACTGCCTCGTACCCGGCACCCTGGGTCGTGGCTGCCGGCCGCGGGGCAAATGCTGCCTGGGCGCGCTGCGCCCGATCTGCGGCTTCTGCCACTCGCTGCAGCGCCGATACCTGCCGCTCCTCAGCGGCGGTAGCACGGTCGATCTCGGCACGAAGCTTCGCCTGCGCCTCCGCGGCAGCGTTCGCGATCGAGCCGAGCTGTTGCATCGCGGCCCGGCTGCCGTCGATTTTTCCCTGTTCGGCCGCCAGCGCTTCAGTGGTGCGGGCGATCTCACGACGCAACCGCTCCTGCTGCTTCGTCACCTCGGCGACTTGCTGAAGGCGGGGCGCCTGATCGCGGCCTGCTGCGACGATGGTGTCCGGCGAGTTGAGAGATGCCAGAGCTCGGGCTGCATCGGCGGCCTCACGCTTCAGCTCGTCTAGCTTGTCCTGCTGCGCGGCGATCCGGCCACCCAGCTTTTCCATGCCCGAAGCTGCGCGATCGGCCGCGGCGTTGATGGTCGACGCGCTCTTGTCGACGGTGGACAGCGCTGCGGCGAGATCGGCAGCGCTGGCGCGAGTGCCGTCCTGCGCCCCGGTCACCTTCCCCAGAGCATCGGAGATACGCTCAAACGTCGATGTGGCGTCGTCGCGAGCCCGGACAACCAGGCTGACGCTGCGATCGGTGTTGCGGGCCATTAGTGGCGACCTCCCGCGGTCGCAGCCGAGAAGCCACCGCCGAGTGCGGCGAGTGTCGCGGTCGTCAGTAGCGCCGACGGTTGGTATGCCTCCATGATAAGTCGCACGACGCGCCCGAGCATTTCGATACGCAGGGGCAGGGGAAGTGCAGCGGCGCGAACGGTCTCACCGTAGCTGGCTTCGATCAGCGCGTTTGCCATGGATGGAAGGGCAGGGAGGACCTGAGCGACATCCGGCGCGTGTGGGTTCGCCTTCTGCCCGCCGAGCTGCGCCATGGCCGTCATCGCGACGGGGGCGAGGTGCTGACGATGCGCGGCAATGATGCCGGAGATCTGCGAGAGGGTCGGGGCGGAGGGTTCGGGGAGCGTGGTCATGGGTCGGCTTATCCTTTGAGAACGGGCTGGGACGGGCTGGGACTAAGGGGGCGTCACCAGGAAGGTGACGGGTCACCCTGGGCGGTTGGCAACGGGTCCTTGGGGGTGCCGAATGCCGAATGCGGGACTCGCTGAGGCCCGAAAACATCGCGAGTTGGGTCATGCACCCGAGGCAAACGCCTATTTACACCGGTGTAAGTAAGTCCCGCACTGCGATCCGGACAGCCGGACACCCCTATAGGGGTGTGTCCGAGTCCGTCCGGGTTCGCGAAGCTGCGCAAGGCCGGACAAAAAGGGGCTGTCCGGAGATTGTCCGGAGTTGTCCGGCTAGGCACAAACGGCGGAAATCCAGCATGCCTAGCCGAACAGGTTTCGTTGCGGGCTTGTCCGGATAAGGTGCGATGCTGACGAGCGCCTGACACGTCAGGGCTCCAAATCATCGTGTTGGTACGAAGCGCCGTTGTCCGGAAAAACTCGGCCGTCTCGTATGGTTACGGCGCCTTTTCGGACGAGGCTTGCGACGGCGCGATCTACGACCCGGCGGCGACTATCTGCGTTGTCCGAGCCCGACACTGCGCGGCCGTTGATGCACGCTTCGCGCCACTCGCGCTCACATGCGGAGCCATTGGTGTCGACCTGCAACCCGGATAGGTGGCGGCGCGCGGCTGCCTCGCTCGGCGACAGCTTGACACGCTGAGCTGCTGCGCCGAGCGTCAGCTCCGCAACCAGGGCGGCGGTTATCGGGTCGCCGTCTTCGTCGACGCCTAGCTGCTCGGTGTCGATGCGGAAGGCGATGTCGCGATCGCACGCGCCATTGCGGTTCTTAGATAGGCGGCCGCGCACGACGCCGGACTCATCCTTGGGGAAGAGCTGCAAGGCGAAGTCGAGCGCGCCGTTGAGCAGACTGTGGCCCCGTGGCGTAGGCGTTTGAGCCTTCGTGTCGTGGTGAACCAAGACAACTGCAGCGTTGCTCGGCTTTGTAAGCGAATGCGCGGCCGCCATCACGCGACCCATTCCTTCGGCGGAGTTCTCTTCCAAGCCAGGGAAGGCCATCGCCAGCGTATCAATGAAGATCAGCGATGGCTGCAGCTCGCGGACGTGCCTGCGCAGCTCGACCAGATCCTCGCTGCCGGTGGTGAGTAGGTCCGTGATGCCCTCGCCGACCCGGAACGCGTCAGCATCTCCGTGCCGGATGCGGAGCGCGCGCACTCGATCTTTCATGCCGCGCGCGTCTTCGGCCGCGACGTAGAGCACGAGGCCCGGCTTCGTTCGCATGCCAAACGCGGGTACGCCGCGCGCGACCGCGTAGCCGATATGCGGGCTGATCAGCGACTTGCCGGCGCCTGGCGCGCCGTAGATGCAGCCGACATCGCCGGGTGCCATGAGCCCCTTCACGATGTAGCCGCGGGATGGCTCGGCGGCGCACTCGGCAGGATTGAAGAATCGCAGACGGTTCGGGCGCAGCAGGGCTTCAGCGGGGTCGGCGAGTGGATCGAGATCGTCTAGATCAGCGATCGCCGACTCGATCGCCTCTTTTCGCGCCGCGGTCTCTGGCGGCTCCCACCCGTACTGGGCTGCTGTTCGGTACAGCGTACCTAGGCCGATTGAGCGTTTGGCACCCGCTCGACCAAACGATCGCCACTTGCGGCGCTGATCGCGCTCGCCACCATATTTGGCGCCACGCTTCGACCAAGCGTCCCACAGCGCGAAGCCTTCATCCGAGCCGCAGCTGCCATGGAACAGCGCCATGCCGAGGTTGAGCCAAAGGTCACGGCCGCCGGTTGCGGGATCGTCGGCGTTGGTTGCGGGGATCGCCGCAAGCGCTGACTCGGCGCGGGCGGCTTCAAATGGCTCCTGCTGCTCGTCGGCGGCCCTGGTGGCAGCAAAGCCGTTGAATGGCCGCCCGTCGCGGCCGAGCGCCTTCGCGTCGAGATCTATAGCCCTGTCGAGCGGCTGCCCGTCGACAATGGCGACCTCCAGCTCAGGAGCCCCATCCAAGCGACCGTAAAAGTACGACTGCGAAGTGGTGAAGCTTTCGCTCGCCAGGGCGCCCCCTAGGGCGCCGTTGAGCCGGGCGCACATGCGAGCATGCTCGTCCGGACTAACGAGTTCTGCCAGCGGTGCGACGGCTCGCCAGCGCGGCTTCGCGGCAGAGTGGGAAGGAGATCCGACGAAGGCAACTGCGATGCCGGCGGCGCGCGCCATGGCGGCCGCCTCAGATATGCTGATTTCTCCCGCGTCGTAGTCCGCGACGATACCGCTAATCGCAACGATGTTGTCGTCATGGCGCAAGCTTCCGCGATCGGTCGCCGCGTCGCCAAACTGAGCCATCTTAAAGAGAGGAAGTGCTGCCTTGTTCTTTGCGGTGCGCGATGAGAAGCCGCCGATGAAATTGCGAACTGATGAAGTGACAACCGTCTGAGCGGTCGCGTGCACGTCAGAAAACGTGGTGATCGTGATCGGCTGATCATGCGGCGATGCAGTCATGCACGCGCCAAGCAGCGTATCAAATTCGTCAGGCAAAGTTGGCATGGGGACGTAGCACCTTGTGCATAGGCCCGGATCATCCTATAAAGGAAACGGTTGTTAGGACGTAATCCAGGAAGCCGGCGTCGATGGTCCCCACCGTTCGACGCCGGCTTTTCTGTTAATGGGTGTGGACTGCATATCCTGAGCAGAGCGGCGCGATTGCTAACCGCTGCTCATTGTCGAGGTGGCAGTCGTCGAGCAGCATTTTAACCGGTCGTGGGTCGCCTTCGAAGTAGGCAAGTCTGGCCTTATTCGCCGTCGCCTTCCCGATAATTGCGGCGAGCCGCTGCCGCATAAGGCGTTCCGCACGGACGATCTGCGCCGCTAACTTTGGGGCGAGCCCTTCCGCCTTAAAGTGGCGCCGGCGTTCGCGTGCGGCCCGCGACCAGTCGCTCCCTGCCGGCCTCACCTCGCGGCCTCATGGGCAGTGATTTCGTCGGCAGTCGGCAGTCGCGCGGCACCGAGGGCTATCAGCCGGGCCCCCTCCACAGCGCCGCCTTCGACCAAGTCGAAGATGGCGCCGGGACGTACCTGCTTCTCGGCATGGAGGCGGAAGTCCAGGCCGTCTGCGGGTGCGGGCTCAGCATCCGAGATCTGGACGGGTCTCCCGCTACGATCGAAAGCGCTGCCGTGCTTCGGCATGTTCCGGTCGGGCAAAGAGACGAGGTGAAGCGCCACGAGGAGCATCACAGGACGCCGCTCGCGAGATTGTAGGCGTCCACTTCAGCCGGCGTCGGATCGCGGACAGCCTCCTGATCGCGCAGCCATTGAAGCTCGGCTCGGTCATCGGTGAACTCGAACACTTCGCCGGGCAAGACGCGGCGTTCGGAACGTTTGCCGGTATCGTAATTGTACCGGTGCAGCCCGGTCGCAGGATCGACATCGGGCATGGAGAGCAGGTGAACTGCGGCGAGTAGGGTCACTTGGACTCCTCCTCGTTTTGACGCTTGAAGCCAGCGAGACCAGCGGACCGAACGAGCGCTACGATTTCGTCGTCGTCGTTGGATTTAGGTTGAGGCGACGCCTGGGGTGCGGCCTTAGCGGTCAGCCCGGCAAGTCCGACCGATCTCGCGAGGGCGACCAAGTCGCCGCCGTCCGGCTTGCTGCCCGCGCCCACCCGGGCCGGTGGCACGGCGACGGCCGGAGCGGTAGGGGAGGCGGGCTCGTGCACGCGCGCAGGTGCTTGAGTGGATGCCGGGCGCAGCGCTGCAATGGTCGCGATCGCCTGCTCCGCGGACCCTGCTCGCGCAATGCTGGCGAGCTGCTGTGGAGTGAGGCGGCTCATGCCTCCACCTCAGCGATGTAGGCCGAAACGGCAGCGCCGAGACCAGGGAAGAGGCCAGAGTTCTGGCCAGGGTTCTTCGGGCACGATGCCGGTCGGAGGTCGTAGGGGTGAAACGGCCACTGGTAGTGGCGCAGCATGTCGAGGAACTCGCCGGCTGGGCCATAAGCCTTTGCCAGGCTGGGAAATGGGTGCGTCGTTTTGCCGGGTGTCGGAAAGCGCGTGTGGTGCGCCTGGTAAGCGCCGCCCGCGTCGATTGCGGCACGAACGCAGGCATCGACCGCCTCCTGAAAGGCGTCCTGAGCTTCCGAGTATAGCGCTACGCTCCCCTCATGGAGAGCCTGCCTCACGTCGCGCTCAGCGCCGACCACGACCCGCTGCGCCTTCGCGATCACGCTGTCCTGAGTGGCGCATGCTTCCGTGATGCCCTCGACCTCGAGCTTCATCGCCGTGAAGTCATGCCGCGGCACCTCCACGGTCTCGCCAGTCGCCTTGCGGCGTGCGGCGTCGCGGGTCTCGGTCTCGGCCGCGAGTAGAGCGGCCTCTGCGGCGCTCTTCTTCTTAGAAAGATCGCGCCCGACCTGCTCCTCTCGCGCCTCTTCAGCGCGCGCGTAATCAGCCGCGCGACGCGCGGTTTCCAGTTTCGTCGGCATGGTTGTTAGTTCTCCGTCGTCAGGATTGGATAGCGAGCGACGGCGCGCTGCTCTGCCCAAGCACGAAGGCCCTTTGGACCAGTAAGTGGATAGAGAACCCGCCGGCCTACCCGCATGAAGGGTGGTCCTTCTGCGGGGTTATAGATTCGCAGATTGCGTAAGTGGCCGGCGGAAAGGCCCAGCATCGCTGCTGTTTCAAGTGTGTCCGCGAACAAGCGCTCGCTCATGGCGTGTCACCTCAAATCGGATAAGGTGACGTAGGAATACACTGATTCTGCTTGCGGTACAACGATTCGTGAGTTGTCAACACTTTGTTGAGTGAAGCCTCAACTCAACGGATTGTTGAGGGCCGAAAGCTAAAATCAGAAAATGGCGGAAAACTGCCAACGAAAGTCTTAGCAAGACGCACCGCATGCCAAGCCGCGCTCATCGATCAAGCCTTTTGAGGCACCGCAGCAGCTTGCGGCATCTCGCCCATCGCGACGGCGATTGCGCCCCCGATCGCGTCGCTCGCCCTGCGCAGAGGACTCGAGTCGAGGTGCGCATAGCGAGCCGTGGTCTTCACGTCGGCGTGTCCGAGCAGTTTTCCGATGACCGGCAGGCCCATGCTCGCGCCGGCGCCGACGCTAGCGAAGCTGTGCCGAAGATCGTGGAGCCTCAGGCCTGGCAGGTCAGCCGCCCGAATAACTGTCGCCCAAGGGCGCTTTAAATCGGCCTTCGGGCGTGTGAGATCATCCATTGAGGGAAACACGTACTCGCTGAGCGGTGCGGTGGATCTACTACCCGCCGTTGCAGCCAGCGCGATGGCAGCGGCCTTAAGCTCGCTCAGCACGACGATCGCGGGACTACCTAGAACAATGGTCTTCTTGCCGGTCTTTGAGTCGGACAGGAGCAGCAGCCCTCGATCAAGATCCACCTCTCTCCAGCGAAGATGGAGGATCTCGCGGAGGCGCGCGCCGGTGAAAATTAGCAGCCGGAGGGCAGCGGCGGCCTCGCGATCGATTTTTGTAAGTCGCACCTCAGGCCGTTTTGGAGTGTGCTTAGCATTCGGGCGGAGTGGGTCCGCCGCGCGCCAAGGCACGCCCTCGGTTTCCGCAAGCCGGATCGCGGCTCCGAGACGGGACAGCTCATTCGACGCCAGGTAGCGCTCGCGACCCCGTTCCTTGAATTTCTGTATACCACGTGCGGGATTGTGGTTCTCTGCCACATGCTGCGCCTGCTGTGCCCATCTGAAGAAGTGGCTCAATAGGATGATGGTGCGGTTCGCCGTCGATGGATGCTTTTGGCCGAATGAGCGATGGAAGCGCAGCACGTCGCTGACCTTCAGATCGCGCGCGTTACTCGGCCCGAAAGCAGGGATCAGATGATTTTTCCACAGCGCCATATACAGGACGACCGTGCGGGGCTTTCGCAGCGGGTTCGTGTCGGCGCTGTAAAGAGGCTCCAGCTCGGCGATCGACTGCGCGATGCGCGCCTCCTTGCGCCTTGCTGCAGGGTCTTCGCCGAGGCGCACCCTGGCAAGCATGACCCTGGCAGCTTCACGCGCGGTCTCGGGCGATAGCGTCTCCGGAGAGCCGAGCACGACTCTTCGTTTGGCTACGTTCCGACCGCCTGACCCAGGGCGATATTCGACGATCCACGAGCGGCTGCCTGCGGCGTGTCGGCCGCTGGGCGGGAGGGCCTTCAAGCCAAACCCTTTTAACTCCGCATCGTAGAAGATTGTCGGACGGGTGATCGTCGGCAGATTGGACAGTGCCTTACGGCCTAACTTTAGAGTCGGCATGTATCACCTGAGTCGCCACGGAGTCGCCACCGCGCTTATGACAGCGGGTGACGGCAGGGCGCAAGTGACGCGAAATCGTTCGCATTTGCTAAGGTTTTTAGGACTCTTCACGTATCCGATCTGACAACTGTAGATCATCTTGAGTTTAGCAGATGCACACTGGGGGTGTGGGGGTCGCAGGTTCGAATCCTGTCGCCCCGACCAAGAGTTACAATCCGCAATTATACCTTCGGTCTCAGACGCTTCGCCTGCTATGATGTATGTAGCATCGGGGCGATGTGGCACGAGCGCGTGGAACCGGATGTGTTTCACAGCGGCTACGTCGTCCGGCTCCCGAGCGGGAGAACGAGGATGGCCGCAGCCGCCGACCACGACAGCAGCAGCGAGGCGGGTGGCCCGCGCCCGGGGCCATGATCCGGGTCGAGCGTCGCGGGCCGTTCGCCGGCATCGATCCGCCGTCACCGGTGACGATCGACGGCAGCGATCCGGTGCGGCGGCGACTCGACCGGCTTTCCCCGGGCCTCGCCGACACGATCGGGATCCGGACGCGGCGCTTCCTGGCGCGCAACGTCCGCTCGCGCCGCGAGATCGCGCATGATGGAGAAATGGTGGCGGGCGTACCGGCGTTGCGATCGGGGTGGGCGGCGTACGTCCGGCATTTCGCGGACGGCCGGCGGCAGATCCAGCACCTGTTCGTGCCCGGCGACCTGATGGTGCTCGACCGTCGCTTGCCCAATCCTGCGACGATCGTCGCGCTGACGCCGGTGACCCTGATCGACCTCGACGGGCTCCGGGGGCCCGACATCGCGCTGTTCGACGAGGCCTTGCGCCGGCATGCGATGCAGACGCTCCACCACCTGCTCGACGGGACCGCGCGGCTTGGGCGGCAATCGGCGATCGAGCGCTTCGCGCACCTGTTGCTGGAGCTTCGCGACCGGTTGCTCGACGTCGGCCTCGCCAGCGAACGCTCGTTTCCGATGCCGTTGACGCAGGAGATGCTGGCCGACACGCTCGGGCTGACGAGCGTCCACGTTAATCGCACCTTGCAGGTCATGCGGCAGGACGGGCTGATCGCGCTGGCCGGCAGGGACGTGACGCTGCTGCGCACGGACGAGTTGATGCGGATGGCGGATTACCAGTCGCCGCCGCCGGTCGACATGATTACGACCTGAGCGATGGACAGGGATCGGGCAAGTCGCGCGCCGTGGTGGTATCGGATCGTGGTGGCAATGCTGCTGCTGTGGGGTGCGCTCGGCTGCTGGGCATGTTTCACGCAGCTGACGCAAGGTGCCGATGCGATGGCGGCGGCGAGCGACTATGACCGCGCGCTCTTCGACCGCCTGCCGCTGTGGTATCGACTCGACTATGCGATCGCGACGGGCACGATGCTGCTCGGCGCGGTGGCGCTGCTGCTGCGGTCGCGACACGCGGTCGCGCTGCTGACGGTGTCGCTGGTGGCGGTCATGATCCAGTTCGGATGGATGTTCGCGATGACCGACATCATCGCCGTCAAGGGGCCATACGTGCTGTACTTTCCGCTGCTGATCCTGGCGTTCGGCGCGCTGGCGCTGCACCTGGCGCATCTCGCGCGGCGACGCGGCTGGATCGTTTGAGCGCGCTGGCGTAGCACGGCGCCCATGTCCACGACCTTCACCATCGACACCGCCACCAGCCGCGCCACCCCGGTATCCGCGCCGATGAAGCGGCTGACCGTTCCGGCGATTCGCGCACGCAAGGCCGCGATCGCCGCGGGCAGCGCCGCGCCGCTGGTGATGCTGACCGCCTATACCGTGCGCATGGCGCAGTTGATGGACCCGCATTGCGACATGCTGCTGGTCGGCGACAGCCTGGGGCAGGTGATCTACGGCCTGCCCTCGACGGTGCCGGTGACGCTGGAGATGATGGCGGCGCACGGCGCGGCGGTGGTGCGCGGCAGCCATCATGCGACCGTGGTGGTCGACATGCCGTTCGGCAGCTACGAGGCGTCGCCTGCGCAGGCGTTCGAGAACGCTGCCATGCTGCTCAAGCAGACCGGCGCGGCGGCGGTGAAGCTGGAAGGCGGGGTCGCGATGGCGCCGACGGTGGCGTTCCTGGTCGAGCGCGGCATTCCGGTCGTGGGACATATCGGCCTCACGCCGCAGGCGGTGAACGTGCTGGGCGGCTATGGTGCCAGGGGGCGCACGCCCGAGGAAGCGCAGAAGATCGTCGCCGACGCGCATGCGATCGCGGCGGCAGGCGCGTTCGCGCTGGTGATCGAAGGCGTCGTGGAGCCGATCGCCGTCGAGATCACGACCGCGATCGCGATCCCGACGATCGGCATCGGGGCATCGGCGCGCTGCGACGGGCAGGTGCTGGTCGCCGAGGACATGCTGGGCTTGTTCGAGCGGACGCCGCGCTTCGTGAAGCGCTACGGCGACATGGCCGGCTTCGTCGCCGAGCGCGCGCAGCAATATGCCGAGGAGGTCCGCACGCGGGCGTTTCCCACCGCGGAGCAGCTGTACGCGCCGCGCGAATAGCCGGCCCTTCCGTTTCCCCTGGCGAGCGGCTACACGCCGGTCGTTTTCCGTATAGCCCGGAGTATTAGGTGGCCCTGACGCCGCAAAACAATGAAGCGTTCCTGCGCGAGGTCGACGACGAGTTGCGTCGCGACCAGGCGATGCACGTCTGGCGCCGCTATGGCATCGCGATCATCGTCGCGATCGTCGTGGCGCTGGCCGCGTTCGGTGCGTACCTTTTCTGGCAGCATCGCCAGGAGCAGGCGGCGGGACGCGAAGGAGAGCAGTTGCAGGCCGCCTATGATGCGCTAGCCTCCAACGACGCCAATGCGGCCGCGGCCCCGCTTGCGACGCTGACGCAGTCGGGTCGCGTCGGATACCGCGTCGCCGCGACCTTCACGCAAGCCGACGTGCTCCTCCAGAAGAACGACTTGAAGGGTGCCGCGGCCAAGTTCGCCGGCATTGCACAGGATGCGTCGGTGGCGCAGCCGTTCCGTGACCTGGCGCTGATCCGCCAGACCAGCGCCGAATTCGACACGCTGAAGCCCGACGTCGTCGCCGAGCGGATGCGCCCGCTGGCAGTCGCGGGCAATCCGTGGCTGGGCAGCGCGGGCGAGTTGATGGCGGCCGCATACCTGCAACAGGGCCGCCGCGACCTGGCCGGACAGGTCTTCGCGCGGATCGCCGCCGACGAGCAGGTGCCGCGCTCGCTGCGTCAACGCGCCGTTCAGATGGCGGGCGTATTGGATGACAAGGCGACCGGCACCCCTGCCGCGGCGCCCAAGGCGCCGGGCGCGACCGCCCCGGCCCAGAACGAAGGTGTGACGACGCGATGACGACACGGGTGGCGACCGGCCTGGCGCTCGCCGCGCTGGTGGGGTTGAGCGGCTGCGGCATCTTCAAGGGTTCTCCCAAGAAGACGCCGACCATCGGGCAACGCGTGCCCATCCTGATGTCCGAGAATCAGGCGACCGTCGACAAGGGGCTGGAGAACGTTCCCGTCACCCTGCCGACCGCGGTGGCGAACGACGCCTGGACGCAGCCGGGCGGCAATGCGGCCAAGTCGATGGGCAACCTGCTCCTCGCCTCCCCGAAGCCGGCCAAGGTCTGGAGCGCGCAGATCAACGGCGGCAGCAACCGCGCGCGGCTCGCCGCCGGGCCGGTCATCGCCGAGAACAAGTTGTTCGCGGTCGACGTCGATGCGACGCTGCACGCCTTCGCGGCCGATACCGGAGCGAAGCTGTGGACGCGCGCGCTGCCCGAGAACGACGACAACCGTTCCGCGCGTTTCGGCGGCGGCGTCAGTTATGACGAGGGCAAGCTGTATGCCACCGACGGGCTGGGCGATGTCGTCGCGGTGAACGCCGCGGACGGCAGCGTCGTGTGGCGCGCCAAGCCGGGCGGGCCGCTGCGCGGCGCGCCGTCCGTCGCCAACGGGCAGGTCTATGTGCTGAGCCAGGACAACCAGATATTCGCGCTGGGCCAGGCCGACGGCAAGGTGGTGTGGACGCAGTCGGCGAGTCTCGAGACGCAGGGCGTGTTCGGGGTCGCAGCACCGGCCGCCAGCTCGGGCACGGTGGTCGCCGGCTTTTCGAGCGGCGAGCTGAACGCCTATCGCTACGAGAACGGGCGGACGCTGTGGCAGGACGCGCTGTCGCGCACCTCGATCACGACCTCGGTGTCGAGCCTCGCCGACATCGATGCCGATCCGGTGATCGAGGACGGGCGCGTCTATTCGATCGGGCAGGGCGGGCGCATGGTCGCGCTGGAGATCGCCACCGGACAGCGGATGTGGGAACAGAACCTCGCCGGCATCTCCACGCCGTGGGTGGCGGGCGAATGGATCTTCCTGGTCACCGACGACGCGAAGCTGGTGTGCCTGTCGCGCGCGAATGGCAAACTGCGCTGGATCAGCCAGCTGCGCGGGTTCAAGAACGAAGAAAAGCGCAGCGACCCCTATAACTGGTTCGGGCCGGTGCTGGCCGGCGACCGGCTGTGGCTGACCAATTCGCGCGGCGAGCTGGTAGGCGCGTCGCCGGTGGACGGCAGCGTGCAGACGACGATCGAGGCCGGCGACGAATATTCGCTGAATCCGGTGGTGGCGAACCAGACGCTGTACACGCTGGACGGCAAAGGGGTCATCACCGCCTGGCGGTGAGGCACCCGCGCCGTTCGTCCCGTGGCGGACGACACGTGCTACTCACATGGCATCGCGCGTGTAGCGAGGCAATCAAGGACGTCCTGATGCGCCCTGGTTTGCATCGCCACATGCGCGATGATCGGCTTTATTCCATTCGCTTCGTCTGTGCGCTCGTACGGGGCACGGTCCGGCGGTCGGGCGACACGCACACTATCGCCTTCGCCGATAAATCATTAGGTCACGCGTATGTCCCGTCTTCCCATCGTCGCGATCGTCGGCCGTCCCAATGTCGGCAAGTCGACGCTGTTCAATCGTCTGGTCGGCAAGCGACTGGCGCTGGTCGACGACCGGCCCGGCGTCACACGTGATCGGCGCGAGGGCGACGCACACCTGCTCGGGCTGGAGTTCCGCGTCGTCGACACCGCGGGCTATGAGGACGAGGATCCCGAGACGCTGCCGGGCCGGATGCGCCAGCAGACGCAGGCTGCGGTCGACGATGCCGACGTCGCGCTGTTCGTGATCGATTCGCGCGCCGGGATCGTGCCGCTGGACGAAGAGATCGCACGCTGGCTGCGTAGCGCCGATACCCCCGTGATCGTGCTGGCGAACAAGGCCGAAGGGCGCGCGGGGGAATCAGGCGTGTACGAGGCGATGGCGCTTGGCTTCGGCGATCCGGTGCCGTTTTCCGCCGAGCATGGCGAAGGTGTGGTCGACCTGTTCGAATCGCTGCTGCCGCATCTGGAGCCGTTGCAGATCGAGGAAGAGAATGAGCCGTATGTCGACGAACTCGACGCGCCGCTGAAGCTGGCGATCGTCGGGCGCCCGAATGCGGGGAAGTCGACGCTGGTCAATCGGATGCTGGGCGAGGACCGGATGATCACCGGCCCGGAAGCCGGGATCACGCGCGATTCGATTTCGGTCGACTGGGTCTGGCACGGCTCGGTCGGCGGCCCGCGCGACGTGCGGCTGATCGACACCGCGGGGATGCGCAAGCGCGCCAAAGTGCAGGACAAGCTGGAAAAGTTGTCGGTCGCCGATGCGCTGCACGCGGTCGATTTCGCCGAGGTGGTCGTGCTGTTGCTCGATGCGACGCTGGGGCTGGAGGCGCAGGATCTGCGCATCGCCGACCGCGTGCTGGAAGAGGGGCGCGCGCTGGTGATCGCGCTCAACAAATGGGACGTGGCGGAGAACCCGTCGGGGCTGTTCAACGGCGTGAAGAAGGCGCTGGACGAGGGGTTGGCGCAGGTGAAGGGCGTGCCGTTGCTGGCGGTATCGGCCGCCACCGGCAAGGGCATCGACCAGTTGATCGCCGCCGCGTTCGAAACCCGCGAGGCGTGGTCGCGGCGCGTGGGGACCGGCGAGCTAAACCGCTGGTTCGAGCGCGCAATCGAAGCCAATCCGCCGCCTGCGCCCGGCGGCAAGCGCATCAAGCTGCGTTACCTGACGCAGGCCAAGACGCGCCCGCCCGGTTTCGTGCTGTTCGGGACGCGCGTCGATGAATTGCCGATGAGCTATCAACGCTATCTTATCAACGGCATCCGGCGCGAGTTGGGGTTTGGCGCTGTGCCGGTCCGCCTGATGCTGCGCGCGCCAAAGAACCCGTTCGTCAAATAGCCGGTTACCAAGCGTTTACCGGCGTCGGCTACGTTCCGCCAAGGTAGCCGAAGCGGGAGACGTTGGTGTCGTTGGAATCGAGCAATCTGGTTGACGGCCAAGCGCTGGCGCGTGCCCGTGCCGAGCTGGGAACCGGCTTCGCGCGCATCCTCGGCTATTTCCGCGAGGATGGCATCAAGTCGTTGTCCGCGCTGGAAGAAGCGATGCGCAAGGGCAATGCGGTGGCGATGGTGATCCCGGCGCACACGCTGAAAGGCGAGGCGCGGCAGTTCGGCGCGACCGCGCTGGCGGATCTGGCCGAGAAGATCGAGGATCACGCGCGATTGTGCATCGAACACCACGATTCGCCGGAAGGCGCGATCGAGGATGTGGTCGCACTCCGTCCCGTGCTGTTGCAGACATTGGCGTTTCTGGAGCGCGACGGCGGGGCAGGCGCGCCGCCGGTGCCGGTTTCGACGCCGATGGCGACGCCTGTGTCCGCCCCGGTGCCGCATCCGCAGCCATTATCGCGCGGACCCGGCGGCTTCGGGCGCAAGACGGTGTAACGCGGCAGGGGCGGACGTGCCGTCCGCCGCCTGCCGGATGCTCAGCCCTTCAGGTACGGCGCGGCGCCGCTTTCGGGCTTGTCATGCTCGCTGATCGAGTTGAGCTGGATGTAGTTGTGGATGCCCATCCGCTCGATCATCTCGAACTGCCGCTCGAGCGTGTCGACATGCTCTTCCTCGCTGGCGAGGATGCGCGCGAACAGCTCGCGGCTGACATAGTCTTTCACTTCCTCGCAATAGGACACCGCGGCCTTGAGCTGCGCGACGGCCTCGATCTCCATCGCCAGATCGGCCTTGAGGATTTCCTCGACGGTCTCGCCGATGCGCAGGCGACCGAGCAGCTGGAAGTTGGGCAGTCCGTCGAGGAACAGGATGCGCTCCGCCAGCCAATCGGCGTGCTTCATCTCGTCGATCGATTCGTGACGCTCGAACTCGGCGAGCTTGTAGACGCCCCAGTGATCGAACAGCCGGTAATGCAACCAATATTGGTTGATAGCGGTCAGCTCGTTCCTGAGTGACTCGTTCAAAAATTCGATGACTTTAGGGTCACCCTTCATCGTGCCTGCCTCCAGTGGAATGCAGGCCGAATACATCGGTCAGGGCAGGCGCGAAAGCCCGAAAACTATGGTGTCAACTGTTGAGAACGTTATGCAGCCGCACGTTCGTCCGCGATGATCTCTCGTGCGAACGAAACGCATTGTCCGCATTTGGCCTGACGACCGAGACAGCGATAGGCCTGACATGCAGTGGTGGCGCCGGCACGTGCCGCCTCCCGCACCTGACACTCGCGAATCGCATTGCAAACGCAGACGACCATACGGGCTCCTTACCGATGTTCGCCGAGTACCGATACTGCGAATGGATCGCAAGCTAAATTGCGTCGCGCTCGCAACTGGTGCGACGAAGCGGTGCCCAGCGACCGCGAGTCGCCCATCGCCACAACCATTCCGCGGGGCCGTACCCGAACCGGGTCAGCCACCAGCGCGGCCACAGCAGCATCAGCGCCCATGCCGGGATGATCAGCAGGTACAGCGAGGCGCGATCCCAGCGCGCGAACTGCCCCGCACCCCAGCCGTAGAAGAGCGCGGTGAAGGCGAGGCTGCACCCCAGATAGTTGCTGAGCGCGACACGGCCGGTGGCGGCGAGGCGGCGCGTGAGTGGCCCGTCACGAAACAGCAGCAGCAACAACGCGGCATCGCCGGCGACGCCTAGCGGGCGGAGCGGGGGCGTGAGGACGAAGCTGGCGAGGACGACGGCGTGCGCATCGAACGCGTGCGCGATCGTCCGCCACGCGACCGCGGCGTAGACGGGCAGCGTGATGCCGAGCGTGAGCGCCGCCACCACCGCGTAGCGGCGGCGCGGCCAGGCACCGGTCAGGAAGCCGCTGCGCAGCCCCGCCATGCCGAGCAGCATATACGCGAGCGTTTCCGGACCATTGGCGAGGAAAGCGGTGAGCGGGCCGGCTTCCTCATGCCAGCGCCACGCGACGGTGCCGGTCCATGAGCCGCGCAGCGCCGCGATCTCGCGCGCCAGGGCGGCGGGGGAGGAGCGGCCGAAGACCTCCTCGAGCACGCGGTCGCCGACGGCGGTGAGCGCGAGGCCGTTGATCGTCGCCACCAGCAAGGCGGCGGCGGCGGCGAACAGCAGCAGCCGGGTGGGTGCGCCGGTGAAGAGCAGCGCGACGGTGCCGACCAGCGCGTAGAGCGCGAGGATATCGCCGCTCCAGACGCAATAGAGGTGCACGCAGCCGATGACGAACAGCGTGCCCATGCGGCGCAGGTGAAGCGCGGCCCCATTGTCGCCGCGCGCGTCGGCGCGTTCGATGACGAGCAGCATCGACGCGCCGAACAGCGCGGCGAACAGTCCGCGCATCTTGCCCTCCACCAGCACGAAGGTGAGCGTCCACATCGCGACGTCGGCGGGTGCGGTGCCGCCCCAGGCAGCGGGGGAGAAATAGGCGGCGAGCGGGAGCGCGAAGCCGGGCAGGTTGGCGACGAGGATGCCGAGCACCGCCGTGCCGCGGAGCGCGTCGAGTACGACGATGCGGGGGGCGGCGTCAGTCATCGGGGTGTGGCGACCGCTCTCCTGTCCCTGCCCGTCGCTCCCGCAGCGGCGAGCATCCGGCGCCGCTGCCGCCTCGACCGCTGCGGGAGCCGGCGCGGGAACGACGGGGGTTGTGGATTACAGCGCGGCCTCGGCGTTCATCAGATTGGGGAAGAAGCCCTCATGGGCGGCGCGCAGTGCGTCGAGCGGTACGCAGAAGTCGCCGGCGGCCAGCTCGAAGATGATGCGGGTGCCGATGGTGCGGCCAAGCGGCTCGGCCTCGACATTGGCGTCGAGTGCGGCCTGCAGGAAATCGAGCAGCGCATGATCGTGGACGGTGACGACGTACACGCCCTGATCCTCGGCAAACAGCGAGGCGGCGGTATCGTAGGGCAGCGCACGGTCGATCATCGCGCCGATGTTGCCGGCCAGCGCCATTTCGGCGATCGTCACGGCGATGCCGCCGTCCGACACGTCGTGGACCGCGCCCAGATGCCCGGCGGTGATCTGCGCGCGGATGAAGTCGCCGGCGCGGCGTTCCAGATCGAGGTCGACGCGCGGCGGCGGACCTTCCTCGCGCCCGTGCAGCTCGCGCAGCCACAGCGACTGGCCGAGGTCGCCGCGCCGCGTGCCGACGACGACGATGATGTCGCCGGTCTGCTTGAAGGAGATCGTAGCGTTCTTCTGCCAGTCCTTGAGCAGGCCGACGCCGCCGATCGCCGGGGTGGGCAGGATCGCCGAGCCGCCGCCGGTCGCCTTCGATTCGTTATAGAGGCTGACGTTGCCGCTGACGATCGGGAAGTCGAGCGCGCGGCATGCCTGCGCCATGCCGTCGAGGCAGCCGACGATCTGGCCCATGATCTCCGGGCGTTGCGGATTGGCGAAGTTGAGGCAGTTGGTGATCGCCAGCGGGGTCGCGCCGACCGCGGTCAGATTGCGCCACGCCTCCGCCACCGCCTGCTTGCCGCCCTCGACCGGGTCGGCGAAGCAATAGCGCGGGGTACAGTCCGTGGTCATCGCCAGCGCCTTGTCGGTGCCGTGGACGCGCACCACCGCGCTGTCGCCGCCGGGGCGCTGCACGGTGTCGGCGCCGACCATGTGATCGTATTGCTCCCAGATCCACCGGCGGCTGGCGATATCGGGCGAGGCCATCAGCGCGAGCAGATCGGCGGCAGGGTCCCTGCTCTCCGGCACGTTCACCAGCGCCTTGGCGGGCGGTGTCGGGACATGCGGGCGATCGTAGAGCGGCGCATCGTCGGCGAGCGGCCCGAGCGGGATGTCGCACACCGTCTCGCCCTGCCATTTCAGCACCATGCGCCCGGTATCGGTGACATGGCCGATGATCGCGAAGTCGAGTTCCCACTTTTCGAAGATCGCGCGCGCGAAATCCTCGCGACCCGGCTTCAGGACCATGAGCATCCGCTCCTGCGACTCGGAGAGCATCATCTCGTACGGCGTCATGCCCTCCTCGCGCTGCGGCACGTCGTCCATGACCAGCTCGATGCCGACGCCGCCCTTCGAGGCCATCTCGACCGAGGAGGAGGTGAGGCCGGCCGCGCCCATGTCCTGAATGGCGACGATCGCATCGGAGGCCATCAGTTCGAGGCACGCCTCGATCAGCAGCTTTTCGGTAAAGGGATCGCCGACCTGCACGGTCGGGCGCTTGGCATCGGCATCCTCGCCGAAGTCCGCCGAGGCCATGGTCGCACCGTGGATGCCGTCGCGCCCGGTCTTGCTGCCGACATAGACGATCGGATTGCCGATCCCGCTGGCGGCGGAATAGAAGATCTTGTCGGTATCCGCGACGCCGACCGTCATCGCATTGACGAGGATGTTGCCGTCATAGGCGGGGTGGAAGTTCACCTCTCCGCCGACCGTGGGCACGCCGACGCAATTGCCGTAGCCGCCGATGCCGTGGACGACGCCCGAGATCAGGTGGCGCATCCTGGGATGATCGGGCCGGCCGAAACGCAGCGCGTTCAGGTTCGCCACCGGGCGTGCGCCCATCGTGAAGACGTCGCGCAGGATTCCGCCGACCCCGGTCGCCGCGCCCTGATACGGTTCGATGTAGGACGGGTGGTTGTGCGACTCCATCTTGAAGATCGCGGCCTGGCCCCGACCATCCGGACCAGGACCGATGTCGATCACGCCGGCATTCTCGCCCGGGCCGCAAATGACCTGCGGCCCTTCGGTCGGCAGCTTCTTCAGGTGGATGCGGCTCGACTTGTAGCTGCAATGTTCGGACCACATCACCGAGAAGATGCCGAGTTCGACAAGGTTCGGCTCACGCCCGAGCGCGCCCAGCACGCGCTCATATTCCTCGGGAGACAGGCCGTGGTCGGCGACGATCTGTGGCGTGATGGCGGTCATGCGCGGCGCATAGCGGGGCGCGGGCGCGGATGCCAGATGCGGTTTGCGGGTTCGGGGTTCGGGCGGGGGTTTCGGGGTGTGGGCGAAGACCATGGTGTCCGGCCGTGGAGCGTTGACGTGATCCGCGTGCCGCGATCCGCCGGGGTCGGGAGGAACGGGCTTTCGCTACGGGATGGCGGCATTCCGGGCGGCGCGATGCTTCGCAGGGGAGCGCGGGATGCCCTGGATCGCTTCGCTTCGCTCGCAAGGACGGCAGGTTGGTTTGACCGTGCCCTGCTCCGCCGACCTCGGGCGCCGGCGGAGCAGGGCGGCCGGCATTATTCCGCCGCGCTCGCGACGACGGGGAGCTTATTTCCGCCGCCGCCGTCGGAGCCGGCGGAGCAGACCGCGTTTTTCGAAGGATTCGAACATCTCGCCCGGTCCTTCGGGATCGAGCACCTCGTTATCGGCGAGCCATTTCTCAACGCCGTTGAGATCGTCGATCTCATAGGGGATCAGCGTGCGGCCGGCGCCGCGCAGATCCTCGATCGTCGCGATCAGGCCGTCGCGGGCGATGCGTGCCGCGACGTCGGCGGGGTCGGCACCGAGATGCTCGGCGAGCAGGTCGGCGCGGATCGCGGCGATGGTCTCCGGTTCCTCGGTGATCGTGACGTCGCATTCGGTGTCTAGCCGCAGCGAGCGGTTGTTGAAGTTGGACGAGCCGATGCGGAGCGCGACGTCGTCGATCACCGTCACCTTGGCATGGCAATAGATCGGCTCGCCGCCCTTCGTGACCGGGTGGTAGATGCGGAAGCGGCCGTGGCGATCGCGCTTCTTGAGCTCGGCGACCAGCCGCGCGCGCGCGGTGTCCATCGCGATCGGCTCCAGCCAGCCCTGCGCGGTGACGGGGTTGATGACGACGATCTCGGGCGGGTCGTCCTCCGCGAGCCGCTTCGCGATCGCCTCGGCGATGCGGCGCGAGGCGAAATACTGGCTCTCGGCGTAGATGCGCTTCGTCGCGCCGGCGATCAGCGCGAGGTAGAGCCGCTCGATCTCCAGCACCTCCTCCTGCCCGTCATGGTCGGGCTGGCTGCGCGAGATCGCGACGTCGACATCGGTGAATTGCGGGGCGAGGCTTTCGGGCCAGCACGTCCCCTCCCGCGCGGGCGGCGGGGCGATCGGCGCGCCGCCCGCGATCTGCCAGCGGGTGCGGCACAGATCGCCGAGCGCGGCGGCGACCGGGCCTTGCAGCGCGGTGGTGACGTCGTGCCACGGCTTGTATGCGCGGCCGCTGGGCGAGCGGCGGTGCGGATCGTCGTCGCGGTGCTCGCGCGTGTCCCAGCGCTCGTCGGTCATGTCGATCCCGCCGCAGAAGGCGAGGCAATCGTCGATGACGACGATCTTCTGGTGCTGCGACGCGGCGAGCGGGTGGTGCCCGTCGAGCTTCAGGTGGATGCGCGGTTGCCGCCAGCGCCAGGCGAGGAGCGTCCACAGCGTCTTGCCGCGCCCCAGCGTCTTCATCGCGCCGGTATCCCAGCGCAGGATGTGGACCTGCAAGCCGGGGGTGCGCTTCACCAGCCAGGTGATGAATGCGCCGACGTCGGCCGGCGCTTCGGGATGATCGTCGTCCCAGGCGAGGCGGATGCGCGCATCGAAGTCCCAGCCGACCAGCAGGATCTGGTGCTTCGCGCTCAGCATCGCCTGGCGGGCGGCGCGGAAGTAATCGTCGGCATCGACCACCACCGAGGCGCGGGTGGCCGGCTCCACGCGCCAGCGAGCGTCGTCGGGCAGCCTCACAGCAGGTCGCGGACGCGATCGGCCGGGCGCGCGATGACCGCGCCCTTCGCAGTTTCGACGAACGGCCGCTCGATCGTGGCAGGATCGCGCGCCATCAGGTCGAGCGCGGCATCGTCGGTGGCGACCGCCGGCGCATCCTTGCGGAGCGCCGCGCGCGGGGCGAGGCCGGCGCGGGCGCACAGCCGCGCGAGTTCGTCGCGCGACGGCGGGTTCCCGAGATAGTCGACGACGGTCACCTGCGCGCCGGCATCGTGGAGCAGCGCCAGCGCCTCACGCGATTTCGAGCAGCGCGGGTTGTGGAGGATCGTCGCGTTCATCGTTGCGCGTGTGGCAGGCCGGCACGCTGCGGTCCAGCGCGCAGCACGCCGCGAAACGGTTTGTCGCTGCCGTCGAGACCCTGCCCGGCCGGGAGCCCGAGCAGGTCGCGCAGCAGCGGGGCGACATCGGTATTGTCGAACGTCGGCAGCCGCTTGCCCGGCATGAACGCCGGACCGCTGGCGATGAAGAGCGCGCGCATGTCCGGCGCGTCATTGTCGAAGCCGTGCGCGCCGTCCGACACCTGCCGCGTCGGCGTGGTCTTCGCGATCGTCCAGCCGCCGCCCGCGCCGTCTTCGCCGAGGCACAGATACGGCGGGATGCGCGGGCTGGTGCCGTAGCGAAGGCGCGCGGGCAGTTCGCCCTTGCGCCAGCATCGCATGTGCGGGTGCGCGCGGAGCAGCGCGGCGGCGACCGCGGCGTCGCGGCCGGGAAGCGGGGCGAGCGTGGCATAGGGGCCGGATTCGACCACGCGCGCATCGGTGGCGGCGACGACGGTGTCGAGCGCGACGGTCCGGCGCGAGTCGGTGGGTGCCATGCCGTGGTCGGAAACGATCACGAGGTTGGCGGGCTGTCCCAGACCGGCAAGTTCCGCGGTCAGGCGACCGATCGCGGCGTCGGCTGCGGCGACGGCGTGTGTGGTGCGCGGATCGGCGGGGCCGAAGCGATGGCCGGCGGTGTCGACCTCTTCGAAATAGAGCGTCAGGAACTGCGGGCGGGTGGCGGCCGGACGACGCAGCCAGTCGATGATCCCGTCGACGCGCTGCCGGTCGCTGGCGGCCTCGGCATATTGCTGCCAGTCCGACGGGCGCGTGCCGCCGGTGGTCTCGTGCGGCCAGGCGGCGGCGCGGGTTCCACCCCAGGCAACGTTCGAGCCGGGCCAGAACATCGTCGCGGTGCGGAGGCCGGCGCGCTCGGCGGTCACCCAGATCGGCTCGGCGGCGTTCCACCAGAACGGATCGTCGGTGGCCATGGTGAAGGTCTCGCCGGGGCGCGCCGGGTCTTCCATGCTGTTGGCGGTGATGCCGTGGTGGTCGGGGACCAGCCCGGTGACGAGCGTCCAGTGATTGGGAAAGGTCTTGGACGGGAAGGACGGACGCATCGCCGCCGACACGCCGGTCGCGGCGAGATGCGACAGGTGCGGGGTGACGCCGCGGTCGAGATAGTCGGGGCGGAAGCCGTCGATCGAGACGAGGATCGTCACCGGCGCGCGCGGCGCCGCGGCGACGCCGGTGGTCGCGGGCGGTGCGGGGGCCGGGGCCGGGGCCGGGGCGGGGGCCGTGACCGGCGGCAGCGCGGGCGGGGTGTGCGGCAAAGCGCAGGCGGAGAGCGCGGCGAGCGCGGCGATAGTAAGAAAACGAGCCGTCATTTTCGCGCCCTTACGCCGCGTCTCTTGCAGAACAAAGACTTGTCGTGACCGGCGCGGAACGCGGGCGGGGCGTCGCGCTTTCAGAGGTGATGCGACGGTTGCTTCCCTTATCGTGCCTGATGCTCGTGGCCTGCGGCAAGGGCGAGCCCGCGAAGGAGCAGGCGCAACCCGCGCCGACTCCGCGCGCCACCGCACCGGCGCCGCGCACCCCGGTGATGCAGATCACCCCCGCGCCCGGCGCGACCCCGGCGTGGTTGAAGCCGCAGCCGGGCCAAGGCGCGGAGCTGAAGGCGCCATATGGCGATCTGTTGAACAAGCCGGTGGTCGAGGGCGCGCCGAAATAGGCCGGGCTGGTTGCCGCCGGGGCGCGCGTCGATCGGGTCTGAGCGGCAAGGGCGTTCGCTGGCGCAGGGTGGCGGCGGCTGTTCTTGCGTGCGGGCCGCAACGGTATCGCGTCGTGATCGCCGAGCGGTCCGGCGGCGCGGGATTACCTTGGCTTCCCAACTGACCCCGGCTTACGCCGGGTGCAGTCGAGAGCCGGGCAAGTCGCGCGAAAGGGGGGGCGGGGCGGCGCGCCCCTTGGCGGGATCGACATTCAGCGCTTCACGAATGCCGGGCTGTTCGCCGATGAAGATTATCCATCTGTCAGGGTGCACCGCGTTCGCAGCGTCGGGCAGGCCTACGACCTTTACCCGTCGTTGCGAGCGTAGCGAAGCGATCCAGCGTTCCGCGCGACACCCTGGATTGCTTCGCTACGCTCGCAATGACGGCGCTTGCGGGATGTCGATCAGCCCTAGACGTTGAAGCGGAAGAGCAGGACGTCGCCGTCGTGGACGACATATTCCTTGCCCTCCTGACGCAGCTTGCCCGCATCACGCGCGCCCGCTTCGCCATTGCAGGCGATGTAGTCGTCGAACGCGGTCGTTTCCGCGCGGATGAAGCCGCGTTCGAAGTCGGAGTGGATCGCACCCGCCGCCTGCGGTGCCTTCGACCCGGCCTCGATCGTCCACGCGCGGGCCTCCTTGGGGCCGACGGTGAAGAAGGTCAGCAGGTGGAGCAGCGCGTAGCCGGCGCGGATGACGCGGGCGAGGCCGGTCTCCTCCAGACCGAGTTCGGCGAGGAACTCGGGCCGGTCCTCGGGCGGCATCGTGGCGATCTCGGCCTCGATCGCGGCGGAGACGACCACCGCCTGCGCACCCTCGGCCGCCGCCTTCTCGAACACGCGGGCGGAGAAGGCGTTGCCGTTCGCGGCATCTTCCTCGTTGACGTTGCAGACGTAGAGCACCGGCTTGGCGGTGAGCAGCTGCGCCTGGTCGAGCACGCGCTGCTCCTCCGGATCGGCGACCTGCGTCAGGCGCGCCGGCTTGCCCTCGCGCAGCAGATCGAGCGCGCGGCCTAGGACAAGAGCGCCCAGCTTGGCCTCCTTGTCGCCCTGCTGGCCCTTCTTGGCGAGATTGGGCACGCGCTTTTCGAGGCTGTCGAGATCGGAGAGCATCAACTCGGTCTCGACCGTCTCGGCATCGGCGATCGGATCGACGCGGTTGTCGACGTGCTGGATGTCGTCGTTCTCGAAACAGCGCAGGACGTGGACGATCGCGTCCACTTCGCGGATATTGCCGAGGAACTGGTTGCCCAGCCCTTCGCCCTTGCTGGCGCCGCGCACCAGCCCGGCGATGTCGACGAAGCCGAGCTGCGTCTCGATGATCTTGGCCGAGCCGGCGATCGCGGCGAGCTTCGACAGGCGCGGATCGGGGACGCCGACGTTGCCGACGTTCGGCTCGATCGTGCAGAACGGATAGTTCGCCGCCTGCGCCGCGGCCGTCTCGGTCAGCGCGTTGAAGAGAGTGGACTTGCCGACGTTGGGCAGGCCCACGATGCCGCAGCGGAAACCCATGGCGAAAACCTGTGTGATGAGGAAAGCGCGCCAGATAGGCGAGTGGCGCGCGCGTGGCTAGAGGGGCGGGTCAGCCGACCGCCATGCCCCACAGCAGATAGCCGTTCAGCACCACGATCACCACCGCGATCAGCCAGGCCAGCGCGGCCAGCCAGCGCGGCGCGGCGAAGCTGCCCATCAGCGCGCGGTTGCCGGTGTAGAGCACCAGCGGGATCACCGCGAACGGCAGTTGCAGGCTGAGGATCACCTGGCTGAGCACCAGCAGGTTCGTCGCACCACGGTCGCCGGTCGAGGCGACCACCACCACCGCGGGGACGATCGCGATCGCGCGCGTCACCAGCCGGCGCAGCCACGGCGCGAGCCGGATGTCGAGAAAGCCCTCCATCACGATCTGCCCGGCAAGCGTGCCGGTGACCGTCGAATTCTGCCCGCTGGCGAGGAGGGCGACCGCGAACAGTACGCTGGCCGCGCCGACGCCCAGCATCGGGGCGAGCAGGCGGTGCGCATCCTCGATCTCGGCGACCTCGAACCGCCCCGCGCTGTGAAAGGCGGCGGCGGCGAGCATCAGGATCGCGGCGTTGATGAAGAAGGCGAGCCCGAGTGCGACGGTCGAATCGATCGTCGCCATTTTCAGCGCTTCGTGGCGGTTCGCCTCATCATCGCCATAGGCGCGGGTCTGCACGATCGAGGAATGCAGATAGAGGTTGTGCGGCATCACCGTCGCGCCAAGGATGCCGATCGCGATATAGAGCATCGCGGGATTGCGCATGATCTCGGGCGAGGGGACCAGCCCCGCCGCCGCCGCGCCCCAATCCGGCCGCGCCCAGAACAGCTCGAACGCGAAGCAGCCGGCGATGACGATCAGCAGCGCGGCGATGAAAGCCTCCAGCCGGCGGAAGCCGTAGCGCTGCAGCGCGAGGATCAGGAACACGTCGAGGACGGTGACGAGCACGCCGTAGAGCAGCGGCATCCCGAACAGCAGCTTCAGCGCGATCGCGGTGCCGAGCACCTCGGCGAGATCGCAGGCCACGATCGCGACCTCGGCCAGCAGCCACAGCATCCACGATACCGGCCGCGACGAATGCCGCCGGCACGCCTGCGCCAGATCGAGCCCGGCGCCGATACCGAGCCGCGCCGACAGCGATTGCAGCACGATCGCCATCAGGTTCGACAGCAGCACCACGCTGAGCAAGGTATAGCCGAACGCGGAGCCACCCGCGATGTCGGTCGCCCAATTGCCCGGGTCCATATAGCCGACCGCGACCAGCCAGCCGGGGCCGACGAAGGCCAGCAGCTTGCGCCAGAAGCCGGCGCCATGCGGCACGGGAACGGAGGCGAAGCTATCGCCGAGCGAGCGGACGGTGGGGGTCATTTGCGCGCATGAATGCGGGAGAAGCGTGGCGGTTTCAACCGAGCACCCGCGCGAGGATGGCGGCATTGCGCTGGATCAAGGTGGTATCCCGCTGCGCGGGCGCGGTCATGATCGCGCCGTCGAGCGCGGTGTCGATCGGCGACGGGGTGCGTTCGGGCGGCAGGTGGCGAAGCAGATGCGCGACCGCGGCGCGCGCGATGCGGCCGTTGGCGGCCATCTGCGCGACGATTTCGGCCACGTCGACCGCGGCGCGATCGTCGCGCCAGCAATCGTAATCGGTGACCATGCCGACCAGCGCATAGGGCAGCTCGGCCTCGCGGGCGAGCCGCGCCTCCGGCAGCGCCGTCATCCCGATCACGTCGCAGCCCCAGTCGCGGTAGAGGCGGCTTTCGGCGCGCGACGAGAATTGCGGCCCTTCCATCGCGAGATAGGTGGCCCCCTCGGCGACCGTCCCGCCGACGGCGGAGAAGGCGGCGGCGGCGAAGGCGCCGAGCCGCTCGCAGGTCGGGTCCGCCATCGAAACGTGCCCGACCAGGCCGCTGCCGAAGAACGAGCCGGGGCGCTGCGTGGTGCGATCCACGAACTGGTCGACGATCGCGAAGGTGCCTGGCGGCAACTCCTCCTGTAACGCGCCGACCGAGGAGATCGCGAGCAGATCGGTGCAGCCGGCGCGCTTGAGCGCGTCGATATTGGCGCGCGCGGGGATTTCGCCGGGCAGGTGGACGTGGCCGCGGCCGTGACGGGGGAGGAAGCGGATCGCGACCGCGCCGACCCGCCCGAACAGGATGTCATCGCTCGGCATGCCCCATGGCGTGTCGACGGTGCGCCATTCGGCGTCCTCCAGCCCGTCGATCGCGTACAGGCCGGAGCCGCCGATGATGCCGATCGTCCATTGTGTGTTCACGACTGATCTCCGATAGTTTCGCGCATGCGTATCATGCCCTCCGCAGCGCTCGCGCTGCTCGCCGCCGCCGTACCCGCCACCGCCTTCGCCGCGACCCCGATCGCCGGACGCTACGTCACCGAGGACGGCGCAGGCGTCGTCACGGTCGGACCGTGCGGCGCGAGCGTCTGCGGCAAGCTGACCGCGATCCTGAAGAAGCGCCCGGACGCGAAGGACACCGACCTCAACAACTCCGACCCGGCGCTGCGCAGCCGTCCCGTTCTGGGAATGCCGATCCTGTCGGAGTTCAAGGACGCGGGCAAGGACTGGCGCGGCAAGATCTACGATCCGCGCAACGGGAAGACCTACAAGTCCATCGTCGCGAAGAACGCCGACGGCACGCTGGCGGTAAAGGGCTGCATCGCGTTCTTCTGCCAGACGCAGACGTGGCGGCCGGCGAAGTAGGCGACGCGTCGATCCGGCAGCCCCGGTCGCCCGCTGCCGCGTCGCGCCCGGCGAGCCGCCCCTCACGTCATCTTACCCCGGCAGGGGCGGGTCAGCCCTCGAGCTGGTTGCCGCCGCGGCCGGCGGCGAGCGCGGCGTGGGAGCGGGCGAGGATCAGTGATTGCTCCTGCGCGCCCGGGTGGCCGACCGCCATCCCCGCCGAGGCGGTGACGGTCCCGATCGGCTCGCCCGAGCCGCGCAGCCGCAGGCGACGCGCGGCGAAGGACGCGAGCGCCTGTTCGGTGCGGAGCCGCGCGGCGCTGGCGGGCAGCTCGCGGATGATGAAGAGGAATTCGTTGCCGCTCCAGCGGATCAGCTCCTCGTCGTCGAACGCCTGGTGCAGCGTCGCGGCGAAGGCGTTGAGGATGTTGTCGCCGACCGCGCGACCGTAGCGGTCGTTGATCGCCTCCAGCGCGTCGACGCTGAACGCGAGCACGACATGGCCGGCGCCGCTTTCGTCGGCGCGCTCCATCAGCCCGCGCGCACCGCTGCGGTTGAGCGCCTGCGTCAGGTCGTCGCGACCGGTATCCTCCGGAAGTGGCATCGGAACGATGTTGTCGCGCAGCAGCACGACCTCACTGCGCAACGCCGCGAGTTCACGCTCGGCATCCGACAGCCGGACGACGAAGTCGGTGGCGGCGCCGGGAAGGTTGTCCTGCTCGCCGCCCGATTGGGCGACGAACGCGCCCATGTCGCGGCCGAGCGCCTCGGCCAGGTGATGCGCGTCGGTGGTGAGCGTGCCAAGTTCCTGCGCCTGTCGCGCGACGGTGCGTTCGCGGCGGTCCAGCGTCTGTCCGCGCGGCGGCGACAGATAGCGCTCGACCAGCATGTGCACCGCCGCAGCGGTGAGGCGCAGTCCGCCGTCGGTGTAGAGCGCGACCGCCTCCGACAGCTTCGAGCCGGGCGCGCAGATCACCGCCAGCGCGAACTCGAAATGCGCGGGCGACGGATCGAGTTGATGCAGTTCGAGGAAGTTGAGCGCGCGGCGCGCGCGGTCGAAAGCCGTCCTCATCACCCTTCTTCCGCCTGCCGGTTGCGCCGTGTCTCTAATCCAGGATCGTTAAAGCGACGTGAAGGCGGGCGCGATCAGACCGGCGCGGCGTCCGCGCCGGCGCCGTAATGGTGCCACGTGAAGATCGCCGCCGCGCCGCGGTACGGCCGCCACGGCTCGGCGAGGTCGCGGGTCAGCTTCTCGCTGGGCCGCTCCGGATGGCCGAGGATGCGGCCGGTCTCGATCTGCACCGCCAGGTCCCCGGCCGGCCAGATGTCGGGGCGGCCCTCCGCGAAGAGCAGGTAGACCTCCGCCGACCAGCGGCCGATGCCCTTGACACGGACGAGCTGCGCGATCGCTTCCTCGTCATCGGCGGGTAGATGGTCGAGGTCGAGGCGGCCGGTGGTGACCTCCTCGGCGAGGCTGCGCGCGTAACCGGTCTTTTGCCGCGAGAAGCCGCAGGCGCGCAGACTGTCGTCGTCCAGCCCGGCGACGACGTCCGGATCGGTCGGGTCGCCGAGCGCCTCCAGCTTGCGCCACACCGCGTCGGCGGCCTTCACGCTCACCTGCTGGCCGACGATCGTGCGCAGCAAGGTGGCATAGCCGCGCGCGCGGATACGGGGTGCGGGGTAGCCGACGCGTTCCAGCGCCGCGGCGAATGCCGGTTCGCGTGCGGCCAGAGCGTCGAGCCCGGCGTTGAGGTCAGCAGCGCTCAGCCCCATTGCAAGGGGCCGGGCTTGCCGCCATCAGCGGCGCGATCATCGGTGGAGTTCATATGGCCAAGCTTATCGTCGAGACCCGCAGCGGGGAAGAACGCGAACTGGAAGGTCAGGCGGGTTTTTCGGTGATGGAGGTGATCCGCGACGCCGGCATCGACGAGATACTGGCGCTGTGCGGCGGCTGTTGCAGCTGCGCGACGTGCCACGTGCATGTCGATCCCGCCTTTGCCGACCGGCTGCCGGCGATGAGCGAGGACGAGAACGACCTGCTGGATGCGGCGGCGGAGCGCGACGCGACCTCGCGATTGTCGTGCCAGATCGAGTTCGGGCCGGCGCTGGACGGCCTGCGCGTCAGGATCGCCGCGGAGGATTGAGGGTAACCCGACGCGCGTCGGTAGTCCGACCAGCCGCGATCGCGCCGGCCATCGCCCCGGCCATCGCCCCGGCCCAGGTCCGGGCGATGGCCGGCGGGCAGTATCATCCCGGCTCGCGCGCGGTCACTGCGTAAAGCGCGATCGCGGCGGCGTTGGACACGTTCAGGCTCTCGACCCGGCCGGAGATCGGCAGCTTCGCCAGTTCGTCGCAATGCGTCTCGGTGTTCTGGCGCATCCCTTCGCCCTCCGCGCCGAGCACGATCGCGATGCGGCGCGACGTGCCGATCTCGGCCAGCGATTGCGGCAGCGTCTGCGTGGCGTGGCCGGTCAGCCCGATCCGCCAATAGCCGGCCTCTGCCATCTCCTCGAGCGCGCGGGCGAGATTGACGACGCGTACCCACGGCACCGATTCCAGCGCGCCGCTGGCCGAGCGTGCGAGCGCACCCGATTCGGGGGGCGCATGCCGGTCCTGCGTGATGATGCCGAGCGCGTCGAACGCGGCGGCGGAGCGCAGGATCGCGCCGACGTTGTGCGGGTCCGTCACCTGATCGAGCACCACCAGCGGACGCGGACGCCCGGCATCGTCGGCAGCGCCCTGTTCGAGCAGGTCGCCCAGCCACACGTCCTCGAGCGGGTCGACTTCCGCCACCATTCCCTGGTGCGGCGCGTCGGAGGGCACCAGCCGGCCGAGATCGGCGACGTCGGCGAACACCACCGGCAGCGCGGGCGGCAGGTCCAGGCCGGCCAGCGCCTCACGCGTGCCCCAGATCTTGCGCACGACCCGCTCGGGATTGGCGAGCGCCGCGAGGACGGCGTGGCGGCCCCAGAAGCGCGGGCGGTTGCCGGGCGCCTGGCTGGGGCGGTGGCCGCGACGCGCCATCAGCGTGCCCCTCGAACGGCGGGGGCGGGAGCGGGGGACAGGAAGGGCATGACGCGTCGGATCCGTGAGTGAGTGCGGTTGAACGGGGGGCGGTCGCGGACGCTATGCGTCGCGGGCGTGCAGCGCAACCGCCGCGAACTTTGTCGCGCCATCAGGCGATACGGGCGTTGACACCGCCGCGACGCGCGGGCATTGGGCGCCCTCGCTTTGACGGCGCCGCTCGTGGAAGGGTGGCCGAGTGGTTAAAGGCAGCAGACTGTAAATCTGCCCACGCAAGTGTACACTGGTTCGAATCCAGTCCCTTCCACCACAGGCCCGCCGCGGGCCAACCCCGATTTGATGATCGAACGCAGCGCCGCCGGCGCAATGGATCGCGCGATCAACACCCAACCTTAATCAGTCTGCGTGCATAGCACCGGAATGACGGGGGGCCATAACGGGTGCTGGTAACGATCAAGACCGAAGATGCGCGGATCGGGATGTTCGTCCACGCGGTGGCAGGGGGATGGATGGCCAGCCCGTTCTGGCGCTCGCAGCTGGTGCTCACCCGCACCAGCGAGATCCGTAAATTGCGCGACGCCGGCATCGGCGAGATCGTGATCGACGTGGCGAAAGGTGTCGCGCCGGAGGGCGCGGCGACTGCGGTGCGCGCGATGGACGGCGATATGGCAGAGGTCGCGGCCGTCGTCGACGACATGCCGGCGGCGCGTCCGCGGCGCTCGCGCCGTTCCGCGGAGGAGCGCGCGCTCGATCGCGCGCAGGCGACCGTCGACGCGTCCAAGCGCGTCGTCAGCGCGGTGTTCGACGACGTGCGGCTCGGCAAGGCCGTGAACGTTGCGGCGATCGCGCCGCTCGTCGAGCAGATCGCCGAATCGATGACGCGCGATCCCGGCGCGTTGCTGGCGGTGACGCGGCTGCGCACCAAGGACGAATACACCTATATCCACTCGATTGCGGTCGCCGCGCTGCTTATCCATTTCGCGCATCACCTGGAACTGCCCGAAGCGCAGGTGCACGATCTCGGGCTGGCCGGGCTGCTCCACGACATCGGCAAGATGGCGGTGCCAAAGGCGCTGCTGGAAAAACCGGGCAAGCTCGATCCGCCGGAAATGGCGGTGTTGCGCAACCATCCGGAGCGCGGGCATGCGCTGCTGTGCGCCGGGCCCCCGGTGCCCGAGGTGGTGCTGGACGTCTGCCTGCATCATCACGAGCGCGTCGACGGGCGCGGCTACCCGCACGGCATTCCGGCGGCGCGATTGAGCCTGCCGGCACGGATGAGCGCGATCTGCGACGTCTATGACGCGGTCACCTCGAACCGGCCCTACAAATGCGCGTGGTCGGCAAGCGACGCGCTGGCACGCATGTGGTCGTGGACCGGACACTTCGACGAAGACCTGTTGATGCGCTTCATCGACAGCATCGGTATCTATCCGGTCGGCGGGCTGGTGCGGTTGCGCTCCAACCGACTGGCGCTGGTGATCGAGGGCAATGACGGCGATCCGACCGCGCCGCGCGTCCGGCCCTTCTACGACATCCCGCAGCAGCGCGTGATCGCAGCGAGCGACCTGGCTGCGGTGCGCGACGTCGACCCGATCCAGCGCGCCGAACGCGGCGCTTACTGGTTCGGCGACGAATGGCCCGCGACGAAGGCGGCGGTCTTCGCCGGCATGATCGCGAACGCGCGGGCGGAAGCGCTCGAACCCGGCGCCGCCTCCTCTTTCCAGGAAGCGTCGTCATGACCTTGCCCTCGTCCACTATTCCCGTCGCGGCGCGACGCCGTCGCCGTGTGCTCGGCTGGTTCGGCGGTGATCATGCCGAAGCGTCGGCGGAGGGCACGCCCGCGGCAGCAGTGGCGGCGGAGCGCCGCATCACGTTGCGGCGGCGACTGTTCGACGACATCGGAACGCTGGTGTTCGCGCATGGGCTGACACCGTCACCACGCGCCTACGGCGTGCTGCACGCCTATGTGTCGGGCGAGGACCCGAGGACGGGCGCGGCGGTGGCGGATCGGTTGCGCGATCCCGCGGGGCTGAGCGACGCCGTGGTCGCGCGGATCGCCGAAGATAACGACGCGCTGCAGACAGGTGCGCTCGGGCAGATCGCCGAGGCGCTGGAAGCGCGGATCGCCGACTGCCTGACGGCGGCGGGTGAATCACGTGGCACCGCCGAGACGTTCGGGACGGCGCTGCATGAGGAGGCCGGGCGGCTGCGGAGCGACCCGCACGCGACGCTGGAGCGAATCATCGCGCTGACGGAACGTGCGGTGGAGGCAACGCGGCTGGTGGAGACCAAGCTGCAACGCGCCCGCGCGGAAGCGGACCGCCTGCGCCACGACCTGCAGGACGCGCGCCGCGCCGCCGAGCATGACCATCTGACCGGTCTGCCCAACCGGCGCAGCTTCGAAGCACGGCTGCGCAACGTGCTTGCGGAACCGGGGCCGCGACATGCCGCGGTGGCGTTGATCGACATCGACGACTTCAAGCAGGTCAACGACCGCTTCGGCCACCCGGCCGGTGACCGCGTGCTGAAGTTCGTCGCCGGGTTCCTGCGCGCACAGCTTCGCCGCAAGGTGCTGGTGGCGCGCTACGGCGGCGAGGAGTTCGCGCTGCTGTTCGAGGACATGTCGCTGGATGATGCGGCAGCCGCGCTGGACGACGCGCGCGAACGGCTGTCGCGCCGTTCGCTGGTCCATCAGGATAGCGGCGAGGCGATCGGGCGTGTGACCTTCTCGGCCGGGATCGTGGTGGTCGGCGGAGGCGACGACGTGCTGCGTGCCGCCGATCTGGCGCTCTATGCGGCGAAGAATGCGGGCAAGAACCGCGTGATGCGCGGAGGCAACCAGATCGGCTGACAAGAGGCGGCGGACGGGGCGACCGAACGCCTCCCGCGACGGCTCAGCGCGCGGCGTCGGCGACCTGTGCCCAGGCCGCGATCTCGGCATCGTGGTGGCGCAGCACGCGCAAGTCGCCAGCGCGTGCCTGGGCGAGGTCGACGATCACTTCGCCTTCCCACTCCCATGTGGCGTTGCCGTAAAGCGTGACCATCGCGTCCGCGGCGGCGCGGGCCCGGACGAGGCCGCCGCGGTTAAGCACCGTCACATCGCGATCGTAGCCGATCCGCCCGGTGAGGCACGCGGCGTAGGTGGAGGCGGCCATCGCGCTGCCGCAACTGTCGGTCAGCCCGACGCCGCGTTCGAACGTGCGCACGAACAGTGTAACGGGGTCGCGCACCTCGACGAACGAGACGTTGGCGCGGTTCGGCAGCCAGGCCGGCGCCGCCTCGCACAGCTGCCCGATGCGGACCAGTTCCTCCTCGTCGATGCGATCGACGAAGCCGACGAGATGCGGATTGGGCATCGCGACCGCGGTGAACCGCTGCGCAGGCGATAGCGACGCGAGCGGCGCGTCGATCAGCCGCGCCCCGGCGCCGGCGAGCGGCCAATCCGCGAGGTCGAGCGTGGCGGGACCGGCGGTTTCCTCGATCGTATAGACCGACGTCGCGAGCGGGGCGGCGGCGGCGACGGTGGCGCGGCTGGTCTTCAGCCGGACGACCGCGTGGTCGATCCCCAGCGCCTCGAACCCGGCGCGCGCGACGCAGCGCAGCCCGTTGAGGCAGGTCTCGGCCTCCGACCCGTCGCTGTTGAACATCCGCATTCCAAAGGCCGCCTGTTCGTCACCGGCGGTGAGCACGAGCAGGCCGTCGCCGCCGACCGGCCCGGCACGATCGCCGAGCGCGCGTGCGAGTTGCCCCCAGTCGGCGTCCGACAGCGAAAGCATGCGGCCGTCGACGAGCGGGAAGTCGTTGCCCGAGCCGTGGCATTTGATGAAGCGGCATTCCATTGCGCCTATCTGCGGGCGCGCGAGCGAGGGGGCAAGGGCTCAGCAGGGCAAGGGGTCAGGTGGCAAGGGATCAGGGCAGGCGATAATGGTGGGCAAGGCGATCGAGCGCGAGCGTCAGGACCAGCCGCCCGCTGCGCGTCGGCCAGCCGAGCGCGCGCTCGCTGTCGGGCAGGCTCTCGCCCGCGCACACCACGCGCCACAGGACATCGGACAGACCGGGACCGGCGGCGGCGATCGCGGCATCGAAGCGGCGCTTCGCGGCGAGTTGCGCCTCGGCGGGGTCGATTCGGGTGCCGGAACCGCCATCGACGCGCGCGCTCCAGCGCATCGTCACCGCCGCACCCAATGCGGCGCGTTCGTGATCGGCCTGCAACCGCTCACCGGCCTCGTTCTGGCGTGTGGTCACCAGCTTGCGTGCCGCCAGCCACGCGAGCGGCGATTCGCGCCGGTTGACGGTGACGGTGCGCCCGCGCCGCAATCCCGTTTTCGTCGCCACCGCGCCGCGTCGGCCCTGCGCATCGATCGTCTGCTCCACCAGGTCCTGCATCCGATGTTCCTCAACCGTGTTAACGTGGAGGGAGGGGCTCGCAGATGTTGGAGGATGTAGGACAGCGCCGTGTCAGGTGCGGATCGCGCCCGCTGCACGCACGGCGGCGAGCGTCGGCCAGCCGTTGACCGCCATCAGCAGGTCCGCCTCCGCGAGCACGCATTTGAGGACGTGCGCGCAACCCTCCGCGCCGCCGAGCGCGAGGCCGTAGCAATAGGGGCGGCCGAGGCCGACGAGGTCGGCGCCGAGCGCGATCGCCTTCACCATATCGGTGCCGGAGCGCACGCCGCTGTCGAAGAGGACCGGCACGCGCCCGGCGACCGCCTCGACGACGGCGGGCAGATGGTCGATCGCGGCGACCCCGCCATTCGCCTGCCGGCCGCCGTGGTTGGAGACGTAGATCCCGTCGGCGCCAGCGTCGATCGCGCGCCGCGCATCGTCCGGGTGGCAGATGCCCTTCAGGATGATCGGCAAGCTGGTCAACGAGCGCAACCACGTCATGTCGTTCCAGGTGAGCACGCGCCCGAACGTCGCGGCCCATGTCATGATCGCGGCCTGGCGGTCCTCCTCGGGGGGGCGGGCCAGCAGTGCGCGGAAGGCCGGGTCGGTGAAGTAGTTGGCGAGCACCGCACCGCGCAATTGCGGGAAGTTGCCGGTGTTGAGGTCGCGCGGGCGCCAGCCGGTCACCCAGGTGTCGAGCGTGACGACGATCGCGGCATAGCCCGCCGCTTCGGCACGCGCGACGAGACTGGCGGCGACATCCGGTTCGCGAGGGGTGTAGAGCTGGAACAGCGCCGGGGCGGCGCCGCAGGCGGCGCGCACGTCCTCAAGCGGATCGTTGGCGAGCGTCGAGGCGCAGAACGGCACGCCGGTGACGTTCGAAGCGCGGGCGGCGGCGAGGTCGCCATGGCCATCGTCGGTGCAGATGCCATTGATGCCGATCGGCGCCATGAACAGCGGCGACGGCAGGCGATGGCCGAACAGCGTGGTCGCAAGGTCGCGCGCGCTGGTGTCGACCATCATCCGCGGTGTCATGCCCCAGTGATCGAAGGCCGCGGCGTTGCCGTCCTGCGTCGCCTCGTCGCCGCAACCACCCTGGACGTAATCGCGTACCGCCGCCGGCCAATGCGCCTCGGCACGGGCGCGCAGGCCGGCGTGATCGACCGGCCATTCGGGGACGATCCCCGAAAGGCCCGCGAAGTAGATCGCGTTCTGATAGTCGCCGTAATGCGGCATGTTCCTCTCCGGTCTTCGGGAGAGAGTGGCGCCGCGCAAACAGGTTGTCGATGCGGTTGCGGTGGGCGGTGACCTGTGATCGGCGCGCGCGTGCGGGCGGACGGCACCGCCTTCGTGAAGGTCGATACATGCGCGGGAAAGCCCGGACAGTTCGGCACGCCGGACGAGGCAGACATGGCGCCGCCGGCACACGGCGACGGATTCGGGCGCATGTCGCGCAAGGAGCACGCGAAAAGGCCGAGATCGCCCTTCCGGGTGACCTCGGCCTTTCTCGTTATCCAGGCCGGGAGCGGAGGAGATCCGCTCCCGTGTCCGACGCAGCCTGCGGCCGCGCCCGACGACGCCTTACGCGCCGGCGACTTCCGCGGTGTCGACCTTGATGCCCGGACCCATCGTCGAGCTCAGCGCGACCTTGCGGACGTACTTGCCCTTCGCGCCCGACGGCTTGGCCTTTACCACCGCATCGACCAACGCGTCGAAGTTGCGACGCAGGTCTTCCTGCGCGAACGACGCCTTGCCGATGCCCGAGTGGATGATGCCGGCCTTCTCGACGCGATACTCGACCTGGCCGCCCTTGGCCGCCTTCACGGCCTCCGCGACGTTCATGGTCACCGTACCCAGCTTCGGGTTCGGCATCAGACCCTTGGGGCCCAGCACCTTACCGAGGCGACCGACGACGCCCATCATGTCCGGCGTCGCGATGCAGCGATCGAAGTCGATCGTGCCGCCCTGGATCGTCTCCATCAGGTCCTCGGCCCCGACCACGTCGGCACCCGCCGCACGCGCCTCGTCAGCCTTCGCGCCGCGCGCGAATACGCCGACGCGCACCGTCTTGCCGGTGCCGGCCGGCAGCGTCACCACGCCGCGGACCATCTGGTCGGCGTGACGCGGATCGACGCCAAGGTTCAGCGCGACTTCGATGGTCTCGTCGAACTTGGAGGTCGCACCCGACTTCGCCATCGCGATCGCCTCGTCGATGCCGTGGAGCTTCTCACGATCGACCGTGATCGCCTTCTGCTTCTTGCTCAGCTTCGTCACGGTCTCAGCCCTCCACCACTTCGAGGCCCATCGCGCGGGCCGAACCTTCGATGATCTTGGTCGCCGCCTCGATGTCGTTGGCGTTCAGATCCTTCATCTTCGTCTGCGCGACTTCGACCAGCTGCGAGCGCTTGATCTTGCCCGCCGACACCTTGCCCGGCTCCTTCGAGCCCGACTTCAGGTTCGCCGCCTTCTTGATGAGGAAGGTCGCCGGCGGCGTCTTCGTCACGAACGAGAAGCTGCGGTCGGCATAGACGGTGATGACGGTGGGGAGGGGTGCGCCCTTCTCCATATCGCCGGTCTGTGCGTTGAACGCCTTGCAGAATTCCATGATGTTCACGCCGCGCTGACCCAGCGCCGGGCCGATCGGCGGCGACGGGTTGGCGGAACCGGCCGGGACCTGCAGCTTGATATAGCCTGTGATCTTCTTTGCCATCTGTCTCACTCTGTTACGGGGCGCGGCCGTTGCCGGTGCGCCCGGTTCAAGTCTAGCGGTTCGTCCGGGCGCCGCCTTCGCGACACCCTCCCGCACGTTCCAATCTGTCCGATGGGAAGCGTGCGCCCTTAGCGGGTTACGCGCGAACACGCAACCGACAGCTCGTGCATCACGCAAAATGGCCGTCCCGCAATTGGGGCCATTATGGATTGATCCTGGGCAAGAACATTGCCTGACGCCGGGATCGGACGTAGCCCTAAGCGATGGGTGGGCTGATTCCGCGGACGGGTGCAACTTATGGCGGGGCGCCGTTGTCGTTCAGCCGTACCCCGCCGGATGCGCTGGCCGATCATGTCGCACGGTTCTTCGTGACGATCATCGAGCGGCCGGACGATGCCTTGCTCGACGCGTTCCTGCTGCATGAGAACGCCTATGTCCGCGTCCCGCTGCTTGGCGAGTGGGAGACATTGGTCGATGATCGCTGGATCGCGTACGAGGGGCCGATGCTGTTCGGCGCGCAGGAGCGGCGGTTCCCGGTGCGGTGCCGCGGACCGGTGATCGCGGCGGGCTTCTCGATCCGCCCCGGCGGCTGGTTCGCGTTCGCCGACGAACCTGCGGACGAGATGGCGGACCGGGTGCGGCCGATCGACGGCGACTGGGGCGCCGCGCTGCGGTGGGCGACCGTCGACGTCTACGATACCGAGCAGACGTTCGCGCGGCTGGAAGAAGTGGTGCGCGAGCGCGTTGCGGTTCGGGCGGTGCCCGCCGATGCGGTCAGCGCAGCGTTCGAGCGGATCGCGCGCGTCGATCCGACGCGCCCGGTCGCGGACATCGCGGAGGAGTTCGGAATGTCGGGGCGGCGGCTCGACCGCGCGGTGCGCGCGCATTTCGGGCATCTGCCCAAGACGGTACTGCGCCGCAGCCGCTTTCTGGATATGGCGGCGGTGATGCGCGGACTGGCCGTGCCGACCGCGGACGAACTCGCGGAATTGCGCTTCTACGACGCGTCGCATCTGAACCGCGAGTTCCGCGAGTTCGTGGAAATGACGCCCGCGCAGTTCCGGCGCACCGCGACGACCTTGTTCACACCGGCGCTGGAAGTGCGTCAGCAGCGCAAGCGGGTCGATCTCGCCCCGCACATCGTCGCTGCGCCGTGGCGCGACGAAGCAGCGAGCGAAGGTCTTCGCCCGGAGGCGTAGCGGGCGGAGAGCCCGTGATGCGGCTCGACGGGCCGGATCTACGCCCAGTCGCTCGCATCGACTTTCTCCCGAAGTGATCCGGGGCGTGATAACTACAGACCGCCGGAGAAGCGGCAACTTAACTTCGCGGGTGCCGGGGCGATTTATATCACGAGGCATGTTCAAAGTTCGAAGCCCGTTAGCGACCCAACCCGACGGAGATGGCGGCATTGCGTGGCGCCCTACGCGTGCCGTCGCCGCGCACGGCTTGAGGACGGCGTGACGTTTCGGCTTGTAGTTCGACGACCGCAGAGCTCTTCGCCCTGCGTGGCCCAGCCCAGCAGCGCTCCACCGGCGCGAAGCCGGGGAAGCGATCGCCGCTGTTACTTGCTGCGCTCGACCTGCTCGAAGTCGAGTTCGACCGGGGTCGCACGACCGAAGATGCTGACGGAGACCTTGACCTTCGACTTGTCGAAGTCGAGTTCCTCGACCGTGCCGTTGAAGCTGGCGAACGGGCCTTCCAGCACCTTCACGGCGTCGCCGATCTCATAGTCGACCTTGACCTTGGTCTTCGGCGCGGCGGCGGCCTCTTCCTTGGAATTGAGCATCCGTGCCGCTTCCGCATCCGAGATCGGCTGCGGCTTGCCCGAAGAGCCCAGGAAGCCGGTGACCTTCGGCGTGTTCTTGACGAGGTGATAGACGTCGTCGTTCATCGCCAGCTTCGCCAGCACGTAGCCGGGCATGAACTTGCGCTCGACCGCGATCTTCTTGCCGCGGCGCGCCTCGGTGACCGTTTCGGTCGGCACCTCGATCTGCTCGACCAACTGTTCGAGGCCCATGCGGGTCGCCTCGGACATGATCGAATCGCGGACCTTGCCCTCGAAGCCCGAGTAGGCGTGGATGATGTACCAGCGCGCCATCGTCTCTAATTCCGTCCTTACTGCGCCAGGCTCAGCAACGCCTTGACCACGGCGTTGAAGATCGAATCAACCGAGAGGAAGAACAACGCGAGCACGGTGGTCATGATGACGACCATCACGCCCGTCATCACGGTTTCGCGTCCGGTGGGCCACACGACCTTCGCGGTCTCGGTGCGGACCTGACGGATGAATTCCAGCGGGGTCGTCTTCGCCACGGATCTGCGCCCTCGTTGAGCCCTGGCCCTGGTTGAGCCTGAAAGAAAAGTCCCGGCATGGGCCTGCTACCGCAACCCGGTCGATGACCAGATCGCGATGGGCAAACCGTCCGCGCTGTCGGATGTGTCAGCCGACATAGGATTATGCCCTGGAAAAGGCAAGCGGGGCAGGCCGTCGCATCATCGGCGCCACGATCCTGTGGTTCCAGACATGGAAAGGGGCCGGACGCACCAGCGCCCGGCCCCCTCCTCAACGATCGCGCGCCACCGCAGGCAGCGCGCGAGTCCGATCAGTTGCTGTCGGAATCGTCGTCGTTGCTGTCGTTCACGATCGCGATGACGCCGATCGCGGCGATGCCAGCGGCGATGATCGCGCCGAACAGGCCGGCACCGGCCAGCTCGCTCTTCTTGGCGGACGGCGAAGCGGCGCGCGACTGCGCAACCGACAGGCTCGACGCCGGATTGGCGGTGGCGGCGAGCGCCGGAGTGGCGATGAGGCTGAGCGCAGCGGCGCCGGCGAGGATCGAACGCATGAAGAAACTCCCTTGAAGTAGACGTAAGTCAATCGGCGCTATGGCGCTGAGAAACACAACACGCAAGACGTGCCGTTGGTTCATTGCTTACAATTTGTTGCTGGCAGGAGTGGAGGGACTCGAACCCACGGCCCTCGGTTTTGGAGACCGATGCTCTACCAACTGAGCTACACTCCTGTGTGGGCGCCGCTGTTGAACGGATCGGGGGCGTTCGTCAAGCGATTACGCGGCGCGGGTCTGCACGTGGCGCATCGCCAGCGCACGCGCCTCAGCGACGGGCAGCGGGCGCCCGAAGTAATAGCCCTGGATGCTGCGGCAGCCGAGGTCCTGGACCATGCGCAACTCCGCCTCGGTCTCGACACCCTCGGCGGTGGTGGTCATGTCGAGGCTGTCGGCCATTGCGACGACCGCGCGGATGATCGCGATCGCCTCGACGCGACCCGCTGCGGCGGTCTGCACGAAGCTGCGGTCGATCTTGATCGAGGAGAAACGCGTCGAACTGAGATAGCCGAGCGAGGAATAGCCGGTGCCGAAATCGTCGAGGCTTAGCCCGACGCCGAGATCGAGGATTTCTCCGAGCACGCGCACCGCGCCGGTCCCCTCGCGCAGGAACACGCTTTCGGTCACCTCCAGTTCCAGCGAACGGGCGGGCAGCCCGCTGGTCGCCAGCGCGTCGGAGACGATCGTCACGAACTGCGGATTGTGGAGCTGCTCGGGCGAGACGTTGACCGCAACGCGCACGCCGTCCGGCCAGGTCGCCGCCTCGGCGCAGGCGGTGCGCACCACCCACTCGCCGATCATCGCGATCAGCCGCGCTTCCTCGGCGATCGGGATGAACTTGGAAGGCGGGATCTGCCCGAAAGCGGGATGCCGCCACCGCAGCAGCGCCTCGAACCCACGCAGAGCGCCGCTGCGCGCGTCGACGACCGGCTGATAGTCGATGTAGAGCTCACCGTTCTCGAGCGCCTTGCGCAGCGCCATTTCAAGCACGCGACGTTCCTCGGCATCGGCATGAAGCTGCGGTTCGTAGGCGTGGAAGACGCCGCCCCCCTGGTCTTTCGAGCGGTAGAGCGCGAGGTCGGCGGAGCGGATCAGCGTCTCGGCGCTGCGCCCGTCCCGCGGGGAGGTGGCGACGCCGACCGAGGCGCCGATGTAGAGCGTGTGCTGATCGACTTCGTACGGGCGTGACAGCGTGTCGATGATCGTCCGTGCCAGTCCCTCGACATGCTGCGGGTCGCTGGCGTCGCGAACGACGACCGCGAATTCATCACCACCCAGTCGCCCGACGAGCTCGCATTCGGTGACGAGCAGGGCGAGCCGTTCGGAGACCTTGCCGAGCAGCCGGTCGCCGACCGGGTGGCCGAGCGTGTCGTTGACTGCCTTGAAGCGATCGAGGTCGATCATCATGAATGCGCAGCGCGTGCGTCCGTGCTCGGCGCGCGCGAGCGCGTCGGTGAGCGCTTCGTTGACGAACAGACGGTTGGGCAGCCCGGTGAGCGTGTCGTAATGCGCGAGCCGCGCGATCTTCGCCGCGGAGGCGCGCTCCTCCGTCACGTCCGAGGCGACGCCGCGAAAGCCGCCGAAATGCCCGTCGGCGTCGCGGCGGGGCGAGGCGGCGATCTGCCAGCAGCGCAGCTCGCCGTCGACGACCACGGGCAGGTCGAGGTCGCGGAAGCTCTCGCGGTTCTGGAGGCGGCTCGCGAGTTCGCGCAGCGCGGGGGCGACGCGGCCCGTGCTCCAGCCGTCGCCGGCCAGTATCTCGAGCAGCGGGCGATCGGCGATGTCGGCACGATCACGCCCGCAGGCGGCGGCGAAGCGCGGGCTGGGGTCGATGATCCGGCGCGCGGCATCGGTCTGCCACAGCCAGTCGGGCGAGGTGTCGTCGAAGTCGCGCAGCAACAGCCCGACGGTTTCGTCGCGCTCGGCCAGCGTCACGTCCGCGACGTGGAGCAAGGCGAGCGCGCGGGCGCGATCGAAGGTCGCGACGCACAGCAACGCGGCGAAAAGCAGGTCGGCAATGGCGCCCAGCAGGCTGCCGGCAAGCGTGAGCGCGATCGCGGCGGTCAGCGCCGTCATGCCGATGAAGGCGGTCGCGGCCATCACCAGCGACACCATCGCCAGCGCGGTCGCCGCCATCAGCACCGCCATGACGATGTGAAGCGCGAGCGCCGTCGTAACGTCGATATAGGGCGCGAAGGCGAGCGGTAGCGCCGCCCAGACGATGCCAAGCGCGAGTGCCTCCATGATCGGCCCGCGCATCGCGGGCAGATCGGCATAACCACCCGGATAATTGCGAACGCGCAACCGGCGAACCGCGGTGCCGACCGCCAGCGAAGCGGCGGCGACCGTCCACAGCATGACCGGGACCAGCGGCGCGCGACCTTGCAACAGCAACGCGACCATCGCCGCGCCGATCAGATGCGCGGCCAGCAACAGCAACGCGCGCTGTCGCCCGGCGAGCAGTTGCGCGGCGCGGATCCGCGCCCACAGATCGGGGTCGTTCCCGTCGCGCAGCCCCAGCAGCGCGGGGAGCGAGACGTGCGGCAGCGGCGAGGCGATGGATCCGGTCACCGCACCGCCATAGCCGCGGGCTGGTTGACGAACCGTTGCCCGGCACGTTCCTGCCACTTTGCCGGCGGTTCTTTGCCGGCAGCGCTTCGGCATCCGCCCGCGCCAAAAATGTGTATATTTGTCAGGTGGTTGTGACGAAAGGGCCTGTTGGAATCTCGTCGTCGGGGAGAGGAAGGCGGCGCCGACGCGCTAATTTATCTTGTTGCTTTGTGCCGTTCGGAACGCCCTGAAGTCAGCGGCGGCGATCGATGGCGTGAAAGGCTGGTCGATCGCCACTGAACGCGCGGTCAGGCGGCCAGGTCGTATGGCTTGATCTCGCCGTTCAGATAAAGGTTGCGCGCCTTGGCGCGGCTGAGCTTGCCCGAGCTGGTGCGCGGCAGCGTGCGCGGCGGGATCAGTTCGACGACGCAGTTCATACCGGTCACCGAGCGCACGCGATCGCGGATCTCGTCCCGCAGGCGAACGCGCTCGGCCTCGTCGGAGCTGCGGCACTGCACCAGCACCGCCGGGGTCTCCTCGCCGCCGGGGGCGGTGATCGCGAAGGCGGCGATGTCGCCGGCCTTGAAACCGGGCAGCTGCTCGACGGCCCACTCGATGTCCTGCGGCCAGTGATTGCGGCCGTTGATGATGATCATGTCCTTGGCGCGGCCGACGATGAAGATGTAGCCGTCCGACATATAGCCCATGTCGCCGGTATCCAGCCAGCCGTCGACCAGACAGGCGTCCGTCGAGGCCTGATCGCGGAAATAGCCGACCATGACGCTGGGGCCGCGGCACCACACCTTCCCGATCGCGCCGTCGGGCAGCGGGGTGCCGTCCTCTTCGCGCACCTGGATCTCCATGTCGCGCACCGCCTTGCCGCAGTTCACGATCGCTCGGTAGCGCTGCGGGCGATCCTCGCCATGATGCGCGCCCGACAGTTCGGTCTCCTCGACGAGCTCGACGCGGATGCCCTCGCCCGGCGGCATCAGCGATACCGCCAACGTCGCCTCGGCAAGGCCGTAGCTGGGCAGGAAGGCGGTCGCCTGGAAGCCGGCATCGGCGAAGGCGTCGACGAACGCCTGCATCACGTCCGGGCGGATCATGTCGGCGCCATTGCCGGCAACCCGCCAGCGCGACAGGTCGAAGCGATCCGACGCCTTGGTCTGGCTGGAGATGCGGCGTGCGCAGATGTCGTAGCCGAAGGTCGGCGAATAGCTGAGCGACGTGCCGGCATTGCGGCTGATGAGATCGAGCCACGACAGCGGCCGGCGCGCGAAATCCTCGGTCTTGAGGTAATCGGTCGACACCTGGTTGGCGAGCGGCGACAGGAAGCAGCCGACCAGCCCCATGTCGTGATACCATGGCAGCCACGAGATGCACCGGTCGGTCTCGGCGATCTGCATGCCGTGCGCGTGCGCCGCGAGGTTGCTCAGCAGCGCACGGTGCGTCACGACCACGCCGTGCGGGAAGCGGGTCGAGCCGCTGGAATATTGCAGGTAGCAGACGTCGTCGCCGTTCGCGGAAGGCAACACGGCGTCAGGCGCCGGGCGCGTCGCGAACTCGGCCCAGTCGATGCCGTTCACGCCCGCTGCCTCGGCCGCCGCACCAGCCATCTGCCCCAGCTCGGCGGGATAGATCAGCAGCTTCGGATCGCAGCTTGCGAGCTGGACGCGCAACTGGTCGATGTACGATTCGCGCCCGCCGAACGAGGTCGGCAGCGGCAACGGTACCGGCCAGGCACCCGCCAGCACCGTGCCGAAGAACAGCGCCGCGAATTCGGCGCTCGTCTCCGCAACCAGCGCGATCCGGTCGCCGGGCACGACGTCGGCAGCGATCAGGCGGCGGGCGGCGTCCTGCGCATCGTCGCGCAGTTGCGCGAAGGGATAGCCGCGCACCAACGTGCCGCGGGCATCGTGGAAGTTCAGCCCGCGCACGCCGGATGCGGCATAATCGAGCGCTTCGCCCAGCGTCGCGAAATCGGAGAAACGGCGCGGCAGCCGGTCTTCCGTCGGCGTGGCCGTCGGGGCAACCGGCGCGGTGTCGGTCGTCGGGGCGAGGTCGATGGTCATCCTGTGTTCCTGTCGCACCTGTAACGTGGGCGCAATGGTTGATCGGCAAAAAGGGGCGGTTTGCCGGCCAGTGTTAAAATTCCACCCTCAAACTCCATGGTCACTGTGGCACAATCAAGGCGTGACCCGGACCCTGACTGACCGCCCGACCGATCGCCGCCGCGCGCCGCCACCCCTCGATGCCGCTGCGCTCGACCGGCTGGCGCTGCGCTACGTCGAGCGGTTCGCCACGTCGCGCGGCAAGCTGACCCAGTATCTGGCGCGCAAGATCCGCGAGCGTGGATGGGACGGCCCGGCGGTCGATCCCGCATCGGTGGCGCAACGGATGGCCGAGGCCGGCTATGTCGACGATCGCAGCTTCGCCGAGCAGAAGGGCGCGGCGCTGGCACGGCGCGGGTATGGCGCGCGGCGCATCGCCGAAACGCTGCGCGCCGCCGGGCTGGATGCGGAGGATCGCGCGCCAGTGGTCGAGGAAGCGCGCGCCGCCGCGCTGGAGGGCGCGCTGCGGCTGGCAAGGCGCAAGCGGATCGGTCCGTTCGCCGCCGCCCGGCCGGACCCCCGCGAGCGAGAGCGGCAGCTGGGCGCGCTGCTACGCGCCGGGCACGACAGCGCCACCGCGCGCCGCGTGGTGGACAGTGCGCCCGGGGAAATCCCCGAACCCGAATAGTAGGTCGTAGTAGATCGCAGCTTGCTTTCGTTCATGGTGCAGTGCACCGATGTGGATCAGGGCTGTAGAGGGGCAGGACGCGACGTGCAGGACGGGCCGGCCGCACCGATCGACGGCGGGGTGATCCGCACTGGCGAAAGCCAGGCTGCGAGCGTGGGCGAGATGCCGACGGTCGAGCTGTCGGGCGTGCTCAAATGGTTCGATGCGACGCGCGGCTTCGGCTTCGTCGTCGCCGACGACACCGCAATGGGCGACGTACTGCTCCATTTCACCGTCCTGCAGGCCTATGGCCGCCGCACCCTGCCGGAGGGAACCCGCATCGAGGGCCGCGCCACGCAGGGGCCGCGTGGCTGGCAGGCGGTGTCGATCACGGCGCTGGACCTCGCAACCGTCGTGGAGACGGTGCGCGACCGCGATCGTGCGCGGCTGGACCCCGAACTGGTGCCCGACGAGGCCGCCGCGCAGGCGGAGTGGGAGGACGTCAGCGTCAAATGGTTCAACCGCATCAAGGGATATGGATTCCTGGTCGCGCTGGCGCGGCCCGGCGATATCTTCGTGCATATGGAGACGCTGCGCCGCGCCGGGCTTGCCGACGTCGAGCCGGAGCAGCGGCTGCGCGCGCGCGTGGTGCAGGGACGCAAGGGGCCGCTGGCGGTTGGCGTCACCGCACCGGAGTGATCGCTCCAGGTGGAGCGGGGCGTCGCGATCACGCCTTCGTAACCCAGCGCATCGCATCGGGCATTGAACGCGCGGGCGCACGCGGGTAAGCGAGGCGCCACGATGGGCATCAACCTCAACCCCTTCACCTGGTGGAACGGCGCAAGCTGGGGCACGATCTTCTACGGCCTGCGCGGCAAGCGGCAGGTGGGCGAGGATTCGCTGGGCAACACCTATTGGGAAGGCGGCAGCGACACCGCCGGCAACCCGCGGCGCTGGGTGATCTACACCGGCGCCAACGATACCAGCCGCGTGCCCTCCGAATGGTTCAGCTGGCTCCACCATCAGGTGGACGGCGTGCCTACCGAGGTGCTGCCCGCACCGCGGCGTTGGGAAAAGCCGCCCGTACCGAACATGACGGGCACCGCCTTTGCGCATCGCCCGCAAGGCGCGCTGGAGAACGGCGGCAACCGTGCCGCCGCGACCGGTGATTACGAGGCGTGGAGCCCCGACGCGTGAAGCGTCCGCTCGCGATCGGCGGGCTGGTTCTGGTGGCGGTGGCCGGAGTGACCTGGGCGGGGTTGAGCCTGCGCCCGACCTACCCTGTACCTGCCTCCGACGCCCCGATCGTGAGCAAGCCGGTGCCGGACAGCGCCGGCACGCTGCCCCCGCCCGCCGCGGACGAAGTGCGTCCCGACGGGCAGGATGCGCCGGTCGACGCCGGTACGACGCCGATGGCGCAGCGTGTCGCGGTGCTGGGGCTGCTCAACAAGCGCAACGGCGTCAGCCGCGACATCACGTTGAAGCCGGGGCAGGCGGGGCGGATCGGCGACGTGATCGTCCGGCTGCGCGCGTGCGAGAAGACCGCGCCGTGGGAACCCGAGCAACTGACCGGCGCGTTCGTGCAGATGGAGGTGCGCCGCGCCGACACCGGATGGCGGCGGGTGTTCTCGGGCTGGATCTACAAGGAGCGACCGGCGCTGAACGTCGTGATCGACCCGGTCTACGACGTGTGGACCAAAAGCTGCACGATGGCCTTCCCCGAAACCGCTCCGTCGGCACCGGCGGCGGCGTCGAGCGCGAAGAAGTCGCCTGCGCCGGCCGCTACGTCGACGGCGCCCGAAGACGCGGCGGCGGACGAGCCGATCGAGGAAAGCGCGGCGCCCAGCAACGCCATGTAATCGGCGCGGTCGATTTCCTGCGCGCCCAGCGAGGCGAGGTGCGCGGTCATGAACTGGCAGTCGAGCAGGGTGAAGCCGCCGGCCTTCAGCCGTGCGACGAGCGCGGCGATCGCGACCTTCGACGCGTTGGGCGCGCGGCTGACCATGCTTTCCCCGAAGAAGGCGCGGCCGAGTGCGAGACCGTAAAGCCCGCCGACCAGCTGCTCGCCGTCCCAGCACTCCACCGAATGTGCGTGGCCGAGGGCATGGAGGCGGACGAACGCCTGCTCGATGGCGGGGTTTATCCAGGTGTCGGGGCGGTCGTCGGCGGATTCGGCGCACAAGGCGATGATCTGCGCGAAGGCACGATCGACGGTGACGCGAAAGCGATCGGCCGCGATCACGCGGCGCAGCGATCGCGCAAGATGGAAGCCGTCCAGCGGCAGGATCGCGCGGCGGCGCGGCTCGACCCAGTAGATGCTGTCGGCGCCGCGGCTATCGGCCATCGGAAAGACGCCGACGGAATAGGCACCCAGCAGCAGCGCGGGGTCGAGCGGGTCGGGGGCGACGGTCAAGTCCGGCGCTGCTCGATCGTTCGCCATAGCTGCGCGAATGCTGCGGCGGCGGGGCTGCGCGGTTGCGCGGCGCCGGTCGGCAGCCGCTGCGCCGTGGCGTTTTCGACCGCGCTCGCCATCGGGATCACCGGCCAGTCGGGATGACGGTCGATCGCCTCGGCATGAAGCGCGCGGCGACGATCGACCATCATGTGGACCGGGAGCATCGGCACCTGTCCGCCGAACTCCCGGTCGAGCGTGGCGAACGCCTGTTGCGAAAAGGCGGAGGGGACGACCGGGACCACGAGCAGGTCGGCGGCGCGTACGACCTGGTCGGCTGTCTCGGTCAGGCCCGGAGGACAATCGAGCACGACGGTATCATGGTCGCCAAGCTGCGACACCAGCTTGCGCAGCCGGCGCTTCTTGTCGAGTTCGCGCAGCTGGTGGTTGAGATCGCGCAGCGACGCGTCGGCGGGGAGCAGGTCGAGCCGGTCGAATGCGGTGGCCCGGATCAGCCTGGTGGGCGCAACGTCGCGCGCGAACAAGGCGCCGGCACGGTCGTGCGCCTTGCCATCGCCGAGCAGCCATGTGGCGGAGGCCTGTGGATCGAGATCCCACAGCAACGTACGGCGTGCGGAAAGGGTCGCGGCACACCAGGCGAGATTGATCGCCAGCGTGGTCTTACCCACGCCTCCCTTCATGCTGTAGATCGCCACCGTTGTCATGCGCGTGACGCTACGGTCCGGTGGCAGGCGGGGCAAGATGGATGATGCAGGTTGCAGCGGCGCGAGTCGCGCCGGCTGGCAGCATTGGGTCATTGCGCGCGGCATCGGCCTGCACGCGACGTCGTCCGGGGCGGCGAGGTCCGCGCCCCGGACACCGGATCAGGAGTGGCAGACCAGTTCGGGCTTGCCGGGACGGGTCAGCTTGATCTCGCTGGTGGTGCCGGTCATCTTCCAGCCGCCTTCGGCGGTCAGCGGATCGCCGGCCTTCTCGGTCGTCAGCGTCGTCGCGGCGCCGCCCTTTTCGGTGCGCACCACCACCTGCTTGTCACCATCGAAGAAGGTGACGTAGGCCAGGCTCTGGTCCTTGCAGCGCATGGTCTTGTCGGCCTTGATCGCCGGCGGCAGTTCGACCGGCGCGGCGTTGGCGAGCGTGGACGCCATCGGATCGGGATTGCTGTCCAGCACCTGCGGCGTGGACGGTTCGGAATTGCAAGCCGACAGCGCCAGCAGGGCGGCGGCCACCGAAAGGGGGAGAAGCTTCTGCATAATGCGCGGGGGCTTCGCCGATGCGCTTTACTCCGTCAAGTCCCGGATTGTTGCGCCGCGTCAATCCGGCGCATCATTCGTGGAATTCGTCCATGTCCGGGATGCGACCGAACGCGATCTTCGTACCGACGCGGTCGAGCCGCCCGCCGTGCGAAGCGCCGACCGACACCGCATGTCGCCCGAATCGCTCGTTAATCCGGTCCATGGCGCGACTGAGCGCCAGCCCGCGGGTCTCGCGCGCCAGCGGATCGTCGGCGGGCAGATGCGCGAAGAGCGAGTGCTGCTCGCCGACGACCGGCTCGATCTCGGCAAGCGTCACGCCGATCATCCGGCAGCCGCTGCGATGCACCGTTTCCTGGGCGCGCAGCCGGGGCAACAACGTATCGAGGATCGACAGCACTGCGAAACTGTCCTGCGTTGCGGGCAGCTTGGCGGAGGTACGCCAGACGCTCTTGTCATCCTCGAACCGCGCATGGAGCACCAGCAACCGCGCGCGATACTCCTTGCGGCGCAGGCGGCTGGTCGCTTTCAACGCCAGGCGGCGCGCCGTCAGGCGGACCGCGCCATAGCCGCGCTTGCCTGGCGACAGGACGTGGCTGTGCCCGATCGCGCGGCTTTGCGTCGGCTTGTCGTCCAGGTCGACGCCGTGCAGCAGATACCATAGCCGGTCGCCGCCGGTACCGCCCCAGGCGTGCCCCGCATCGCGCGGGCGACGTGCGAGCAGTTGTGCGATATCGTTCACCCCGTCGCGCGCCAGCCGCCGCTCCATCTTCGCGCCGATCCCGCTGATGTCGCGCAACGATAGCCGGTAGAGCGCGTGCGGCAGATCGGCGGCCTCGAACACGATGAGCCCGTCCGGTTTCTGCAGGTCCGAGGCGAGCTTGGCGAGCAGGCGGTTCGGGGCGATGCCGACGGAGGAGGTGAGGCAAGCGCCGACCTTCTCGCGGATGGCACGCTTGATTCGCCGCGCGAGCGCCTCGGCATGGTCGCGGGCATTTTCGTTATCGAGCAGGCGGCATGCGACTTCGTCGATCGAGCAGACCTTCGTAACGGGGATATGGCGCTCGATCTCGGCGACGATCGCGTGGTGGAATTCGACGTAGCGTTCGTGGCGCGCAGGCGTGACGACCAGTTCGCGGCAGCGCTGCTTCGCCTCCCAGACCGGCGTACCGGTGGAGATGCCGTAGCGTTTCGCCTCGACCGAGGCGGCGATCGCCACTGTGGTGTCCGTGCCGACCGGGGCGACGATGACCGGCCGACCGCGCAGCGCGGGCTGCAACTGCTGCTCGACGCTGGCGAAATAGCTGTTCAGATCGAGGAACAGCCAGCGCAGCGGTCGGGGCGGCAGATCGTGCATTGGCGACTCGGATGTGAAACGAACCGGGAACATGGCAGATGTTCGCGGCGATAGCTATCGCGGGCAAGCCGCGGTCGGGCAGGGGATAGTTTCATTCGCTTGCGGATGACCTGCGGCGCCCGCATCTACGCGGTATGCATACCTTACCCGACACGCTGGCCCTGATCGGCAACACGCCACTCGTCCGACTGGCAGCGCCGAGCGAGGCCACCGGCTGTGACATCTTCGGCAAGTGCGAGTTCACCAATCCGGGCGCCAGCGTGAAGGACCGCGCCGCCCTGTTCATCGTTGCCGACGCCGAGGAGCGCGGCGTGCTGAAGCCCGGCGGGACGATCGTGGAAGGAACCGCCGGCAATACCGGAATCGGGCTGGCGCTGGTCGCGAATGCCAAGGGCTACCGCACGATCATCGTGATGCCGGACACGCAGTCGAAGGAAAAGATGGACACGCTCCGCGCGCTGGGCGCGGAGCTGGTGACGGTGCCGGCGGCGCCCTATTCCTCGCCGTGCCATTTCGTCCATACCTCACGGCGGATCGCGGAGGAGACGCCCGGCGCGGTGTGGGCGAACCAGTTCGACAATATCGCCAATCGCCGCGCGCATATCGTCGGCACCGCCGAGGAGATCTGGGCACAGATGGACGGGCGGATCGACGGCTTTACCTGCGCGGTCGGTACCGGCGGAACGTTGGCGGGCGTCGGGCTGGGGCTGAAGGCGCACGATCCGGACGTCTGCATCGCGCTCAGCGATCCGCACGGTGCCGCGCTCTACGAATATTACGCGTGCGGGGAACTGCGCGCGGAGGGCTCGTCGGTGGCCGAGGGGATCGGGCAGGGGCGGATCACCGCCAATCTGGAGGGTGCGCCGGTCGATGCGCAATTTCGCATCCCCGATCAGGAAGGCCTGGACTGGACCGACCGGCTGCTGCGCGAAGAGGGACTGTGCCTCGGGCTGTCGTCCGGCATCAACGTCGCGGGCGCGGTGCGGCTGGCCAGGAAGCTGGGTCCGGGCAAGCGGATCGCGACGATCCTGTGCGACACGGGCTTCCGCTACCTGTCGACGCTGTACGATCCGGCGTGGTTGGCGGCGAAAGGACTGGAACGGCGCGCGGCGTTAACGAATTGATCGACAGTCGTACGACGATCGGTTAGAATTGCACGACCGATGAAGTTGCCACGTAAAGACAAGGTCGCTGTCGAACGACAGCAGGCAGAGCAGACGCGCCAGCGCGTGCGCGTCGGGATGATCGGATTGGCTGCGGTCGTGCTGCTGATCGGGTTGGCGAGCGCGATCTTCTCTTCGGTTAACCAGCAGCAGCCGGTGAACGTCGCAGGCGCGGCACAGCCGGAACTGGTCGCCAACATGAGTGCCCCTGCGTCCGGGCCGGGCGCGACGCCGAGCAACGAGCCGCTGGCGGAAATGGGCGTGACCCCCGGCGCGGCGCCGACGCCGGCCGCGCCGGTCGATCCGCAGCCCGAGGCGCAACCGGCTCCGGCTCCATCGGGCGGCGCGCTCTGATGCTTCCGCCGCGGGGTGCTTCCGCGGCGCCGCGCACGCGTCCGCTCCCGTCCGCTGCATGGCGGGGAGAATCGGGGACAATGCACCACCATCTGGAAAATCCGGGGTCGGGCTGGGCGATTCGGCTGCCGTACGGTGCGCCGATCGCGCGCTGCGCGCAGGCGCCACCGCGGATTCCCGCCGGATTCGAGGCGCAATCGGGCTGATCCCCGGTTTTCCCCGAATTTCCCTTTCTCTCCCCATTTAACCCTGTTACGTAATGCCTACGACATTGGGGGCAGGACCACTGTTGTTTGCTGGCAGCAACGTCGGCGTGCGGTGAAGGCCGTTCGCCGGGCAGGAGGTTCGTGCGCTCCGGGTGTGAGGTGGGCGTGGTCGACAGGGTGGATTATCAGGGAAAGGGTCTTGGTCTTGTCGATGACAAGGGCCGGGTCGCGATTCCCAACACCCTTCGCGCAACGCTCGCGAAGAACGCGCCGCGCGAGGACGGCAAGGACGGTGGCACCGTCATTATCGCTCCGCATCCCGAACATCGCTGCCTGATCGCCTACGATCCCGGTTTCGTGCCGTTCTGGAAGGCGAAACTGGAGGCGCTGGACGCCGCGCAATTCGCGAGCAGCGGGCGCACCGACTACAACATCCTCGATCGCGCCGGCGGCGCCGAGCCGTTGCCGTTCGACGGATCGGGCCGCTTCATCATGCCGACCTTCGAGCGCCGCTATGCGCGGATCGCGGGCGCGGCGGTCTTCCTTGGCGCATTCAACTGGATCACGATCTGGGCACCGAACGTCCTGATCGAGACGCCGGGGATCGACCCGTTCCTCAAGGAATATGTCGAGTTCACCTGCGAAGACAAAGGGATCGCCCTGTCATGAACAGTGCGGCGCCCCACATCCCCGTCCTGCTGGCCGAAGTCGTCGCCGCGCTTGCCCCCGCCCCCGGCGAGCGCCACGTCGACGCAACCTTCGGCGCGGGCGGCTACACGCGCGCGATCCTCGCCACCGGCGCGGTGGTGATCGCGTTCGACCGCGATCCGGATGCGATCGCCAGCGGCCGCGGACTGGAAAAGGAAGCTGCGCTCACCCTGGTATCCGCGACCTTCTCGGCGATGACGGCCGAACTGGAGGCACTGGATGCGGTGCCGGTAGACGGCGTGACGATGGACATCGGCGTGTCGTCGATGCAGCTCGACCAGGCGGCGCGCGGCTTTTCGTTCCAGTCGGACGGCCCGCTGGACATGCGGATGAGCCAGGACGGCCTGTCCGCCGCCGACTTTCTGAACGAAGCCGACGAAGAAGCGATCGCCGACGTCCTCTATCGCTACGGCGAGGAGCCGAAGTCGCGGCGGATCGCCCGCGCGGTGGTCGCGGCGCGCCCGCTGGAAACGACCGCGCAGTTCGCGAACGTCGTGCGCAAGGCGCTCGGTCATCGGCCGCACGACAAGAAGGACCCCGCGACGCGCGCCTTTCAGGCGGTGCGGATCCACGTCAACGGCGAGCTGGACGAGCTGGAGCGCGGGCTGGAAGCGGCCGAGCGCGTGCTGGCGCCGGGCGGGCGGCTCGCGATCGTCACCTTCCACTCGCTGGAGGACCGGATCGTGAAACGCTTCCTGCGCGATCGTTCGGGCAGTGCGCCCGGCGGCTCGCGCCACATGCCGGTCAGCGCGCCGACGCGCGCGCCGACCTTCGAGATCACTGCCCGTGCGATCCGCGCGGGCGAAGCGGAGCTGGCCGCGAACCCGCGCGCCCGCTCCGCCACACTTCGCACCGCCCGGCGTACCGGGGCGGCACCTTGGCGTTTGGAGGCGTAACGATGGCGGCGATTTACCGACTGAAGGGGCTGGGATGGCTGTCCGGCTGCGCGATCGTGGCGATCGGCTTCTACCTCGTGTCGTCGCAGGTCGCTGCGGAGCGCAAGCGGCTGGAGCAGGTCGACCGCCGCATCGCGAGCGCCGAGCGCGACATCCGCGCGCTGGAAACGGAGTTCGACGTGCGCGCAAACCTGGCGCAGCTGGAACGCTGGAACGGCAATACCCTGGCGTTGACCGTGCCGACCTCGCAGCAATTCGTGCCGAACGAGCGCGCGCTCGCCGCGCTTTCGCCGGTGCAGGGCATGCCGGTGCCGGGTCGTGACGTGCAAGTGCAGACCGCGCAGTTGATCGTGCCATCCGCGCCGGTTGTCGCCGCGCCCGTCGCGCTCCCCGCCGTGGCGACCGCCAGCGCCGCGCGTGCGCCCGCGACGGTCGTGAAGGTCGCCGCGGTGCAGGTCGCGGCCGCTTCGATGCCGGTCACCGTCACCAAGGTGGCGGTACGCGCAGTTGGCGCGCCGGTGAAGGCCGCCAAGGTCGCGATGCTCGACCGTGGGTTGCTGAGCGACAACACGCTCGGCGACCTGCTTAGCGGCGCACGTGCCGAGCGGAGCCGCCTGCGGTGACGACGCTGGTCGCCCGACCTCTACGCGCCGGTCGATCGGGCGACCAGCGCCAGCAACTGCTGGCGACGCAACACCTGCGGCTGATGATCCTGCTGCTGCTGTTCGCCGCGGCGGTGTTCATCGTGATCGGCCGGCTGGCGATGCTGGGCGTACTGGAGGGCGGGGAGCGCGGCACCGCTGCGGTGCTGACCGCGCCGCGCGGCGATATCGTCGATCGCAACGGCGCGCCGCTGGCACGCACGATCGACGCCTGGACGATCGGCGTGCATCCCAAGAAGCTGCTCGGTGATCCGTCACGGACCGCGCAGAAGCTAGCCGACCTGATGCCCGACAAGGGCGACCAGGCGTGGTTCTACGCGCAGATCACGAAGCCGGTGAGCTTCACCTACCTCAATCGTCGCGCCAGTCCCGCCCTGGTGGAGGCGGTGAACGCGATCGGCGAACCGGGGATCGTCTTCGAGCGCGAGACGCAGCGCCTCTACCCGCAATCGACGATGGCCGCGCATGTGCTGGGCTTCATCAGCGGCGGGCACGGGATGAGCGGGATCGAGCGTGCGCTGGACGAGCGACTGACCAACCCGGCGACGATCGGCCAGCCGGTGACGCTCTCGATCGACACGCGCGTGCAGGCGGCGATGGAGAGCGAGCTGAGCCGCGCGATGACCACCTTCTCCGCGCGCGCTGGCGGCGGCATCGTGCTCGACGCCGCGACCGGCGAAGTGGTGGCGATGGTGTCGCTGCCGACGTTCAACCCCAACCGGGTCGGCATGTCGGGCAGCGAGCAGCTGCGCAACATCACGACGCAGAGCGTGTTCGAGCTGGGATCGACCTTCAAGCCGATCACGATGGCCGCCGCGATGGATACCGGGGTGGTCACCTCGTTCCAGCGCCGCTTCGATGCGACGCATCCGTTGCAGGTCGGCCGCTTCACGATCCATGACGAACGCGGCGATCCGAAGCGGTGGCTGAACATGGCCGAGACGCTGATCTATTCGTCGAACATCGCCACCGCGCGCGTCGCCGACGAGGTCGGGCCGCAGCGGATGCAGGCGATGTTCCGCAAACTCGGCTTCGACACCCGCCCCGATATCGAAGTGCGCGAGAAGGGGCGTCCGCTGTGGCCGACGTTCTGGGCGCGCACCACGACGATGACCACCGCGTACGGGCACGGCATCGCGGTGACGCCGCTGCACCTGGCCAACGCCTATGCCGCGCTGGTCAACGGCGGCACGTGGCGACCGGCGACGCTGCTGAAGGTGCAGCCGGGCCATGCGCCCGCCGGGCGGCGTGTCATCAGCGAGGCGACGAGTGCGCGGATGCGCCAGATGCTGCGGCTGATCGTGATGCGCGGCACCGGGCGCAAGGGCGATGCGCCGGGTTACCGCGTCGGTGGCAAGACCGGCACCGCCGAGGCGGCGGTGGCGGGCGGGTACGACCGGTCGCGCAACGTCGCCACGTTCGCGGCGGCTTTCCCGATGGATGCGCCACGCTATGTCGTGGTGGCGATGCTCGACTCGCCCCTCGGCACCAAGGAAACCGGTGGGTGGAAGACCGCCGCGTGGAACGTCGCCCCGGTGGTCGGGCGCACAATCGCACGGGTCGGCGCGATCCTGGGCGTGGTGCCGGACGACAATCGCGATATCGACGTGTCGGATATCGTGCCGACCTTGTGGGACGATCCCGATCGTCGTCCCAAGGGCGGTGGCCAATGAGGCGGGCGGCATGAGGCTTTCGCAACTGGTCGACGGCGGCGGCGAGGTGGCGGTCACCGGGTTCGCCATCGACCATCGCAAGGTGGCGCCCGGCACGATCTTCGGCGCGTTCGAGGGTGCGCGGGTGAACGGCGAGGATTACATCCCGGCGGCGGTCGAGGCCGGGGCGATCGCGGTGGTCGCCCGGCCCGAGGCGCGCGTCGAGGGCGCGCTGCATATCCGCGACTATAATCCGCGCGAGGCGTTCGCACGGCTGGCGGCGCGGTTCTTCGCGCCGTTCCCGCCGACCGCCGTGGCGGTGACCGGCACCAACGGCAAGACCTCGACCGTCGAGATGACGCGGCAGCTGTGGCGGATGGCGGGGCAGCACGCCGCGTCGATCGGGACACTGGGTGTCGCCACTGCCGACGAGCGGGTCGTGACCGGACTGACCACGCCGGACGTGGTGACGTTCCTGTCGAACGTCGCCGGGCTGGCGCGCGAGGGCGTGACGCACCTGGCGTTCGAGGCGTCGAGTCACGGGTTGAGCCAATATCGCACCGAGGGACTGCCGGTGCGCGCGGCGGCGTTCACCAATCTCAGCCGCGACCATCTCGATTATCACGGCGACATGGCAGCGTATTTCACTGCCAAGCTGCGACTGTTCGCGCAGGTGCTGGCGGACGACGGCACCGCGGTGGTGTGGGTCGACGATGCGAATTCGGAACGCGTGATCGACCTCGCGCGCGAGCGCGGTAACCGCGTCTTTTCGGTCGGCGAGCACGGCGACGACCTGCGGCTGGTGGCGCGCGCGCCGACGCTGCTGGGGCAGGGAATGACGATCCATGCCGAGGGGCGCGATCATCACGTCACGCTGCCGCTGATCGGTGGATATCAGGCCGCCAATGCGCTGATCGCGGCCGGGCTGGTGATCGCGACCGGCGGAGATGTCGCGCAGACGATCGCTGGGCTGGCACGGTTGCAGCCGGTACGCGGGCGGCTGGAGCGGGCGGCGATCACCGCCGGCGGAGCGCCGGTCTATGTCGACTATGCGCACACCCCCGACGCCGTCGAGGCCGCATGCGCGGCGCTGCGCCCGCATGTCGAGGGACGGCTGATCCTGGTGCTGGGCGCCGGCGGCGACCGCGATCCCGGGAAGCGCACCCCGATGGGGAAGGTGGCGAACGAAGCTGCTGACATCGTGATCGTCACCGACGACAATCCGCGCAGCGAGGACCCCGCCGCGATCCGCCATGCGGTGCTGGAGGGCGCACCGGGCGCACGCGAGATCGGCGATCGCCGTTCCGCGATTGCGGCAGCGGTTACCGAGGCGCGGAGCGGCGACATCGTGCTGATCGCGGGCAAGGGGCACGAACAGGGGCAGATCGTCGGCGACCTGGTGCTGCCGTTCGACGACGTCGCCGTCGCGCGCGAGGTGGCGGCATGACGCTGTGGACCGCCGCCGAGATCGCCGCGGCGACCGGCGGGACGGCGACGGCAGACTTTAGCGTCGACGGGGTCGCCTTCGATTCGCGTGAGGTCGGCGAGCGCGACCTGTTCGTGGCACTGACCGGCGAGCATACCGACGGCCACCGCTTCCTCGATCAGGCCTTCGCGCAAGGGGCGGGCGGGGCGATCGTGTCGCAGCCGTGCGCGCAGCCGGCGGTGCAGGTCCGCGATACGTTCGCTGCGCTGGAGGATCTGGCGCGCGCCGCGCGGGCGCGGGTGTCCGGGAAGGTGATCGGCGTGACCGGTTCGGTCGGGAAAACCTCGACCAAAGAGGCGCTGTTCGCCGCGCTGGACCGCGCGCCGGGCACGCGTGCACACCGCTCGGTCAAGAGCTACAACAATCACACCGGCGTCCCGCTCAGCCTGGCACGGATGCCGGCCGACAGCGATTATGCGGTGCTGGAAATGGGGATGAACCACCCCGGCGAGCTTGCGCATCTCACCACGCTGGTGCGCCCGCACGTCGCGCTGGTGACCGCGATCGCGCCGGCGCATACCGAATTCTTCCCCGACGAGGCCGCGATCGCCGATGCGAAGGGCGAGATCTTCCGCGGACTTGAACCGGGCGGTACTGCGATCATTCCCTACGAAAGCCCGCATCGCGACCGGCTGATCGAGGCCGCCAAGCCCTATGCCGGCCGGATCGTCACGTTCGGGCTGGATCGCATGGCCGACGTCGGCGCGGGCGAGGCGATGGTGCTGCGCGGCGGCGCCAGCTTCGTCAACGCGCAGGTCGGCGGGCGCGAGCTGAACTTTACGATCGCGCAGCCGGGGCGGCACTGGGTGTCGAACGCGCTGGCGGTGCTGGCGGTGGCGGATGCGGTCGGTGCCGATCTGGCGCTGGTCGGGCTGGCACTGGGCGAGCTGGGCGGGCTCCCGGGCCGCGGCGCGCGGCTGGACGTCGCGGCCGGCGACGGGGCCGCGGTGGTGATCGACGAGAGCTACAATGCCAATCCGGCGTCGATGCGTGCGACCTTGGCGGTGCTGGCGCGCGAGCCCGGGCGGCACGTCGCGGTGTTGGGCGAGATGCGCGAACTTGGCGACGGCTCGGCGGATTTTCATGCCGGGCTCGCCGATGACGTCGTCGCGGCACGCGTCGAAACGGCCGTGCTGGTCGGTCAGGCGATGGCGCCGCTGGCCGAAGCGCTTGAGGGCCGGATCGAATTCGTCCATGTGCCGGATGCCGGCCAGGCGCTCGATCGATTGCGGGCGCTGATCCGCCCCGGCGACGCGGTGCTCGTGAAGGGCTCGAACGGCGTCGGCCTGTCGCGGCTGGTGAGCGGCCTTGCGAACGGGATGACTTGAGTTGCTGTACTGGATCGCCGAACAACTCGGTTTCGAGGGTGGTTTCAACCTCATCCGCTATCAGACGTTCCGCGCGGGTGCCGCGGTGGCGACGGCGCTGCTGATCGGCCTGATCATCGGGCCGCGCTTCATCGGCTGGCTGCGCGTACGGCAGGGCAAGGGCCAGCCGATCCGCGCCGACGGCCCGCAGACGCACCTCGCCAAGCGCGGCACGCCGACGATGGGCGGGCTGATGATCCTGACCAGCCTGGTGCTGGCAGTGCTGATCTGGATGGACCTGAGCAACCCGTTCGTCTGGGCGTGCCTGTTCGTCACGCTGGGTTTCGGCGCGATCGGCTTCCTCGACGATTACGACAAGGTACGGAAGGCGAGTACCGCGGGCGTCTCCGGCCGGGTGCGCCTGTTGCTCGAATTCGCGATCGCGGGCGTGGCGGCGTGGATCGTGATGCAGGAGAACGGTTCGGGACTCTATTTCCCGTTCACGAGCCGCTACTTCGTCGACCTCGGCTATTTCTATCCGGTCTTCGCCGCGTTCACGATCGTGGCGTTCGGCAATGCGGTGAACCTGACCGACGGGCTGGACGGGCTCGCGACGATGCCGGTCATCATCGCCAGCGTGGCGTTCATGCTGATCGTCTATCTCGCGGGCAATGTGAAGTTCGCGGATTACCTCGGCATCCCGCACGTGCCGCGCGCTGGCGAACTGGCGATCTTCTGCGGTGCGGTGATCGGCGGCGGGCTTGCGTTCCTGTGGTACAATGCGCCACCCGCGGCGGTGTTCATGGGCGACACCGGCAGCCTCGCGCTGGGCGGCGCGCTGGGCACGATCGCGGTGGTCTCGCATCACGAGATCGTGCTGGGGATCATCGGCGGACTGTTCGTGGTCGAAGCGATGTCGGTCATCATCCAGGTGTTCTGGTACAAGCGCACCGGCAAGCGCATCTTCCGCATGGCGCCGATCCACCACCATTTCGAGCAATTGGGGTGGAGCGAGCCGACGGTGGTGATCCGTTTCTGGATCATCGCGCTGGTGCTGGCACTGGCCGGCCTGTCGACGTTGAAGCTACGATGATCGTTTCGCGTACCTGGGCGGGCAAGCATTATGCGGTGCTCGGGCTGGCGCGCTCGGGCGCCGCGGTCGTTCGGGCGCTGCTCGCGGGCGGGGCGCGCGTGACGGCGTGGGACAATGATGCCGTGAAGTGTGGCGTGCTGGAGGACGAGTTCGGCGACGACGCGTTCGCTGCCGCCAATCTGGAGGCGTCGGACCTGACCGGGTTCGACGCGCTGGTCGTCTCCCCGGGGGTGCCGCTCAACACCCACCCGCTCGCCGCCCGGGCGCGTGCGGCCGGCGTGCCCGTCATCGGCGATATCGAGCTGTTCGCCCAGGCACGCGCCGACCTGCCGGCGCACAAGGTGGTCGGCATTACCGGCACCAACGGCAAGTCGACCACCACAGCGCTGGTCCACCACATCCTCGACACCGCGGGCGTGCCCGTGCGGATGGGGGGCAACATCGGCCTCCCGATCCTGGCGCAGGAATCGCTGCCGGAAGGTGGCGTCTATGTGCTGGAGCTGTCGAGCTACCAGATCGATTTGACCCGGACGCTGGACTGCGAGGTCGCGGTGTTGCTGAACGTCACGCCCGACCACCTCGATCGATACGATGGGCTGGCGGGTTATGCCGCGAGCAAGGCGCGGCTTTTCGCGATGCAGTCGCGCGCGCAGCTTGCGGTTGTCGACTATGAGGCCGAAGCGGAGTTCGGCGTGCTCGACGACGCGCCGGAGGGGATGGGCGTGCGCTTCATCGACGGCGTGCCGCTGCCCGGCGAGCAGGCGCGCTGGCCGTCGCTGCAAGGCCCGCATAACGCGCAGAACGTGCAGGCGGCGGTTGCGGTCGCCGAGGCGCTGGGCGTGACGGCCGACGACGTCGCGCGCGCGCTGGAAACGTTCACCGGCCTGCCGCACCGCATGGAGCGGGTTGCGACGCTGAACGGCGTCGCCTGGATCAACGACAGCAAGGCGACCAATCCCGAGAGCGCCGCGCCGGCGTTGGCGGCCTTTCCGCGCATCCACTGGATCGTCGGCGGGAAGGTGAAAGGCGACGGGCTCGACGCGTGCATTCCGCACCTGGGCAATGTCGTGCGCGCCTATACGATCGGCGAAGGCGGCCCGCGCTTCGCGGCGGTGCTGCGCGGCCAGGTGCCGGTCGCCGAGGTCGAGACGCTGGAGCGCGCGGTGAAGCTGGCGGCGCAGGAGGCGGAGCGCGGCGACGTGGTGCTGCTGTCGCCTGCCGCGGCGTCATTCGACCAATTCCGCGATTTCGAGGCACGCGGGCTCGCGTTCCGCGCAGCGGTGGAGGAACTGGCATGACCGATGTTCGCGCCGGCACCCGCGGCGAGCGTTCGCGCGAGAAGATCGCCCTGCGCAACCGCGGCGGGCGCGGCGATCCGTCGCCGCTCGGCACATGGTTCTGGGACATCGACCGCGTGCTGCTGCTGCTCGCGCTGTTCCTGATCGCAATCGGGTTGATCGCGGTCGCGGCGGGATCGCCGGCCAGCGCGATGCGCTATTCGGGCGAGCATCTGAAATTCGAGCCGCTGCATTATTTCTGGCGCCAGACGATGTGGGTGGCGGTGTCGTTGCCGGTGCTGTTCGGCGTGTCGATGCTGCCGCTGACGATGGCGCGCCGCATGTCGCTGATCGGTGCGGCGGTATGCATCGCGTTGATGGTGTTCGTGCCGTTCGTCGGCGTCAGCGTGAACGGCGCGCGCCGCTGGGTCGGGTTCGGGTTTGCGCAGTTCCAGCCATCGGAATTCCTGAAGCCGTTCTTCGTCGTTACGGTCGCATGGCTGCTGTCGTTCAAGTCGCGCGACGCCGAGCTGCCGGTGACCGCGATCACCGCCGGTTTGACCGGCGTGATCGCGGTGCTGCTGATGCTCCAGCCCGATTTCGGGCAGACGGTGATCTTCTGCACGATCTGGCTGGCGCTGGTGGTGATCGCGGGCACGCCGACGCGCGTGATCGTCGGGTTCCTGTCGATGATCCCGGTCGCGCTTGTCGCTGCATATTTGTTCTACAGCACCGCGCGGAAGCGGATCGACGCGTTCCTGTTCCCGAGTGTCGAAGGCGAAGGGGCGGCGGATCACTTCCAGACGAACGCCGCGCACAACACGCTGACGTCGGGCGGGTGGTTCGGAACAGGTCCGGGCGGCGGCACCGTGAAATTCGGGCTGCCCGAGGCGCATACCGACTATATCTTCTCGGTGATCGGCGAGGAATTCGGGTTGCTGGCGTGTATGATCGTCGCGCTCGCGTTCCTTGCGATCGTGGTGCGGGTGTTCGTGAAATTGCTTGATGAGCAGGATCCGTTCCGGCTGCTCGCGGCTTCCGGGCTGGCGGTGCAGTTCGGCGCGCAGGCGCTGGTGTCGATGGCGGTCAACACCGGGCTGGCGCCGTCGAAGGGCATGACGCTGCCGTTCATCAGCTATGGCGGGTCGTCGATGGTCGCCTTGTCGATGGGCATGGGCTTGCTGCTGGCGTTCACGCGCCGCAACCCGTTCCTGCTCCGCAGTCCTTATATCGCGCAGCAACGCTGGAGCGCCGAATGACGCAGGTCCGCGACTTTCGCCCTCGCCACTACGTACTCGCCGCCGGCGGGACCGGCGGGCACATGGTGCCGGCCGCGGCGCTGGCGGCGGAATTAACGAAGCGCGGTCATAGGGTTGCGTTGGTGAGCGATGCACGGGGGGTGCGGTTCCCGGGACTTTTCGAGGATGTGCAGACGCACGTCATCCCCGCAGGTCGCTTCGCCGGCGGGCCGATCGGCTGGGCAAAGGCGGCGCGGCTGATGGTGCAGGGGCGCAGCATGGCGCGCGAGCTATACCGCACGTTCCGCCCCGCAGCGGTGATCGGCTTTGGCGGTTACCCGGCGTTTCCAGCACTTTCGGCGGCATTCGCAAGCGGCATCCCGACTGCGGTGCACGAACAGAATGCAGTGCTGGGACGCGTCAACCGGCTGGTGGCGGGGCGCGTCGATGCGATCGCGACCAGCTATGCCGAGACCGAGCGGATGAAACCGCGGCACCGCAGCAAGGCGCACCTGATCGGCAATCCGGTGCGCGAAAGCGTGCTGGCGCTGCGCGCCAGGCCCTATCCGGTGCCGGAAGAGGACGGTATTTTCCGCGTTCTGGTGACGGGTGGTAGCCAGGGTGCGTCGATTTTGAGCGAGGTGGTGCCGGATGGTCTCGCGTTATTGCCCGTTGCGTTCCGGCGGCGCTTGCAGGTGACGCATCAGGCGCGGGTCGAGGACATCGACGCCGTGCGCGAGAAATATGCGAGCCTCGACATCGCCGCCGATCTCGCCACCTATTTGCCGGACCTGCCCGAGCAGCTCGGCTGGTCGCACATCGTGATCGCGCGCGCAGGCGCTTCGACGATCGCCGAGCTGACCGCCGCCGGCCGCCCCGCGATCCTCGTGCCGCTACCCTCGGCGACCGACGACCACCAGACCGCCAACGCGCGCGAGATCACCGCGGCGGGCGGCGCACGCACGATCGCGCAGACCGTCTTCACGCCGCCGGAACTCGCCAAGCAGATGCAGAAACTCGGACTCGATCCCGAAGCCCTCGGCAACGCCGCCACGCGCGCGCGGTCGTGCGGGGCGCCGCATGCCGTCACCGACCTCGCCGACCTGGTCGAAAGCCTCGACGCGCCCAAGGCACGCGTGATGGTGGGCAAGGCGCAAACGAAGCGGGCGTTCGCATGAAGGGCGTCGCGACCGATATCGGGACGATCCACTTCGTCGGCGTCGGCGGGATCGGCATGTCCGGGATCGCCGAGGTGATGCACAATCTGGGCTACAAGGTGCAGGGCTCCGACGTGGCCGAGGGCTATGTGGTCGAGGGGCTGCGCGCGCGCGGCATCGCGGTGACGATCGGGCACGACGCCGCCAACGTGGAGGGCGTGGCGGTGGTCGTCACCTCGACCGCGGTGAAGCGCGGCAACCCGGAGGTCGAGGCGGCATTGCGCAACCGTATCCCGGTGGTGCGGCGCGCCGAGATGCTGGCCGAGCTGATGCGGCTGAAATCGACGGTCGCGGTGGCTGGGACGCACGGCAAGACCACGACGACCTCGATGGTCGCGGCGCTGCTGGATGCCGGTGGGGTCGACCCGACCGTCATCAACGGCGGGATCATCAACAGCTACGGCTCGAACGCGCGGCTGGGCGCGAGCGACTGGATGGTGGTGGAGGCAGACGAGAGCGACGGCAGCTTCCTGCGGCTGGACGGCACGATCGCGGTGGTCACCAACATCGATCCCGAACACCTCGACCATTACGGCAGCTTCGAGCGCGCCAAGGACGCGTATGTCGAGTTCGTCGAGAACGTGCCCTTCTACGGCGCGGCCTTGCTGTGCCTCGATCATCCGGAGGTGCAGGCGCTGATCCCGCGCGTGCGCGACCGGCGGATCGTGACTTACGGCTTTGCGGCGTCGGCGGATGTGCGCGGCGTGAACGTGACCCCCTATCCCGGCGGCAACCGGTTCGAGGCGCAGATCCGCGCACGCGATGGCGGAGTGCGCTCGATCGAGGGCATCGACCTGCCGATGCCGGGGCGGCACAATGTGCAGAATGCGCTGGCCGCGATCGGCGTCGCGCTGGAACTGGGGATCGACGACGCGACGATCAGCAAGGGGTTCGAGCGGTTCACGGGTGTGAAACGGCGCTTCACTAAGGTCGGCGAGGTGCCCGTCGACGGCGGCGTCGCCACGATCGTCGACGATTACGGGCATCACCCGGTCGAGATCCGCGCCGTGCTGGCCGCGGCGCGCGAGTCGGCGGAAGGGCGCGTGATCGCGGTGGTGCAGCCGCACCGTTATTCGCGGCTCGGCAATTTGATGGAGGACTTCCGCGGCGCGTTCAATGACGCCGACCTCGTCTATGTCACCCCGGTCTACGCCGCCGGCGAGGCGCCGATGCCCGGCGTCGATGCCGAGGCGCTGGTCGCCGGGCTGCGCGACCGCGGGCACCGGCAGGCGGCGGTGGTCGCCGACGCCGCCGCGCTGGCCGACGAACTCGCGGGCGAGATCCGCGCGGGCGATCAGGTGATCTGCCTGGGCGCGGGCGACATCACCAAATGGGCCGCGGGCCTGGCGAGCGCGATCGGGGAACGCGCGTGACCGCCGGGTTCGAGGCCGCGACCGGCTGGCAAAAGCAGCGGCTGGACAGGCAGCGCAGCGCGCGGGAATTCGGGCGGGTGCCGACCGACGCAGGCGCGGCGCTGATGATGGCGCAGGAGGCGACCACGGCGGCGTGGCAGGCCCGGGCGCAGCGCCGGCGCGTCGCACCGTCGAAAGCCGACGCGCGGTGAGCGAATTGCCCGCCGTCCGCGGCCGCCTGACCGCGCACGCGCCGCTGGCGCCGCTCGTCTGGTTCAAGGCCGGCGGCGCGGCGCAATGGCTGTTCGAGCCGGCCGACGCCGATGATCTCGCCGATTTCCTGCGCGGGCTGGACCCGGCGGTGCCGGTGCTGGCGCTGGGGCTGGGATCGAACCTGATCGTGCGCGACGGCGGGGTGCCGGGGGTCGTGATCCGGCTCGGCAAGCCGTTCGCGGGCGTGACGGCGCTGGATGCGACGACACTGCGCTGCGGCGGCGGGGCGAGCGGCATCCTCGTCTCCTCGACCGCGCGCGACGCCGGTGTGGCGGGTCTGGAATTCCTGCGCTCGATCCCCGGCACGGTCGGCGGGTTCGTGCGGATGAACGGCGGCGCCTATGGCCGCGAAACCGCCGACGTGCTGGTGGAGGCCGAGGTGGTGCTGCGTTCGGGCGAGCGGCGGACGATCGCGGTCGGCGATCTCGGCTATACCTATCGCCATTCGGCGCTGCCGGCGGGTGCGCTGGTAATCGCCGCGACATTCCGCGGGACGCCGGGCGAGCCCGCGGGGATCCAGGCGGAGATGGACCGGATCGCGGCCGCACGCGAGGCGTCGCAGCCGTTGCGTTCGAAGACCGGCGGATCCACGTTCAAGAACCCCGACGGCCACAAGGCGTGGGCGCTGGTGGATGCCGCAGGCTGCCGCGGTCTGCGGCGCGGCGATGCGCAGGTGAGCGAGAAGCATACGAATTTCCTGCTGAACCTCGGCACGGCGTCCAGCGCGGAGATCGAGGCGCTGGGCGAGGACGTGCGGGCGCGCGTGAAGGCGGCGAGCGGGATCGAACTGGAGTGGGAGATTCAGCGCGTGGGCGTTGCTTCCGAAAACGGAGAGGCAGCATGACGGCGCTTCATATCGCGGTCCTGATGGGCGGGTGGTCGGCGGAGCGCGCAGTGTCGCTGTCGTCGGGGAATGGCGTGGCCGATGCGCTCGAATCGCTGGGGCACCGCGTCACACGGATCGACATGGGCCGCGACGTCGCCGCACGGCTGGCCGCGACGGCTCCCGATCTGGTCTTCAACGCGCTGCACGGCACCCCCGGCGAGGACGGCAGCGTGCAGGGGATGATGGACCTGATGGGGGTGCGTTATACCCATTCGGGGCTCGCCACCTCCGTGATCGCGATCGACAAGGTACTGACCAAGCAGGTGCTGGTGCCCGCGGGCGTGCCGATGCCGGGTGGCCGGATCGTCACGTCGGCGGAGGTGCACGAGGGCGATCCGCTGCCGCGCCCCTATGTGCTGAAGCCGGTCAACGAAGGCTCGTCGGTGGGCGTCGCGATCGTCACCGATGCGGGCAATTACGGCAACCCGATCGCGCGCGACGCGACCGGGCCGTGGCAGGAATTCGACGAGCTGCTGGCCGAGCCCTACGTCCGCGGGCGCGAGCTGACCACGGCGGTGCTGGGCGGAGTCGACGGCCCCCGCGCGCTGGGCGTCACCGAGTTGCGGCCGAAATCGGGCTGGTACGATTACGATGCCAAATATACCGACGGGATGACCGAGCACGTCTTTCCCGCCGAAATTCCCGACGAGATCACGCAGGCGTGCATGGCGCTGGCATTGCAGGCGCATCGCGTGCTGGGGTGCCGGGGGACAAGCCGGTCGGACTTCCGCTGGGACGACGAGCGCGGTGTCGACGGGCTGTTCCTGCTGGAGGTCAACACGCAACCGGGGATGACGCCGCTGAGCCTCGTTCCCGAACAGGCGCGGCATACCGGCATGAGCTATCCCGCGCTGGTGCAGGCGATCGTCGACGAGGCGATGGCCGGATCGGTTGCCGGGCCGACGGCCGGGGCCGCGCCGCTATGAGCCGTACGATCAAGCGTGGCGCCACGCCGCCGCCGCGCCGCGCCGCGGGTACCCGCCGGCGCGTCCCCAAGGCATCGCTGGGCGACCGGTTGCTTGCCAAGCTGCCGATCGGCGAGGACACGCTCCGCAAGGCGGTGACGTGGACGGTGCTGGGCGGCGTCGGCGTCGCGACGCTGTTCGTCGCCAACGTGCTGGGCGTGCCGCAGGCGATCGGCGCCGGCATCGCCGAGGCGGCCGGGCGTGCGGGGCTGCGCGTCGAGCAGGTCGACATCACCGGGTTGAAGCGGATGGACCGCGAGACGGTGTATGCCGTCGCGCTGGAGGATCAGTCGAGCCGCGCGATGCTGCGCGTCGACCTGGAGCGCGTGCGCGAGCGGTTGCTGGCCTATGGCTGGGTGTCCGATGCCTATGTCGCGCGCCGGCTGCCCGACCGGCTGGTGATCCACATCACCGAGCGCGAGCCGGCGGCGATCTGGCAGGACCACGGACAATTGACGCTGATCGACGATACCGGGCGCTTGCTGGCGCCGGTCGATCCGTCGCGGATGCCGGACCTGCCGCTGGTGATCGGGCCGGGCGCCGACCAGCAGGAGCCGGGTTATCAGGCGCTGCTCGCCGCCGCGCCCGCGCTGCGCCCGCGCATCCGCGCCGCGACCTGGGTCGGCAACCGCCGCTGGGACCTGACCTTCACGACCGGCGAGACGCTGGCGCTGCCGCAGGACGGCGCACCGCAGGCGCTGATCAAGTTCGCGCAGATGGACGGCGCCGATCCGCTGCTCGGCAAGGGCTGGCTGCGGTTCGACATGCGCGATCCCGCCAAGATGTATGCGCGCCGCGCCGGGCAGGACAAGCAGCAGGTGGCGGACGACGGGCGCAACGATCCGCCCGCCGCTGCGGCGACCGTAGCGGGCAGCAACGTGACGGGCGATAACAACACGATCACCGAGGCGCGCGCCGGGGAAGCGTTGCGGTCCGGCGAGGCATGAGGGGGTAAGGCGATGGCGAAGGCAGCACCGGACGGCTTGATAACCGCGCTCGATATCGGATCGTCCAAGGTATCGGCGATGATCGCGCAGAAGGGCGACGGCGGCGAACTGGTGGTGCTGGGCACCGGCCAGCGCGAGAGCCGCGGCGTGAAGCGCGGCTATATCGCCGACATGGACGCGACCGAAGTCGCGGTGCGCGAGGCGGTGGAGCAGGCCGAGCGGATCGCCGGCTTCAATATCGAGAACGTCTGGGCGGGCTTCTCGGCCGGCGGACTGGTGAGCGACGAGGCGTTCATCGAGGCCGAACTGGGCGGGATGCGGATCGAGCAGGCCGATATCGACGCGCTGCTCCACGAAGGTCGCCAGTCGATCGATCCGCAGGGGCGGATGGTGCTGCACGCGCAGCCGGCGCTCTACACGCTCGACGGGCTGACCGGCGTGAAGAAGCCGCTGGGGCTGCATGCCGACCGGCTGGGCGTGCACATCCACGTCATCGCGGCGGACGGATCGCCGGTGCGCAACCTCGACCTGTGTGTTCGCTCGGCGCATCTGGAGGTGAAGTCGATCATCGCCGCTCCGGTCGCGACCGGGCTGGCCTGCCTGACCGGCGAGGAGCGCGACCTGGGCGTGGCGCTGGTCGAGATCGGGGCGGGCATCACCAACGTGTCGCTGTTCGCGGGCTCGATGCTGGTCGGGCTCAAGTCGCTGCCGTTCGGCGCGGCGGACATCACCGACGACATCGCGAGCGCCTTCGGGACGACGCGCCTGCAGGCGGAGCGGATCAAGTGTTTCCACGGCTCCGCCAACGCTTCGCCGCGCGACAACCACGAGATGGTGACGATCCGCGAGCGGACGCAGGAAGAGGATTCGGAAGCGCTCCAGATCACCAAGGCGGCGCTGATCGCGGTGATCCGCCAGCGGCTGGAGCATCTGGTCGGCGAGATCCAGGCGGCGCTGAAGGAATTGAAGTTCGAAGGGCCGGTCGGGCGGCAGGTGGTGCTGACCGGCGGCGGCGCGGAGTTGAAGGGCATCGCCGATTATGCGCAGCAGGCGCTGGGTCGGTCGGTGCGGATCGGGCGGCCGCGCGGGCTGACGGGGTTGCCGGAGGCGCATGCCGGACCGGGATTCGCGACGCTGGCGGGGCTGGCGTTTTTCGCGGCGAGCGATCCGATCGACCTGCGCGGGCTGGTGCCGACGCAGCAGATGGTGCACCGGCAGCGGGGCTTGCGCGGCTTCTGGAAGCTGGTTCAGGCCGCCAAGGCAAATTATTGACGCAACAGCAGGGCGTTTCGCGGTGTTTCCTCTTTCGCCGCGCGCCAGCATGTTGCACATCGGTGTAAACGGCCCGTTACCACGATCTGCGATGCGGGCGGACGGAGTAAGTTTGCGATGAGCATCGAATTCATCACCCCCGACGTCGACGACCTGACCCCCCGGATCACGGTGGTGGGCGTGGGCGGCGCCGGCGGCAATGCGATCGCGAACATGATGCGCGCCGACGTGCAGGGCGTGAACTTCCTGGTCGCCAACACCGACGCGCAGGCGCTGAAGCAGTCGGAGGCCGACCAGAAGATCCAGCTCGGCGCCAAGATCACGCAGGGCCTGGGCGCGGGTAGCCGCCCCGAAATCGGGCGCGCGGCCGCCGAGGAGACGATCGAGGAACTGTCGCGCCTGCTCGAAGGCAGCCACATGTGCTTCATCGCCGCGGGCATGGGCGGCGGCACCGGCACCGGCGCGGCCCCGGTCATCGCCAAGGCGGCGCGCGACATGGGGATACTGACGGTCGGCGTCGTGACCAAGCCGTTCAGCTTCGAGGGCGCGCGCCGCTCGCGTTCGGCCGATGCCGGTATCGAGGAGCTGCAGAAGTTCGTCGACACGCTGATCGTGATCCCGAACCAGAACCTGTTCCTGGTCGCCAATGCGAACACGACCTTCAAGCAGGCGTTCGAAATGGCGGACGAGGTGCTGCAGCAGGGCGTGCGCGGCATCACGGACCTGATGGTCATGCCCGGCCTCATCAACCTCGATTTCGCCGACGTCCGATCGGTGATGCAGGAGATGGGCAAGGCGATGATGGGCACCGGCGAGGCGGAAGGCGACGACCGCGCACTGATCGCTGCGCAGAAGGCGATCGCCAACCCGCTGCTCGACGGCGTGTCGATGCAGGGCGCCAAGGGCGTCATCGTCTCGATCACCGGCGGCGACGACATGCGCCTGCTAGAGGTCGACGAGGCCGCGAACCACATCCGCGAGCTGGTCGATCCCGACGCCAACATCATCTGGGGTTCGGCGTTCAACCCGGAGCTGGAAGGCAAGATCCGCGTCTCGGTGGTCGCGACCGGCATAGAGAGTGTCGGACAGAGCGCCGCTCCGGCCGCGGCAAGCGCCCCGTCGGAGCCGCCGCGCACGTTCAGCTTCTCGGCCCCGCGCCGTGCGGAGCCGACCCCGGCACCGACCGCCGCCGCTCCCGCGCCGGCCGCGCAGCCGAGCGCCGCCTCGCAGCCGACCGCCTACGAGCCGGCCTCCGCCGTTCCGCCGCAGCAGCCGAGCGGCGCCGCCGCCGGTGCGATGGCCGAAGGCGTGCCACCCGCCAATGCGGGCGCCGGCATCGACCCGTCGCCGGCGCGTCCGAACGAGGACGAACTGGTGCTCGGTGCCGAGTCGCTGATGCCCGCCGCTGCGCCCGCGCCTGCGCCCGCCGCCGGCGATCCGGCACGTCGCCGCTTCCTGTCGCCGAGCGGCGAGGAAGAGGCACCCGCTGCACCGCGCGTGAAGCTGGGCGGCACGCTGTTCGAGCGCATGCAGAACGCGACCCGCAATGCCGGTGGCCGCGTGGCCGACGACGAGGGTCGCGAGCCAGGCGACCTGCCGCGCTTCCTGCACCGCCAGAACAACCAGTAACCCGAGACCCGCACGGCGATGCCGGCAATCGCCGTGCATCGCCGCGTTGGCTCGTTTCGTCGCACGCCTGCCGGCCATGTCATTGCCGGTTCAGCCGCCGGCGGCTCTATGGCGCGATGACCTCCCTCCCGTCCGTCGTTGCTAACGTCGCGGCACACGCTGCGCGTATGCGCCGGACCCAGGAATGCTTCGCCACCACGGCCATGACCGACACGTACCGCTTCTCCGTTCCGGTCGCCAAGACCCTCCGGCCCGGTGCCGGGCCCCGTTGCCGGTCGCGCCACCGCGCGCGCCGGGAGCAGCGCGCATGACGCGATCTCAACGACGTGCTGCCTTCACGCGCGGGCTGGCCGTAGTTTTGGCCACGCTACCGCTGCCGGGTGTCACCGCGCACGCGCAGGAAGTGGTCGCTGCCGCCAACCCGGATGCCGACCGGCTGGCCGACGTCGTCCGCCGGCTGGGCGCATCGCCGCGCGACCTGTCGGCGCTGATCGAGGCAGGCGACCTGTCGTTCGCGCTGGGCGATGCGACTGCCGCCGCCGCCTTCTACAAGCGCGGTGAGGCAATCGATCCCAACAACGGCCGGATCAAGGCCGGGATCGCGCGCATCCTGGTCAACGGCGAGCGTCCGGGCGAGGCGCTGCGCTTCTTCGAGCAGGCGCAGCGGCACGGCGCGCCGATGGCGCACTATGCCGACGACCGCGGGCTGGCATACGACCTGATCGGCGAGCAGGCGCGCGCGCAGCAGGATTATCGACTGGCGCTGTCGCAAGGCGGGCGCGACGCGGGCGAACTGGACGAGACGCGCCGCCGCTATGCATTGTCGCTGGGGATTTCGGGCCGCCAGGAGGAGGCGCTGGCGGAGATCGACACGCTGCTACGCAAGTCGGATCGCGGGGCGTGGCGTGCGCGTGCCTTCATCCTGGCGATGAACGGCGACGTGTCCGGTGCGAACAAGATCGCATCGAGCATGATGCCGCGCGGCATGGCGGGCGGGCTGGCGGCCTTCTTCCAGCGGCTGCCGACGCTGTCGCCGGTCGACCGGGCGTTCGCAGTGCATTTCGGCGAAGTGGCGCCGACCGCGGCACGGCTGGCGGACGCGCGGATGGTGCCGGCGTTGACGCCGCTGGCGGTCGCGCCTGCGCCGGTGCAGGTGGCCGCCGCGCCGGTGGTGCAGCCGCTGCCGCAGAAGCGGCTGTCGCGTAGCGAGCAGCGCAAGCGCGATCGCGCGGTGCAGCTCGCCGCGGCGAACACGCGCGTGCCGACCTCGATACCGACGCCGTCGCGCCCGGCCGCGACGGCGCAGCCCGCGCCGGTGCAGAGCACGACGCCGACACCGCAGATGGTACAGACGGTGCCGACGACCACGCGCGCCGTGCCGGATCCGGTGCCGGCCGCGGCCCCCTCTACCCCGGAACGGCAGCCGGTTCCGACGCAGGTGGCGCAGGCGACACCCGCTCCGGTCCCGGTTCCCGCCACCACGGCTGCGCCGCTGCGTTCGACGCCCACGCCGACGCAATTGGCGAGCGCAGCCACGGCCGCGCCGGTGCCGCGCCCGGCGCGCCGCATCACGCCGCCGCCGTTGCGTGCGGTGCCGCGGATCAGCGAGGATTCGATCCTTGCGCGGATCGTCGCGGGAATTTCCGTGCCAGCCACCGAACTGGGGGTCAGGCCGATGCCGGGCGCGCAGCGCATGCCGGTCGTCGCGCCACCCGCGCCGGCGGCCGCGACGCTGGATGAAGCCGCGCAGACCGCCGAGCGCAACGCCGCCGCCGACGAGCAGAAGCGCCCGCGGCTCGCTGCCGCGAAGCGCGTCGCACAAAAGGCCCCGGTGATCGAAGCCGAGGAGACGCCGGTTGCGAAGCCGACGCCCAAGGCCACCGACAAGCCGCTCGATCGCAAGGCACGCGCGAAGGAACTCGCCGCAGAAAAGGTGAAGAAGGAAGTCGCCGCCAAGGAGGCCGCCGAGAAGAAGGCGGCGCGCGCCGAGCCCGAGCGGATCTGGGTGCAGATCGCCAGCGGCGCGAACGCCGGTGATTTGCCGAAGGCGTGGAAGGGGGCGCAGGGCAAAGCCGACGCGCTGGCCGGCAAGCGCGCCTTCAGCGTCGCCAACCGCGCGACGAACCGGCTGGTGACCGGGCCGTTCAAGACCGAGGCGGAAGCACGTGCGATGGTCAACACGCTGAAGAAGCAGGGGCTCTCCGCCTTCACCTTTACCAGCGAGGCCGGCCAGAAGATGACGCGGCTGGGCGGGAAGTAACATGGCGGAATGCGCGCCGTGGGCGTCGGACCCGGCGCGCAGCCGCGGGCGGCTCCACCCCGAGGAGAGCGCCGATCGCGGCCCGCGCGACGCGTTCCAGCGCGACCGCGACCGGATCATCCACTCGATCAGCTTCCGGCGGCTGCGCCACAAGACGCAGGTGTTCCTGGCCCCCGACGGCGACCACTTCCGCGTCCGCCTGACCCACAGCCTGGAGGTGGCGCAGATCGGGCGGACGATCGCGCGCGTGCTGGGGCTGAACGAGGACCTGACCGAGGCGCTGTGCCTGGCCCACGACATCGGCCACCCACCGTTTGGCCACGCCGGGGAAGATGCGCTGCGTCAGGCGATGCGCGACGCGGGCGGATTCGATCACAACGGCCACACGTTGCGCACGCTGATGCGGATCGAGCGCCCCTATCCGCGCTGGCCGGGGCTGAACCTGACATGGGAAACGCTGGAGGGGCTGGCCAAGCACAACGGGCCGATCGCGGTGCCGCCATGGGCGCTGGCCGCGGCGGATGCCGAGGCGCGACTGGAACTGACCAGCCATGCCTCGCTGGAGGCGCAGGTGGCGGCGCTGGCCGACGACATCGCCTATGACAATCACGATATCGACGACGGGCTGCGCGCCGGGCTTCTGACGCTGGAGCAGATCGAGGCCGTGCCGTTGGTTGCGGACGGGTGGCGGCGGGTCGACGCACGCTTCCCCGACCTGCCGCGCGAACGGCTGGCAGGTGAGCTGATCCGCAGCCAGATCGGCGCGATGGTCAACGACCTGATCGCTGAATCGCGCGCGCGGATCGCGGACGCGGCGGTGGGGAGTGTCGAGGACGTGCGGGCGGCCGGGCGTGCGCTGATCGGTTTCTCGCCGGCGATGGCGACGGCGGAGCGCACGTTGAAGCGCTTCATGTACGCCAATCTGTATCATCATCCCCGCCAGCTGGAGGCGGCATCGGCGGCGCAGCGCGTCGTGTCCGCACTGTTTGCGGCGTATCGCGGCGATCCGGGGCTGCTGCCGGAGGAATGGCGGCTGCGGTTGCCGAAGGGCGAGCCGGGGGTCAGCCGCCACATCGCCGATTTCATCGCGGGGATGACCGATCGCTACGCGGTGTCGCGGTATCGCGAGGTCGTCGGGCCGATCGATCTGCCCGAGGGTTTTTAGGGCGAGGATTTTTAGGGCGAGGCAACGCGCGTTGCAGCGCAACGTTCGTCATTTCGAGCGCGCGAAGCAGTCCAGAGTCGGACCAGGACGCCCTGGATTGCCTCGCTACGCTCGCAATGACGGGCAGGGATGGGGCCCATGTGATCCTGCGACAGGCAGTGAGCCGTTGCAGGTCGTTGTTTTACCGTCGCTCCTGACCCGGTGCGGGTTCCGATCCCTTTCCGGGCCGATCGCGAGCGCACCCGGAGGTGCAACCCGGCAGGCGATGGCGGATCGCTCCCCGGTTTTCCACCAGAGCAGCGATCCGCGACCGATCAGTTGCTGGCGACAGCGGTTCCCAGCGGGCGGCTGGCGCGGAACGAGACGGTGCGGCCGTTGGCCTGGCCGGAGACGCGCGTGCCGTTGACGGTGAGGCGGAAGCGCGAATCGCTGCCGACCTCATGCCCCTGGATCAGCGTGGTGCCGTCGTCGTTCGGGGTGAGGGTATAGACATAGGTGTGACCGTCGCGCGTGAAGCTGCGCTCCCCGGTCGCAGCAAATGCAGTGGCGGGCAGCAGGACGGCGGCGGCGGCGGCGAGGATGGTCAGCGAGCGCATCGGTCTATCTTCCCTGTCTACGATTGATGCGGTGCAGCATCCATGTTGCGTCGCACCATCGCAACTGCGCGTGACGCATTCGTCGTTGCAGTTGCTGCACGGTGCCTTCACGGATTTTGCGTCCGGATCGCCCTTCGGCTAAGCGCGGCGGCATGACGCTTTTCACCCGTTTCACCGCTTATGTGGATGCCGCGCTCGATGCGCTGACCGCCGCGGGCACGCTGCCCGCCGACCTCGATCGCCGCAACGTGACGGTCGAGCCGCCGCGCGATGCGACGCACGGCGACCTCGCGACCAACGCGGCGATGGTGCTGGCAAAGCCTGCCGGCACCAACCCGCGCGTGCTGGCCGAGGCGCTGGCGGGCGAGTTGCGCGCGTTGCCGGAAGTGGCAGAGGTGTCGGTGGCGGGGCCGGGGTTCATCAACCTGCGGCTGCACGACGATGTCTGGCGCGCCGAAATCGCGACGATCGGCGGCGAGGGTGCGGATTACGGGCGCTCGGCACGCGGGCAGGGCGTGACGGTGAACATCGAATATGTCTCCGCCAACCCGACCGGGCCGATGCACATGGGGCATTGCCGCGGCGCGGTGGTTGGCGACGCACTCGCCAGCCTGCTGGAATTCGCCGGAAACAAGGTGATCCGCGAATATTACGTCAACGACGCCGGCGGGCAGGTCGACGTGCTCGCGCGGTCGGCGCACGTTCGGTACCGCGAGGCGCTCGGCGAGGATGTCGGCGCCATTCCGGAGGGGCTGTATCCCGGCGACTATCTGGTCCCGGTCGGGCAGGCGCTGGCGCAGGAATTCGGCGATCGCTACGCCGCCGCGCCGGAGGACGAGTGGCTGGCGCTGTTCCGCACCCGCGCGGTGGCGGCGATGCTGGTGCTGATCAAGGACGACCTGGCGCTGCTGGGCATCCACCACGACCTCTTCTCGTCGGAAGCGGAATTGCAGGCGGCGGGCAAGCCCGAGGCGGCCGAGGCGGTACTGCGCGCGCGCGACCTGATCTACGACGGCGTGCTGGAGGCGCCGAAGGGTGACACGCCGGAGGATTGGGAGCCGGTCGAGCTGCCGTTGTTCCGCTCCACCAGGTACGGCGACGATCAGGATCGGCCGATCCGCAAGTCGAACGGCAGCTGGACCTATTTCGGTGCGGACATGGCGTATCACTTCCAGAAGGCAGAGCGCGCCGACCAGCTGATCGACATCTGGGGCGCGGATCACGCCGGCACGGTGAAGCGCATCCAGGCGGCGGTGGCGGCGCTGACCGACGGCAAGACGCGCTTCGACGTGAAGCTGGTGCAGATGGTGCGGCTGCTGCGCGGCGGCGAGCCGGTGAAGATGTCGAAGCGCGCGGGCAATTTCGTGACGCTGGCCGACGTGGTGCGCGAGGTCGGCAAGGACGTGGTGCGCTTCACGATGCTGACGCGGCGGTCGGACGCGCAGATGGACTTCGACTTCGCCAAGGTGGTCGAGGCGTCGAAGGAGAACCCGGTCTTCTACGTTCAATACGCGCACGCCCGCGTCCATTCGCTGCATCGCCGCGCCGCCGAGGCCGGGATCGCGGCGGAGAGCGCCGATCTGTCCCGGCTTGATACGGAGGAGCTGGCGCTGGTGCGGTTGGCCAGCCAGTTCCCACGGGTGGTGGAGACCGCCGCGGCGGCGCGCGAGCCGCACCGGATCGCCTTTTATCTTTATGATCTTGCCGCCGAATTCCATGCACTGTGGAATGCCGGCAACGACCGCCCGGATCGCCGCTTCCTGGTGCCCGACGATCACGCCGTCACCGCCGCGCGACTGTCCTTGGCGGCGGCGATCGGGCAGATTATCCGCAACGGTCTCGCCATCATGGGGGTGGAGGCGGTTGCGGAGATGCACTGATGCGTGAGGGGGAGCCGATCGGCCGGATGAGCGACGCGGATCGCCTGCCGTGGCTCGATACCGTCGAGGCCGACGATCCCTATGCGGTGCCGGTCGGGCGGATCGTGGCGCTGGTCACGATCGGGCTGCTGCTGCTCGCCGCGATCCTGTTCGGGCTGTACAAGTGGAAGTTCGACGCCAGCGGCGGCGACGGGCGACTGATCGCGGCACCGGCGGGCGACTATAAGGTGCGCCCCGACGAACCGGGCGGGATGAAGGTGATCGGCGAAGGCGATTCGGCGATCGCGGCGAGCGCCGGCAGCCACACCGATGCGGCGATCGATCTGGCGCAGGTGCCCGAGGCGCCGGTCGCGCGCGCCACCGCACCGGTGGCGACGCCGAGCGCCACCGCCTCCGGCAGCGCGTCGGCCAGCGTCGCGGTGCCGCAGGCGAGCGCCCCGCTACGCGCGCAACGCCCGGTCGGCGCCCCCGCGGCGCACGTGCCCGGCTCGGCATCGGGCGGGGCGTTGGTGCAACTGGGCGCCTTCCCCAGCGAAGCGGTCGCCAATAGCGCATGGAGCCAGATCGCACGTCGCTTCGGCTATGTCGCGACCCTCAACAAGGTCGTGCAGCCGGCGGTGGTGAAGGGACGCACCGTCTATCGGCTCCGGGTCGACGCCGGCAACGCCGCGGCGGCGGGCGACCTGTGCGCGCGGCTGAAGCTGGCGGGCGAGAATTGCTTCGTCACCGGATGAGGCGGAAGATCCCGCGGTCGGGCAGCCGCACCGAGAAGGTATAATGCAGCCCGATCGCGACCTGTAGCTGCGTCGCCGAATCGGCGCGGCGGATGATCGGCGAATGCGCGGCGTCGCCCACCAGCCGCTCGTAGGTGACCTGCCCCTCGATCCCCCAGTGCGACGTGATCTCCATCGACGCGCTGCCGGTCGCCGCGACCGAGCGTAGCCCCGCCTTGGGGGTATATTGCTGAAGCCCCGTCGCCGCGGCGGCGCGGTCGTCGACGCCGAACCACGCGCGCTGATAGCGCCCGTCACCCAGCAGTACGCGCGGCCCGAGCGAGACCAGCCAGCGATCGCCGTCGCGCCGTACATAGTCCATGCCGAGCTGGCTGGCCCAGCCGTTGTGGCCGTTGATGCCTTTGCGCACGTCGCCGCGCCCGCGCACATTGTCGCTGAACCACGTTTCCACCGATCCGCCGAGTTCGAGCGTGCGGCCGACGCCGGGCAGGCCGGGGACGAGGTCGCCACCGCGCCGACGACCTTCGCGGCGCACCGCGATTGCGAATTCGGTGGTGCCGCGGCGGAGCAACGTCAGGTTGGTGCCGTCGTCGGGCGCGCCGAACGCGAACGGCGTGTCGCCCCGCGCGCGTGACAGGCTGAACCACGGGCTGAGCCGCCGCTGGTCGTCGCCGGGGAACCATGGCTGCCATTGCGGGCCAGCGCCGATCTGGATGCGCGTCGGCACGATCGGCGGAGGGACATCATCCGGCGTGGTCGATTGCAGCGCGCCGGGATCGGCCGGCGGAGGCGCATCCTGCGCGAAGGCAGGCGTGGCGAGCATCGTGACGAACAGGCAAGCCCAGCAACCCGAAACGCGCATCCGTGATCCTCCGTTACCGACCTTGCCAGGGCACACACCCGATCAGGCGGGGGGCCGTGATCGCCGCGGAAGGCCGCCCGACGAGGAGCGCAGCACCGTCGCTACGCACCGCCACATGCAGGCAAGCAACACGCTGAACCGCCTTCCACGGGCGACCGTCTTCGGCGGTAACGGATCCGGGCGGCGTACGGTGTCGCGCGTCGGTGACGATGCAAAGCATCACTCCCTTCTTGCATTGGCCCGGCGCCTAGATCCGCTCCTCCAAGACCCCACCCTGATTGAGCCCGAACCCTAGGCTGGCACGGCGCGGTTCCAAAGCCATTTCCTCACGGCGCTGTTCCGCCGTAAAGATGCGGGCATGAAGCCTGTCATCTTCGGCCTGTCCGGCCCCGTCCTGACTGCGGCGGAACGCGTTTTCTTCGCTGCGATGCGTCCTGCCGGCTACATTCTGTTCCGCCGCAACATCGAGACGCGTGCGCAGCTGCGGGCGCTGACCGATTCGGTGCGTGAACTGGAAGGGCGCGACGATGTCGCTATCCTCGTCGACCAGGAAGGCGGGCGCGTCGCCCGGCTTGGGCCGCCGGAATGGCCGGTGTTCCCGGCCGGCCCTGAGTTCGACGCGCTCTATGAGCTCGCGCCGATGTCGGGGATCGAGGCGGCGCGCGCCAACGGCCATGCGCTGGGGCTGATGCTGTCGGAGGTCGGGATCACCGTCGACTGCCATCCGATCCTCGATGTCGCACGCGAAGGGACGACCGAGGCGATCACCTGTCGCGTGTTCGGGCACGAGCCGAAGCGGGTCGCGGCCATGGGGCGTGCGACGCTGGAAGGGCTCGCCGCCGGCGGGGTGGTCGGCATCGTCAAGCACATGCCGGGGCACGGACGCGCGTCGCTCGACACGCATTACCACCTGCCGACGGTAACGGCATCGGCCGCCGAGCTGGAAGCGGATATCGCGCCGTTCCGCACGCTGGCGCACGCGCCGATGGGGATGACCAGCCACATCGTCTATCAGGCGTGGGACGCGGAGCGGCCCGCGACGTTGTCGCCGGTGGTGATCGAGGAAGTGATCCGCGGGCGGATCGGCTTCGACGGGCTGCTGATGACCGACGACATCGACATGAAGGCGCTGAGCGGATCGGCTGGCGACAAGGCGGCGGGCGCGATCGCGGCCGGATGCGACGTGGTGCTCGATTGCTGGGCGCGGATGCCGGAGATGGAGGAGATCGCCGGCCGGCTGGGCGAGATCACGCCCGCTGCGCGCGAGCGGCTGGAGCGCGCGATGGCAGGGCGCACGGCCGCGACCGGAGAGATGGCGGCGCTGCTCGACAAGCGCGACCGGTTGCTGGCGTTGGTGAAGGATGCGGTGCCGCAGCCCTGATCGCTTTCAGGCGGGGTCCAGCGGCCAGCGTGCGATCGCTTCGTAGCGGGCGCCGTCGTGCGCGAGGACGCTTTCGTAGAGCATGAGGTGCGACAGCGCGAAGGTGGGCGACGCGAGCGCGGCGTGATCGGCGACCCAACGCTCGATCGCAGCCGGGTCGGCAGCGGTGCGCGAGAACCGGGCGAGCGTTACATGCGGGAGGTAGCGGCGCGGGTCGGGCGCGACCGCCGCTCGCGCGAGCGCCTGGTCGACCTTCCGGTGAAGCGCGGCGAGCGGATCGGCGGGGCCGACGCGCGCCCAGAGCGTGTCGACTCGCCCGCGCCGATCGAAGGTGCCAACGCCGTCGATCCGCACGCCCGGCGCCGGCGCGGCGACCGCGGCCAGCGCGGCGGCGATGTCCTCGGCATGGCGCCGGTCGACCTCCCCGATGAAACGCACCGTGATGTGCAACTGCTCGTCGTCCTGCCAACGCGCGCCCGGCACGCCGCCCATCGCGTCGAGCAACAGGGCGCGGACCGCGGGCGGCGGGCGCAGGGCGACGAAAAGGCGGTGCATGGCGCTGTAACGAACCTTTGCTGGACCGGATGCATCGGCGGGGTCGCTTGAAAAGCGGGAGCCGACGCGCGATATTCCCCGTATCCGACCCATTCGTTCGGATGAAGGAGCAAAGAGACAATGGCCAATTGGTCCGATCCCCGGCCCTCCGCTGCCCCGTTCGGCGGGACCGCTTCGGGCACCCGCACGGAGGCGCGTGACGCCGGCCTGCGGTCGTACATGCTGTCCGTCTACAATTACATGGCTTCGGGCGTGTTGTTGACCGGCATCGTGGCACTGGCGTTCGCGCTGTCCGGCTATGCCCAGGCGGTGTTCGGTACGCCGCTTCGCTGGGTCGTCGCGCTGGCGCCGCTCGGCTTCGTGTTCGCGATGAGCTTCGGTCAGGGCAAGTTCTCGACCTCGACCCTCAAGGCGATGTTCTGGGGCTTCGCGGTCGCGATGGGCCTGTCGCTGTCGTCGATCTTCTTCGTCTATTCGCCGATCGCCATCGCGCAGGCATTCGCCGCCACCGCGGCAGGCTTCGCGGCGCTGAGCCTATACGGCTATACGACGAAGCGCGATCTGTCGGCATTCGGCACGTTCCTGATCATCGGCCTCGTCGGCCTGATCGTCGCGAGCCTGATCAACATGTTCGTCAACTCCGGTCCGCTGGGCCTGATGATCTCGCTGGTTGGCGTGCTGCTGTTCGCGGGCCTCACCGCCTATGACACCCAGCGCACCAAGAGCCTGTATTTCCAGGTTGCGGGCTATGGTCCGGAGATGGTCGGCAAGGCGGTCGTGATGTCGGCGCTGAGCCTGTACCTCGACTTCATCAACATGTTCCTGTTCATTCTCCGGCTGTTCGGCGGGAACCGCAACTGATCCGCGGGATTGAGTGACGTAACACGACGAGGGCTCGGCGGGTGACCGCCGGGCCCTTTTCTTATTTTCGGTCCCGATCACTCGAACTGCAAGGAAACGGCGGCGATGCGCCTCTCGATCGAAGCCGTACTGGACTATGGTTTTCCGGCCCCGGCCGACGTGCTGCTCCAGATCGAAGTGGCAGCACAGCCCGACCAGCGGCTGGAGACGCAATCGCTTGTCGTCGAATCCGACCATCCGATCCGCGCCGTTGCCGGCGAGGACGGGATCGGGCAACGCTGTTGGGCGCGTGGCGAGCGGCGGCTGGTCGCGCGCTATGCCGCGACCGTGGTGATCGACCGGCCGACCATCCACATCGACAGGCTGCCCGCGACCCCGGCGGCGTACTTGCCGGCGGCGACGATCCCGTACCTCTTCCCGAGCCGCTATTGCGAGTCGGACCGCTTCGAGAACTTCGTGCGCCGCACGTTCGCCGGGCTGTACGGCGGCGCGCTGGCTGTCGCGCTGGCGGAGTGGGTCCGCACCAATCTGGAATATGCGCCCGGGCCGATCGGTGGCGGGGCGCTGCATACCTTTGCCGAGCGGCGCGGGGTGTGCCGTGATTACGCGCACCTGCTGGTGACGCTGGCCCGGGCGGCGGAGATTCCGGCGCGGTGTGTGTCGGTCTATGCGCCCGGCGTCGACCCGCCCGATTTTCATGCCGCTGCCGAATTGTGGCTGGACGGGAGTTGGCATCTGGTCGACGCGACCGGGATGGCGCGCGCCGACGAGATGGCGCGGGTCGGCGTTGGCCGCGACGCGACCGACATCGCGTTCATGACGATCTTCGGCACCGCGATGCTGTGGGAGCAACAGGTGCGCGTCGTCCGCGTCGACTAGGTCGCTGCGGCGTCGCTTATCGCCGGAATCGAAGGCGCGTACCGGAGTTGACCCGGCGCTTGGCTGGTTCGCCGGCCATGAGCGCGAGCGGCTTCGCCCCTGGCCGGCGCGCGGCGTGACGCGTCGCGATCGCGCGCGGTCTGACCGTTGTGTCGGTCAGCTTCACGGGGGCGACCGCCGCTGCCGATGAGCGAGGAATGTCGGCGCTAAACACCTGGACCGATCGGTATTCCGCGGGTTCCCCGCAAGCGCCGCATTACGAGCGTAGCGAAGCAATCCAAGATGTCGCGCGGAACGCCGGATTGCTTCGCTACGCTCGCAACGACGGGTAAAGGTCGTGGACCTGCCCGATCGTACGAGCGCAGTGCGCCCTGAAAGAGGGATAATCTTCATGGGCGAACAGCCCGGCATTCGTCAGGCGCCGAACGTCGATCCCGCCTAGGAACGGCGGGCGGGGTGCGGCGTTTGGGTACGACAGAATGTTTCCGGACCAGGAGGGTATGATGACCGAAGAGAGCCCGATCGACGACCGCGCGCTCGACAGCCTGTCGGTTGCGCCCGAGGCCGGTAATGCCGGCGGATCGAGAGATGCGCGTCAGGATGCCGGGCAGGACCGCTCGATCGACAAACGGCTGCGCAAGCATCCGAGCAGCGAGGATGCGCGGCTGGACGAGGGACTGGACGAGACGATGGACGCCTCCGATCCAGTCTCGATCACCCAGCCCGGTCGCAGCGAACCGGCACCGTCGTCGGGCTTCGATGCTGCCGAAGAGGCGGAGCGTCAGCGCGACGCGTGACACGAAGGCGTGACCGAATGTTGCCCGTTTGCTGCATATGGGGACCTTTCCTGCCAATGTAACTCGCTTCGTCGCATCCATATTGCGGTGCGGCAGTCGCCGTGTTGATCTGTGACGGTCGGAAGACAGCATCGTTAAGCCAAGTGTTAACCACTGTGGTGCATTCTTCCGACCGTTGGATCTACGCGGCGGGGTGTGGCGATGGGACGGATGAAGGCGGCCGAGGGCGCGATGACGCTGGCCGAAATGAAGGAGTTCGCGACCTTCCCGGCCGCGACGCAGCGGTACATCCGCCGGAGCCTCGACATCGGACTTGATCGCGAGGACGCGCTGGTACGCTGGTCGCGCGATGTGGTGGAGGCGGCGAGCATCCGCGCACAGGCGCAGCATTACCGGCGCTTGCCGGAGCTACGTGCGCTGGTTCCCGACGACAGCGGTCTGGATGCTGCCGAGCAGGTGCTGGCGCCACTGGTGACGTTGGCCGGGTTCGATCTGGGGCAGGGGCGGATCACCTCCTTCTCGGCGTTCCGTTTCCTCTTCGAGCGACTGGTCGGCGCGAAGGTTCGGCCATGGCTGCCCTCGGCCTTCTGCGCCGCGGCGGCGATGCCGCATCTGCACCCGGAATTGCGACGCAAGCTGTTGCAGTCGATCAGCGAGGCGGCGGCAACCGCGTCGGGATGGTCGTCGCGCCAGCCGGCGTTCTTTCCGCATTGGGTCGAGAAGGTCGACACCGCCGCGCTGCCGCACTGAGCAACCTGGACGAGGCCGAGCGTGATCGGCAGGCCGGTGTCGCGCGCCGCGTCCTCGAAGACGATCCGGACGCGTGTGAGATCGGCGAGCAGTGCGACGGGAAGATGGCGCGTGGCGGCGATCTCGACCGTGAGCGGGGGACGGACACGGTTCTCGCCGGCCACCAGCCCGTCGTAGAGCGCGTCGAGATTGGGGCCATGCCACTCGGGTGCGCCGAGCGCCGCAAGCAGCGCCTGCCACATATCCTCACGACCCTGCGGCGCGGCAGCATCGAGGCGGATCAGCGACATGCGCGCCACCCGGCGGCGCCACGGGCGGCCTGATCGAGGTGGAAATGGTCGCGGTGCGCGGCGTTGTAATCGGGTGACAGGACGGTCGCGAACAAGCGGCAGGCGCCGTCGCGGACCTCGCGGAGGAACGCCGCCTTTTCGGCACTGCGGCCCGTTGCGGTCCAGTCGCGCGCGACGCTGATCCGCGTGCCATCGGAGAGGCGGAAACCGGCAATGTCGATCGCGTCGGCCGTGGCGTGCTCGCTCCATGCGCCGGCGTCGCGGCCGTAGAGGCGCCGGCACGAATAGCTGCCGAAATGATCCACCTGAACGACCCGCGCCCCGAAGTGGCGGCGCGCCGCAGGGGCGAGCACATCCCATTCCCACATCACCATCGCCGCGGCCACCGGGCACGCGATGCCGACGTCGGCGGGCGCGAAGGCGGTTGTGCGCGCAGCCCCGCGGGCGAGGCGCACCGCATCGTCGTAGCCGCACTGGCGTTCGTGTCGCGCGGGCAGCGCGGTGTAACGGACCCCGGCCTGCGTCAGGAGCGTGCGACAGGCGGCAGCATCGCCGGTCAGCGCGGTGAGCTTGCGCCCGGTGAACAGGCCGATCGGCTGGCCGAGATCGAGCGGCGTCCACGGCAGATCCTGCGGACGGCCGCGCACGCTGCCCCAGACGACCAGCGCAACCGCGGCGAGCAGCACGATCGCGACGCCGCAACCGACACCGCGGCGGATCGCGCGCGCTATCCGCGCCGGACGTCGCCGACCGGCTGCGCGGTCACGGGGTAGCCGAGGTCGTCCGGAATGCAGAGATATTCCTTCCCGTCGCGCCATTCGGTCCACGGCACCACCGTGCGCACCGGGATGGCGCGCGCCTGCGTCACCGCCGCGGCATGATCGGCAAACAGGGCAAGCCGCTCCAGGTTGCGTCGGGTCGGAAAGATGATCGACAATCGCCCCGCATCGGCGTCGGCGAGTATCGCACGCGCACTGGCCCAGCACAGCCGCACGTTCTCGGTACCGTCCACCTGCGCGGCCGGTGCACCGGCGGGCAGGCGTGCGAGGTAGAAGCGCGTGTCGAAGCGACGCACCGGGCTGTGATCCGGCCGCCAGCGCGAGAAGGCGACGAGCTCCGCCGGGGCGAGCACGGCGCCGATCGCGGCGAGCGCCGCGGCGAACGGCGTGCCGTCCCGCAGCGCGGCCCGCAACGTCGCGAGCGCCGCGGCATCGGGCATGGCGGCAAGGCCGATCGGGAGGCCGGCTTCCTCGATCGTCTCGCGGATCGCCGCAATGCGCGCGGCGGCTTCGTCGAGGTCGTCGCATCCCAGCAAGCGCGCGAAGGCGTGGTCGGCCGGGTCGACGCGTCCGCCGGGAAAGACCATCGCGCCGGGCGCAAACGCCATGGCGCCGGCACGCTCGACCAGCAGGATGTCGGGATCGCCACCGACGCGGTCGCGCATCACGATCAGCGTTGCGGCGGGGATCGCGTCAGGCGCTTCGGATGGCATCGATGTCATGGGCGGCGGGTGGTGGAGCTGAGGGGAATCGAACCCCTGACCTCTGCAGTGCGATTGCAGCGCTCTCCCATCTGAGCTACAGCCCCGCCCGCCAAGCCCGGCAAATGCCGAGAGCGCCGCCCTTAAACGCGATGCGCGAGCGACGCAACAGCCCTTATCGCCGCCGACGGAAATTCGCTGACGTGATCTACGAACGGCGGGGTGGGGCAGAGCCAAGATGAAATACCGTTGCGGCTCCGCAACAACAGGAACGAACTGCGCTGGATCAGCTTTCCCTTCTTACCGTCGCGACGCCGCAAAGCGGGGCGCGACCGTGTCAGACGCAGGAGAAATATCATGGGCAATGAACGCTATCCGCGCGGGACGAACCCGCAGGACGACTATTACGGTCGCAGCGAGACTCAGGATTACGGCCGCGACTATGGCTCGGGACGCTCCGGCAGCTATTCGAGCGCGCGCGACTACCAGGCCGCCGGCGCGTTCGACCGCGACGGTGACCGCGGTGGCCGCGATCAATATGGCGCACGCGACAGCTACGGGCGCGGCGACAGCTATGGCCAGCGCGACGATCAGGGCCAGCGCGAGCGCTATGGCCAGCGGCAGGGCGGCTTCGGCAGCTACGACCGTGACGACCAGCGCGGCTATCGCAGCGACCGCGACGACGACCGCGGCGGGTACGGCGCGCGCTCGGGGGGCTACGGCGCGCAGCGCTATGGCCAGTCCGGTTATGGCCAGTCCGGTTATGGGCAGTCGGGCAGCAGCTATGGCGGCCAGCAATATGGCCAGTCGCGCTCCGGGCGGGATAGCGAATATCGCGGCAGCTACGCCTCGGACGGGCATCGCTTCAACGACGTCGGATCGCACCGCCGTGACGACGACGACGATCGCGCGCGCGACCACGGCCGGCATCGTGACCGCGGCGCCAATTACGGACGCCAGCCGCAGGGCTACGATTATGAGGACCGCGGCTTCCTGGCGCGCGCCGGTGATGAAGTGCGCAGCTGGTTCGGCGACGAGGATGCGGAGCGACGCCGGGAGGCCGACAGCCGCTACGACGATCGCTATTACCAGCAGCAGGGCGGGCGCGACCGCGACGGCGATTACCATAACTGGCGCTCGGGCCAGATCGCGGCGCTGGATCGCGATTATGACGAATACCGGCAGGAGAACCGTAGCCGCTTCGAGAACGAATTCTCTAGCTTCCGCACCGAGCGGCAGACGCAGCGCGCCTCGCTCGACAAGGTGAAGGAGCATGACGAGGTGCTCGGCTCCGACGGCAGCCATGTCGGCACCGTCGACAAGGTGCGCGGCGACCGTATCCTGCTGACCAAGAACGACGTCGATGCGGGTGGCCAGCACCATTCGATCCCGTCGCGCTGGATCGCGTCGGTGGAGGACAAGAAGGTGACGCTGTCCAAGACCGCCGACGAAGCCAAGCAGCACTGGCGCAACGAGGAAGAAAATCAGGCGATGTTCGGCTACGGTGATCGCAACCGCAGCACGTCGACGCAGGCCGCGGGTGGCGCGACGGCGACGAACGACGGGTCGTCCGCTTCGTCGTCGAGCGCGACGGGTTCGACCGGCTCGACCGGTTCGAGCACGACAGGATCGCCGCAGAAGGACACGAACCTCAACAGCAGCTTCTCCGGCACGTATTGATCCGGTGAAGTGCTGTGCCGCCTTCGGGCGGTGCGGGTAAGGTGGGGAGCCCCGGGCCGTGCGGTCCGGGGCTTTTCCTTGTCGTGTGTGGAGCATCGTGCTTTTTGGCGCTACCAGCGAGCGTTCCAAGCCGGTCTGGATTGCTTCGTGACCCTCGGGACGGCGGGGGTGGAGCGCTGAGTTGACGCATTCCTACCGCGGGATGCTCGCGCGTGCCTGGTCGAGGCCAGCGTGAGCGCAATCGGGGATCGCTTGGTAGCCGCAACCGCTGAGAGCGTGACAGCGGTCGGATGATATCCGCCGATCCTCCATATCCACCCGCCGCGCACGTCAGGCGCGCGGCGGCTTCCAGAAGCGTCTGTAGAAGCCGCAGCGTGGCGTCGGGACTTACGCCCACGACAGCCCTGTCCAAATATCGATCGGCGCTTACGTGACGTGCTTCCTCAAAAGTGGGAGCGCCTTCGCCGTATGGCTTGCAGGCGGGGCGCGTACCTCGGCTCAAGCTGACAGGTGGAACCCAGCATGTGCCGGCGTCAGCAAGACGCGGGCATGTGGCCATTTCGGGGAGAGGTGTGATCGCTTGTCATCGGCGCGATGAGCTTACGAATCGCGCTTCCACAAAAGCGGAGAGGAGTGGAGGGTGCCCGGCCGCAGTATCTCGGCGCTGAATGAGCACTGCCCTCCGCCACGTGGCCCGGGACAAGGTGAGCTTCCGTCCGCCTTGGTCCCGAGACCATACATCGTCAGATTGCGCCCGAGAAGGTGTCGCAGACCGCCGGATTGCCGTTGCTTTCCATTCCCTTGCGCAACCACGCCTGCCGCTGTGCCGAGGTGCCGTGGGTGAAGCTGTCGGGAACGACGCGGCCCTGCGCTTCGCGTTGCAGCGTGTCGTCACCGATCGCCTGTGCTGCGCGCATGCCTTCCTCGACGTCGCCGGGATCGAGCCGCTGGCGGTTCATCGACGCCCAGACGCCGGCGTAGCAATCCGCCTGTAGTTCGAGCCGCACCGACAGTGCGTTGCCCTCCGTCTCGCCGGCGCGGCGCTGTGCCTGCTGGACCTGGTCGGAGGTGCCGAGCAGGTTCTGGATATGGTGGCCGAATTCATGCGCGATCACGTAATATTGCGCGAAGTCGCCGCCCGCCTTGTACTTGTTGGTCAGCTCGTCGAAGAAGCTGGTGTCGAGGTAGATACCGCGATCGGTGGGGCAGTAGAACGGCCCCATCGCCGACTGCGCAGCACCGCAGCCGGACTGGCCGCCCTGCTGGCCGAAAAACACGAGCTTTGGCGCCTGAAACCGTTGCTGCTGACCGGCAAAGATCTTTTCCCAGGTGTTGTCCGCCGAAGAAAACGCATTGCACGCAGCTTTGGCGGCTTGCGTATCGCATGCCTGTGCCGCCGTCGAGGGACCCGCCTGTTGCCGTGTCGTCGGCGCACCCCCGGAGAATAGGCTTCCCAGATTACCGAGACCGCCGAACACCGCGAGCAGGAGCAGCACGACGACCACGCCACCACACCCGAAGCGGCTGCCGATCATCGGGAGCAGGCCAAGCAGCAGACCGCCGCCGCCGCCGCCCAAGCCGGGGCCGGACATGCCGCGTTGGTCCTCAACATTGATATCTTTGTCGTAATCGTCGAGCCGCATGGCAAGCCTCCCCCTGAAGCCGGATCGTTGTCGATACGGTATGAATGCGCGTGGCGGCGTGCGGGTTGCAACCGTCGGCGCAGTCGCCGATGGATAAGGGCATCGACAGCAGCGGAAGGCCGGCAATGTTCCTGAAGGGCAAGAGCGCGATCGTGACCGGGTCGACGTCCGGCATCGGGCTGGCGGTGGCGCGCGCGCTGGCCGAGGCGGGCGCGGACGTGATGCTCAACGGGCTGGGCGAGCCCGATGCGATCGAGGCGGCGCGCGCGAGCGTCGTGGCACTCGGCGGTGGTGCGGTGCTGTACGATGGCGCCGACATGACCGACCCCGCCGCGATCACGGCGATGGTGGCGCGCGCGCATGAGGCATGGGGCGGGCCGGACATCGTAGTGAACAATGCCGGGATCCAGCACGTTAGCGGAGTGGCGGACTTCCCCGTCGCGAAATGGGATGCGATTCTGGCGATCAATCTCAGCAGTGCCTTCCACACGATGCGCGTCGCGATCCCGCACATGCGGGCGCGTGGCTGGGGGCGGATCGTGTCGACGGCTTCGGCACACAGCCAGGTCGCGAGCCCCAACAAATCGGCCTATGTCGCCGCGAAGCACGGGCTGGTCGGGCTGACCAAGACCGTCGCGCTGGAGACCGCGACCGACGGGATCACCGCCAATTGCATCTCGCCGGGCTATGTCTGGACGCCGCTGGTGGAAAAGCAGATCCCGGACACGATGACGGCGCGCGGGCTGACGCGCGAACAGGTGATCGACGACGTGCTGCTCGCCGCGCAACCGACCAAGGAGTTCGTGACGCCGGAGCAGGTTGCCGCGCTCGCGCTGTTCCTGTGCCGCGACGAGGCGAAGGCGATCACGGGCGCGAACCTTGCGGTCGATGGCGGCTGGACCGCCGCGTGAAGCGCTCGGCGGGCGCGCTGCTGATATGTCTGGCCGGATGCGGCGCGCGACAACCGGCGGCGGCGCCTGCGCTGGGTTCCGCGGCGCTGACCGGTGCGCGTGACTCCGGCGCGCGCGACTGGCGTGCGGTGGCGACACCCGCCGACCGCGAGCGGATGCGGCGGTGGCGCGACGCGTGGACCGACGGGCTGGCGCAGGCGCAGCGATCCGACGCGGCAGCGGTGGCAGCGCAGGGCGCGCTGTTCGCGGCCGATGCGGCGCTTGATGATCCCGTGCCGCCCGTGGGGGCGTATCGCTGCCGGATGTTCAAGCTGGGGTCGCCGGGCGGTGGCGGGCTTGGGTTCGTGGCTTACGGGTGGTTCGACTGTCGCGTCGCGGCGACGGCGGACGGCGCGGTGCGGCTCTCGAAGCTGACCGGATCGCAGCGGCAGGCGGGAATCGTCTATCCCGCCGCACCGACGCGCGCGGCGTTCCTGGGAACGCTGATGCTGGGCGACGAGGCGCGCGCCTATGCGTACGGCGTCGACAAGACGCGCGACGTGGCGGGCTGGGTCGAGCGTGTGGCGGGGCGGCGCTGGCGCGTTGCGATGCCGTATCCGGCATTTGAATCGGTGCTCGACGTTCTGGAGCTGGTGCCGGCGGAATAGCGGCGGGTCGGGTCGACGGCCGCGTCCTCGTGGCGTCCTGAATGCGCCGTCCGCGTCTGCCCGGGCCTGTCGACCGCGTTCGGGCGATGGATCAACGTTGATCCGGCTTCAAGGCTGGGTCGCGGGTTCCGTCTTTCCCGGCAGGGTGCCGGGGGTCGAGACCGGCGCCTCGACGGGCACCGTGCCGTCGAGCGGGGGCAGGGTGGCGAGGTAATCCTTGCCGGTCCGGTCGATCACCGTCACCGCCTCCGGCTGCGCGGCGACGACCGCGCGCAGATAGCTGCTGGGTTTCTTCATCAGCTTCGGGAACTCGACGATCGTCAGGCCGGCACGGCGCGCCGCCTCGCGGACGAAGGTGACGCAATTGCGCTTGCCGAGATTGTAGGTGGCATCGCCGGTCTTTTCGTCCCACTCGCGCACCAGCGACAGGATGGCGGTATATTGCGCATCGGTGAGCGTGCGGGCGAAGCGGACGTGGCTGCCGTTCATATAGGCGGGCTTTGGACGCTCGATGCGGCCCTTCACGTTGCCGAACAGAAGCGCGGGGCTGACCGACTTGGCAGTGAAGCCGTAACTGGCGTCGACGGGCGCGCCGCCGGCGTCGGGCGTGCCGCGCAGCATGAAGAAGGCGTGCGGAAAGTAGTTGCCGAAGTCGCGGCTCCAGAAAGTGATCGTGATCGCCGCGTGCGCCGGCCACGCGCCGAACGCGGCGACGAGCAGCGCGAACCGCAGAAGCCAGCGCTGCGCGCCGTCACGCACCGGCGACGGTCAGCCGGTCGAGTTGCTCGCCGCTCAGGCGCACTTCCATCGCACCGAGCAGTTCCTCGATCTGCGTCACGGCAGTGGCACTGGCGATCGGGGCGGTGACGCCGGGCTGTGCGATGAGCCAGGCGAGGGCGATCTGCGCGAGCGTGGCGCCGGTCTCGGTCGCGACCGCGTCCATCGCGTCGAGGACCGCACGGCCCTTGCCCTCCAGCAGATCGCCCATCCGCGCACCGCGAACGCTCTGCGACAAGTCTTCGCGACGGCGATACTTGCCGGTCAGGAAGCCCGAGGCGAGGCCGAAATACGGCGTGACGCCGATATTCTCGGTAACGCAATAATCCTGCAACTCGCCTTCGAAGGCGTGGCGGCTGACGAGATTATACCCGGGTTGCAGCGCCTGATAGTGCGGCAGGCCGGCGGCGCGCGCAATCTCGATCGCCGATTTCAGCCGCGCGGCGTGGAAGTTCGATGCGCCGAGCACGCGCACCTTGCCGTCGCGTACCAGCGTCGCGAACGCCTCGGCGACCGCTTCCTGCGGCTGCGCCTCGTCGTCCTGATGCGCGAAATAGAGGTCGATGCGGTCGGTGCCGAGCCGGCGGAGCGACGCCTCGCACGCCGCGACGATATGCGACGGCGCGAGCTTCTCCTCGCCGAGCATCCCGACCTTGGTGGCGATCAGCACGCGACCGCGGTGACCGCTGGCCTTGAGCCACTCGCCGATCATCGTTTCCGATTCGCCGCCGGAGTGGCCATCGATCCATGCCGAATAGACGTCGGCGGTATCGATCAGCGTGCCGCCGCCCGCGACGAAGGCGTCGAGCACCGCGAAGGAGGCAGCGCGGTCGGCGGTCCAGCCGAAGACGTTGCCGCCAAGCACCAAAGGGGCGATCCGAAGATCGGAGGCGCCCAGGCGCCGCAGGTCGGTCATATGCGTCCTTCGTAACAGGAGCGACCGCCGCCGTCTGCAGGCGGCGGCCGCTCGACAGGCTTAGTTCTTGTCGCGCAGGTCCTCACCGGCGCGGACCATCGCGTTGCCGGTGGCGTCGGCAGCGCGGTCGCCGCTGTTCTTCAGCGCCGCGCCGGCGTTGTCGAGGCTGTTTTCGGCCTTGTTGAGCGCGCGATCGGTGGCGGCGTCGACATCGCTGACCGCGTTCGAGGTGGTTGCGGAGGTGTCGGCGGCGATCGCGTTGCCGGCTTCGGCAGTCTCGTTCTGCGCCTTCGGGCTGCAGGCGGCGAGGCCGAGGGCGGTGGCGGCGACCAGGCCGGTGGTGATGAGACGCTTCATTGGGTTTTCTCCCCTGTTTCGTTACGCCGGCAATACTGCCGTAGCGGTCACGCGAACGAAACATCGCGGCAAAAGGGTCCATCGCAGATGCGTTGACCGCATATAAAGATATCTTTATATGTCGCGGGATGGAGCAGGCTCTCGACATCTTCCGCGCGCTTGCCGACGCGTCGCGGCTTCGCATCGTGGCGCTGCTGGGGACGATGGAATTGTCCGTCGGCGAGCTCGCACAGGTACTGGGGCAAAGCCAGCCGCGCGTGTCGCGGCACGTGAAGATCCTGTGCGATGCGGGGTTGGCGGAGCGGCGCAAGGAAGGCAGCTGGGTGTTCGTCGCGCTGGGTGATCGCGCACGCGTCACCCCCGTAATGGCAGCGCTGGATGCCTATGGCGTCACCGCCGACGTCGAGGCGGATGTCGCGCGGCTGGCGGCGGTGCGCGCCGATCGCGCGGCGGCGGCGGCGGCGTGGTTCGAGGCGCATGCCGGCGAATGGGACGCGATCCGGTCGCTGCACGTCGCGGAGGAACAGGTCGAAGCGGCGATGCGCGCGCTGCTGGGCAGCGAACCGCTGGGCCGGATGATCGATATCGGCACCGGCACCGGGCGGATGATCGAGCTGTTCGCGCCCGCGGCCACGCAGGTGTTGGGGATCGACAAGAGCAGCGAGATGCTGCGGCTGGCACGCGCGCGGGTCGGCGAGCGTGCCGAACTGCGGCAGGCCGATCTCTACGCGCTGCCGGTGACGGACGGCGGCGTCGACCTCGCGATCCTGCACAATGTGCTGCATTTCGCGCAGCAGCCGGGCGCTGCGATCGCCGAGGCGGCGCGCGTGCTGGCCGGGCGGGGGCGGTTGCTGATCGCGGATTTCGCGAGCCACGATCGCGAGGAATTGCGCGCGCGCGACGCCCACACCCGCCTGGGGTTCGGCGACGCGCAGATCGCGGGATGGTTCGATGCGGCCGGGCTGACGCTGGAGCGTGTCGAAACGCTCGAAGGCGGCGAACTGACGGTGAAATTGTGGCTCGGGCGCAAGCAAGGCGTGCCGGTGCGGGAGGTGAAGGCGGCATGACGTTCTCGGTCAATCAACTCGAAGAGGCGCGTCGTGCCCTCGACGCACCGCTGTATGCCGACGTCGGCGGCGACGTGGACGTCAGCTTCGAATTTTCGCCGCCCAAGACCGACAAGGCCGAGGAAAACCTGTGGCAGTCGATCGAGACCTTGTGCCCGCTGGGCCCGCGTTTCCTGTCGGTGACCTACGGTGCGGGCGGGTCGACGCGCGACCGGACGCACGCGACCGTGGCGCGGATCGCACGCGACACCGGCGTCCCGGCAGCGGCGCATCTGACCTGCGTCGAGGCGACGCGCGAGGAGATCGACGCGGTCGCACAGGAATATTGGGCAGCCGGCGTGCGGCATATCGTCGCGCTGCGCGGCGATCCGCCGGCGGGCGCGGCGGACTATGCGCCGCATCCGGGCGGCTATGAGAATGCCGCGGCGCTCGTCACGGGGCTGCGGCGGCTGCATCCGTTCGAGATCTCGGTGGCGGCGTATCCGGAGATGCATCCGAACTCGACCGACCTGACGGCCGACCTCGAAAATTTGAAGCGCAAGCTGGATGCGGGCGCGAACCGCGCGATCACGCAATTCTTCTTCGAGGCCGAGACCTTCTTCCGTTACCGCGACGCGGCGGCGGCGGCGGGGATCGCCGCGGAGATCGTGCCGGGGATCATGCCGATCGGCAGCTTTGCGGGCGTCCAGCGGATGTCGGCGATGTGCAACACCGACGTGCCGGGCTGGCTGGTGCGGCTGTTCGAGGGGCTGGACGATCATCCGGCCGCGCGGCAGCTGGTAGCGGCGACGGTCGCGGCCGAGCTGTGCCGCAAGCTGTATGCCGGGGGCGTCAAGCACCTCCACTTCTATACGATGAACAAGGCCGAGCTGAGCTTTGCGATCTGCCACCTGCTGGGTGTGCGGACGCAGGCCACTCGGGAAAGGGCCGCCGCATGACCACCCGCGAGATCTTCAACGCCGAGGCGGCCAAGCGCATCCTCATCACCGACGGCGCATTCGGGACCGAGATCCAGAACTGGAAACTGTCGGAGGCGGATTACGCCGGGCATTTGACGCTGGGCCACGACCAGAAGGGCAACAACGACATCCTGGCGCTGACCAAGCCCGAGGTGCCGGAGGCGATCCACCGCGCCTATTTCGAGGCGGGCGCCGACATCGCCGAGACGAACACCTTCTCGGCGAACCGGATCAGCCAGGCCGATTACGGCGCCGAGGGGCTGGTGCGCGAGATCAACGTCGAGAGCGCGAAGCTGGCGCGGCGGATCGCCGACGAATATCAGGCGAAGGACGGCCGCCCGCGCTTCGTGGCCGGCGCGATCGGGCCGACCAACAAGACGCTGTCGCTGAGCCCCGACGTCAACGATCCCGGCTATCGCGAGATCGACTTCGATTACCTGAAGGACGTGTACCGCGAGCAGATCGACGCGCTGGTCGAGGGCGGTGCGGACTTCGTGCTGATCGAGACGGTGTTCGACACGCTGAACGCCAAGGCCGGGATCATGGCGGCGATCGAGGCGGGCGAGGCGCTGGGCCGCGACCTGCCGATCATGCTGTCGATGACGCTGACCGATCTGTCCGGGCGCAACCTGTCCGGACACACCGTCGAGGCGTTCTGGCACGCGGTGCGGCACGCCAAACCGCTGACGATCGGGCTGAACTGCTCGTTTGGTGCCGAGCAGTTGCGCCCGCACGTCAAGGTGCTGAGCGAATTGTGCGACACGCTGATCATGGTCTATCCGAACGCCGGTTTGCCCAACGAACTGGGCGCGTATGACGAGGAGCCGGCGACCACCGCCGGGCTGGTCGGCGAATGGGCGTTTGCGGGGCAGGTGAACGTACTGGGCGGATGCTGCGGATCGACGCCCGCGCACATCAGGGCGATCGCCGATGGCGTGCGTGACCTTGCGCCGCGCCGGGTGGCGGTGCCGCCGGTGAAGACACGGCTGGCCGGGCTCGAACCGTTCACGATGGCCGCATGACGCCCTTTGCCATCATCGCGCGGCTCAATGCCGCACGCATCCACCACACCATCACCAGCATTCGTGACGATGCGATCATGATCGATGCCGCGGTGCCGGGCGAGCGTTGGGAAATCGAGGTGTTCGAGGACGGGCACGTCGAGATCGAACGCTATACCTCTGCCGGCGAAATCGCGGGCGAAGCCGCACTCGTCGAACTGTTCGCTCGTTTCTCGGATACGCAATGACCACCAGCACCGCCACCCAGTTCGTCAACATCGGCGAGCGGACCAACGTCACCGGATCGGCGGCGTTCAAGAAGATGATCATGGCGGGCGACTATAATCGCGCGGTCGAGGTCGCGCGCCAGCAGGTCGAGAATGGCGCGCAGGTGGTGGACGTGAACATGGACGAGGGGCTGCTCGACGCGCACCACGCCATGACGACGTTCCTGAAGCTGATCGCCGCCGAACCCGATATCGCGCGGGTGCCGGTCATGATCGATTCGTCCAAGTGGGACGTGATCGAGGCCGGACTGAAATGCGTCAGCGGCAAGCCGATCGTGAACTCGATCAGCATGAAGGAGGGCGAGGAGCAATTCCTGGCCCATGCCCGCAAGTGCATGAACTATGGCGCCGCCGTCGTCGTGATGGCGTTCGACGAAGTGGGGCAGGCCGATACGCAGGCGCGCAAGGTCGAGATCTGCGCCCGCGCCTATGACCTGTTGATCGGCATCGGCTTCCCGCCGGAGGACATCATCTTCGACCCCAACGTGTTCGCGGTGGCGACGGGGATCGAGGAGCACAACAATTACGGCGTCGACTTCATCGAGGCGTGCAAGGCGATCAAGGCGCGCTGCCCGCACGTCCATATCTCCGGCGGGCTGTCGAACCTGTCGTTCAGCTTCCGCGGGAACGAGCCGGTGCGCCGCGCGATGCATTCCGTGTTCCTGTATTACGCCATCCCCGCGGGCATGGACATGGCGATCGTCAACGCCGGGCAGCTCGACGTCTATCACACGATCGACCCCGAACTGCGGCAGGCGTGCGAAGACGTCATCCTCAACCGTGACGCCGAAGCTGGCGACCGGCTGGTCGCGCTGGCGGAGAAATACCGCGGTACCGATGCGGTCGCCGAGAAGCAGGCCGCGGAATGGCGCAGCCTGCCGGTCGCCAAGCGGCTGGAATATGCGCTGGTCAAGGGCATCGACGCGCATGTGGTCGACGATACCGAGGAATGCCGCCAGCTGTTCCCGCGCCCGATCGAGGTGATCGAGGGGCCGTTGATGGACGGGATGAACGTGGTCGGCGACCTGTTTGGATCGGGCAAGATGTTCCTGCCGCAGGTCGTGAAATCGGCGCGCGTCATGAAGAAGGCGGTTGCGCACCTGATGCCGTTCATCGAGGCCGCGAAGGAGCCGGGCGCGAAGGGCAAGGGCAAGGTCGTGATGGCGACCGTGAAGGGCGACGTTCACGATATCGGCAAGAACATCGTCGGCGTCGTGCTCCAGTGCAACGGCTTCGAGGTGATCGACCTGGGCGTGATGGTACCGTGGTCGAAGATCCTGGCGGCGGCGAATGAGAACGACGCCGATATGATCGGGCTGTCGGGGCTGATCACGCCGTCGCTGGACGAGATGGTGACGGTGGCCGAGGAGATGCAGCGCGCGGAGATGCAGATGCCGCTGCTGATCGGCGGCGCGACGACCAGCAAGGTCCACACGGCGCTGCGGATCGCGCCGGCCTATACCGGGCCGGTGGTGCACGTGCTGGACGCCAGCCGCGCGGTCGGCGTGGCGACGACGCTGGTCAGCGATACAATCCGCGACAAGTATGTCGCGGGCGTCGCGGCCGATTATCAGGCGGTGCGCGACGCGCGCGAGGGCAAGGGGCAGAACAAGCTGCTGCCGCTGGACGAGGCGCGCAAGCGCGGCTTCGCGGCCGACATGGCGTTGAAGGCGGCGCCGGTGAAACAGCCGGGCGTGCATGTGTTCAACGATTGGGATCTGGCCGATCTGCGGCAGTATATCGACTGGACGCCGTTCTTCCGCGCGTGGGAGCTGGCGGGCAATTATCCCGCGATCCTGACCGACGACGTGGTCGGCGAAAGCGCCACGTCGCTGTTCGCCGACGCGCAGGCGATGCTCGACCGGATCGTCGCGGAAAAGTGGCTTACCGCGCGCGGCGTCGCCGGACTGTGGCCGTGCCATCGCCACGACGACGACGTGTGGGTGAACGATCGCCATGTGGTCGACACCCGCTCGCCGGACGGCGGCAGCGTGCCGGCCGGGTTCAACCTGCCAGACCTCGACCGCCGCAACGAACATTCGACGCGACTGCCGTTCCTGCGCCAGCAGATCGCCAAGCGGGAGGGGCGCGCGAATATGTGCCTGGCCGACTTCATCGATCCGGTGGGCGACTGGATCGGCGGTTTCGCGGTCGGCATCCACGGCATCGATGCGCATATCGCGCGCTACAAGGCCGATAACGACGATTATAACGACATCCTGCTGAAGGCGCTGGCCGACCGGCTGGCGGAGGCGTTCGCCGAGGCGCTGCACGCGCACGTCCGTCATGTGCTGTGGGGTTATGCGCCCGACGAGCAGCTGACGAACGACGCGCTGATCCGCGAGCAATATCGTGGCATCCGCCCGGCGCCGGGCTATCCGGCGTGCCCCGAGCATTCGCTGAAGGTGCGTTTGTTCGAGATGCTGGACGCGGAGAAGAACGTCGGGCTGGAGTTGACCGAAAGTTTCGCGATGCTGCCGACCGCGGCGGTCAGCGGCTTCTACTTCGGGCATGCGCAGGCGGAATATTTCGGCGTGGCGCGGATCGGCGAGGATCAGCTGGAGGATTACGCGCAGCGGCTGGGCGTGGATGTCGCGCGGGCGACGCGGTTGTTGCGACCGAACCTGGATTGAGGCGAGGGGGCGACGTCGGCACGTGACGTCGCCCTCAACAAAAGGCCGGGGTCTTCCTCGGCGGCGGTAACGCATATGGCGGGAGATCGCGGCTTTCGCCGGGATGACGGTTCATCACCGGTCGTCGCTGCTGCGGAGCCAGAGGCCGAATGCTGTGCGGTGCCTCGGGTCTCATGACACAGGCGCGACACCCGGCTGTCAGCCAACCACATCCCTTCGATAGATATGGGTCCTGGCCTGCGGAGGGGCGACGGCGTCAGCCGAGCGCGGCGGCGACGGTGGCGCGGGTGCCGGTATGAGTCCGGTCGTATTCGACGATCGAGTCGAGGCTTTGCGCCATCGCACGGATCAGGCGGGTGCCGACGCCGGTGCCCTTCGGCGGCGCATCGCCGATGCCGATCCCGTCGTCCTCCACGGTCAGCCGGAAGCGTCCGTCGCCGTCGCGCGACAAGTGGACGCGTACTTCGCCGGCGCCGTCGGGATAGGCGTACTTGCAGGCATTGCTGACCAGCTCGGTGACGATCACCCCGAGCGATACGGCGCGGTCGGTGGGCAGGCGCAACGGCTCGGCAGTGAGCACGAGCGCGCGCGGCAGGTCGGTGGTCGACCATGTCTGCGTCAGCTCGTCGATCAACTGCGTGAGATAGTCGAGCATGTCGACGCTTTCGACATCGTCGCCGGTGTAGAGCCGGCGATGGACCTGCGCGATCGCACTGATCCGCGCCTGCGTGTCTTCCAGCGCGGCGCGCGCCGCTTCGTCGGTAAGCGCGCTCGACTGCATCCGGACCATCGCGGAGACGAGTTGCAGCGAATTGGCGACGCGGTGGTTGACCTCGGCCAGCAGGGCCTCGAGCCGCGCGTTGCTGGCGCGCAGTTCGTCCTCGGCGCGCGCCTTGGCCCGCGCCAGCTGCGCGCGGGCGATCACCTGCCGGAACGTGGCGTCGAGCAGGTCGAAGAAGTCCTCGCCCGGTGTCTTGACGATATAGTCGGCAGCGCCGGCACGCAGCGCGGCGAGCGCGACCTGCGTCTCCTCCGATCCGCTGACATAGACCATCGCGGGGGCATCCGGCAGCGCGGACAGCCGCGCCATCGTCTCCAGCCCGTCGATGCCCGGCATGTAGTGATCGACCGCGACGACGTCGAAGGTCGCCGCCTGCGCCGCCGCGACCCCGGCTTCGCCGCCATCGGCCACGGTCACCTGATAGCCGCGGCGTTCCAGCGCACGCGTCACCAGCCGGCGGATTCCCGCATCGTCGTCGATATACAGGATCCGCGGGCCGGCCATGGTCAGTGGCTGTCACCCAGATCGGGAACCTGGATTACCGACAGGAACAGCCCGAGCTGGCGGATCGCCTGCGCGAAGCTTTCGTAGTTCACCGGCTTGGTGATGTAGACGTTGGCGCCCAGATCGTAGCAGCGCTGGATCTCGCGGCTGTCGTCGGTGGTGGTCAGGACGACGACCGGCGTGCGCTTGACCGGGCCCTCGTCGGTCTTGATCCGGGCGAGGATGTCGGTGCCGCTCATGTCCGGCAGGTTGAGGTCGAGCAGCACCAGCGCCGGGCCGTTGAGCTGCGGGCCGGTGGAATCATGGAAGATATAGTCGAGCGCGCTCGTGCCGTCGGTGAAGTGGCGGATCGGGTTCATGATCCCGGCGCGGCGGATGTTCTTCTCGATCAGTCGCGCATGACCCTCGTCATCCTCGATCATCACGATGTTCACGGATTGCGGGGCGTTCATGAATTCGGTTCCTGTCTGAGGAGGACGAGCGGGAGCGACAACGTGAAGGCCGCACCTTGCCCGAGCGTGGAGGCGACGTCGATGGTGCCACCCAGCCGGAAGACGAGCGCGCGGACGGTGGCGAGGCCGATGCCCTCGCCGGGCCGGTCCTGCGCGCCCGAACGGCGGAAGAGGTCGAAGACGCGCGCATGGTCGCGCGGGTCGATGCCGCGGCCATTGTCGCGCACGATGTAGACCACCCGATCGCGCTCGCGCCGGCCGCTGACCGTGATGCGCCCGGGCACGCCGGACCGCAGGTATTTCACCGCATTCTCGATCAGGTTCGACAGCACCTGATCGAGTGCGAGCCGGTCGCTGACCACCGGCGGCAGATCGGCCTCGACGGTCAGCACGGTGTCGGTCTCGCTCAGCCGGTGCGACAGCGTGTCGCCGATCTGGCGGACGAGCGCGGCAACGTCGATCTTCTCGGGCGTCAGCGCGCGGCGGCCCTGCCGGGAAAGCTGCAGGATGGCATTGATGAGCCGGTCCATCTTCTGCGTCGAAGCGCGGATGAAGCCGATCGCCTCGGGGAGGTCCTCGTTCGCGGCCAGCCGCGCCTCTTCGTCGGCGAGCGCCGGGGCTTCGGCCTCGACGCGCGCGACGAGGCCGCGCAGCGCACTCGCGGCGGTCTCCAGCTCGGCGGTGAAGCCCATGACGTTGACCAGTGGCGAGCGCAGATCGTGGCTGACGATATAGGCGAAGCGCTGGATCTCCTCGTTCGCACGGGTCAGGTCGGCGGTGCGCACGACGACCATGTCTTCCAACCCGGCGTTGAGCGCACGCAGCGCCTCGTCCGAACGCGACAGGTCGCGGGTGTAGGAGAGTATCGTCAGCAGCGAGATCACCGCCACCGTGGCGAGCAACGCGCCGGCCAGGATGATGATCGTGTAGAAGGCACGTTCGCTGGCGCGCAGTTCGGCGTCGCGGTGCGTCATGAGCCGCCGCTCGACCGCGCCCATCCGGTCGAGCAGGTTGCGGATCGTGACGATCGTGCGGATCTCGGCATCGTCCTCGAAGGCGCGCAGCGCGCCCGCCCGGTCACCTTGTCCGAGCAGCGTTATGGTGTTCGCGCGCCGCGCGGCGAGGCTCGCGAGTTGAAGCCGCAGCCCGAGGTGATAGCGGCGCTGGACCGGATTGTCGCGGGTGAGGCGTTCGAGGCGCGCGATCGCATCCGGCAACTGACGTTCGATGCGCTGGAAATTGGCGAGCGCCCCGGTGCGGCCCGGAACGAGCATGTAGCCGCGGCGCGCGGTCTCGCCCTGCTCGACCAGCCGGTGGACGTTGAGGACGGCGTTCTCGACCTGGTAGGTGTGCTCGACCAGCCGGGTATGCACCTCGTTACGCTGCATGACGCGCACCGCGGCATAGCCGACCAGCACAAGCGCGAGAAAGCCGAACACCATCAACGCGCTCATGCGCCGCGTCAGCACGCGATTGACAGGGGCGTCGGCGGGAAGATCGGCCATCGCGAACGCGATATCGCGCTATGTGCGCGGGCGCCAGCGGCTCGTGCGGGAAGGGTGATGCAGGTTGGTGGGTTGGCGGCATCGCGGGCGGCATGTCACCGCGTCCCGCGCACTACAGCAGCAATTCCTGCGCGGTCATGCGGCCGACGTGACCGCCGCCACGACGCCGGGCCATTTCGGTTTCGGCGGTGAAGCGGACGTCGGGATCGCGATCGGTGAGGAACTTGGCGAGGCTTTCCTCCTCGATCTCGCGCCAGTCCTTGCCGCGATCGGGGCCGTAGCGGACGCGCGGAAGCAAGCCCGGTTCGCTCGACCATTGGATCAGCTGTGCCACCGACGCCTCGTTCAGCTGATCGCGCAGATGGTGGGCGGTGACATAGGCGTCCGGGAACGCGCGGTGTGCGGGCAGGCCACGTTCGTGGTCCAGCCCCTCGGGCTTGCGCCAGTAACGCAGGACCTGGTTGGAATAACTGGGCATGTCCGCCCACAGCCGCAGCGCGCATTTCCACGTGCAGATCCAGTCGGCACCGTGCGTGAGCGCCGGAGTGCAGAATTGCTCCTCGAAGGACGCACGATGCGCGGCGAGCGCGACGCGCCGCGGATAGGGATCGAGCACCTGCCGCGCGACGTCGTGCCACCATGGCGCGTCGGCGACATCCTCGTCGCGGATGTGGTGGATCGCCTGCGTGATCGCGGGCAGCGGGCGGCCCGGGTTGACGAGGATGCTGCCACCCTCCCCGTACAATTCCCAGCGCCCGTCGTTGCCGAGCGCGACATCCTGCCACCCCACCTCGCACACCGCATGGGCGGGCGGTGCCGCGCCGGTGGTTTCAAGGTCGATGACGCGGATGATCTGCGATTGGGTGCGACGGGGATACATCATGCATCCCCGATGTGGGGGATCGGAGCCGGGAATGCCAGCGTCGCGGTTTGATGCGATATCGCTACGGCACCGGCCGCCGACCTCGCGCCCGAAAAAGTCGGGGCACGGGCCGGGAGCGGCGCCCGCCCTTGCGTGTACGGCGAACGGGGCGCGGCAGTCAGGCCGTCGCCCCGGCCGGTCAGCGGCGGAAGGGGTCTTCGAAGGCCGGACGTGCGGGAGCGTCGCCGTCGATCCCGGCCTCGGCATCGCGCGCAGCCTGCTCGCGCTCGGCACGCAGCGACGCGATCAGCGCCTCGCGGTCGCCGTCGAGGCGGGTGTCGGTCGGCGCCGGCTCGATACCGGCGGCCTTCGCGGCCTTGTTGACCGCCGCGTCCAGCTCGCGCTGCGTCGTCAGGCCGAGCGTCACCGGGTCCTTCGGCGTGATGTTGCCGATGTTCCAGTGGCTGCGGTCGCGGATCGCCGCGATCGTCGTGCGGGTGGTGCCGATCAGATTGCCGATCGCGCCATCCGAGATCTCCGGGTGGTTGCGGATGATCCAGGCGATGCCATCGGGCTTGTCCTGGCGCTTCGACACCGGCGTATAGCGCGGACCCTTGGTGCGGCGCACCTGGTCCGGCCCCTTGGTCATCGTCATGCGATATTTGGGGTTCGCCTGCGCCTTGTCGATCTCGTCCTGCGTCAGCTCGTGCGCGCGGACCGGATCGCGCCCGGTCAGCTTGGTCGCAGCGGTATCGTCGGCGATCGCCTGCACCTCGAGGATGTGCAAGCCGCAGAAATCGGCGATCTGCTCGAAGGAGAGCGCGGTATTGTCGACCAGCCATGAGGCGGTCGCGTGGGGCATGAGCGGCTGGGCCATGCGGACAGTCTCCATAAATGCAAAGGGCCGCCCCTTCCCGGAGCGGCCACATCTTGACCATCGACTTAGTGCGTGCCGCCGCCAAGGGCAAGCACGCGCTTAGGCGGCGCGCGACAAGCCCATGTCGAAGGGTTCGAGCGCATCGAGGAATTGTCGCGCGCTGGCCGGCCAGGTGAAGCGCACACCGGCTGCGGCGCAGGTCGTGCGGTCCAGCGTCAGCGCGCGCGCGATCGCGGCGGGCAGGTCGTCGGCCATCGCGCCGGTGTCGGCGGTCAGCACGTCGAGCGGGCCGGGAACCGGGAAGGCGGCGACCGGGGTGCCGCACGCCAGCGCCTCGATCATCACCAGTCCGAACGTGTCGGTGCGGCTGGGAAAGACCAGCGCGTCGGCGGCGCGATAGGCGGCGGCGAGCTGCGCGCCGAACAGCGCACCCAGGAAGATCGCCTGCGGGAATTGCCGCGCCAGCGCGGCCCGCGCCGGGCCGTCGCCGACCACCACCTTCGTGCCCGGCACGTCGGCGGCGAGGAACGCGGCAATGTTCTTCTCCACGGCCACGCGCCCGACATGGAGCAGCACCGGGCCGGGTAGCGCGGCCATCGTCGCGTCGCGCGGTCCGGCGGGCGAGAACAACGGTGCGACGCCGCGGCCCCAGCGGCGGACGCGGGTCAGCCCGTGCACGCCCAGCGCGCGTTCGATCGTCGGCGTCGAGGCCAGCACCGCGGCGGCCGGTGCGTGGAACCAGCGGACGTAGCGCCAGACCCACTCCGGGTCGGCGCCGGTGCGTGCCGCGACATAGTCCGGGAACTGCGTGTGATAGGCGGTCGTGAACGGCCGCCGACGCGACAGGCACCAGCGCCGTGCCGCGACACCCAGCGGGCCTTCGGTGGCGATATGCACCGCCTGCGCGCCGAACGCGGTGATCCGCCGCCCGATCGTCGCCGGCGTCATGAGCGCGAGGCGGATCTCGGGGTAGGTGGGGCAGGGCAACGACGGCGCGTCGGCGGGGGAGACGACCAGCACCTCGTGCCCGCTGTCGCGCAGCTCGGCGATGACGTTTTCGAGCGTGCGCACGACGCCGTTGACCTGCGGGGCCCAGGCGTCGGTGATGATCGCGATCCGCATCACGCGGCGAGCGTGGCGAGCGCGGCGAGCGGCGCGGGATCGCGGCGCGCGATCTCGTCACCCCAGTGCAGGATTTCCATTCGCCCGTCGAAATGCTCGACCAGCGCGGTGCATCCCTCCACCCAGTCGCCATCGTTGTAATAAGCGATGCCGGCGATCTCGCGCATTTCCGCGGTGTGGATGTGCCCGCACACGACGCCGTCGACCCCGCGGCTTCCCGCGGCCTCGGCGACGATCTCCTCGAAGCGCGAGATGAACGCGACCGCGTTCTTTACCTTGGCCTTGGCGTGCTTGCTGAGCGACCAATACGGCATGCCGAACTTGCGGCGTACCGCGCTGACCGCGCGGTTGAGCGTCATCAGCGCGGTATAGGCGGCGTCGCCGACGTGCGCGAGCCAGCGGTGCGACAATGTGATGGCGTCGAATTCGTCGCCGTGCAGCACCAGCAGGCGGCGCCCGTCGGCGGTTTCATGCACCGCCTTGCGCCGGATCTTGATTCCGCCGAAGTCGAGCCCGGCGAACTGCCGGAACATTTCGTCGTGGTTGCCGGGAATGTAGATCATCCGCGTGCCGCGCCGTGCGCGCTTCATCAACCGCCAGATGACGTCGTTGTGCGCCGCCGGCCAGTAGAAGCGCTTCTTGAGCTGCCAGCCGTCGACGATGTCACCGACCAGGTACATCGTGTCGCTGTCGACGTGATCGAGAAAGTCGATCAACAGGTCGGCATTGCAGCCGCGCGTGCCCAGGTGGACGTCGCTGATCCAGACCGTGCGGTAGCGGCGGCGTTCGCCAGCCGACTCCTCGGGGCGGTGCGGGCGCGAGTTCGCGAAGTCGAAAAGGTCGGTGACCTCGGCCACGTGCCCGATCCCGGGCAGGATGGCAGCGGGCAGGGGGGCGACATGTCCTGCGCCCGTGGGCGGGCGCGGGCGGCTGTCGAGCGGGTCGGCGATCGGCGGCATAAGCGGCTCTCCCTTGCCGCTATTATGCCGCCGTCATGTGACGGGCGCGTCTCGCCCCGGTGACGCGTGCGTGGCCGATCGGTGACGCTTTCGCGTCAGCGCAGCAATACGTCGGTCGCGAGCACCACCATGCTCCAGCTCGCAGCAACCAGCCCTGTAAGAACGGCGAAGCGGCGACGCGGGGAAAAATTATAGCCGGCGATCATGTTCAGGATCCTCATCCTCGTTATTATGACCAAGAAATGACACGGCTGATCGCATCCGAAAAGTATGGATTGCTGTCGTTCATCGGTGATTATTTCGATCACTGGAAACGATTGTGCAGTGCGGCGGGCGGCGCCCGTGTTGCCACATGCCGATGCCCCGCCTAGTCAGCATCGATGACCGATGTCCTGACCGCGCCTGCCTCCGCCGCTTCGCCGGCCCCCGCCGCTTCGATCGTCAGCGGAGGCCATCGCCGGCTCGCCGACCGCATGGCGCGCGGCGCGGCGTTCCTGGGCAGCGAGGTGGCGATCATGGCCGGCGCGATGTCGTGGGTGTCGGAGCGGCACCTGGTGGCGGCGATGTCGAATGCGGGCGGCTTCGGGGTGATCGCGTGCGGGGCGATGTCGCCGGCGCTACTGGACGCCGAGATCGCCGCCACCGCGGCGATGACGGCGCGGCCGTTCGGGGTGAACCTGATCACGATGCACCCGGACCTGAATGCGCTGATCGACGTCTGCACGCGGCACGGGGTCGGGCATGTCGTGCTCGCGGGCGGATTGCCGCCGAAGGGGGCGTTGGAGGCCATCAAGGCGTCGGGTGCGAAGGCGGTCTGCTTCGCGCCGACGCTGGCGCTGGCCAAGAAGCTGGTGCGGTCCGGGGTCGATGCGCTGGTGATCGAGGGGATGGAGGCCGGTGGACATATCGGCCCGGTTTCGACCAGCGTGCTGGCGCAGGAAATGCTGCCGGAACTGGCCGAGGTCGTCCCGGTGTTCGTGGCCGGCGGAATCGGGCGCGGCGAGGCGATCGCAGGCTATCTCGACATGGGCGCCGCCGGGGTGCAGCTCGGCACGCGGTTCGTCTGCGCGACCGAGTGCATCGCGCACCCCAATTTCAAAAAGGCGTTCATCCGCGCCTCGGCACGCGACGCGGTGGCGAGCGTCCAGCTCGATCCGCGCCTGCCGGTCATCCCGGTGCGCGCGCTGAAGAATGCGGCGGGCGAGTTGTTCTCGGCGCGGCAGCGCGAGGTGGCGCTGTCGCTGGACGAGGGCAAGGTGGTGATGGCCGAGGCGCAATTGCAGATCGAGCATTACTGGGCAGGCGCGCTGCGCCGCGCGGTGATCGACGGCGATGTCGAGCATGGCAGCGTGATGGCCGGGCAGTCGGTCGGGATGGTCACGAAGGAAGAGCCGATCGCCGACATCATCGCGTCGTTGGTCGCCGAGGCGGCGCAGGCGTTCGAGAAGCGGGTGGGGTGAGGCGCGGCGTTCGCGTGCGCAGGAGCCTGCGGGCAGTCGGGCAAGCAGGTGCGCATGTCGGACCAGGTCGACGATCGGGTGAAGCTCGATCCTGGCCTTAAGTATGGCCCTTGCCGAGCCGCACCTGTCCGCGTCGATCTCCGGCAGGACCGACCAAAGCCTTTGTCCGTGCAGCGAACCGGACTCGCCTCGGCGCGTCTGGGGCACGGCGTGCCGGCTCGACTCTTTCGCGACGCGTCCGGGAATGGGACGCGAACGCAACGCGTCATAAAAGGGGTTTCACGATGCGCCTGCGCCTGTCCGCCGTCATGGTGGCGTCCGTCCTGGCCACGGCCTGTTCGCGCACGCCGCCGCCCGCGACACCCACAGCCCCACCGGTGCCGGTAGCGGTGATGGTGCCGGCGCCGATGCCGACGGGCGCACGGCCGGGGATGCGGATCCCGGCGCGGCTTGCCGACGGGCGCTGGGCGACGCCGAACGTGGGTTTGTCGGCATCGGGGACGACCTGGCACCTGCGTGCCGCGCTGAACGTCGCGGTGCTGGCGTGCCATGGCCCGGAGCAGTCGTTGATGGTCAACGAATACAACGCGCTGCTCAATACCCGTAAAGCGGTGCTCGCCAATGCGCAGACCGCGTTGCAGCAGGAATATCGCGCCACCCGCGGCAAGGAGTGGGAGGATGCGTTCGACGACCAGATGACGCGGCTCTACAATTTCTTCGCGCAGGATTTCGCGCACGCCGGCTTCTGCACGGCCGCGCGCGATGCGCTCGCCGCGGCGGCGGCCGTACCGCCCGCCGCACTCCCCGCGTTCGCGGCCCAGCGGCTGCCGGTGCTGGAGGCGCCGTTCACCGACTTCTTCACCGCCTATGATCGCTGGCGCGCGGGCGCGCTGGTGCGGGCGCCCGACCCCGCGCCGGCGCCGGCGACGGTCGCGGCGTCGGGATGATCGTTGCGGGGTTGCATCGAAACACCGGCCGCATCGTTGCAGGCGGCATGATCGATCTCGCGCCACCGCCGCCTTCCCTGTTGATTGACGCCAGCCTGTTCCTCGATTTCGACGGGACGCTGGTGGAGATCGCGGACACGCCCGATGCCGTCGCGGTCGGGCACGGCGTCGCGCCCTTGCTGGAGAGGCTGGCGGCGGCGCTGCCCGGCGGGGTCGCGATCGTCAGCGGCCGGCCGGTGCACGAGGTGCAGGCGCTCGTCGCGCCCGCCACGTTGCCGATCGCCGGAAGCCACGGGCTGGAGATCGCCGCGGCCGATGGTGCGATCGCCGCGCCGGATCGGCCCGCCGCACTCGATACCGCGCTGGCCGCATCGCGGGTGTTTGCGAGCAGGCATCCGGGTACGCTGGTCGAGGACAAGCCATTCGGGGTCGGCCTGCACTATCGCGGCGCTCCGGAGGCGGGGGAGGCGGTAGCCGCGCTGGCCGAGGAACTCGCCGCGGCGCACGACCTGCATCTGCAACACGGCAAGATGGTGGTCGAGCTGCGGCTGGCCGGGCGCGACAAGGGCGCCGCGGTCGAATGGCTGATGGCGGAACCGGCGCGTTGCCGTACGGTTCCTGTCTTCGTGGGGGATGACGTGACCGACGAGGCCGGCTTTGCCGCCGCCGTCGCGATGGGCGGGGCCGGCGTATTGGTCGGCCCGGCGCGCGCCACCTCCGCAACCTACCGGGTGAACTGCGTCGCCGACGTGCTCGCCTGGCTCGACGCTGCATGCAGGGAGATGACATGACGACGCTGGATCTGTGGCCGATCGGCAATTGCCAGGTGAGCGCGCTGGTCGACCGGCAGGGGCGCTTCGTCTGGGGATGCGTGCCGCGCGTCGATGGCGATCCGTTGTTCTCCGCATTGCTGGGCGGCGAGGAGCCGGACACCGGCTATTGGGGGATCGCGCTGGAGGACAGCGTCTCGATCGAGCAGACGTACATCCGCAACACGCCGATCCTCGTCACGACGCACCGCGATGCGCAGGGCGGTGCGATCGAGGTGATCGATTTCTGCCCGCGGTTCCAGCGCGAGGGGCGTACCTATCGCCCGGTCGGCTATGCGCGGATCGTGCGGCCGATCGCCGGCAGCCCGCGGGTGCGCATCGCATTGCGCCCGACGTGCGGCTGGGGCGGGGGATGCCGCGAGCAGATCGGCGGATCGAACCACCTGCGGCTGCTGCTCGATACGATCGCCTTGCGGCTGACCACCACCGCGCCGATCGCGATGGTGCAGGGCGAGCATGCGTTCCGGGTCGAACGGCCGCTGCACTTCTTCCTGGGGCCGGATGAGAGCTTCCAGGGCGATCTCGCCAGCACCGTCGACCTGATGCTGTACCGCACGACGCAGGAATGGCAGGGCTGGGTGCGCGGGCTGGCCGTGCCGCTGGAGTGGCAGGAAGTCGTCATCCGCTGTGCGATCACGCTGAAATTGTGCCAGCACGAGGAAACCGGCGCGATCGTCGCGGCGCTGACCACCTCCGTTCCGGAGCACGCCGGGTCGCAGCGCAACTGGGACTATCGCTACTGCTGGATCCGCGACGCCTATTACACCGTGCAGGCGCTCAACCGGCTTGGCGCGCTCGACGTGCTCGAGGGCTATCTCGGCTACCTCCGCAACATCGTCGATGGCGCGCGCGGCGGGCATATCCAGCCGCTGTACGGCGTGCTGGGCGAGGCGCAGCTGCCGGAGCGGATCGAGGAGCAGTTGCCCGGCTATCGCGGCATGGGGCCGGTGCGGGTCGGCAACCAGGCGGCCGAGCAGATCCAGCATGACGCGTACGGGCAGATCGTGCTGTGCTCGGTCCACGCCTTCTTCGATCATCGCCTGTTCCGGCTGAGCGGCATCGAGGATTTCGACGCGCTGGAGCGGGTCGGCGAGCGCGCCTGGGCCTATTACGACCAGCCAGACGCCGGCCTGTGGGAGCTGCGGACCCGACAGAGCGTCCACACCTATTCCAGCGCGATGTGCTGGGCGGCGTGCGACCGGCTTGCCAATGCGGCCGAGCGGCTGAAGCTGGCCGATCGCCACGCGCTCTGGTCCGAGCGCGCGCAAGTGATCCGCGAGCGGATCGAGACGGCGGCGTGGCGCGAGGATACGCGGCGGATGTCGGCGACGTTCGCTGGTGACGATCTCGATGCCAGCGTGCTGCAGTTGCTCGACCTGCGCTTTCTGGAGGCGGACGACCCGCGCTTCCTCGACACGCTGGTGGCGATCGAGAAGGGCCTGCGCCGCGGCTCGACGATGCTGCGTTACGACACCGAGGATGATTTCGGGCTGCCCGAGACGGCGTTCAACGTCTGCACCTTCTGGTTGATCGAGGCGCTGTTCCTGACCGGCCGCAGCGACGAGGCACGGGCCTTGTTCGACGAGATGCTGTCGCGCTGCACCGCCGCCGGGCTGCTGTCGGAGGACATCGACCCGCAAAGTGGTGAATTGTGGGGAAATTATCCTCAGACCTATTCGTTGGTGGGCATGATCAACTGCGCCGCCATGCTGAGCAAACCTTGGAGTAGTATCCGTTGAGCCGCCTGATCGTCATCTCGAACCGCGTCACCGCGCCCAAGGGCTCCACGGCCGGCGCGCAGGGCGGGCTGGCGGTCGCGCTGGCCGCGGCGCTGCGTGATCGCGGCGGCATGTGGTTCGGCTGGTCGGGAGAACAGACCGACCAGTTCAACGGCCATATCAACTTCCAGCGCAACCAGGGCGTCACCACCGCGACGGTCGATCTGGAGGAGCAGGACGTCCAGGAATATTACGACGGCTACGCCAACCGTACGCTGTGGCCGCTGTTCCACTATCGCATCGACCTGGCCGAATATGAGCGTGATTTCGCGGGCGGGTACAAGCGCACCAATCAACGGTTCGCCGACACGGTCCGCCCGCTGATCGAGCCGGAGGATGTGATCTGGATCCAGGATTATCACATGTTCCCGCTGGGCGCCGAACTGCGCGAGCGCGGCTGTTCGAACCGGATGGGCTTCTTCCTGCACATCCCGTGGCCGCCGCGACGGCTGCTCGGAACCCTGCCCAATGCCCGTGAGCTGGTCGAGTCGCTGTTCTCCTACGACCTGATCGGGTTCCATACCGAGGAATGGCTGGAGTCGTTCTGCGACTTCGCCAAGCACGATATGGGTGCCACGATCGACGGCAATGTCGCGCGGCTGGGCGACCGGCACGTCGAGTTGATCGCATGCCCGATCGGGATCGACGCGGTCGAGTTCGCCGAGATGTCGAAGAGCGTGCCGGCGCGGCTCGCCTACCGCCGGATGCGCGACAGCGCCGATGGACGCGACATGATCGTCGGGGTCGATCGGCTCGATTATTCGAAGGGTCTGGAGGAGCGCTTCCTCGGCTACGAACGGTTCCTCAACGAGCATCCCGAGGAACGCAAGGAAGTGTTCCTGCTCCAGATCGCACCGCCGAGCCGCGTGTCCGTGGAGAGCTACCAGCGGATCCGCCAGTCGCTGGAGGGTCTGTCGGGGCGCATCAACGGTGCCTATGCGGACGTCGACTGGGTGCCGATCCGCTACGTCAACCAGGGCTATCCGCGCGACCAGCTGGCCGGCATCTATCGCGCCGCCAAGATCGGGCTGGTGACGCCATTGCGCGACGGGATGAACCTGGTCGCCAAGGAATATGTCGCGGCGCAAGACCCGGAAGATCCCGGCGTGCTGGTCCTGTCGCGATTCGCCGGGGCGGCCGAGCAGATGGCGGAGGCGCTGCTGGTGAATCCTTACAGTGCCGAGGAAGTCTCGGACGCGATCTACCAGGCGTTGCGGATGCCGCGCGAAGAGCGTGTGCGGCGCTGGAAGGCATTGATGGAAGGCGTGCAAGAACAGGATGTTGCCTGGTGGTCTGCGACGTTTTTGACGGCGCTTGAGAAGGCGGAGGCCACTCCCGACCCGGTGCACTGATATACGGCGCCTTGCTCGCTGCGCCGACTCCGCTGCTTGTGTTGCCTGAAGACTTACCGCACGGACCCGCCCGGAAGGGTTCGAGGCGATACGCGACGTGGACGGTGCGGTTTCTGCCCTGATCGTGAATAGCTGCGTCGCGGTGCTTTTTGCCGCGACGTTCGCGGTGTTGCGCGCTTCCTATCCGCAGCATCGCGCGACAGGCTGGTTCTGCGCGGCATATGCGCTCGGCATCTTCTCGCCGCTCGGCGGACTGGCCATCCGCTATTCGTCGACCCCGTCGGTATTCAGCGTCACCAGCTATATCGCGCTGGTCGCGTCGCTCATGTGCCTGACGATCGGCGTGTCGGTGCTGTCGGAGCAGAAGATGCCGCGATGGTTGCTGCCGGCGATCGTCGTGCCGGCCGCTCTCGTGCGCGTGTCGCTTTACGATCACGCCTGGAACACGCTGGCTCACGGCATCGTCTATCAACTGCCGTTCTTCACGCTCTCCTTCCTCTGCGCGGCGATGGCGACGTGCAAGGCGCGGCGGTCGCCCGACATGATGTGGGCGACGACCGGCGTCGTCTTCGCGATCACCGCCGCTTATTTCGCGATCAAGCCGTTCGTCGCCGCCGCATCCGGATCGGGCGCGACGATGCGCGATTACGCGACGACCTCGTACGCGCTGTTCTCGCACGCGCTGGGCGGCATCCTGACGGTCGCCACCGCACTGATGGTGTTGTTGAAGGTCATGCGTGCGGTGCTGCGCTCCACCCGCGACGAAGCCGACACCGACATGCTGACGCGCGTCGCGAACCGTCGCGGGTTCGAGCGAGGCGCGGTGCGGCGGATCGCTGCCGCGCGGCGCGACGGCGATCGGGTGGCGGTCCTCATGCTTGACCTGGATCATTTCAAGCAGGTCAACGATGGCTTCGGCCACGCGACCGGCGACATGGTGCTGCAGGCCGTGGCGCAGGCGATCTGCGCTGCGGCACCGGCGGACGCGCTGGTCGCACGATTGGGCGGCGAGGAGTTCGTCGCCCTGTTCGGGGGGACGACGGCGCAGCGCGCGGCGCTGACCGGCGAGGCGATCCGCGCCGCGGTCGCCGATCTGGGGCCGCACCTGCCGCGGACGACGATCAGCGGCGGGATTGCGATGCTGCGCCCCGACGATACGCTCGCCACGCTGCTCGATCGTGCCGACCGCCGTGCCTATGACGCGAAGGCGGCGGGGCGCGACCGTATCTATCCGGCGACGTCGCGCGACAGATAGGCGCGGTGGCGAACCAGCGCGGCGGGATGCTCGGCGCGGATATGGGCGAGCATCGCCTCGCGCGCGTCGCAGCGCAGGTCGAACGCGACCGCGGCATCCTTGGCGGTCATCAGTCCGCGCAGCTCGACGGTGCCGTCGGGCTTCACGTCGGTGACCTGCAGATTCCAGAAGCGCCCGTCCCAGCGCGGATTGGAGGTGACGATCTCGCCCAGCTTCGTGCGCAACGCCTCGACGTCTGTCGCAGGATCGACGTACCAGAAGACGCTGCCGAGCAGCGCGCTCGACTGGCGCGTCCAGTTCTGGAAACTCTGTTCCAGGAATTTGGACACCGGGACGACCAGCCGCCGTTCGTCCCAGATCTTCACGACGACATAGGTCAGGCGGATCTCCTCGATCCGCCCCCATTCGCCGTCGATGATGACGACGTCGTCGATGCGGATCGGCTCGGTGAAGATCATCTGGAAGCCGGCGATCAGGTTCTTGAGCGCGGGCTGCGCGGCGGCGCCGACCGCCAGCGCGCCAAGCCCCGCCGACGCCGCCAGCGTGACGCCGAGGCTGCGCACGCTGGGGATCGTCATCAACATCGTGCAGATCGTGACCAGCAGGATCAGCGAGATGAAGATGCGCTGGAAGATGCCCAGCCGCGTCCGGCGGCGACGCGCGCGCAAATTGTCCGCGACGCTGATGTCGGCGTGGCGGATCATGGCGTCGGTGACCGTCCCGACCGCGACGATCGCGCACCAGCCCATCAGTCCGGGCACCAGCAACGCGGCGATGCGCCCCCACAGCGTCGCCTGGCTGCGCGTCAGGTCGAGCGCGGGCTGCACCGCGGCGAGTGCGATCGCCAGCATCAGCCAGCGCAGCAGCTTGCGGATGCGCTCGACGAACAGCGCGGAGGCGCTGTCGGGCCGCGCGGCGGTCGCGCGGCGCGCTCCCCACACCACGAGGCGATGCAGCACCAGCGCGAGCGCCAGTGCCGCGACCACATACAGCATGTCGACGAGCCAGCCCGGCCAATCGTGCAGCCAGCCTCGCGCGGCCCTGATCCAGTCCGCCATCGCTTCTCTCATATTATCGGTGTCGCTGGCGAAACGAGGCGGTGGGGCAGGGTGTTCCCGCGCGAGAGCCGCCGACTATTCCGTCAGGCGATAGTCCGCGAATTGCCGGCGCAACAGCTTCTTGTCGATCTTGCCGGTCGCGCCCAGCGGGATCGCGTCGACCGTCACCACGTCGTCGGGCATCCACCACCGCGCGATCTTGCCGTCGAGAAAGGCGAGCAACTCGGCCTTGTCGGGCGTCTGTCCGGGGGCGGGCTGGACCAGCAGGATCGGGCGCTCGTCCCACTTCGGATGCGGGACGCCGATGACCGCGGCGAGCGCGACCGCCGGGTGCGCGGTGGCGATGTTCTCGATCGCGATCGAGCTGATCCATTCGCCGCCGGATTTCACGATGTCCTTGGCGCGATCGGTGATCTGCATGTAGCCGGCGTCGTCGATCGTCGCGACGTCGCCGGTATCGAAGAACCCGTCATCGTCGAGCACGGGGGTGTCGTCGCGGAAATAGCCGCTGGCGACGGTCGCGCCGCGGATCAGCAGTCGCCCCGACGACTGTCCGTCGTGCGGAAGCGGCTGCCCCGCGTCGTCGACCAGCCGGAAGTCGAGCCCGACCTGCAACCGCCCCTGCATCGCCTTGCGGCGCACCTGCTCGTCATAGGGCTGCGCCAGCACTTCGGCGGTCGGCGAGGAGAGCGTGGCGAGCGGCGACGTCTCGGTCATGCCCCAGCCCTGCACCACCTCGACGCCGTAATCGTCCTGGAAGGCGCGGATCAGCGCCGGCGGCGGGGCGGCACCGCCGATCACGACGCGGCTCAACGTCGAGAACCCGCGCCCGGTGCCACGCAGATACTGCAGCAGCCCCTGCCACACCGTCGGCACCGCCGCGGAGAAGGTGACGCCTTCCTGTTCGATCAGCTCGTAAAGCGCTTCGCCGTCCATCCGCGCGCCGGGCAGCACCAGCTTGGCGCCCGCCGCGGGCGCGGCATAGACGACGCCCCACGCGTTGGCGTGGTACATCGGCACGACCAGCAACACCGTCTCGCGCTGCGTCAGCGCAAGCGCATCGGCCTGCAGCGCCATCATCGTGTGCAGATAGTTCGAGCGGTGCGAGTAGAGCACGCCCTTCGGATCGCCCGTCGTGCCCGATGTGTAGGGTCAGGACTCATTGGTCATAGCCAGAAGATGACTGTGGCCGCGAGGGCGACGGCGGAGAGGAAGACCGTTGGGCATCGGTCGTAGCGTGTGGCGACGCGGCGCCAATCTTTCAGGCGGCCGAACATGATCTCGATGCGGCTGCGGCGCCGGTAGCGCCGCTTGTCGTACCTGACCGGCTCGTTGCGCGATCTACGGCCCGGGATGCAGGGCTGGATGCCCTTGGCTTCCAGGGCGTCCCTGAACCAATCCGCATCATAACCGCGATCACCAAGCAGCCATTGCGCCTTTGGCAGATCGTCGAGCAGAGCTGCCGCGCCGGTGTAGTCGCTGACCTGCCCGGCGGTCATGAAGAAGCTCAAGGGCCGCCCATCCGCATCGCTGACGGCATGCAACTTGGTGTTCATACCGCCTTTCGTGCGGCCGATCAGGCGGCCGAGATCCCCTTTTTAACCCGCAGGCTCGATGCCGTGCGGTGTGCCTTCAGGTAAGTCGCGTCGATCATGACTGTTTTCGGCACGGCCTCCGCTGACGCCAGACCCTCCATCATGCGCAGGAAAACGCCCCGTTCACCCCAGCGCTTCCACCGGTTGTACAGCGTCTTGTGCGGACCATACGCGCTCGGTGCATCACACCAGCGCAGTCCGTTGCGATTGACGAAGACGATGCCACTCAGCACCCGTCGGTCATCGACCCGCGGCTTGCCATGGCTCTTGGGGAAGTACGGCTGCAGGCGCGCCATCTGCTCATCCGTCAACCAGTACAGGTCGCTCATCCACGCTCTCCTCACGGGGCCTGAATCAGATCGCGGCGCTCACATCAATGGGTCCTGACCGTAGCACAGCCCGCACGCCAGCCGCTCGTCGAACCCGCCCCATGCCGCGATCCCGACGTGCGGTGCGATCCAGTCGTCGAAGGCGACCGCGGGGAAATCGACCACCGGCAGCGCGTCGCGCGCGCACAGGAAGACGACGGTCTCCAGCGTCGGTACGTCACGCACCAGCCGCGCGGCGAGCGCGGCGCAGGCCGGGTCGGCGAGCAGCAGCCGGTCGCCGGCATGCGCGGCGATCCATGCGATCTGCTCGGGGAAGAGTCGCGGGTTGAGCGTGTGGAGCACCGCGCCGATGTTGGTGGTGCCGTACCACGCCGCCATGTGGCGGGCGCCGTTCCAGCCGAGCGTCGCGACGCGGTCACCCGGTGCGATCCCGGCGGCGAGCAGCGCGTCGGATACCTGGCGGGCGGTGTGGTGGAGCGTGCGATAGTCGGTGCGGGTGACCGTTCCGTCGCCGTCGCGCGACACGATCTCGCGGTCGCCATGCCATGTCGCGCCATGATCGAGGAAGCGATCCACCGTCAGCGCGGCGTCCTGCATCAATCCGAACAACTCTGCCATCGCCGCTCCTCACCTGGCCGTCTCGCGAAAACGGCGGCGCCCGGAATGCCGGGTCGCCGCCGTCTTGCTGCCAGAAGCGCGCGGGCTTGTCGCGTATCGATTGATGTCGGTTACTGGACGCCGTGCATCCACTTGCGGATGATCGGCGACAGCAGCAGCAGCAGTCCGCCGACGGCCGCGGCGACCAGCCCGATCGTCCAGAAGACGCCGTTGTAGGTATCCAGGCTGACCTTCAGGTTGGTCACCTGCCCGCCGACCGTCTCGACGCTGGCGACCTGCGCGACGATCCCCGCGACATATTGCGCCACCGACACCGACAGGAACCACACGCCCATCATCAGCCCGACGACGCGCGCGATCGACAGCTTCGTGACCATCGACAGGCCGACCGGCGAGATGCACAATTCGGCGACCGAGTGGATCAGGTAGAGCCCGGCGAGCCACCAGATCGTGACCTTGAAGTCGGCCCCGGCGAATTGCCCGCCGAAGACGAGGAACAGGAAGCCCAGTCCGACCAGGATCAGCGCGATCCCGAACTTGACCGGGATCGACGGCTCGCGCCCCGCCGCGGCCAGCGTCGTCCACATCGCCGCCATGATCGGCGCGAAGACGACGATGAAGAAGGCGTTGAAGAACTGCGTCTGCCCCGCCGACAACGAGAACAGCCCGAACACCGAAAGGTCGGTGTTGCGATCGGCATAGAGCGTCAGGCTGGACCCGGCCTGTTCGAACAGCGTCCAGAAGACGACGTTGAAGACGATCAGGATCATCGCGGCGAGCATCATCTGGAACTCGGGCCGCGAGCCGTTCTTCCACGACCAGATCAGGATGCCGGGCACCGCGACCAGGAAGGTGCCGAACAGCAGCTTGCCCATCAGCGGCAGCGCCAGCATGTAGCCGACCATCCCTGCGCCGGCGACCGGATCGGGCGCGTTCATCAGGTTGGTGAACAGCAGGTAGAAGATCGGCACGCCGATCAGCGCGGCGGCATAGATGCCCATCGCACGGTCCGGCTGTCCGTCGCGCAGCGGCGGCTCGCCATAACCGCCCAGGCGTCCGCCATCGAACTGGATCAGCGACCACGACGCGAGCATCCCGATCGCGGCAAGCCCGAACCCCGCCCACCAGCCGACCATCGTCGCCAGCAACGGGCAGAGCAGCTGCGACAGCGTCGAGCCGATGTTGATCCCCATGTAGAAGATCGTGAACCCGGTATCGCGGCGCCGGTCGCCGGCCGGGTACAGCTCGCCCACCATCGTCGAGATGTTGGGTTTGAAGAAGCCGTTGCCGACCGAGACCAGGCACAGCGCCAGCAACATCACGGTGACGTAGAACGGGCTGCGCTCGCCATCCGACTGGAAGCCGCCCTTGGCGACGACGCGCTCCGGCTGGCCGGCGTTGTTCAGCAGCGCGACGGTGCCGTCGTCATTCCCCTTGATCGCCAGCCGCTTCGTACCGTCGACGACGTAACGCGTCTCCTCGCCCGCGGCGCTTTTCTCGATCGCCACCTCGTAGCGCTGGCCGTCGATCGTCGCGAACGGCTTGGCGGTCTCGCCGCCGAAGCAGAGCGTGAAATAGCCGATCGCCATCAGCACGGCGCCGAACTTCACCGCGCGCTTCGATCCAAGATACTGGTCGGCGAGATAGCCACCGATCAGCGGGGTGAGATAGACGAGCGCGGTATAGCCGCCATAAAGGCCGGTCGCCTGCCGATCCCCGAACAGGAAGTGCTGCGTCAGGTAAAGCGTGAGCAGCGCGCGCATGCCGTAGAAGCCGAACCGCTCCCACATCTCGGTGGTGAACAACCGCGCAAGCTGGCGGGGATGGCCGAACCACGTCGCCTCGGCAGCGGGATTGACGTGGCTGATATCCGGCTCGCGCGGACTGTCCGCGGTTGGGGTGTCCACCATGGGGGGAATACGCTCCTGAAATCCGATCGACCGCCCCGCATGGCGCGGGGGACAAGGTTACGCGCGAGACTAGCGTCAAAGCGGACGCTGTAAATATCCCGTCACATGGCCTATTGCGCCGCGCATGTTCAACGACCTTTCCTCGCCCCTGTCGCTGTTGGCGACGCGCCGTTCGGGCAAGCCGCGCGATCTGGCCGCGCCCGCGCCGACCCATGCGCAACTGGTCGAGATGATCGCGCTCGCCGGGCGGACGCCCGATCATGGCAAGCTGGCGCCGTGGCGGTTCGTGATCGTGGGCGACGATCGTCGCGATGCGCTCGCCGCGTTGCTGGTCGAGGCGTATCGGGCCGAGCGGCCCGCCGCGGGGCGGGCCGAGATCGAGGCCATGGAGCAATTCGCGCGGCAGGCGCCGGCGCTGGTCGTCGCGCTCTCCAGCCCGCGCCCCGATAGCCATATTCCCATGTGGGAGCAGGAATTGTCGGCGGGCGCCGCGTGCATGAACCTGCTCCACGCGGTGCACGCACATGGCTTCGCGGCGGGGTGGCTGACCGGCTGGCCGGCATTTTCGGACCGGGTGCGCGACGCGTTCGGTGCTGCGCCGGAACGGATCGTCGGCTTCGTCTTCATTGGTACGCCCATGCGTGAGCTTGAGGAGCGGCCGCGCCCGGACCCGGCGCGATTGTGGAGCGATTGGCAAGGGTAAGCGGTGCCGCGCTCGACAAACAGGCCATGTGGTGTATTAAGGCAGCATGGCAGCTCTGAGTAACGACGACTCGCCGGTCTATCTCCGGCTGCGTGGCACCATCGCGGCGGCGATCCTGCGCGGGGACTTCGCCGCCGGTGATCAGCTTCCCTCGGTTCGCGCGCTGGCCGCCGAGCACGGTGCGAACCCGCTGACGGTGGCCAAGGCCTATCAAAGCTTCCAGGACGACGGATACGTCGAGGTGCGGCGCGGAGTCGGGATGTTCGTCCTGCCGGGCGCTGCCGAGCGGCTGCGAACGGCCGAACGCGAGGATTTCGTTGCGCAGCAATGGCCGCGGATCCGCGAACGGATCGACCTGCTCGGGCTCGACGTCGCGGCGCTGCTGGAACGTGCACCGGCGTGAGGCTTTGATCGCGACATGCGGCGTTTCATCCCGATCCTGATGCTGGGCGCGCTTGCCGCGTGTCAGCAGCATGACGAACCGGCCGCGGCGCCGACGCCGGAGCGGGTCGTCGCGCCATCCCCCTCCGCTACCGCGGCGGCGACAGCGGACCTGTCGCGCTATGTCGGGGCATATCCAACCGAGGCGAAGGCGGGAGCGCCGAGTTTTCTGCAGCTGTCGGCAGTGCGCGACGCCGTGGCGACGGTGGTGAGCGATGCCGGGGTACGCAAGACGGTGCTGGGCAGCGACGTGACGGCGACGCCGATCGTATTGGAGGCGGGCAAGCTGTTGGCGTTCGGGTGCGAGCCGCACAATTGCGGGCCGCACAATTGGGCGATCGCGCTGCGGCCGGACGGCAGTGCGCCGGCCGTGTGCTATTACGATCAGGACCGGCGCGTCGCGCGCTGGTATCCCGAAGGCGCAGCGCCGGTGCCGGTGAACGGCTGCCCTTCGGGAGATTGAGGCGCAGTCTCGTGGTGCGCGGCTGGGGTCTTCCGGGACTGCGACACATCACGCGCGTCCGTCAGCGGTTTTGCCCTTTGCCGGAAGCGCGCGGCTATCGAAGGCTCATCATCGTGGGTAGCGGCGCAACCCGGTGATGGATCGCAACGCCCCGGATCGCTTCGCTTACGCTCGCTAAGCCGAACCGGGGACGATGAAGCATTGATGGATCGGTCGCACGTGGTCGCGATCCCCGAACTGATCCGCGACGCTCGAGTGGCGACGCCGTGCGAACCGCGCGACGGAGTGCGGTATGGCATCGGGTTGATCCGTCATTGCGAGCCTCGCGAAGCAATCTAGGCGGGGTCGACATTCAGCGCCTCACGAATGCCGGGCCGTTCGCCAATGAAGATTATCCATCTCTTACGGCGCACCGCGCTCGCACGATCGGGCAGGTTGGCGACCTCTACCCGTCATTGCGAGCCGAGCGAAGCGATCCAGCGTTCCGCGCGACTCCCTGGATCGCTTGGCTGCGCTCGCAATGACGGCGCTTGCGGGGACGCTGGCCAAATGTCGATTGGCCCTAGAATGCTTCCGCCGGAAGTGCGTAGAGCACCGAGGCGTCGGCGTTCGCCGCGGCTTCCAGCCCGAGTGCTTCCGGTACGATCTGGTCGAGGTAGAAGGTGCCGGCCGCCAGCTTGACCGCATCGGCGTCCGCGGCGTGCATCTGACGCTCCATCAACCAGCCGCAGGCGGCGACCGACAGCATCGTCATGAACGGATAACTCGCCGCCTGCCGATCGTCCGCACTCGCGCCCTGCAAACGCCGCCCGACGGCCTCACAGGCGTCGATCAGCCGCATCAGCGCGGGATGCCGTGCCTCGGCGCGCATGTCCGCGATCAGGTCTGCGAAGGCGCCGCCGTTCGACAGCGCCAGCTTGCGGCCGACCAAGTCGGCGGCCTGGATGCCGTTGGTGCCCTCGTAGATCGGGGTGATGCGCGCGTCGCGGAAGAACTGCGCGGCGCCGGTCTCCTCGATATAGCCCATCCCCCCATGGATCTGCACGCCCAGGCTGGCGACCTCGTTGCCGAGATCGGTGGCGTGCGCCTTGGCCAGCGGGGTCATGATCTCCAGCCGTTCCTTCGCGCGCGCATCGCCCAGCGTCGCGCGATCGACCTGCCCGCAGGCGTAATAGACCAGCGCGCGCGCCGCCTGGGTCTGCGCTTTCATCCGCAGCAGCATGCGGCGCACGTCGGCATGTTCGACGATCGCCGCCGCCTTGCCGTCGCGCGCACCCTGTATGCGGTCGCGGGCGTAGGCGGCGGCGGCCTGCGTCGCTGCCTCCGCGACCTGCACGCCCTGCACGCCGACGTTGAGCCGCGCGTTGTTCATCATGGTGAACATCGCGCGGATGCCGCCGAACTCCGCGCCGATCAGCTCACCGATGCAATCGTCATGGTCGCCGAACGACAGCACGCAAGTCGGTGAGGCGTGGAGCCCCATCTTGTGCTCGATCGAGACGACGCGGACGTCGTTGGGTGTGCCGTCCAGCCGGATCTTGGGCACGAGGAACAGCGAGATGCCACGCGTGCCGGCGGGTGCGTCCGGGGTGCGGGCGAGGACGAGGTGGACGATGTTGTCGGCCATGTCGTGGTCGCCGAAGCTGATGAAGATCTTCGTACCCTTGATCGCAAAGGTGCCGTCATGACGGCCCTCCTTCTCGATCGGCGTGGCGGTGGAGCGCAGCGCACCGACATCGCTGCCGGCCTGCGGTTCGGTCAGGTTCATCGTGCCCGTCCATTCGCCGGTCGCCAGCTTCGGCAGGTACGCGGCCTGCTGTTCGGGCGAGCCGTGGTGCGCCAGCGCCTCGATCGCGCCGACCGTCAGCGTGGGGGCAAGCGCAAAGCCCATGTTGGCGGTGCCCAGCGTTTCCAGCACCGCGGCCTGCACGACGAACGGCAAGCCTTGGCCACCCCATGCCTCGTCGACGCCGATCGTGCCCCAGCCGCCGGCGACATACGCCTGGTACGCGTCGCGAAACCCGTCGGGCATTATCACGCCATTCGGCGTCCATTTCGCGCCGATCGTGTCACCGACGCGCAGCAATGGCGCCCATTCCCCGGCCGCAAATTGCGCAACCCCGTCCAGCACCGCCTCGATCACGTCCGGGCTGGCGGCGGCGAAGCGCTCGGCGGCGGCGATCTCGTCCAGGCGCACGACATGGTCGAGCACGAAGCGCTGATCGGCGGTGGCGGCGGCGAAGGGCATTTCTCTCTCTCCTGTGCAGCCGCTATAGCCGTTGGCGATGGACGCTCAATCCCCCGTCATTCGACGTTACGGCACGGCCGCCTCGCAAGAGGCGGCGGCGCTGATTCGCGCCGGCGGTATCGTCGCGGTGCCGACCGAGACGGTCTACGGGCTCGCCGCCGACGCGTGCGATTCGGCGGCGGTGGCGCGCATCTATGCGGCCAAGGGACGGCCTGCTTTCAACCCGTTGATCGTGCATGTCCGCGATCTCGCGGCGGCGGAGCGGATCGCCGTGTTCGATGACGACGCGCGCGCGCTCGCGGCGCGTTTCTGGCCCGGTCCGCTGACGCTGGTGCTGCCCCTGCGTGAGGGGGCGGGCATTGCCAGGCTGGTCACCGCAGGTCTGCCGACGATCGCGATCCGCGTGCCGGCGCACCGGGCAATGCAGGATCTGCTGACGCAGAGCGGCGCACCGCTTGCAGCGCCATCCGCGAACGCGAGCAACGGGATTAGCCCGACCCGCGCCGAGCACGTCGCGGCAAGCCTGGGAGCGGCGGTGCCGCTGATCCTGGACGACGGCGCGACTGCGGCGGGGGTGGAGTCGACGATCGTCGCCGGGCGTACGATCCTGCGTCCGGGGCCGGTGACGGCGGAGATGCTGGAAGAGGTGTTGCCGGTCGCGGCGGGGACCACCGCGCAGGTCAGTGCACCGGGGCAGATGGCGACGCATTACGCGCCGCGGAAGCCGCTGCGGCTGGGGGCGCTGGTGCGCGAGGGCGACGAATGGCTGATCGGCTTTGGCGCGGTGGCGGGCGACGATACGTTGTCGGCAGACGGCGACGTGGTGGAGGCAGCGGCGCGATTGTTCGACGCGCTCCACCGGGGCGACGCGAGCGACCGCACGACGATCGCGGTCGCAGGGGTGCCGCACGTGGGAGTAGGGGTTGCCATCAACGATCGCTTGCGGCGCGCCGCGCATCGTTGAGAGCATTGCGCTGCGTCCGCCTTTCGGGAGCGGGAGCCGGGCGTGACGGGCGGTCCCCGCAGGTGTCTGATGTTGCGCCATCCCGGAGCTCGTTAGCGCCTGCGAAGGCTGCGTTCCGCTGCGATGTCGCCGGAAGTTTGTGTCTGACGCAGGAGCGGCGCGCCCAAGTCATCGGGCGCGCCGTACGTCGCGACATCGCCGCTGCTGGCGCAGGGCGATGTCGCATGGCGGTCAGGCGGTAACCGCCTTGCTGCGCGCCGCGAAGCTCTTGCGCAGCTTCTGCAGCTTCGGCGGGATCACTGCCATGCAGTAGGGATTGCGCTGGCCGTCCCCTTCCCAGTAATCCTGATGGTAGTTTTCCGCCGGGTACCAGATCGAATATTCCTCGATCGTCGTCACGATCCTGCCGGTCGCCATTTCCTGCGCACGGGCGATCGCCTGGTTCGCCTGCTCTTCCTGCATCACCGTCTCCGGGAAGATCGCGGAGCGATATTGCGTGCCGACGTCGTTGCCCTGCCGGTTGAGCTGCGTCGGGTCGTGGGTCGCGAAAAAGATGTCGAGCAGGTCGGCATAGCTGACCTGCGCGGGGTCGAATCCCACCTTGATCGCCTCGGCGTGGCCGGTGTCGCCGCCGCACACCTGCTTGTAGGTCGGGTTCGGAACGTGGCCGCCGATATAGCCGCTCTCGACGCTTTCGACGCCGATCACATCCTTGAACACCGCCTCGGTGCACCAGAAGCATCCGCCGGCAAGTGTCGCATATTCGGTCATGAAGATGGTCTCCTTTGCGTCCCATGTAGGAAGCGGCTAGGCGGCGGCAACATCTGGGAGACTGGTATGACGTTCGACGGCAAGGTGATGGTAACGGGCGGGGCGGGCTATATCGGCAGCCATGCGGTGCTTGCGCTGCTCGATGCCGGATACGAGGTCGTCGTGATCGATAACCTGCTGACCGGATTCGACTGGGCGGTCGACGGGCGCGCGGCCTTCGTCAACATCGCGGTCGAGGACCCTGGCGTGCGTGACGTGATCCGCGCACATAACGTCCGCGCGATCATGCACTTCGCCGGATCGGTGGTGGTGCCCGAATCGGTGAGCGACCCGCTCAAATACTATCGCAACAACACCGCCGCCACGCGCACGCTGATCGAGAGCGCGGTGGCCGAGGGCGTGCCGCACTTCATCTTCTCCTCGACTGCCGCGACATATGGCACGCCGGAGCGCGTGCCGATCGCGGAGGGCGATCCCAAGTCGCCGATCAACCCGTATGGCATGTCGAAGCTGATGAGCGAGTTCATGTTGCGCGACGTATCGGCGGCGCACCCGATGAACCACTGCTGCCTGCGGTACTTCAACGTCGCCGGTGCCGACCCGCAGGGCCGCAGCGGGCAGTCGACGGTCGGCGCGACCCACCTGATCAAGATCGCGGTCGAGGCGGCGACCGGCAAGCGCGACAGCGTTGGCGTCTACGGCACCGACTTCGAGACGCGCGACGGCACCGGCGTGCGGGACTATATTCACGTCAGCGACCTGGCGGAGGCGCATGTCGCGGCGCTGAAGCTGCTGATCGAGCAGCCGGGCGACAGCCATGTGCTCAACTGCGGCTACGGCCGCGGCTTCTCGGTGCTGGAGGTGCTCGACGCGGTCGACCGGGTCACCAACCGCACGATCGAGCGCAAGCTGCAGGGGCGGCGCGCAGGTGACCCGGCCGAGTTGGTCGCAGACAATGCCGCGATCCTGCGCACGATCGACTGGACGCCACAGCGTGACGACCTCGACGGGATCGTCCGCGACGCGCTGGCGTGGGAGCGCAAGCTGGCTGAACGGCAAGCCTGACATCGCACGGCGGGACCCCGGGCATCGCCGGGCTCCCGCTGGTCAGCGGTGCATCGTTCCGCCTAGGCGTGCGCGTAGCGTGGCGGCGATCCACCACCATAATGCTGCCCAGCCGGTCCCGGCGCACCAGCCCGCGAGCACATCCGACGGCCAGTGGACGCCCAGGTACACGCGGCTGCTCCCGATCGCGCCGACCAGCAGCGCGGCGAGCATCAGCACGTAGACGCGCACCGCCGCCGTGCGCGTGACCTGCGCGACCAGTCCGGCAAGCGTAAGATAGACGATCGCGCTGTTCGTCGCATGGCCGCTGGGGAAGCTGAGCCCGGTCACCTGCACAAGATGATCGACCAGTTCGGGGCGTGGCCGCCCCACCCAATGCTTGGCCTGCGCCGCTACGCCCCCGCCGAGCGTGGTCGCGACGATCACCAGCGCGGCGGTGAGTCGCAGCCGCTGGACCAGCAGCAACCCCACCACCGCGACGACGACGATCGTCAGGATGGTGCCGCTGCCGAGTGCGGTCAGGTTGACCATCACCTCGTGCAGCCACGGCGGACCGATCGGCTGTTTCGTATCGCCCGAAACCCGCAACCCAAGAATGATGGCGCGGTCCCAGCCGAGCGGCGCACCGTCGCGCACGTTCAGCGCCAGCAACGCGGCGGCGATTAACCCGGCGATCGCCAGCGCGATCCACGCCAGTGGTGGGGCGACGGGGGTGGTGCGCGGCTCGGCCGCGGGAAGCGAGTCGCTCAGCTCTTCAGCTTCCAGCCGCGGCGCAGCAGCGTGTAGCACAGCAGCCCGAGCGCGATGTCGATCGCCAGAATCACGACGCTTCCGGTCGCGACCGGCGAGTCGGCGGTGCCGAGAAAGCCGTAGCGGAAGCCGGAGATGACGTAGAAGAACGGGTTCACGTGGCTGAACGCGCGAAACGCCGGCGCCAGGTGATCGACCGAATAGAACGTGCCGCTGAGCAGCGTCAGCGGTGCGATCACGAAGTTGGTGACCGCGGCGGCATGGTCGAACTTCTCCGCCCAGATCGAGGTCAGCACGCCCGCGAGGCTGAGGAACACCGAGCCGAGCAGGCCGAACCACAGCACCGCCCACAAGTGTTGCGGCGTGACATGGACGCCCGGCCACAGCGCCATCGCGAGCCACACCGTGGCGCCTACGCAGAAGGCGCGCGTCACCGCGCCGCCGGTCAGCGCGACGAGCAGCTCGGCGGTGGACAGCGGTGGTTGCAGATAATCGACGATCGTGCCCTGGATCTTGCCGACCAGCAGCGAGAAGCTGGCGTTGGCGAACGCGTTGTTGAGCATTCCCATCACGATCAGGCCGGGCGCGATGAAGTCCGCGAACGCCACCGGTGCGCCGCCGACCGTCACCGGGCTGCGCGCGCCATTGGCGACGGTGAAGATCACGAGGAACATCAACGTCGTAATCGCGGGCGCCCAGATCGTCTGGAGCTGCACCTTGAAGAAACGGCGTACCTCCTTCACATAGAGGGTCTTCAGGCCGCCCCAGTTCACGTTCCGGATTACCGGCACGCCGGGGGCGTTTCTGACGCCTGATGGAATTTGTCCGATAGGGGGCTGGCTGCTCATCGCCAACGCGGGTAACCGCTGCCGCCGCCGCCCGCAACCGGAACGCGAACGAGGAAGACGATCATGTCCTGGACCGAGGAGCGCATCGATACGCTCAAGACGATGTGGGAAGGTGGGCAGACCGCCAGCCAGATCGCCGAAGCGCTGGGCGGCGTCAGCCGCAATGCAGTGATCGGCAAGGCGCATCGCCTCGGCCTGCAATCACGCCCGTCGCCGGTGGTGAGCAAGGAGGACGCCCGAGTCGCTGCCGAGAAGGCGGCAGCCTCTGTTTTGGCCGCGGCACCTGCGCCCGCCGCGGCGGCAGTGCGTCCGCCGGAACCGAAGCCCGAACCGCGACCGCGGCCGGTCGTCGCCGCGCCTGTTGCCGTGGCCGTCGCCGCACCGCCGCCGCCTGCTCCGGTCGTTGCCGAGGACGAGGATGAGGAGGACGATGCGCCCTTCGCCGCCGGTGATGCCGAGGACAGCGACGACGAGACGACCCCCGCGGCACCCGCTCCCGAGCGTCCGCCGCAGCCGGTGATGCGCTCGGTCGGTCCGGGCGGTTTCGTGCGGCAGGCACCGGGCGAGCAGCAGCCGCCGATCGCGCCCGCTCCGCCGCGCCGGCTGGTTCCGGCGCGCACCGCACCGGAGTTCGCCGACAAGACGTCGCTGCTCGATCTGAACGACAAGATCTGCAAGTGGCCGCTCGGGCATCCCGGCGAGCCTGACTTCCATTTCTGCGGCGACAAGGTGAACCCCGGGTTTCCATATTGCGTCACGCATTGCGGACACGCGTACCAGGCGCAGTTGCCGCGGCGTGATCGCCGTGCGCCACCACTGCCGTTCGGCGGGCCACGGATGCGCTGACGGTTGCGAGCGCGGCGCTACAGAAAGCCTGGAGCACGCGTATTTTTGTCGAAGTGGTCGTTCCGGCGACAAGCCGGGATCGTGCGCCGCTTCGACCGCGATATGAATTGTCCGACGCTTCGGCGAAGGCGCGGGCTAAATCAGCTTGTGGAACATTCGTGACGACGCAGGGTGCGCTATCGCGAAATTCCGCAATCCGGCCGTTTTCTTGGCCGGGGTGACGGCACAACTCGTTCGCCGCCGCGCCGGCTAAGCCGCGTCGCCGGTCCTCACGGCGCTGGTCGGACCGCGCCGGGGCGCGCCCTGCGCCAGAACGGTGCAGGGCGCGCTTTGCTCAGAACCGGAACGCCGCAGTTGCGCGCAGGCTGTGCCACCGGAACTTGTCGTCCGAACGCCGGAAATCCGTCCCGTTCACCGTGCCGCCATTGCCGGCGTTGGTGAAGGGAGTGCCCGCCGGCCCACTGGCACGGACGCGGAAGTCACCGTCCTGATACTGATGGTAGACGTATTCCATGCCGATCGAGAAATGGTCGCCGAACCGCTGCTCGATGCCGCCGCCGCCTTGGAAACCGAACTGGTTGCGCTTGCCGCGCTCCGGGAAAGTGTTCGTGCTCTGGCTCGACGAGAAGTTCCGGTCGATGCGCGCGAAGGACGGGCCGAACGTACCGTAGAACAGGGTCGAATCGTTCGGCGTGACGCCGGCGCGGGCACGCACTGCGGCCTCCCAGCCGATCTCGCGGGTCATCACGTAATTGGCGGGGGTCGAGGAGAAGCCGGTCACACTGTCGGAGATGTGCGACTTCCCGAACTCGCCGACCACGCCATAGACGATCGGGCCGTTCTGGTGATCGAAGCCGACACGGGCGTTGTACGACCAGCCGTCCTTGTCGTTGGCGCAGCCCGGGCCGCCGTTCTGCGGGCCGGTGGCGGCGCGCGCGCGCCCGCCGCAGAAGCCGGGGGCAAAGGCGTTGCCGCCGGTTCCGGTCAGCACGGTGTCGCCGAAACGGCCGTCGAGGTTGCGGTCGAACAGGATCGTCGCGTCGCCGTCGTTGGGCTGTACGTCATAACCGCCCGAGGCGCCTACATAGATGCCCGAGAAGCCCGTCGACACGGACGGGTCGCTGTTCGCGCCGTCCTGCGCCATGACGGGGGTGGCGGCCACGAAAAGCGCGGCGGCCGCCAGAAGATAGGTCTTCATCCAATAACTCCCTAAGATGATGCCCCGCAAACGGAGGCGTCGCGCGTCGGGTTGCGTAAGGAAGGGTTGCTGCGCCGCGGTGTGATATCGCAGCCACAGCGGCAGGTGGCGTCGCGGTCGCGGGCGTCGTATGTAGGCGGCATGTCCGATCTCTTTGCGTCCGCTACCGCCGCTACCGCCAGTTACGACGCATCGTCGATCGAGGTGCTGGAAGGGCTGGAGCCGGTGCGCCGCCGTCCCGGCATGTACGTCGGCGGCACCGACGAGCGCGCGTTGCACCACCTCGCCGCCGAGGTGCTGGACAATGCGATGGACGAGGCGGTCGCGGGGCATGCGACGCGGATCGAGATTACCCTGGAGGCAGGCAACCGCCTGACGATCGTCGACAACGGCCGCGGGATGCCGGTCGATCCGCACCCGAAATTCCCGGACAAGTCGGCGCTGGAGGTCATCCTCTCCATGCTCCACTCGGGCGGCAAGTTCTCAGGCAAGGCCTATGCCACCTCGGGCGGGTTGCACGGTGTGGGTGTGTCGGTCGTCAACGCATTGTCGAGCGAGACGGTGGTGGAGGTCGCGCGGGACCGGCAGCTCTATCGGCAGCGGTTCGCGCGCGGGCAGACGCTGGGGCCGCTGGAGAACGTTGGCGCGGCGCCGAACCGACGCGGCACGACGGTGAGCTTCGTGCCCGACACCGAGATCTTCGGACCCGAGCTGTCGTTCAAGCCGGCGCGGCTGTACCGGCTGGCGCGATCAAAGGCCTATCTGTTCGCAGGCGTCGAGATCCGCTGGAAATGCTCCGCCGAGCTGATCGGCGACGACACCCCGGCGGAGGCGGTGTTCCAGTTTCCGGGGGGGCTTTCCGATCATCTGAAGGAGCAGATCGCCGGTCGCGAATGCGCGACCGCGGATTTCTTCACGGGGCAGCAGGATTTCGCCGACAGCCAGGGCAAGGTCGAATGGGCGGTGGCGTGGCCGCTGTGGAGCGAGGGCAGCTATAGCTGGTATTGCAATACGATCCCGACGCCGGACGGGGGTACGCACGAACAGGGCTTGCGGCAGGCGCTGGTTCGCGGGCTACGCCAGTTCGCCGAACTGGTCGGTAACAAACGCGGCAAGGATCTGACCGCCGACGACGTGATGGTCGGTAGCGAGTTGATGCTGAGCGTCTTCATCCGCGAGCCGCAATTCCAGTCGCAGACCAAGGACCGGCTGACCTCGCCCGAGGCAGCGGGGTTGGTCGAAAAGGCGATGCGCGACCATTTCGACCATTGGCTCGGCCACAACATGGACCGCGGCAAGGCGCTGCTCGGTTATGTGCTGGAGCGGATGGACGAGCGGTTGCGGCGCAAGGCCGAGCGCGACGTGAAGCGCAAGACCGCGACCTCGGCGCGGAAGCTGCGGCTGCCGGGCAAGCTGACCGATTGCGCCGCCGACAGCCCGGACGGAACGGAATTGTTCATCGTCGAGGGCGATTCGGCGGGGGGCTCGGCGAAGCAGGCGCGTGACCGCAAGACGCAGGCGATTTTGCCGATCCGCGGCAAGATCCTGAACGTCGCGTCGGCGACTTCGGCCAAGATCCTCGCCAATCAGGAGATCGCCGACCTGACGCTGGCGATGGGATGCGGGACGCGCAAGGATTGTCGGCCCGAGCAGCTGCGCTACGAACGGATCGTCATCATGACCGACGCCGACGTGGACGGCGCACATATCGCGACGCTGCTGATGACGTTCTTTTTTCAGGAAATGCCGGAACTGGTGCGGCAGGGTCACCTGTATCTGGCGCAGCCGCCGCTCTACCGCCTGACGGCCGGGACGAAGAGCCTGTACGCGCGCGACGACGCGCATCGCGCCGAGCTGGAGCGGACCGCGTTCAAGGGCAAGAAGGTAGAAGTGGCGCGTTTCAAAGGGTTGGGCGAGATGAACCCGTCGCAGCTGCGCGAGACGACGATGGACCCGGCCAAGCGCAGCATGATCCGTATCACGCTGCCGCAGGAATATGAGGAGCGGATGGGGGTGAAGGATCTGGTCGACCGCCTGATGGGCACCAACCCCGCGCATCGCTTTGCCTTCATTCAGGAAAATGCGGCGCGGCTGGACGAGGCGGCGATCGACGCGTGAGCGGCGCGCACGATCGTCGCCTCCCTCGTCAATCGCTGCTGGTCTTGACCACTTCCTGCTCTGTCCGCGCCACGGCGGCGGTGGTCGGCGCAGGTGACGTCACCGTCGTCGTCCGCTCCCGTATGGTGTTCGGTCGCGCCCGGGCGATCTCGACCGCGGAGCTCATGACGGCGCGCACCAGTTCCATGCTTTGCGCCGCCGTCAGCTTGTTGTTCGCGGCGATCGTGCAAACCTGAAACAAGGATATGTCCGTGAAGGTCGCGACGTCGTTCTTGTCCTGAAGCAGCGCGACAGCCTCGCTGATTGCCTGTGCCAGATTGATCGCGCCTTCCGGGCCTGCTGGAACCTTTACCGAAATGCCGCCGGCGCCGCTGCTGCCTCGCGCCTTCGCACTTTGCGCGCTCTGGATGCAAGCGCCGCTTGTTCCGGGATAAACGACGGCGCCAACGGCATGGGACGGCCATGTAAGCACCGAGCCCTGATCGCCGACTATCGCGAATTGCCCGGGCACGATTTTGTCCTGTCCGTGCTTCCATTCGAACGGGCCAGTCGCGCAGCCGGAAAGGCAGCCGGCGGCACAGACCATGGCGATATATTTGCTTGGCATCGACATTCCCCCCCATAAAGTCGTTACAGCCATGGCATGTTCTGTGCTTCGTTCGTGGTAAGCCGCGTCCGTTTCGGACCCACTTTGACATGGGATCGCCCGGCATGCCGATAGCCGCGCGGCCGCGTGCCGACTGGCCGCTCGCCATCGCGATGGCGATGCTGGCGGGGTTCGTCGATGCGGTCGGTTTTCTGCGCATCGGTGGCCTGTTCGTGTCGTTCATGAGCGGAAATTCGACGCAATTGGCGGTCGCGGTTGCGGATGGTGACGGGTTGTGGCGGATGTCCGCAGCGTTGATCCTCGGCTTCGTCGCCGGAGTGATGATCGCGGCGACCATGGCCGAACGGCTCGGTCGCTGGTCGCCGGTGGCGATGATCCTGCTGTCTACCGCGCTGCTGGCCTGGGCGGCGTTGCTGATGGTCGAGGGGGCAGGTGCGGTGCTGCTGGCGGCGGCGATGGGTGCGTTGAACGTCGTGTTCCAGCGCGGCGGGGGCATGAGCATCCCGATCACCTATATGACCGGCACGCTGGTGCGGTTCGGCCAGTCGCTCGCCGGGGCGTTGATGGGGATCGCGCCGCGGACGGGATGGGTGACTTACCTGTTGTTGTGGAGCGGGTTGATGGTGGGCGCGGCGGGCGGCGCGCTGAGCTATCGCGCATGGGGGACCGATGCCTTGTGGGGCGCGACGTCGTTCGCCTTCGCGCTGGCGGTCGCAGCGGCGATGCGGCGCGCCGCGTGAGGCGTCCGCGCGGTGTTGATTCGCCGCGCGCTTTGCCCGTATCAGGCTGCTCCGGGCGATCCTGTCGGATCGCCCTTTCCGTTCCAAGGAGAAGGCCGCCGTGTCGCCTGACGCAACCATCCCGCCGTTGATGCCCGTCTATCCGCGGTGCGGCGTGCGACCGGTCCGCGGCGAGGGCGTGTACTTGTATGGCGAGGAGGGCGAGCAGTATCTCGACTTCGCCAGCGGGATCGCGGTCAATGCGCTCGGCCATGGTCATCCGGCGCTGGTGAAGGCGATCGCGGAGCAGGCCGCGACGCTGATGCACGTGAGCAACCTTTACGGTAGCCCGCAGGGCGAGAAGTTCGCGCAGCGGCTGGTCGACCATACGTTTGCCGACACGGTCTTCTTCACCAATTCGGGCGCCGAGGCGGTTGAGTGCGCGATCAAGACCGCGCGCCGCTATCATTTCGCCAATGGCCATCCCGAGCGGCACGACCTGATCACGTTCGACACCGCTTTCCACGGGCGGACGCTGGGGACGATCTCGGCCACCAACCAGGCCAAGATGCGGGACGGGTTCGAGCCGTTGCTGCCCGGTTTCAAATACGCGCAGTTCAACGACCTGGACGGTGCACTGGCGCTGATCGACGCCAACACTGCCGGCTTCCTGGTCGAGCCGATCCAGGGCGAGGGCGGCATCCGCCCCGCGACCCAGGAGTTCCTGCAAGGGCTGCGCAAGGCCTGCGACGAGCACGGCCTGTTGCTGGTGCTCGACGAAGTGCAGGCGGGCTACGGCCGCACCGGCAAGTTCTTCGCACACGAACTGTACGGGATCACCCCGGACATCATGGCGGCGGCCAAGGGGATCGGCGGCGGCTTCCCGCTCGGCGCGTGCCTCGCCACCGCCGAGGCGGCGAAGGGGATGGTGTTCGGCACGCACGGTTCCACCTACGGCGGCAACCCGCTGGCGATGGCGGCAGGCGAGGCGGTGCTCGACGTCATCCTTGAAGACGGCTTCCTCGACCATGTCGCACAGATGGGCGAGCGGCTGCGCTCGTCACTGGAACAGCTGATCCCGAACCATGACGCGTTGTTCGATTCGGTGCGCGGGCACGGGTTGATGCAGGGTCTGAAGCTGAAGAGCGACAGTCGTCGCTTCGTCGCGCATTGCCGCGATCACCACGGTCTGTTGCTGGTGGCGGCGGGCGAGAATGTCGTGCGCATCCTGCCGCCGCTGGTGATCGACGAGAGCCATATCGCGGAATGCGTCGAGAAGCTGAGCGAAGCGGCGCGCGTCTACGTGCCGGTCGCCGACGATTGATGGCCTGACCCCCGCGTTGCGCGGGGCAGGGGGGACAAGATGCGCCACTTTCTGAATCTCACCGACGCCGGGCCGGACGCGATCGCGGCCATGCTGGACGATGCGCTGACCCGCAAGGCGGCGCGCGCCGGCTGGACGAAGGGCCGCGTCGATGCCGATGCGCCGCTCGCCGGGCACGTGCTGGCGATGATCTTCGAGAAGAACTCCACGCGCACCCGCGTGTCGTTCGACATGGCGGTGCGCCAGCTCGGCGGGCAGTCGATCGTGATGGAGGCCGGGCAGATGCAGCTCGGCCGCGGCGAAACGGTGGCGGACACCGCGCGCGTGCTGTCCGGATACGTCGATGCGATCATGATCCGCACCGACGATCACGCCAAGGTCGAGGAGATGGCGCATTACGCGACGGTGCCGGTGATCAACGGCCTGACCGACGAATCGCACCCCTGCCAGATCATGGCCGACCTGCTGACGATCATCGAGAGCGGCAAGGCGCTGCCCGGGCTGAAGGTGGCGTGGCTGGGCGACGGCAACAACGTGCTCGCCTCGATCGTCGAGGCGGCCGGGCTGATGCATTTCGATGTGGTCGCGGCCTGCCCGCAGGGTTTTCAGCCCGAGGACGACGTGCTGGCACGCGGCGGCGGGCGCGCACGCGTGGTCGCCGACCCGCGCGAGGCGGTGGCGGGCGCCGACGTGGTCGTCACCGACACCTGGATATCGATGGGGCAGTCGCATGCCGAGACGAAGCTGGCGGCGATGATGCCGTATCAGGTCGACGACGCGCTCATGGCGGCGGCGAAGCCCGACGCGAAGTTCCTGCACTGCCTGCCCGCCCACCGCGGCGAGGAAGTGACGCCGGAGGTGATCGACGGCGCGCAGTCACTGATCTGGGCGGAGGCGGAGAACCGGCTGCATGCGCAGAAATCCGTGCTGCGCTGGTGCCTTGGGCAGATCGGTTGATCGCAGGCGCCCGCCACCCCAAATGACCGTCACGCCGGCGTGCGCCGGCGGTCCCATTTACCCGGCGTGCGTCGGCCGGTCCATTTACCCGGCGTGCACGTGCCGCCCGAGAACCCGGCGTTTGCCGGGGTGACGGAATAATCGATGACCGATCCTGCCTTGCCGACCACCGACCTAGACCGCGCGCTCGGCTTCACGATTCCCGCCCGCCATGCACGCGGTCGGGTCGTGCGGCTGGGGCCGACGCTGGACGCGATCCTTTCCGCGCACGCCTATCCGCCCGCGATCGAGAAACTGCTCGCCGAGGCGCTGACGCTGACCGCGTTGATCGGATCGACGTTGAAGGACCCGGCGGGGCAGCTGACGATGCAGACGCAGACGCAGGACGGCATCGTCACCTTGCTGGTGTGCGACTGGCGCGGCGGCGAGGTGCGCGGCTATGTGCAGTTCGACGCCGACCGGCTGGCCGAAGGGCCGGCGGAGCCGTCGCTGTTCGCGCTGTTCGGTGCGGGCTATCTTGCGATCACCTTCGATCTTGCCTCGACCGGTGAACGCTACCAGGGGATCGTTCCGCTGGACGGCGACACGCTGGCGGCGGCGGCGCAAAGCTACTTCTACCAATCCGAGCAAATCCCGACGTTGGTGCGCGCCGGGATGCGCAAGGACGCCGACGGGCGCTGCGTCGCAGGCGGGCTGCTGATCCAGCACCTGCCCGAAGGCGAGGAAGGGCGCGAGCGGCTGCATACCAAACTCGATCATCCCGAGTGGGAGCATGTCGAGGCATTGGGCCGGACGGTGGGTGCAGAGGAACTCGCCGACGCCGCGCTGCCGATTGAGACGTTGGTGTGGCGGCTGTTCAATGAGGAAAGCGAAGTGCGCGTGCTGGATGGCCAGCCGATCGGGAAGGGATGCCGTTGCACGCTCGAACACATTCGCGCTGTGCTGGCGCGGTTTCCGGTCGAGCAGCGGATGGAGATGGCGGACGAGCGCGGGGTGATCGCGGTCGACTGCGCGTTCTGCTCGACGGTATTTCCTTTGCAGGCCAACGATCTGGCGGCGTGACGGATTGCCTTAGCGATTCGTTTACGATCCCGCGTTATCAGGGTGCCATGCTGTTCAGGCGGCATGCTCTCTCCCTTGCCCGCAACGGGCATCCTGCGGGTCGCCGTCCACGGCGACCCGTTCTTTTTTGCAACCGCGATGGCCTGCGCGGCAGTTGCAACCGCGCCGCGGTAGGCCTAGCTCGCCAGCCATCATGACCACTCCCACTCCTGCGGTCGCGCTCGTTTCCGGCGGGCTCGACTCCCTGGTGTCTGCCGCACTCGCGCGCGAGGCCGGGCATCCGCTGTTCGCGCTGTCGATCGATTATAACCAGCGCCACCAGGTCGAACTGGCGGCGGCGCGGCGTGTCGCGCGTGCGCTGGGCGCGGTGCGGCACATCGTGCTGCCGATCGACCTTTCGGCATTCGGTGGCTCGGCGCTGACCGACGACTCCATCGACGTGCCGAAGGACGGCGTCGGCGACGCGATCCCGATCACCTATGTTCCGGCGCGCAACACGATCTTCATGAGCCTGGCGCTCGGCTGGGCGGAGGCGGCGGGCGCGCGCGACATCTATCTGGGCGTCAATGCGCTCGATTATTCCGGCTACCCCGATTGCCGCCCCGAATTCATCGCGGCGTTCGAGCAGATGGCGGAACTGGCGACCAAGGCCGGGGTCGAGGGCGTGCCGTTCCGCTTCCGCGCGCCGCTTCAGCACATGACCAAGGCCGACATCGTCCGCGAGGGCGCGCGGCTGGGGCTCGACATGGGGATGAGCTGGTCGTGCTACGATCCGGCACCGGGCGCGCGGCATTGCGGGCTGTGCGATAGCTGCCGGTTGCGTCACAAGGGCTTCGTGGACGCGGGCGTGCCCGATCCGACCGATTATGCGGTCGTCCCGCCACTGCCATGACTTACGCCGTCAAGGAGATGTTCCTGACGCTTCAGGGTGAGGGCGTGCAGGCCGGCCGACGCGCGGTGTTCGTGCGCTTTGCCGGGTGCAATCTGTGGACCGGCCGCGAGCAGGACCGCACGCGCGCGATCTGCCGGTTCTGCGACACCGATTTCGTCGGGACGGATGGCGCGGGCGGTGGCAAGTTCGAGGATGCGGCCGCGCTGGTCGCGGCGGCTGAGCGCTTCTGGGGCGAGGCGCGCACGCGCCGCTTCGTGGTACTGACCGGGGGCGAGCCGATGCTGCAGGTCGACGATGCGCTGGTCGACGCGCTGCATGGCGCGGGGTTCGAGATCGCGATCGAGAGCAATGGTACGCTGCCGGTTCATCCCGGCATCGACTGGATATGCATCAGCCCCAAGGCGGGCAGCGAAACCGTGCAGCGCAGCGGCGACGAACTGAAGCTGGTGTGGCCGCAGCCGGGCACCGATATCGCCGCGATCGAAGGCTGGGATTTCGCGAACTTCCTGCTTCAGCCCTTGGACGATGCGCGCGTCGAGGCCAATGTCACGGCGGCGATGGCGGTGGTGATGGAGCGGCCGCGCTGGCGGCTGTCGCTCCAGACGCACAAGTTGCTGGGATTGCGGTAGGCGAGGTTCGACACGCCGGGGTGATCGGCCGTTGCTCGCGATCAAGTCCAGGGCGGCAAGATCATGTCGTGGCGCCGCAACCGCAGCTCGTTCGAGGTCGAGCCTGGATGTCGTCAGTTCCGGGTCGCGATTACCGGTTGAGGGCCGCGACGCCGGGCCGTCTGGTTCGCGCGGGCCGCAGCCCGCGCGTTCACAGCGAACGATCAGCGTGCGGCGTAGGCCACCTGGCCGAAGGGAACGCCGCACTTCTTGACGACGAATTCGTCCTTCTTCCAGCAAGCCTTGTCGAAGCGCGGCAGGAAGGCCGGCGTCAGATAGACCTCCATGCGCGGGAATTGCTGCTCGCCCCACGGGATCAGGCTGCTGCGCACTTCCCGCATGCGTGACAGCGCGACGTCGCCGAAGCCGCCGCGGGCGGTGTAGAGCGCCTCACGCCCGATGCTCGACGTGGTCGTGCAGAAGCCATATTGCGCGGCGACGGTCGCGAAGCCCGAATAGGTGCGGGTGCCGAACTGGTCGAGCGCGGTCTGCCCGGCCTTTTTGTTCTTGGCCACGCGCTCGAAATACTTCGTCAGCGCCGTATAGGATTGCGCCAGCTCCTGCTTGTGATCGGAGAGGATCGCATTGTAATTCTGGACGGTCAGCAGCGACGGCTCGAACTGGCATTGCAGCGCCGCGACGTTCAAGGCCGCGCGCATGTTCCACACCACGGCGGCGCGCAGCTCGTCGGGCGTCGCGCCGGGCAGCATCTGGCCGATCCCGGTTTCGTCGCCGCGAATGCGCTCGCCGCGCAAGTCCTTGCTCTTCATGAAGAACTGCGCCGATGCCGGCGCCGCCATCAGAATTCCCGCCACCAATACCGTCACGGCACCGGCGAACCCCACCTTTTGCATTTCCCCAACACTCCTCGCACGCAACCGCGCCGCTGCCCTTCTTTACGATAATCGGACACGATGACCCAAGCGCAATCTGACGTAATTGTGATTCGGTTCGGCGCAAATCGGTTGCGGGGCCGGGAACTTGTTCGCCCTGCGTAACGGTCGCCCTGCAAAGAAAAAGGCCGCCCGGTCGCCCGGACGGCCTTTCAGATACAATCGCCGTGCGGCAGATTACATCGCGTTCGACATGCTGCCGTTCGACATCATCATGTCGTTGCTCATCATGGTGTCGTTGGCCATCATGCCACCGTTCATGGCGCCGTCCACGGCGGTCATGTTGTCGGTCATGGTGTCCATGCCCTCGGTGGCGTTCATGTCGGTGACCATGGTGTTCTCGGTGCCCTCGGTCTTCGAACCGCACGCCGAAACCGCAAGAGCGGCCGCCGCGAGAACCGAGCCGCTGAGGACCTTGGTGATGACTGCACGCATGAAATTGCTCCCTAGACTGTGGATTTGGCGACCGACCGGCCGTTTTTGTGTTCCAAACCGACGTGGATGTTAATCACAGATGACCGGCCCCTCAAGTCTCGTTTTGGCCGACACAAGTAAGGCTATTCAGAAAGGCCACGGCGGTGAACGCCAGAGCCGCGTCGAAGGTTGCGTGATCGGCGTGCTTACCCAACGCCGCCGCGCTGGTCACCGGGAATTCGGCGAGGCCGCACGGAACGATGCCGCCGAAATGAGCCAGGTCCGGCGCGAGGTTCACCGAAAAGCCGTGCAGCGTCACCCAGCGGCGGACGCGGATGCCGATCGCACCGATCTTCGCCTCGTTGCCCTGTGCGTCATGGGTCCAGATCCCGATCCGGCCCGGCGCGCGGAATGCCGCGATGTCGATCCGCTCGAGCGCCGCGATCACCCAGCCTTCCACCGCATGGACGAAGCAGCGCACGTCGCGGCCGCGCCTGTTGAGGTCGAGCACCAGATAGCCGACGCGCTGCCCGGGGCCATGATAGGTGTAGCGCCCGCCGCGTCCCGCCGGCACCACCGGGAAGCGCGGATCGACCAGCTCGCTGGGGTCGGCGCTGGTGCCCGCGGTGTAGACGGGCGGATGTTCGAGCAGCCACACCAGCTCGCGTTCCTCGCCCGCGGCGACTGCGGCAGCACGCGCCTCCATCGCTGCCAGCGCCTGCGCATAGTCGGTCAGTCCCGGCGTGACGCGCCATTCGATCCCGCCCGGCCCGGCGGCGTCCGGGTCGCTGCCCGGCTGCTGGATGCTCGTTTCCACGCCGGCACAGATGCGGACGCGATCGCCGCTTGGCAAGCGCAGGCATGGTTACGGCCATTGCCGAGTGACGGAAGTGCTCCTAGTCCGCACGCAGGGGCTGGCAGGCATTGAACCCGCAGGCGACGTAAGAGGTGGCGATGGTCAGGATCGGCGATGTGTGGGACCAGACGGTCGACGTCCTGCGCGGGCGCGCGGGAATCCTGGCGAGCATCGCGTTGATGGCGCTCGTCGCGCCCGGCATCATCGCTGCCGCGCCGGGGACGGTCGTGCCGCTGGGCGGCGGGGCCATGCTGCTGGTGCCGCTCGTCCGCCTTGCGGTCATCGTCCTGCTGATCTTCGCGATGCTGGCGATCACGGCGGTGGCCAGCGACCCGGCGGTGGACCGCGCGCAGGCGTTCCGCATCGCCGGGCAGCGGTTGTTCCCGGCGCTGGGATTGCTCGTGGTGCTGGTGGTCGTCGCCGCGCTGCTCTTCATTCCGGCGGGTGCGTTGCTGGCGATGTCGGGGGCGCGGATGAACGCGGCGGGCGCGATCGACGTGAGCGGCGCGACACCCGGTTACAGCATCGCGGCAGCGGCATCGGTGTTGCTGGCGGTGCTGCTGGGGTTGTGGTTCAGCGCGCGGATCGTCCCGCTGTTCGGTGTCGTCGTCAACGAGCGTCACGGGATCCGGGCGCTGCGTCGCAGCCTGACGCTCACGCGCGGTGCGACGCTACGGCTGATCGGGGTGCTGATCCTCTATTTCATCGTCACCAGCGTCGCGATGTTCGCCGCCACGATGGTGATCGGCGTGATCGCGCGGCTGGCGCTGGGGGCGGAGGCGGCCGGGGGCGTGCGCTTCGTGGTCGCGGTGGCCACCACGCTGATCTCGGCAGCGGCAACCGTGCTGCAAAGCGTGTTCTACGCCCGCTTCTACGTCACCGCGCATGCGCAGGAACAACGGATGGCGCCGCTGTCATGACGATCGGTTTCGCGGCGCTGCTGTCGATCACCTGGCGGCTGTTCCGGCGCGATGCGGCGCTGGTACTGCCGATCGTCGGCACGTTCGTGTTCCTGCCCGCCTTCGCCGCACTGCTGCTATGCGATCCGGTCCCCGCTCTGCCCCCGGCGCCGCGCGACGAAATCGTGATGCAGGCATGGATGAACAGCGTCGCGATCTGGGGGCAGGGCAACGGCGTCTGGTTCCTGCTCGCCGAACTGGTCGCCACCTTTGGGCTGGCGGCGATCGCCTTGTTCCTGCTCGAGCCGGACCGGCTGACGATCGGCCAGTCGCTGGGACAGGCGGTCGTGCGGCTGGTCGCTTTCACGATCGCCACGCTGGCGATCGCGGTCCCGGTATCGCTGGGGTTGTGGCTGCTGGTGCTGCCGGGGCTTTACCTGCAGGCGCGGCTGATCGTCGCGGTGCCGGCGATGGCGCGGCATCCGGCGCTGCGTCCGCTCGCCTCGCTGCGGCTCAGCTGGAAGATGACGAAGGGGCTGGACCGTGCGGTGACCGGCGCCTTGGTCGCGCTGTTCCTGGCGCAATGGCTGGCGGTGTCGCCGCTGCTGCTCGCCGACGATGCGCTGCGTACCGGGGCGGGCAATCCGCTGGCGCTGGCGCTGGTCGACGCGCTGATCGCGGCGGTCGGCGCGACCTATGCGCTGTCGACGCTGCTGCTTGGCGTCGTCGCCTACCGCGTGCGCGCCAGCAAGGGGACGTGAGGCGCGGCGTCGACGGGAAGCACGCCCAGCACACGCGGGTCGGCGAACGTCTCGACCGTCCGCGCGGTCGCGGCGAAACCCTGCGCGCGGTAGAAGCCGAGCGCACCGGGATGGTCGAGCGTGCAGGTGTGCAGCCACACCCGCGTCACTGCGCCGCGCCAGGCGAGCGCCAGCGCCTGCGCCATCAACCAGCGCCCCAGCCCGCGACCGGCCAGTTCGGGCACGAGCGCGAAATAGCCGATCTCGCACGCATCGGGGGCGCGGAAGTCGAGCTCCAGCATCCCGACCTCGATGCCGGTGCGGTCGACCGCTGCATAGACCTCTACCAGCGGGTCATGAATGATCGCGAGCAGCGCCGCGTCGCCGATCACCAGCCGCGAAAACCATAGCCACGGCGCGCCGACGCGCCGGAACAGCGCACGGTATTTCTCGGGTGTCGGCTGCTCCCAGCGGACCAGCCGCAGCGGCGACTCGGGCAGCGGGCGCGGGCGGGGACGCGCGGTCATCTCAAGCGTGGTGACGATCGCGGCGACATGATCGTCGGGAACGCGCGACAGTCCGCCGGCTTTCGCGCCCCCGGCGGCCACACCGCCGGTGGTCACTCCCACGTCGCGACCGGCGGCAGGCTCATCAGGATCGCGTCGATGTTGCCGCCGGTCTTCAGCCCGAACAGCGTGCCGCGATCGTAAACCAGGTTGAACTCGGCATAGCGGCCGCGCCACGCGCGCTGTTGCGCCATGTCCGCGTCGCCGAATGCCATGTCCATCCGCCGTCGGACGATTCGCGGATAGGCATCGAGGAAGGCGCGCCCGACGTCTTGCGTGAAGGCGAAATTGGCGGCGAAATCGCCCTCCAGATGGTCGTAGAAGATCCCGCCGACGCCGCGATGGACCTTGCGGTGCGGAATGTAGAAATAATCGTCCGCCCATTTTCGGAAGCGCGGATAATGGTCCGGATGGTGCGCGTCGCAGGCCCGCGCCAGCGTGGCGTGGAAATCCTCGGTATCCTCGGCGATGGGCAGCGGCGGGTTGAGATCGGCGCCACCCCCGAACCAGCGTTTCGTCGTCACCAGGAAGCGCGTGTTCATGTGAACCGCGGGCACATGTGGATTGGCCATGTGCGCGACGAGGCTGATCCCGGTCGCGAAAAAGCGCGGATCGTCACCCGCGCCATGGATGGTGCGCGCAAAATCGCCCTCGAACGTGCCGCCGACGGTGGACACGTTGACACCGACCTTTTCGAACACACGCCCCTTCATCACGCCCCGCACCCCGCCACCGCCGGGCAGGCCCGCGGGATCGATGCGATCCCATGGCGTATAATCGAAGCGGGCGTCGGAGCCGGCCTCGCGCTCGATCGCCTCGAACTCGGCGCAGATCAGGTCGCGCAATTCCTCGAACCACGCCCGCGCGGCGGCCTGTTCGGTATCCAGCGTCATCATGCTCTTGCCCTAGCGTCTCGCCACGCGCTGGCCAAGGCGAGGCCGCGGTGGCAGGGGCCGGATAATGAACGCCAAGTCCTTCTGGCGCGGCGTCCGCGTCTCCGCCGTCAGCTCGGCCTTCGTCTGCGCGATGGTCGCTGCGGCGGGCTATTTCGATCGTGATCCCGTCCACGTCTATCCCGCGCATCCGCCGGCGCGGCCGATCGCGGTGGTCAATATTTCCGGCGACATGGGGCTGCGCTTCCTGCTCGGCGCATCGACCTCGCGCGGGCTGACCGAACACCACATCCCCGTCGTCGGCCTGTCGACCCCGGCGGTATTCCGCACCCGGCGCACGCGCGCCGAGGTGGACGCCTTCGTCGCGGATGCGGTGCGCACCGCGATGGCGCGCACGGGCACGCGCAAGGTGGTGGTGATGGGCCAGTCGTACGGCGCCGATATCGCGCAGACCGGGCTCGCGCACCTGCCACCAGCGCTGCGCGCGCAAGTCGCGGGAATCGTGTTGATCCTGCCCGGTGAGACCGTCTTCTATCGCGCCGATCCGACCGGCTGGGTCTATGACGGCACCCCCGACAGCATCGGCAAGGTCACTGGCGACACGCTGACCTGGGCGCCGCTGACCTGCATCTACGGTCAGGAGGAGGACGACAGCCTCTGCCCGCTGCTGCGCGTGGCGGGTGCGCGGATCATCGCGATGCCGGGCGGGCACAATCTGCACCATGACAGCGATGCGTTGTTCGCGCACGTGCTGGCGGCGGTCCGCGCGGTCACGCCGTCGGCCAGCCCTCCGTCTGGCGCAATGCCTCGCCCAGCAGCATCGCCCCCGCCACCGCGACGTTGAGCGAGCGCAGCCCGGCGCGCATCGGCACGCGAACGCGCAGGTCCGCGCGATCGTGGACATGCGCGGGCACCCCCGCGCCCTCGCTGCCCAGCAACAAAATGTCATCCGCTTCGAAGCGCGCCGCGGGCAGCGGCACCGCACCGGTCGTGGTCGCCAGCACGATCCGCCCCGCCGCCGTCGCGACGAACGCGTTCCAGTCGACGTGGCGCCGCACCTCGACCAGCCCGGCATAGTCCATGCCCGAGCGCGCAAGGGCTCGGCCGCTCCACGGGAATCCCATCGGTTCGATCAGGTCGACCCCGATCCCGAGACATGCGCCGAGCCGCAACAGCGTGCCGACGTTGCCCGCAATGTCGGGCTGGAAGAGCGCGATCCGCATGGCGGCGATCCCTAGCTGCGCAAAATGCTGTTGGCAAAGCGGCGGAGGCACGGCTATCAGGCCGGGAAGGCCGCCGTGGGGACGGGCAGGTCGAGACGGCGGGGAGCTACAATGTCGCATGCGGCATCGGCCCACCCGCCGGACAGGTGAACGGGCAGAGGTTTGACGCGAATGGCGACGGCAGAGCAGGAAATCCCCCTCGGCGAAGATCCCGCGCCTTATCACGAGGATGCGCATGATCCGCGTCGTCGCGATTTCATCAACATCGCCGCGATCTCGTTCGCCGGCGTCGGTGCGGTCGCGATCGTGCTGCCGCTGGTCAACCAGATGAACCCGTCCGCCGACGTGCTGGCGCAATCGACCACCGAGATCGATATCTCGAAGATCGCGCCGGGGCAGGCGATCAAGGCCAGCTTCCGCAAGCAGCCGCTGTTCGTGCGCAACCTGACGCCCAAGGAGATCGCGGAGGCCGATGCGGTCGCCATCTCCTCGCTGCGCGATCCGCAGACGCTGGAAGAGCGCACCAAGGCGGGCAAGAAGAACTGGCTGATCACGCTGGGCGTCTGCACGCACCTGGGCTGCGTGCCGCTGGGCGCGGGCGAGGGCGAGAACAAGGGGCCGTTCGGCGGCTATTTCTGCCCGTGCCACGGCTCGGCCTACGACACGGCGGGGCGGATTCGGCAGGGGCCGGCGCCGCAGAACCTGCACGTGCCCGACTATGCATTCAATTCCGACACCGTCGTTACGGTCGGCTGAGGGGAGATAGAGAAATGAGCTTTCCCTGGGCCAAGCATTACGAGCCGAAGGCGCCATTGATGCGCTGGATGGACGAGAAGCTGCCGTTGCCGCGGCTCGTCTACAACGCGATCGGCGCCGGCTATCCGGTGCCGCGCAACCTCAATTATTTCTGGAACTTCGGCGTGCTCGCGGGCGCGGCGCTGGTGCTGCAGATCGTCACCGGCGTGGTGCTGGCGATGCATTTCGCCGCCAATGCCGGCGTCGCGTTCGGCTCGGTCGAAAGCATCATGCGTGACGTCAACGCCGGCTGGTTCCTGCGCTATGCGCACGCCAACGGCGCGTCGATGTTCCTGGCGGTCGTCTATATCCACATCGGCCGCGGCCTTTATTACGGTTCGTACAAGGCGCCGCGCGAGATGGTGTGGTTGCTCGGGGTCGTGATCTTCCTGCTGATGATGGCGACGGCGTTCATGGGCTACGTGCTGCCGTGGGGGCAGATGAGCTTCTGGGGTGCGCAGGTCATCACCGGCTTCTTCTCGGCGATCCCGCTGGTGGGCGAGACGATCCGCACCTGGCTTCTCGGCGGGTTTGCGCCGGATAACGCCGCGCTCAACCGTTTCTTCTCGCTTCACTATCTTCTGCCGTTCGTGATCGCGGGTGTCATCATCCTGCACATCTGGGCGCTGCACATCCCGGGGTCGAACAACCCGACCGGCGTGGACGTGAAGGGGGAGCAGGACACGGTGCCGTTCCACCCCTATTATACCGCGAAGGACGGGGTCGGGGTCGGCGTGTTCTTCCTGATCTTCGCGTTCCTGGTGTTCTTCTCGCCCAACCTGCTGGGCCACCCGGACAATTACATCGAGGCGAACCCGCTCTCGACCCCCGCGCATATCGTGCCGGAATGGTACTTCCTGCCGTTCTACGCGATCCTCAAGAGCTTCACCGCGGACTTCATCCTCCCGGCCAAGCTGTGGGGCGTGCTGGCGATGTTCGGGTCGATCCTGCTGCTGTTCTTCCTGCCGTGGCTCGATGCCTCGCCGGTACGTTCGGCCAATTACCGCCCGACCTACCGCTGGTTCCTGCTGGTGCTGCTGCTCGACGTGCTGGTGCTCGGCTATGTCGGCGGCGCGGAGGCGAACGCGCGCAACGTGATGATGGGACAGATCGCGGCGGGTTATTATTTCGCGCACTTCCTCATCATCCTGCCGCTGGTGTCGGCGGCCGAGCGTCCGCGCCCGCTGCCGAACTCGATCACCGAGGCGGTGCTGGCCAAGCACGGCGGCACCAGCCCCGCGCAGACCGCGATGGCGAGCTGAGCGAAGAGACGAAGAGGGGATTCGACAGGCAATGGTTCGTCTCATTTCACTGCTGGTCGGGGCGGGGTTCGTCTTCGTGCTCGCGCTGGCGCTGTTCTTCACCGCGAAGGACGCGATCCAGAATCCGGCACCGCACACTGCGGAACACTCCTTCCGCCTGCACCCGGAGGACATTCACCTGTCCTCGGCCGGGCTGGTCGGCAAATTCGACCGGCAGCAGCTCCAGCGCGGCTTCCAGGTCTACAAGGAAGTGTGCGCTGCCTGCCACTCGCTGAAGTATGTCGCATTCCGCGACCTTCAGGAGATCGGCTACAACGAGCCCGAGGTGAAGGCGATCGCCACGAACTGGGTGATCGAGCAGCCGAGCGTGAACCCGGAGACGGGTGAGGCGGCGACGCGCAAGAACCTGCCGTCGGACCACTTCCCGTCGCCGTTCGCCAACGAGGTCGCCGCGCGCGCCGCAAACAACAACGCGCTGCCGCCCGACCTGTCGTTGATGACCAAGGCGCGCGAGGATGGCTCGAACTACATCCATGCGCTGATCACCGGCTATCGTGACCAGCCGGCCGAGTTGCTGAAGGAGTTCCCGGACGCGAAGACGCCCGAGGGGCTGCACTACAATCCCTATTTCGCGAACCTCAACATCGCGATGCCGCCGCCGATCACTTCCGATGGTCAGGTGACCTATTCGGACGGCACCAAGGCGACCAAGGATCAGATGGCGCGCGACGTCGCAGCCTTCCTGACGTGGACTGCCGAGCCGAACCTGGAAGCGCGCCATGCCGCGGGCATCGCGGCGGTGATCTTCCTGCTGATCTTCGTCTACCTGACGTGGGGCGCCTATCAGAACGTGTGGCGCAACGTGAAGCATTGAGGGCGCGGGCAGTGGCCTGACGCATGACGGCGGCGACCGGGGCACGTGTCCCGGTCGCCGTTTTCGTGTAGTCGGGCGCGCATGAACGACGATCTCAAGGCGCTGATCCGCACCGTCCCCGATTTTCCAAAGCCCGGCATCCAGTTCCGCGACATCACCACGTTGCTGCTGTCGCCGACCGGACTGGCAACCTGCATCGAGCGGATGGTCGCCGCTGTCGACGGTCCGGTCGATCTGGTGGCCGGGGTCGAGGCGCGCGGCTTCCTCTTCGCCGCTGCGCTCGCGGTGCCGCTCGGCGCTGGCGTGCTGCTGATCCGCAAGGACGGAAAGCTGCCCGGCGCGACGATCGCAGAGGATTATGCCCTGGAATATGGGCAGGACCGGATCGCGATCCACGCCGATGCGTGCGCGCCGGGCGCACGCGTGCTGCTGGTCGACGACCTGATCGCCACCGGCGGAACGGCGCGCGCTGCGGTGCGACTGTTACGGAAGGCGGGGGCGGTGGTGACGCAGGCGCAGTTCGTCGTCGACCTCCCCGATCTGGGCGGCGCGGACGGGTTGCGCGGGGACGCGATTGCAGTGTCCGCGCTGGTGGCGTTTCCGGGTCACTGAGCCGCGCCGCGTCGTGGCGCGCGGTCTTTTCGCCATGCTCTGGGCGACCTCGCTCCCTTCGGACGGCCCGCGCCGTGGTACGGCTGTGCGGACGGCGGGGCGGTGGCGCTGCAGGCGCAGTTCGTCGTCGACTTTCCGATCCGCTCGGCGCGGACGGGTCGCGTGGGAACGTGATCGCGGTGTCCCCGCTGATGGCGTTTCCGGGGCACGGAGCCGCGCCGGCTCGTGGCGCGTGGTTTTTTGCCAGACTCTGAGCGACATCGCTCCCTTCGGAACAACACGCGCCGCGGTACGGCTGTTGCGGACGTCGGGGCGATGCTGCCGCAGCCGCGTTCGTCGTCGAGCTCCCGGATCTGGGCGGCGCGGGCGAGTTGCGTGGGGGCGTGATCGCAGTGCCCGCGCCGGTGGCGGGCACGGAGCCGCGCCGCCTCGTGGCGCGCGGTTTTTTGCCAGACTCTGGGTGACATCGCTCCCTTCGGACAACCCGCGCCGCGGTACGGCTGTGCGGACGGCGGGGCGGTGGTAACGCAGGCGCAGTTCGTCGTCGATCTTTCCGGTCTTGGCGGCGCGGACGGGTTGCGCAGGGACGCGATTGCAGTGTCCGCGCCGGTGGCGTTTCCGAGGCACCGAGGCGCGCCGCATTCTGGCACGGCGTCCCGGATGATGAGCGGGGAAGACGTGCGGAACATCGCCCGGGACGCGCCGTTCATCATCACTGGCGGCGCGTATCTGCCGCTTACTCCCGCCAAGGAGAATCGCGATGTTCGCGACTCGTTTACTGCTTGCAGGGCTTCTCGGCAGCCTTTCCCTCGCGACGACGGCGTGCACCGACGGCTACGGCTATTCGGGCATCGGGATCGGCGCCGGATCGGGTTATTACGATGATCCATCGTACGCGTCCGGTTATGGCGGCGGCTATTACGGTTGGTACGGCGACTATTATTATCCGGGCACCGGCGGGTACGTCTACGATCGTCAACGCCGCGCCTACGCGTGGAACGACGGCCAGCGGCGGTACTGGCAGCAGCGCCGGCATGGCGTTACGAACAGCGGCGTGCGCGCCAACTGGCGCGACTTCGGGCGTGACGTGCGGCGCGAGCGACGGGACTATCGCGGCGAGGTCCGCGCCGATCGCCAAGCGTACCGCAATGGCCAGATCACCCGCGAGCAGTTCCGCCAGCAACGCCGGGAGGCCGGTCGCGAATATCGGCAGGACGTCCGCCGCGACTATCGTGACCTGCGTCGCGGCAATCGCGCCGAGGGCTATCGCACACCCCGGCCTGACCGCGCATTCCGGCCACGGCAACGTCGCTGAGGCACGATCGAGCCACTTTCCGCGCCGTACCGCTTGTGCCACTCTCGCCAACGTGAACTGTTTGCCGGCCCCGATTGCGCGATGAGCGTTGCGCCCGAGCAACTTACGCTCGACCTCGATGGCTTCGAGGGCCCACTCGACCTGCTATTGTCGCTGGCACGCGCGCAAAAGGTCGATCTACGCGAAATCTCGATCCTCCACCTCGTCGAGCAATACCTCGCCTATGTCGACGAAGCGCGGGTGCTCCAGCTCGAACTTGCCGCCGATTATCTCGTGATGGCGGCGTGGCTTGCCTATCTGAAGTCGACGTTGCTGCTGCCGCGCGATCCGGAGGTCGAACCAGACCCCGAGGACCTCGCGCTCCGCCTGCAATTGCGGCTCGAGCGGCTCGACGCGATGCGCGATGCCGGCGCGCGGCTGATGGCGCGCGACCGGACCGGGCGCGACGTTTTCACGCGCGGCGCGCCCGAGGGATTGCATGTCACCCGCAAGGCGTTCTGGTCGGTGGAATATTACGACCTGCTCGCCGCTTATGGGCGCGCCACCGCCCGCTCGCGCCCGGTGTTGCACGTCGTCCGCGATCGCGAGGTCGTGACGCTGGAGGCGGCGCTGGCGCGTCTCTCCGCGCTGCTCGGCACCGCGGTCGACTGGCAGGCGATCGAGGGCTTCCTGCCCGAGGTGCGTAGCGCCGGGCTGCGGCGTTCCGCGCTCGCCTCCAGCTTTCTCGCCGCGCTGGAACTGGCGCGGCAGGGACGTGCCGAGTTGCAGCAGGAAGCGCCGTTCGCCCCGCTCTACCTGCGTCGGCCGACGGCGTGAGCGAGACGCACGAGCGCGCAGTGGAGGCGGTGCTGTTCGCGGCCGCCGAGCCGCTGACGCTGGATGCGATCCGCGCCTATGTCGGCGAGGGAGACGTGCGCGCGGCGCTGGCGCGGCTCGTCGGGCGCTATCGCGGGCGCGGCATCGAGCTGGTGGAGCGTGGCGGGCGCTGGCACTTCCAGACCGCGCCGGATCTGGCCCACCTGTTGCGGCGCGGTCGCGACGAAATCCGCAAGCTGAGCCGCGCCGGCATCGAAACGCTGGCGATCATCGCCTATCACGAACCGGTGACGCGCGCGGAGATCGAGGCGATCCGCGGCGTGCAGACGGCGCGCGGTACGCTCGACGTGCTGATGGAAGCGGGATGGGTGCGGCCGAGCGGACGTCGCGAGGCGCCGGGCCGTCCGCTTACTTTTTCGACCACCCCCGAATTCCTGTCACATTTCGGGCTCAACAGCCGTCGCGACCTACCCGGGATCGACGACCTGCGCGCCGCGGGGCTGCTCGACCCGGTCGATCTGGCCTTCGATCAACTCGCGGTGGTAAACCAGCGCGAGGAGGACTAGATAGCCTAGCATATCAGGAGATTCCGCATGGGCAGTTTCAGTCTTCCGCACATCCTTATCCTCGCGGTGGTCGCGATCCTGTTGTTGGGTGGCGGGCGCTTCTCCAACCTGATGGGCGACGTCGCCAAGGGTGTGAAGAACTTCAAGAAGGGTATGGCCGAAGAGGACGAGGACGATGGCCGTCCGAAGCCGCGCATCGAGGCCAAGAGCCATGCCGAGCCGGCGTTCGACCGGGATGCCGATCGAGTGCGCGAAGAACGCCGCTGATCGACCGCACTCTTTTCCCGGCGCGCTGAATGTTCGGTATCGATTCGTCTGAATTCCTGCTGGTCGCGCTCGTCGCGCTGGTGGTGATCGGCCCTAAGGATCTGCCCAAGGCGATGCGGGTCCTTGGTTACTGGGTCGGACGCGCGCGTGCGGTCGGCCGCCAGTTCCGCGCCGGCTTCGACGAGATGGTGCGCGAGGCCGAGCTCGAGGAAATGGAAAAGAAGTGGAAGGCGGAGAACGAGCGGATCATGCGCGAGCATCCGTTCGTGCCGCCCCCACCAGCATTGCCCGATCATGCCGCGGACGACCGTGCCGATGGGGATGCTGCTTTGCCGGACGAGACGCAACAGCCGGTGATGGTCGAGAAACCGCACGTCGTGCCTGCCGAGGTTCCGGCGACGGATACGAGCCATGTCGGTGAGCATCCGGCCGCAGCGCCGGTCGTCGAGAGCGATCGGACGCGGGACGCCGCGCTTCAGGATAAGGCAGCATCGTGACCGAGATCGTCGACGAACTGGAAGATTCGCGCGCGCCGCTACTCGACCATCTGCTCGAACTGCGGCGGCGGCTGCTCTATTGTATCGTCGCGGTGCTGCTGTCGTTCTTCGTGTGCTGGTATTTCGCGGAGGATATCTTCGCGTTCCTGGTGCAGCCGTTGCTGCATGCCGGGCAGAAGACGGTCATCTACACGCAGGTATTCGAAGCGTTCTTCGTCCAGGTGAAGGTCGCGTTCTTCTCGGCGACGATGATCTCGTTCCCGGTGATCGCGAACCAGTTGTGGCAGTTCATCGCGCCCGGCTTGTACCGGAAGGAGCGTCGCGCACTGCTGCCGTTCCTGCTCGCGACCCCGGTGTTGTTCCTGATGGGCGCGTCGATGGCCTATTATATCGCGATCCCGATGGCCCTGCACTTCCTGCTCGGTTATTCGGGGATGATCGGCGGCGTGCAGCAACAGGCGCTGCCCGCGATCGGCAATTACCTCAGCTTCGTCATGCAGTTCCTGTTCGGCTTCGGCGCGGCGTTCCTGCTGCCGGTGCTGTTGATGCTGCTGGAGCGTGGCGGGATCGTGACCCGCAAGCAGCTGATCGGTGCGCGGCGCTATGCCATCGTCGGCGCGTTCGCGATTGCGGCTGTGCTGACTCCGCCGGACGTCGGCTCGCAGCTGTTGCTCGCGATTCCGTTGGTGATCCTCTACGAGGCTGCGATCATCGGTATCTGGTTCACCGAGCGGCGACGCGCCCGTGAAGACGTGGTGACCGCGGAGTAAACGGCGAGGGGGTTCGGACGGCGGAGGGTTGGCGAGAGCATTCGTCACTGCCCGGCGCACCCTTCCTTCCATCAAGCATTGGTCAAGCCTGATCGCGCGTTCCCGCTCACATGCTCGCCACTGTAGTGCGTCGATGACTGTGTGCTCGGCGATCGCTCTCTTGCGAGGAACGCCCGCATAGGCCGGGCACGCCTGATCGCGAGCTTGGTGACGCGATCGAGCGCCCGACCGGGAACACGGCGGCTTGCTTCGCGAACGCGCCATGGCGTCGGCGCTTTGTCCGGGATCGCGACTGGATCGCGTTGACCTCCGGCAATTTTGCCTGACGCAGGTCGAACACAGAAAAAGGGCGGTCCGCCACCGCGAACCGCCCTTTCCTATCTCAGCGGACCAAGGCTTACTTGTTCTTGTCCGCCGCGCCTGCCACCGCGTCGCCCGCCGACGAGACGTCGCGACCCACCCCGTGCACCGTGTTGCAGGCGGAGACCAGCACCGCACCCGTCAGCGCCACCATGGTCAGAATTTTACGCATCGAACCCGTCTCCTGCAAATCTGCGCGGACAATGCGCGGCGCAGACACTTCGTTCCTCAGGCGGAGCAAGCGATCCGTGGATCAAGGAATGGCGGAAAAAAGGAAAAGGCCCGAAAGCGTCACCGGGGGGGGGGGAGGGGTGAGCGCCTTCGGGCCTATGACTTGGATAGCGAAAGCGGGGGGGCGTATAGTCGCTATCCGAAGGACTTAACGAGGCGAGTATCACCAGGTTCCGCGGCTGCCGCACTTTTTTCCAAAATACCGGAGGCCGTTACTCGCGCCCGGTTGTCGCGATCGAAATCTCGTAGGCGCCGGTCAGTGGATCGTGCTGCAAGGTCGAGCGCAACTGGCGAGTCAGTCCCTCGATTACGCGGCCGTAGCGATGCTTCAGCCCGTCGCGAAGCGGATCGCTGTCGACGAGCGCGCGGGACGATAGGCGCAGCGTCGCGCGTTGCGGGTCGGCGCTCTCCTTCAGCGTCATGCGGATCTGCGACTCCGGCGCACAGGTCATCGCCAGCTCGACGAGTTCGGTGACCAGGAACGCCACCGCCACCGCCACGTCCTGCGTGACGTAATAAGGATCGATATCGAGCGCGATCCCGATGCGCGTCCCTTCCGGTGCGGTGGCGCGAATGCTCGACGCCAGTTCGCCCAGCACCGCGCGAAGCCCGACGCCGCGGTTCTCCTCCATTTCCGCATAATGGTAGCGGTGGACGACCGCGAGCGCATCGACGCGGCGCTGGATCGAGGCATAGGCTTGCGTGGCTTCGCTGCTGCGTGCGCCGCGGGCATGGAAGTTGATGAGGCTGGAGATAACCTGAAGGTTGTTCTTGACGCGGTGATGCACTTCGCGCGTCAGCTTGGTCTGACGCATCAGCCCGTCTGCCAGCCCGGCCTCGTGGATCGCGACGGTGCGGCTGAGCGCCCGGAACGTGTCACCCAGATCGCGGATTTCCTGTGCGGGCAACGCCCGGAGCATCGCGGGATCCGGCTGGTCGCCGGGGGCATAGGCCGCGATGCTGCCGCGCAGCGCGCGTAGCGGCGCGATCAACAGCCGGTCGACCACGAACCAGCTGATCGCCGCCGCCGCCGCCCACATCAGTAGCGGCAGGGTGAGCGCGATCAGCAGCGGCGAGCCGATCGGGGCGCTGCGCACCTGCATGTCGAGGACTAGTCCCGCAATGCCCAATTCGCTGCGCAGGCTTTCGCGCCGTTCCAGCGCGGTCTGGCGATCGAGGGGGTCGAGCTCGAGCCGCTCGTCGCCCATCGACAGCGCCTGTCCGTAATCAGGCGCGAAGCCGCTCGGGTGTCCGATCTGCGCGAGGAACGGCGCGGGAAAATAGGCCGCTGCCGTCAGGCCGTCGTTTCGGCCGGCGAAGCGCAGCATCAATCCGCGGCCTTCAACGATCCGCGCGCTTACCGCGTCGGTGGGAGATTGCCGCGCGAACACCGCCGCGCCGGGGAAAGGCTCTCCGCAGATCGCGCGGCCGCGCCGGTCGAGAATGACGAAGCCGGTTCCGGCGGCGGATTGCTGTGCGAAGACGCCCTGGGCGCGCGCGCAGCTCGGCGCATCGCCGCGATCGGCGGTGAGCGCGTCGACCGCGACGCGCAACGCCGTCATGTCGCCGACAAGCTCGATCGCGATCGCGCGGCTTGCCTCGGAAGCGGCGACGCGCAGGTGCGAGCGGAGTTCGGTATCTGCGATCTGAGTCACGCGCAGCGTCGCGAAGATCGCGATCAACGCCAGCGGCAACAGCGCGACGCTGAGGATGAGGAACAGCTTGGCGCCCGTCGGCCAGCGCGTAAATACGTCCATACGCCCCGCGGCAGGCCGGGGGGCGTCAGTGACGGGAGGGTCCGTCACGCCGCGTCAGTCTAGCTTGCCGAGCAGCGACAGGAGATCGTCGGGAACGGTTTCCTCGACAGTCTTCTGATAGACGGAACGCAACGCCGATCCCATATCGCGATTCTTCGAGTGCGCCGCGGTGCCTTTCTTAGGCTTTTCAGGCGCTTCCTTATCCGACGTCAACGTAAACCCCCCAAGACAACCCGATCAATATCGACAGCATGGGTCGAAAGACCCGGCAGCCGACCCCGGACCGGACGCCCAAACCGGACGAGCGCGTAATGCACGTATGGCCGATGAAACCAAAACTGACGTCGATGGTTCCATGCCCGTGCGACGAATTTCGCCGGTAGCGGGCTTTCATCTGCGGCCGGATCTCGCGTCCACGAACGTATCGGTTTCGCGGCCGCGGCGTGGGTCCGTCGGTCGCAGGGAGGGTTTTCTACACATGTCGCTCGGACAACAACTCGCGCCGCATCTTCCGTTCCTGCGCCGCTATGGTCGTGCGCTGACGGGCAGCCAGGCGCAGGGCGACCGTTACGTGCGCGCCACGCTGGAAGCGATCGTGGCGGCGCCGGACCAGTTTCCGCGCGACGTCGATCCGCGGCTCGGCCTGTATCGGACGTTCCAGGCGATCTGGAACTCGGCCAATTTCGACGAGACCGCCGACGAGATGCCGGCCGAGGATCAGGAGGCCGTGGCACGTGCGCGGCTGTCGCGGATGACGCCGCTGTCGCGTCAGGCGCTGCTTCTGACGGCGATGGAGGGTTTCACGCCCGAGGACGCGGCGTATCTGATCGAGGTCGATACGGCCGAAGTGGACGTGCTGGTCGCCGAGGCGCTGGCCGAGATCGAGAACCAGACCCGTGCGCGCGTGCTGATCATCGAAGACGAGCCGATCATCGCGATGGACATCGAGTCGATCGTTCGCGATCTGGGGCATGAGGTCACCGGCGTGGCGGTGACGCGCGACGAGGCGGTCGCGCTGGCGATGGAAGATCGGCCGGGGCTGGTGCTCGCCGACATCCAGCTTGCCGATGACAGCTCGGGCATCGATGCGGTCAAGGACATCCTGGCGGAATTCAACGTACCCGTGATCTTCATCACCGCCTTCCCGGAGCGGCTCCTTACCGGCGAGCGGCCGGAGCCCACGTTCCTGATCACCAAGCCATTCCAGCGCTCGACGGTAAAGGCGGCGATCAGCCAGGCATTGTTCTTCGATGAAAGCACCGTTCCGGCATAAGTCCGGACGAAACGCGCGTCACGAAACGGGCGTTACGAATACGTTTCCCGGGTCCGTGGTCGATACGGACCCAAAACGTTGTTGGGGGGTTGAGCGCTCATGGCAGACGATAACGATCGCATTCACCTCGAAACCGACGAGGCGCGTGCGGGCAGCACGCCCGGCATGACCCGCTACATCCTGGCGGCTTCATTGCTGCTGGTCATCGCCATCTTTGCGGCCATCCTGTTGTCCTGACGCCCGGATGTTGACGGACGCACTGGCCAAGCAGCCGGACGGTACCTATCTTGATGGCTCGGAAGGGCGCCAGACCGGCGTCGATCCAGCACAACGGAGCGGCATGACCCAATCCCCTACGCTCGCGGACGACGCGTCGGCGCCACCTCCTGTCGAGCATGTCGCGCTTTCCGATCCAGAGTTTAAGAAGCAACTGGCGCTGGTGATTCCACATCTGCGCGCCTTCGGGCGATCGCTGTCGGGCAATCGCGACCTTGCCGACGATCTGGTGCAGGAAACCCTGCTGAAGGCATGGGCGGCACGCAAGCGCTTCCAGGCCGGCACGAACATGCGCGCATGGACCTTCATCATCCTGCGCAACCTGTTCCTCAGCCAGATGCGTCGTGCGCGCTTCAAGGGCGAGTGGGACGATCTGGTTGCCGACCGCGTGCTTGCCGCGCCGGCCAGCCAGGACAAGCACGTCGAACTCGCCGATATGCAACGTGCGTTGTTGCATTTGCCGCAGCCGCAGCGCGAGGCACTGATCCTCGTCGGTGCGGGTGGCTTCGCCTATGAGGAAGCGGCCGAGATTTGCGGCGTGGCAGTCGGCACGATCAAGAGTCGCGTGGCACGCGGACGGGTCGCGCTCGAGGCGCTGATGGCGGGAAGCACGCTTTCCTCGCGTCGCGATCACGAGGTCGACACCGAGCGTTCGACGCTCGACTCGATCATGAGCGAGGTCGACGAACTCAGTCGCGATCGTAACGCCTGACGCGTGTCAGGTGCGGTCGTGAATCCGGTATAGCTGGGCCATGCACCTGGCGAGGTCGGACGGCAGCGCGGCTTCGCTTCCGAAGGCCGCGCGCAGCGGCTCCGCGATCGCATCCGTCACCTGCGGCGCCTGGACGACATATACGTCCCGCAGCGGAAGGGTGTGAGAGGAAGCGTCTTGTACCATGATGGTCGAACGCGGGTTTGCCGCTAAGGTTGCGGTTCCATGACCGACGCGATCGTCCCGGCCCGCCTGCGCATGACCCAGAATGCGCCATTTCTGGACGGGCTGCTTGCGCGCTACGACGTGACGGACGCGGCGTTGGCGGAGTCCGGCATTTCGGTAGGCAAGCGTCTGCGCCTGGAACGTCGCCAAGTGGCGCTGGCGGTCGCCGAGGGCGATCTTGCGGGCATGCTCGACCTGACCGGCGTCACCGCGGCGCTCACCGAGTTTGCCGACGACGCGCTCGACCGGGCGATCGAGGCTGCCATCATCGAGCGGACCCCGGAGGCACAACCTCGCGGGTTTGCGGCGATCGCGCTCGGCAAGCAGGGTAGCCGCGAGCTCAATTACTCTTCGGACATCGACCCGATCCTGATCTACGATCCGGCGACGCTCCCGCATCGTCCGCGCGAGGATGTCGCAGACGCCGCGGTCCGTATCGGGCGGCGCGTGCTCGAACTGCTCCAGACCCGCGACGCCGATGGCTATGTACTGCGCGTCGATCTGCGACTGCGCCCCTCGCCGGAGGCGACGCCGATCGTGATCCCGATCGATGCGGCGATCGCTTATTATGAATCGCAGGCGCTGCCTTGGGAGCGTGCGGCGTTCATTCGCGCCCGCGCCGCTGCCGGCGATACGGCGCTCGGCCAGCGGTTTCTCGACACCATTCGCCCGTTCATCTGGCGGCGCAGCCTCGACTTCGGCGCGGTCGGCGAAATCCTCGACATCACGCGCCGTATCCGCGACCATCATGCGCAGGGGCAGGCGTTCGGCCCCGGCTACGATCTGAAGCGCGGTCGTGGCGGCATCCGCGAGATCGAGTTCTTCGCGCAAATACATCAGTTGATCCACGGCGGCCGCGATCCGTCGCTGCGTGCGCCGGCGACCCGTGACGCGCTGGCGGCGCTGGCGGCGGCAGGACGGATCGAAGCGGAAGACGCGCGCGCGTTGTCCGAAGCCTATACCCTGCTGCGCACGATCGAGCATCGCATCCAGATGATCGATGATCGCCAGACGCATGCGCTGCCGACGGGGGACGGGCTCGATCGTGTCGCCCGGTTGCACGGCCTGCACGACGGCGCCGCGTTGCTCGAGTTGCTGCGCCCGCATGTCGCGCGCGTTGCGACGACCTTCGACAAGCTCGCACCCGCACCGGTCGCCGCAGTACCGCGCGATGCCGCGCGGCTTGCCGATTATCTCGGCGGCGCGGGCTTTGCCGAGACCGAGGACGCGGCGCGCCGGATCGTCGCGTGGCGTGAGGGGCGTTATCCCGCGCTACGCAGCCCCGCGGCGCAGAGCGCGCTGGAGGCGGTGCTGCCGGGGCTGGTCGAGGCGCTTGCGCAATCGCCGGTGCCGATGACCGCACTCAACCGGCTCGATCGGCTGCTCGAGCGTTTGCCGAGCGCGATCAACATCTTCCGTCTGCTTGAGGCGCGTCCTGCGCTCGCCACGCTACTGGCGGAGATCCTCAGCCATGCACCGACGTTGGCCGAGGCGCTCGCGCGTCGCCCCGATCTGCTCGACGGGCTGATCGATGCCAGCGCCTTCGATCCGGTCGGCGATGTGGCGGCGCTGACCGCCGAGATGCGCGCGAGCGAGCCGGGCGCGGATTACCAGGCCGTGCTGGAACATGTGCGTCGCGTCGTCGGCGACCGTCGTTTCGCGCTGGGCGCGCAGATCGTCGCCGGGCGTGCCGACCCGCTCGACGTCGCCGCGGGCTATGCGCGGCTTGCCGAGGCTGCGGTCGAGGTGCTGACGGCTGCGACGGTCGCGCTGTTCGAGGCCGCGCACGGCCGCGTCCCCGGGGGCGAACTGGTGATCCTCGCGCTCGGCCGGCTCGGCGGGGCGGCGCTGACCCATGCCTCCGACCTCGACGTGATCTACCTGTTCACCGGCGACTTCACCGCGGAATCGGACGGCGCCAAGCCGCTCGGCGCGACGCTGTATTTCTCGCGGCTGGCGCAACGCGTCACCGCGGCCTTGTCGGTGCCGACCGCGGCCGGCCCGCTCTATGCCGTCGACACGCGATTGCGGCCGTCGGGTGCGCAAGGGCCGCTGGTGGTCAGCGTCGACTCCTTCGCCCGCTACCAGCGCGAGGAAGCGTGGACCTGGGAGCATATGGCGCTGACGCGGGCGCGGGCCGTCTATGGTAGCGCGGGCGCGCGTGCAGCCGTGGAGGCGATCGTCGCCGAGGTGCTCGCCGGCGCACGGCGACCACGCGATATCGCCGCCGACGCCGCGTCGATGCGCGCCGAGATGGCGCAGCACAAACCGCCGCAAGGGCCGCTCGACGCGAAGCTGCTGCCCGGCGGGCTGGTCGATCTCGAGTTTGCGGTGCATGTCGCGCAGCTGACGCGCCGGATCGCCTTCACCCCGCAGCTTGGGCCGGCGATCGACGCGTTGGTGGCCGCCGGCGTCTTCCGTGCCGAGCTTCGCACCGCCTACGACCTGCTCAGCCGCCTGCTCGTCACCGGGCGACTGGTCGCCCCCGACGCGCAGGAGCCCGCGGCGCCCGCTACCCGCGCGCTGATCGCGCGGGCGGTGGCGCTGCCGGATTGGGAGACGTTGCTTGCCACGCTGGCGACGGTGCGCGAGAGCGTCGCGACAAGCTGGCAGGAGAGCATCGCATGGACACCCTCCCGGACGTGACCGTCACCGGCGCCGACGGCGCGCCGCTGCGGCTGCACGACATGGCTCGCCCGCTCGTCGTCTATTTCTACCCCAAGGACGACACGCCCGGTTGCACGCGCGAGGCGCAGGATTTTTCCGCGCTGTCGGCCGACTTCGCCGCAGCCGGCGTGACGGTGCTCGGCATTTCTCGGGACACGGTGGCCAAGCATGCGAGATTCCGCGACAAACATGCGCTGACCGTCACATTGGCGAGTGACCTTGACGGCAGCGTCACCGAGGCGTTCGGCGTGTGGGGCGAGAAGCAGTTGTATGGCAAGACGTACATGGGCATCGAACGGGCGACCTTCCTCTTCGATCGCGACGCGCGACTGACCGGGGCGTGGCGAAAGGTGAAGGTGCCGGGCCATGCCGCGGCGGTGCTGGCGGCGGCAAACGCGCTTTAAGTCAGGCAATCCGGGGCTTCCGGCAACGGCTCGGCGCACGACTCCGGCACTTGGACGCGCGCGGCGCGCTGGGCTATTGCGCGATTAACCTTTCGGCGGGCACAAACCTTTGCGTTGCCGGAGCGGAACTTCCGACCGGCGACACGGAAAAAGGGGAAGGCCGGAGCGTGTCGTTCTGGCCACAGTCTTGATCTGGGGTTCGATGACCGACACCGCTTCCTTGCCGGCCGGGCGGCCGACCGTGCGCTTCGGCGCCGCCATTGCCGGACGTACCATCATGCTGCGCGGGGGCGCCGCGTTGTTGCTGGGCTTTGCCGGCTACGGCGCATTGCAGGCCTCGACGCAAGTCGCCGCCGCCGCCGGGCTGACCCCGGCCGCCGCGGCTTCGGCGGAGCGGCTCCAGACGATGGAACACAAGGTGCAGCGGATGCAGGCGCGGGTCGCGACGATCCGCACCGCCGCCCAGCTCCACGCTGACCGGATCGAACGGCGTCAGCAATTGCTGACCGCCGCGCTGACCGGGCAGGGAGATGCCAAGCGGCTGGCGCTCGCCACGCTCGCGATCGATCCGCAGGCGACGCGCGTCGCCGCCGATACGATCCGCCCGTTCCTGAAGGTCGAGAACCGGCAGGCCGAACTCGCACAGGTTGCGGAGCGCCAGCTGCTCGACCGCTACACCCAGACCGCTCGCCAGCTTCGCCAGCGCGGCATCGCCCCCAATCGCGTCGCGCGCGGCACGTCGGCGATGGGTGGCCCGCTGGTCGAGGCGAACAGCACAGAGGCGCGCGCCGATCTCGCCGCCGACCAGCAGTTCCGCTCATTGTTCATGACGTGGAAGAAGCTGGACCGGCTGGAACAGGGCGTGATCGCCATTCCGTCGGTGCAGCCGGTGCAGAAGCTGCAGTTCACCAGCAATTTCGGCATTCGCTCCGACCCGTTCCGCGGCACCGCCGCGATGCACGCCGGCGTCGACATCCCCGGCCCGAGCGGCACGCCGATCTACGCGACCGCGGACGGCATCATCAGCCACGCCGGACGTCAGGGCGGCTATGGCAACATGGTCGAGATCAACCACGGCAAGGGCATCGCCACCCGTTATGGCCACCTTTCCAAGATCATCGTCGCCGACAACACGCGCGTGAAGCGTGGTCAGCTGATTGCGCTGATGGGCTCTACCGGGCGCTCGACCGGCCCACATCTCCATTACGAAGTCCGCATCGACGGCCACGCCGTCAACCCGGTGCCGTTCCTGACCACCGCCGATTACCTGATGGCCGCGCAGGACCGCGCCGTCGGGCAGATCCCGGTCTCCACGACCGGCCCGGTGCCGCAGGACTGATCGACCGCTTCATGATCGTGCCGAAGGGGCCGGTCCGCAGACACGCGGGCCGGCCCTTTGCGTTCTGCGCGATGACGCCTATCTTGCACGCATGGCCAGCCTAGCACCCGACATCGCCCTGACCCCCGCCGCCGCCGCGCGTGTCGCCGCGATCGCTGCGCGGCAGAACAAGCCCGCGATCCTGCGCTTGTCGGTGGAGGGGGGTGGCTGTTCGGGGTTCCAGTACCGCTTCGGCTTTGCGGACGCGCCCGAGGCGGCGGATATCGTCACGGAAACGGACGGCGTGCGGCTGGTCGTCGACGACATCAGCCTTGATCTGGTCCGCGGTGCGAGTGTCGATTATGTCGAATCGCTGGGCGGGGCGTCGTTCAAGGTCGAGAACCCCAACGCGGCCAGCGGCTGCGGCTGTGGCACCAGCTTCTCGGTGTAGTTAGACAAGTGTCGGTGCCGCGGTTACACCGGCGCACGTGAAGATCGTCAGCTACAACGTCAACGGCATCAAGGCGCGGCTGCCGCGGTTGCTGGAGTATCTCGCCGAGGCGCAGCCCGACGTGGTGTGCCTTCAGGAACTCAAGTCCAGCGACGAGACCTTCCCGGAGGCCGAGATCCGCGCTGCCGGCTATGGCGCCTTGTGGCACGGTCAGAAGGGCTTCAACGGCGTTGCGGTGCTGGCGAAGGGCATCGATCCGGTCGAGCGTCAGCGCGGGCTGGCCGGCGAGCCGGAGGACGAGCACAGCCGCTATCTCGAATGCGCAGTGTTCGGGCTGGTGATCGCCTCGATCTACCTTCCGAACGGCAATCCGCAGCCGGGACCGAAGTTCGATTACAAACTGCGCTGGATCGGCCGCTTGCAAGATCGCGCGCGGGCGCTGCTCGCCGAGGAGCTGCCGGTGATCCTTGCGGGCGACTACAACGTGATCCCCAACGACGACGATACCTTCTCGGTCAAGGCGATGGCCAGCGACGCGTTGATGCAGCCGGAGAGCCGGCACGGTTATCGCGCGCTGCTGGCGCAGGGGTGGACCGATGCGCTGCGCATCCGCAACCCGAAAGGCGGCGTCTGGACCTTCTGGGACTATCAGGCCGGAGCGTGGCAGCGCGACGCCGGCTTCCGAATCGACCATCTGCTGCTGAGCCCGACGGTCGCGGACCGGCTCGCCGATGCCGGCGTCGACAAGGAGTATCGCGGCCGCGAAAAGGCCAGCGACCATGCGCCGACCTGGGTACGGCTGCGATGATGCTGCGTGGTGCGATCGCGGCGTTGCTGGCGGCGGTCGCGGGCGTCGTGGCGCTACCCGCGTCGGCGCAGGATGCCGACTCGCCCGAAATACGCTTTTGTCCAAACCGCCCGTCGCTTGGCGCGACCGGTTGCACGACGTTGCCGGGGCAGGTGCAGCTCGAAGTGTCCGGCATCGATTGGCAGCGTGATGATGACGGCGAGACACGCGAGGATCTGGTGCAGTTCGCTCAGGTCACTGCGCGGATCGGCGCTACCCGCCACAGCGAGTTTCAGTTCACGTGGACGCCGATCGCGGCGCTTCGGACGCGCGACATCGCGACCGGGCAGGTCGACCACATCACCGGCAGCGGGGACGTGACGCTCGGCTGGCAGCGTTCGATCAGCCATCCCGACGGCAAGAAGCTGTCGGCGGCGATCCAGCCTTACGTCACCCTGCCGACGGGGCGCAGCGGTATCGGCGCGGGCGACTGGGCGGCGGGCGCCGTCCTGCCGGTCTATTGGGAAATCGACCAACACTGGAGCCTCGACTTCACCGGGCAGGCGGCGGCTGCCGTCGACGAGGATGGCAGTGGACGGCACTTCGATGCGACTGGCGTGGTCGGCGTCGGCTATGCGCTGACCGAAAAGGTGACCGCCACCGCCGAATTCTCGGTCGAGCGTGATCTTGATCCCGCCGGCCATGTCGTCCGCACCCTTGCTGCGGCGTCGGTGGCGTGGCGGACGACGGATCGTACCCAGCTGGATGTGCTTGCGGTCGCCGGGCTCAACCACGATGCGCCGGATGCGCGCGTCTCCATAGGTGGTGCGGTGCTGTTCTGACCAAGGTACGGCAGATCACGCCGACTATTGGCGTGATCTGCTGATGTAACACACTCGTAATTTGCCTAACTTGCTGTAATTGCACGGCAAATTGGATTGGCACGGTAGCTGCATAGTGTCCTGTGTCCCCGATAAACGGGGCAGGGAGACCCACCATGAAGACCATCGCCGCCGCCGTTATCGCCAGCCTGTTCGCCGTCGTCCCCGCCACCGCCGCACCGAAGACCGCCCCGACTGCGGAGCCGAGCCCTGCCGCCAGCACCGCGCCCGCGCCGTTCCGCAATGCCAGCACCCGCTATTGCTACAAGACCGAGATCACCGGTTCGCGGCTGATCACCAAGGTGTGCAAGACGCGCGCCGACTGGAAGGACCAGGGCGTCATCGTTCCCGCCGATCTGTGACCGACCCCCGCCGCACGGGCACCGCCGCAAATGGCGCGGTGCCCGTCAGGGATCAAAGCGTCCGTTCGTAGACCTGGTAGATCTTGTTGACGCGGCTATCGATTGCGGTCGCGATCGAGTTCATGCCCTGGTTGTCGTCGAGCACCCAGCCGATCTCGCCGCGCGTAGCGCCATAATGCGTGATCGACGCCTGCCGGATCGCCTCGATCATCATGAACGCGAGTTGGCCCGCCAGCCGCGAGCTCTGCAGGTCCTTGCGTACGCCCATCAACGGCACGCGCATCGTCTTCACCTTCGGCTTGCGCAGCCACCACAGCAACCTGGCCCAGCCGAACGGGAGGAGGTTGCCATTCAGCGGCCGGATCGCCTCATTCAGGTCGGGCAGCGTGATCATGAACGCCACCGGCGTGCCATCCAGCTCGGCGATGCGGATCAAATCGTTGAAAACGATCGGCTTCAGCTTGACCCCAACGTCCTTGATCTCTGGCGGGGTAAGCGGGATGAAGCCCCAATTGTCCGACCATGCATCGTTGAGGATGTCGAGGATGATCGCGGCCTCTTCCTCGAACTTCCGCTTGTCGACCTTGCGGATGACGATGCTCTTGTTGCCCTCGCCAGAGCGGATGATCCGCTTTACCAGTGGAGGGAATTCCTGCGTGATATCCAGCTCGTACGTGACAAGCTGCTTGACCGGCACGTAGCCGGCCGCCTCGATCCAGCCGCGATACTCGGGCTTGTGATGCCCCATCATCACGGTGGGCGCCTGCTGATACCCCTGGATGAGCAGGCCCGGCTCTTCCCAAATCGACATGCTGAGCGGGCCCAGCGCGCGCGTCATGCCTTGCGCGCGCAGCCATTCCTCGGCCGTGGCCAGCAATTCCTTGAAGATGCCTTCATTCTCGGCATCCATCAGTCCCCATTGTCCGCATCCAGGGCCGAAGCCGCGCTCGGCCGGCATCTCCAGCCCGAGCGTGTCGATGTGCGCGGAAATACGCCCGACGACGCGCCCTTCCTGATGCGCCAGGAACAATTGCGCCCTGGCATGGCTGAACCAGCCGTTCTTCTCGGGCGTGATCAGCCCCAGCGCCTCGCCCTTGAGCGGCGGTACCCAATGGGGATCGTCTTGATAGAGGCGGAATGGCAGGTCGACGAACGCCTTGCGATCGCTCTTGGTTCGGACGGGGGTGATCGTAAGCGCAGCCATGTTGCTCGTCTGTAAACAAGCGGCTCGATCATGGCGAGTGAGCATTTGCGCGCAATGGTGCCGGCCATGTCCTGTTCGGGTCACCGTCTCGCCACTATGTAGGGGCAATGGATACTACCATGAACACCATCACCCTCGATCGCGCGGGCACCACGCCGCGCAACCCGCGCGCGGTGATCGCCGATGACAAGGCGATGCTGAAGGCCGCGGCCGAGCTGACGCGCGACCTCATAAAGCCGCGGCCCGGCCTTTATTGGGCGGACCTGATCGGTTCGTCGCTGGTCGGCTACGGTGCGCTCGTGGTGGCGATCGTCGCCGGCTCTACCGCACTGGCGATCGTTGCTGGCGTCGTGGCGGTGCTGGCGCTGTATCGCGGCATGAGCATGATCCACGAGCTGACGCATGTGAAGCATGCGGCGCTGCCGGGGTTTCGTACGGGCTGGAACGCGCTGATCGGCGTGCCGATGATGATCCCGTCGTTCATGTACGAGGGCGTGCACAACCTGCACCACGCAAAGACGCGTTACGGCACGTCGGAGGACCCCGAATATCTGCCGCTCGCACTGATGAAGCCGTGGACGCTGCCGGTGTTCATCCTGGTGTCCGCGTTGGCGCCGGTCGGATTGTTGATCCGTTTCGGGGTGTTGGCGCCGCTTTCGGCGGTGTCGCCGCGGCTGCGCGAGGCGGTGGTGTCGCGTTATTCGGCACTTTCGATCAACCCGCAGTTCCGGCGTCGGGTGCCGCAGGGTGATGAGAAGTCGCGCTGGGATCGCATGGAAGCGGCGACCGCGGTGTGGGCGCTCGCGCTAATCGTGACGGCTGCCACCGGCGTGCTTCCGCTCAAGGCGTTTCTTGTTTTCCTGGCGGTCGGCTCGGGTGTCGCGCTGATCAATCAGGTTCGCACGCTTGTCGCGCATCTGTGGGAGAACGAGGGTGAGGTGATGTCTGTGACCGCGCAATACCTTGATTCAGTGAACGTTCCGCCGCCGGCGTTGCTGCCTGCGCTGTGGGCGCCAATTGGGCTGCGCTATCACGCGCTGCATCACCTGCTGCCGGGCGTGCCCTATCATGCGCTGGGCGAGGCGCACCGTCGGCTTATCGGGGTGCTGGAGCCGGAATCGCCTTACTATAAGGCGAATTATCGCGGGCTGCCCGGTCTGGTCGGGAAGCTGGCAACCGCGACGATGCGGGGACGGTAAAGGCCGCAACGCCGGCATAGGCGGTCGGGCGGTGCGGCCCGGGATCGATCGGGATCCCGGGCCGCACGTTTTCGGGAGCATCGGGAACGCGCGGTGCCGCGCTATGTCGATTATTCCTCGGTCCGGAGCAGTACGGCCTCACCGATCAGCAGGAACAGCAGGAACGGCGCCCAGGCGGCGAGGAACGGCGGGTAGGCGCCGAGATTGCCCATCGCCAGTGCGAAGCTGTCCGCGACGAAATACGCGAAGCCCAGGCCCATTCCGATCACCGCCCGGATGAACAATGCGCCCGAGCGCGCGATCCCGAAAGCCGCGACCGCGCCCAGCAGCGGCATCAGCACCGACGAAAGCGGCCCGGACAGCTTGTGCCACAGCACGCCCTCCAGCGACTTGGTGGGACGCCCCGCCTCCTTGAGGTCGCCGATCGCCTCGCGCAGGCCCTTGAACGACAACGCGTCGCCATCGACGCTGGCGAGCGTGAACTGGTCCGGCGTCACCCCGCGTCCAACGATCGTCGCGCCCAGCCGGGTCACGGTGCCCGCCGCCACGTCGAAGCGCTTCGCCGGCCAGATCCGCCAGCCGTCGCCGGCGCGCACGCCGCGCGGCGCGGAGATCAGCCCGCGCAAGCCCCCGTCCGGGTTGCGCTGGTAGAGGGTGACGCCACCCAGCTGCGCGCCCGCGCCGCGTCCGCCGATCGTGTCGGCCTGGATCAGATCGTCGCCCGCGCGCACCCACACGTTGCTGCGGTTGCCGCGATCGATCGGCATCTGCCCGTAGTTCACCTTCTGCCACGCACTGAGTTCGGCGGTGGCACGGCTGACGACGCGGTCGTTGAAGGCGAAGGTCACGATCGCGATGCCGACGCTGGCGATCACCAGCGGCGCCAGCACCTGATGCGCGGACAGGCCGGACGCCTTCAGTGCGACGATCTCGCTGTTGGCGTTCATCGTGATCAGCGTCAGGATCGTGCCCAGCAGCACCGAGAAGGGCAGGAAGGTGGAGATCAGCTGCGGCGCGCGCAGCGAGACGTAGCGCCACACCTCCGCATCGCCGTTTCCGGCGGTCGCAAGCACGCGCCCGCTTTCGCTGAGCAGGTCGAGCGTCTGGAGCACCAGCACCAATCCGAACAGGATACCGAAGGTGCGCGTCAGGAACAGCCGCGCCATGTAGATCGCGACGGTGCGCGACGGGAACATCGCGGTCATGCGCGGGCCTCCTTGCGGCGCCGTCCCGGGAAGTAGCGCGCGATCATCGCCCATGCCTTGCCGAAGAACCGTTCCAGCGCGCCGATCGGCTGTCCGCCGGGCACGTTGGCGATGGTGTGGTACATCCACAGGATCACCGCGGCGAAGACCACGAACGGCACCCAGAGCGCGATCGCCGGATCGACCGCCCCGCGCTCGCCGAGCGACGCCGCATATTGATTGATCTTGTGATAGGTGACGACCATCACGATCGAGAGGAAGACCCCGAGCGCGGAGGTCGACCGCTTGGGCGGCACGCCCAGCGCGACCGCCAGCAGCGGCAGCAGGAACATCGACGCGACTTCCACCAGCCGGAAATGGAATTCGGCGCGGCTGCCGTCGCGCTGCTGCTCGCTCAGCTTCGGCGCGTGACCGAGTTTCGCGAGTTCGGGCAACGTATATTCGAGGTTCTTGCCGCCACGCGTGCGGAAGCTTTCGAAGCGCGGCAGGTTGATCGGCAGGTCGTGCGCGGTGAAGGTGAGCGTGCGCGGCGTCTTGAAGTCCGGGCGGTTGTGGATCAGCGTGCCGTTGGTCAGGCGGAAGATGATGACGTTGGGGTCATCGGTCGCGAGGAACTGCCCGGTCGCCGCGGTGACGCCGACCCAGTCGCCCTTCGGCGATTCGGCATGGACGAAGATCCCCGACAGCTTGCGGCCGCGATCCTGGCTGCGCTCGATCCGCAGCGTCATGCGGTTGCCGAGATGCGTGAATTCGCCGACCTTGATCGAGGCGCCGAGCGCACCGGTGCGCAGCTCGAAACGCAATTGCTCGTAGGCGTAGCGCGCCTGCGGCTGGACATAGCCGACGATCGCGATGTTCAGCGCCGCCAGCACGATCGCGTAATAGAAGGGCACGCGCAGCAGCCGCCCGTAGCTCATCCCGACGGCGCGCATGACGTCCAGCTCGCTGGATGTCGCGATGCGGCGGAAGGCGAGCAGCACGCCGAGCATCAGCCCGATCGGTATGCCGAGCCCGAGATATTCGGGCAGCAGGTTCGCGAGCATCTTCCAGACCACGCTGACCGGCCCGCCCTGCGTCGCGACGAAATCGAAGAGGCGGCGGATCCGGTCGAGGATCAGCAGCATCGCCGAGATCAGCAGCGTCGAGAAGAGCGGCAGCGCGATCAGCCGGGCCATGTAGCGGTCGATCGAGGTCATGGGCGGGGCGGCGCTGCCTTTGGGTCGGGGACGGAGCGACCGGCTATAGGGCGCGTACGCGAGCGCGTCAGCAGGCGATTTCGGCTATTCGGCGGCGAGCGCGGCCGGATCGATGCGCAGTGCGGCGTTCGCGACCGCGCGGTCCAGCCCCGCGAGCGTGAACGGCTTGCGCAGCACGGGGCGATCCCCCAGGTCGATACCGCCGCCCGCCTCGCCGGCGAAACCGGTGATGAACAGCACCGGGATATGGGCGAAGGCGCCGGGCAGCGTCGCGATCATCTCCGGCCCGGTCAGCGTCGGCATCAGCACGTCGGACAGGATCAGGTCGACCTGCTTCATCGCGGCCAGCGCATCCGCGACATCGGCCGGGTCGTCGCACGCGACCGGATAATGGCCGAGCTCGGCAAGCGCCTCCATCGTCGCGGACAGCACGCGCGGATCGTCCTCGACGACCAGCACCGCCAGCGGCGTCGTCTCGGCGGCGGAGAGCGGGAGCGCCACCACGGCGGCCGGGACCGGCGGGGCATCGACGCGGTCGCGCGGCAGCAGCAACGTGACGGTCGTGCCCTGGCCGACGACCGACGCGATCGTCACCTCGCCGCCGACCTGCCGCGCGAAGGCGAACGTCTGGCTGAGGCCCAGCCCGGTGCCCTTGCCGAGCGGCTTGGTGGTGAAGAACGGCTCGAACACCCGGTCCAGCACCGCCGGTGCGATCCCGCAGCCGGTGTCGGTGACCGCCAGCGACATGAACGCGCCGGCGGCGGTCGTCGCGCGACCGGCACGGATCGTCAGCGTACCGCGTCCGGCCATCGCATCACGCGCATTGACCGCGAGATTGACCAGCGTGTTTTCGAGCTGGACGCGATCGACGCGCGCGCACCACCCGTCGCTGTCGTCCTCGAGCAGCAGGGTCATGCCGTCGCCCAGCGAGCGCGTCAGCAGGTCGCCCAGCCCGGCGAACAACGCGCCCGCGCCGATCGACTCGGGGTTGATCGCGGTCTCCCGCGCGAAGGCCAGCAGCCGCCCGGTCAGCGCTGCGGCGCGGTCGGCACCATCGCGCGCGCCGTCCAGATGGCGGGCCGCTTCGGTGGCGCCGGGTGGAAGGTGGCGCGCGGCAAGCTCGATCCCGCTGACGACCACCGCGAGCATGTTGTTGAAATCGTGGGCGATGCCGCCGGTCAGCTGCCCGACCGCCTCCATTTTTTGCACCTGCCGCAGTCGCGCTTCCTGCGCGCGCAATTCGGCGGTGGCGTTTGCCACCGCCGCGGCCAGCTCGTCCGCGCGCAGCCGCTCGCTCTCCGCTTCGCCGCGGGCTGCGGCGCGATCGGTCAGCGCGTCGACCATCACCCACCCCATCGCGATACCGCCGCCGACCAGCAGCACGCCGAACACCGCCAGCACCTTGGCGATCGTCGTCGAGCGATGCACCGATGCGCGCGCCTGCGCGGTACGCATCTGCAGCAGCAGTCGTTCGTCGCTGATGATCCCGTCCAACGCGTCGTTGATGTGCGTGAGCGCGGTGCTGGTGCGCGCCTGATAGAAACGCGACAGCGCCTGGCTGTTCTGCCCGTAATTGGTGCTGAGCGCGACGCGTGCGAGCTCGCCGCCGCGTTCCTCGAACGCCGCGTTCAATGCGCCGACGTGTTGACGCTGAACGGCATTGTCCGACACCAGCTTGACCAGCCGCCTGATCGCCTGCCGGGCACGACGCCAATCGTCGTAATAGACCTGCCCGAGCTGCTGATCGCCGGAGATGACGTAGCGTCCGAGCGACGCCTCCGAATGCGCGATCGTGCCCTGCACCGTGCGCGCGAGGATCATCACGTTGTAGCTGCGGCGCTGCGAGGCGAGGGCGCGATCGCGCTGGCCGTTGACTTCGGCCAGCGTGACGACGAGCAGCGCGAGCACGACCGCACCGGCGACCGCCATCACGGCGAGCGTGATGGTGCGCCAGGCGCTGGCCAGCGGTGGCCGGGTTTCGTCGGGATCGCTCACGCCCGCGACGTTAGTTAATAATCGTTAACGGATCCTAAAAACGCCTGCTCAGCCGGTCGCGCCGGCAAGGCGCCCGGCCGCCGCGAACATGCTGATCACACGCGTGATCTGCTCGCTGCTATGCTCGGCACAGATCGAGCAGCGCAGCAGGAACGTGCCGGACGGCGTGGCGGGCGGGCGGGCGACGTTCACGTACAGACCGGCTTCCAGCAACGCCTGCCACATCATCACCGCCTGCTGTTGATCGCGCAGGATCACCGCGACGATCGCCGAGTCGCAATCGTCGGTGCCGAGCGCGAAGCCGAGGCCTTTCAGCCCGGCATGAAGCTGGCGCGCATTGTTCCACAGCCGCGCGCGCTTGTCGTGCGCGGTCATCAGCTTGCGCACCGACGTGGCGGCGGTCGCCACCACCGACGGCGGCAGCGAGGCGGTGAAGATGTACGGGCGGCACGAGAAGCGCAGCCCCTCGAACTTGGGATGGTTCGAGATGCAGAAGCCGCCGACCGTGCCGACCGACTTCGAGAAGGTGCCGATCACCAGATCGACGTCCTCGCCCAGCACGAGCCCCTGCGCTTCGTATACGCCGCGGCCGTGCTCCCCGAAGAAGCCCATCGAATGCGCTTCGTCGACGAGCACCATGCAGCCGTGCTTCTTCGATACCTGGACCATTTCGCGCAGCGGCGCGATGTCGCCGAGCATCGAGTAGACGCCCTCCAGCACCACCAGCTTGCCCGGCTCCCTGGGCAGGCGGCCGAGGCGCTTGTCGAGATCCTCGACCGAATTGTGGCGGAAGCGGACCACCTCCGCGTCGCCCATCTTGCAGCCATCGTAGATCGACGCATGGCTGTCGGCGTCGAGGATGACGTATTCGCCACGCCCCGCGATCGTCGAGATCGTGCCGAGGTTCGCCTGGTAGCCGGTCGAGAAGACGATCGCCCCGCTGGCGCCGTAGAATTCCTTCAGCGCGTCCTCTGCCTCGACATGGTCGCGGAACGTGCCGTTGAGCATCCGGCTGCCGTTGGTGCCGCTGCCGAACTGTTCCAGCGCGCGCGTGCCGGCGGCGATCACGTCCGGGTCGAACGTCATGCCCATGTAATTGTAGGTGCCGAGCAGGATCGTCTCCCTGCCGCGGATCACCGCGGTGGTGGGGGAGAGGACTTGCTCCATCACGATCCCGAACGGATCGCGCACGCCCGATGCCATCAACGCATCGCGTTCGGCGAGCAGCGGATCGAACTTCGCGAACAGATCGTGCGCGGTCGGCGCCATCGCCGGCGCGCCGGCCAGTGCCTCGGGGGACAGCGCTTCGGGCTGGAGGCCGCTCTCGGTCATGCCGCTCAGCCCTTCAGCTTCTCGACCGCGTCAGCCAATTGGCCGACCGTCTCGATTTCGGCCTGCATGTTCATCGTGATGATGATCTCGAACTCGTCCTCGATCGCGGCGACGAAATCCATGACGGTCAGCGAATCCCATTCCAGGTCGCCCTGGAACGTGGTCGCTTCGGTCACGGCGACGCCCTTCTTGTTGAAGGGTTCGATCTGCGCGCGCAGCGTGTCGAGAATGGTGGTGCGGTCGGTCATGGATGTGCTTTGGCCCCGAAATGCGGCGTTTGTCGGGCTGTGCTATAGCAAGCCGTGGGCGCGATACCACCGGGCCGTGTCGGATAGCCCTTCGTCCGTGCCGATCCGCGGCTGCCACAGCGCCGGGGGCGGGGCCTTCGCGGGGTCGGCGGTCCAGTCGGGATGGACCATATAGGCGACGCGATCGGCAGTCAGCTTGGCCTGCGTGCCGCGCAGCAGCCGGTCGGCGCGCGCGGCGGTGCGCAGCAACGCGGCAGGCAGCGACACCGGCAGCACGCGCCGTCCGACCGCGCGGCCGATCGCGCGCGCGAAATCGTCGTAGCCGAGCGCGCCGCTCGCATCCGCGGGTTCGTAGATCGCGCGGTCGCCCGGCATCGCGGCCAGCGCGAGCAGCAGGTCGGCCAGATCGGCGGCGTGGAGGATCGACAAGCGCCCGCGCGGCGGCATCGGCACGATACCGACGCGCGCGGCGGCGCGGAACAGGTCGCGCTGCTCCAAGTCGCCGGGGCCGTAGACGCCGGGCGGGCGGACGATCGTCCACGACAAACCGCTTTCGCGTACCGCCTCTTCGGCACCGGCCTTCGACCAGCCGTAGTTGGACAGTCCGGGTTCGCGCGCGGCCAGCGACGAGACGTGGACGAAGCGCTTGACGTCCCAGGTCTGCGCCGCCGCGACGATCGTGCGCGTGCCGTCGATGTTGGCGGCGGCGAAGGCGGCGCGATCGGGGGCGTTGACCGACCCCGCGACGTGGATCACCGCCGCCGCGGTGGAGACCAGCGCCGATACGGCGTCGGTATCGTCCAGTGCCCCCGCGATCCATGTCACGCCGGTGCGCGGCGGCTGCGCACGGCGGGCGAGCGCGCGTACCTGATGCCCGGCGGCCAGCGCGCGGTCGATCAGGTGCCCGCCGACGAAGCCGGTGCCGCCGGTGATCGCCAGGATCACAGCAGCGCCATGTGATTGCGGTGGACCAGCGCCGCGCGCGGGGCGTAGCCGAGCAGCGCCGCATGCTCGTCGCTGCGTCGCCCGAGCAGCCGCGCGGCGTCGGCGGCGTCATATTCGGACAGGCCGCGCGCGATCGGTCCGGCCGGGCCGGCGATCGTGACGAGGTCGCCGCGTGCGAACCCGCCCTCGACGCGGGTCGCCCCGGCGGCGAGCAGGCTGCGCCCCTCGGTCAGCGCGTGCGCCGCGCCGGCATCGACATGGATTGCACCCGCGGCGGTGAGGCCACCGGCGAGCCACGCCTTGCGCGCCGGGGCCGTGCGCTCCGCGACGAACAACGTGTGGCGGGCATCGGCGGACAGCGGATGTTCGACGCGGCCGGATGCGATCGCGAGGCTCGCACCCGCGGCATTGGCGATCCGCGCGGCGGCGATCTTCGACACCATCCCGCCCGATCCCATCCCAGAGGCCGAGCCGCGATCGGCCATCGCCTCGATCGCGGCGTCGATCCGCTCGACGCGCCGGATATGCTGCGCGCCGGGCAGCGCCGGATTGCGATCGTAGAGGCCGTCGATATCGGACAGCAGCAACACCCCCTGCGCGCCCGCCGCCTGTGCGATGCGCGCCGCCAGCCGATCGTTGTCGCCGAATCGGATCTCCTCCGTGGCGACCGAATCGTTCTCGTTGATGACCGGCACGGTGCCCAGTTGCAGCAGCCGCCCGAGCGTCGCGGCGGCGTTCAGGTAGCGGCGCCGCTCCTCCAGGTCGCCGAGCGTCACCAGCATCTGCGCGGCGGTGAGCCCCTGCGCCGCCAGCACGTCCGCCCAGACGCCGGCCAGCGCGATCTGCCCGGTCGCCGCCGCCGCCTGCGCATCCTCCAGGCTCGCGCGTCCGCCCTTCGCAAGCCCCAGCCGCCGCGCGCCCAGCGCGATCGCACCGGACGAGACGACGGCCACCTGCTGCCCCGCGGCGGTGCGTCGGGCGATGTCGCGGGCGACCGCCTCCAGCCAAGCGCGGCGCACCCCGCCATCGGGATCGACGAGCAGGGCCGAGCCGATCTTGACGATCAGCCGCGGGCAGGTGGCGGGCGGGAACAGCGACATGACGCCGACAGCGTTAGCCACGCCCCCCGCGCCCAGCAATGCCGTCAGCGGATCAATCGCCATTGCTGGTTGGGATGGAAGCCGCATCCCCACAGCCGGATCGCGGCGCCGGCAGCGACGTCGCCGACATTGTCGAGGCAGGTGCGGGTCGCGCGGTTGCGCAGCAGGAACCAGCCGTCGCCGGTCGGCAGCATCTCCCATTGCTGCGCGGGGGTCGTCGCGGGTGCGGCGAGGACCGCTGCGACGCCGTCACCGGTGCCGCTCGCCTGGATCATCCGACCGTCCGTGACATTGGCGAGCGTGATGAACCCGTCCGCAAAGATGACGCGCCATTGCTGGTCGTCCCCGCTCATCGAGGGGCCCTGCGACGGTACGCCGGCGGCGGCGACCGCCTGCAGGACGATGCCGCTGGACCTGTTCTGGAAGCGGCGCGTCCCGGCGATCGCCGCCGTCGCGTCCCCGCCGCGCCCCATGTCGACGACCTGCGCGCTGACCAGTTGCGTGTTGCGCTGGGTCTCGCTGAATTCGCGATCGTAGTTCAATCCGTATGGCCAGAAATGCTGGCCGTCCGCGTTCAGCCACGCCGCCGGGCCTTCGTACGCCGTGATCCGTGCCACCGTCAGCGCGCCGGTGAAACGACCTGCGCGCACCAGCTGGTCCCATTCGCCGACCGAGCCGGAGCCGAGCCAATGCGCCAGTTCGTGCAGGGCCACGCGCCGGCCGATCGACCCGCCAAAGCGGATCGTGCGGAGATAGCCCGCGTCCGCCGTCGGCACGCCCGCATCGTAGACGACGTTGACGTTGCCGTGGAACGCACCGAGCGCATTGCTGTGGTCGACCGCGAAATCCATCGCATCACGGATTGCCGCGGCCTTGTCCGCGGGGGTGTCCGCGGGCAGCGTGTAGGTCAACGACCCGAGCGTATATGGCACCACCGCCACGGTCGTCGGCGTGGGCGCCACGGTCGGGGAGGGTGTCGGTGACGGCGTCGGAGCGGGGGCCGGGGCGGGGGACGTTGCCGGCGACGGCGACGGCGACGGCAAAGGCGTCGGCGTCGGCGTAACCCCTGTGATCGGAGCAGCGGTGTCCGCGTCTTCCCCGCCGCAGGACGCCAGCAGCGCCAGCCCGGCCACCGCCATCAACGAACGCAACCTGATCTCGATCATAAACGTACCTTTCCGCTCCTCGCATAGCCGAGCAGATCGGTTTGTCCGATAGTGCAGGTCAGTTTCGTCGTTAACGGCTCACACCGGTGACCATTCCAGCGTATCTTCCTCGCCGTCGTCCTCGACCGGACGCCCCGGGGTCGGGATCGCCTCCAGCAAGCGGTCGAGCGCCCAGTCGACGCCGACCCCGCTCGCACCGGAGATCGGGATCACTTCCGCGCCGCTCGCTTCCTCCAGCTCGGCCGAGAGCGCCGCGATCAGTTCGTCGTCGAGCGTGTCGATCTTGTTGAGCGCGACGACCACCGGCTTCTCGTCGAGGCCGCCGCCATAAGCGTTCAGCTCGTCGCGGACGATGCGGTAGCTTTCGGCCACGTCGGCATCGTTGGCATCGATCAGGTGGAGCAGCACGCGACAACGCTCGATATGTCCCAGGAAGCGGTCGCCGATACCGGCGCCCTCCGCTGCGCCTGCAATCAGGCCGGGGATGTCGGCGACCACGAACTCGCGCTGCTTGTGGCGGACCACGCCCAATTGCGGGCGCGTGGTGGTGAAGGCGTAGGCGCCGACCTTGGCCTGCGCGTTCGTCACCTGGTTGATGAAGGTCGACTTGCCGGCGTTGGGCAGCCCGACCAGCCCGGCATCGGCGAGCAGCTTCAGCCGCAGCCACACCCACGCCTCCTCATACGGCCAGCCGGTGCCGTGCTGGCGCGGCGCACGGTTGGTGGAGGTCTTGTAGCTGGCGTTGCCGCGCCCGCCGTCGCCGCCGCGCAGGAAGGTGATTCGCTCCCCGACGCGCGTCAGGTCGGCCAGCAGCGTGCGCTCCTCGTCATCGGCCAGGATCTGCGTGCCGACCGGTACCTTGATGACCAGATCGTCGCCACCGCCGCCGGTGCGGTTGCTGCCCGATCCGCCGAGCCCGCGCGGTGCGCGGAAATGCTGGGTGTAGCGGAAGTCGATCAGCGTGTTGAGCCCGGCGACCGCCTCGAACACGATGTCGCCGCCCTTGCCGCCGTTGCCGCCGTCCGGCCCGCCATATTCGATGAACTTTTCGCGCCGGAAGCTGACGGCGCCGGGACCGCCCCCGCCGGAGCGGACGAAGATTTTCGCTTGATCGAGAAAGTGCATGGGGCGCGGCTTAGCGCTTTAGCGCCGCCAAAGCGATATCGGAGCGCACGCGGCGGGGGCGGGCTTGCGCGCGACCGGCGACGCGGCTTCTTCCGGGCGGTGGGTGACAGGGTTTGGTGGTTAGCGGGCCAGCAGCTTTTTACGCTGCGAGCAGATTAGCTGCCGTTCCCTACCTCCTCATATTCAAGACCTCGCGGGGTTGCTGCCATCGTCTGTAATCGGCCGACGCCTAAGTAGATCAAGTAGCAGGTGCCCGCGGTAGAGAAGCGTCGCCCCATCTCGGTGCTTGGGCAAGCGTCTTTTATCCTTTGCAGGGCGTCTCCGGAGACAGAATAAGACCTAGATCCGTCGTCGATGCGAAGCGCGCGAACGTCCTGTATCCAATGGGCTCTAGCTAACGGCATCGCTTTACCCGCTGAGACGGGAAACGGCGCTGACCATTGATCGTAATCGCGATGAAGATAGCGCACCGTCAACTGCGACTGAGTCCGATTATCCACGACGGTGGGCCAAGCGTCGCAGGCTGCGAGCAACGGAAGGAGCAGGGAAACAAAGGACCGCATCCAGGAAGGGTATGCGGTCGTGCGATTGACCGCAATCGGCGCTTCCCGCCTGTCCGCTTTTCCGCCCGATAGGAGCCGGTCGGATTGCGGGTGATCCGGTCGGCTCGGAGCCGCCGGAACGGCACAACGTGGTGGAAAACGGACTTGGCATAGGGATGAGCCTCGCCATTTTGCGGAGGTTCTGGGCAGTGCCTGCTACGAGTGTTAGACCACTTAAGTTCGCTCCCGGAATGCGCCGGGCGACAATGCTGAGCGGCGGTGCAATGCCTGTTAAACCATCCCCCAAAGTTTGCCGCATATCTTGGGGGATGATCGAGGCCGAGGGGATACCGCGTGCGCGCGACCTCAAGCTGTATCCCGGCGGCGGGCGCGAATGGGACTGGCGGGAAACTGGCACTCGGCATCGACCGGGTATTCAACCGGCAGACGTGCAGGAATTGATCGATAAGAGCAGTGAAGTTGTAATACTCAGTCGGGGCATGCACCTGATGCTGGAGACGATGCCGGAGACGCTAGTCGTGCTCGCTGATGCCGGCCTCGTCGTGCACATACGAGAGACTAACGACGCCGTTAGTCTTTACAACACGCTGGCGGTCGACCGCGCCGTAGGAGCGCTATTGCACTCCACCTGCTGAATTGCGCCGCGTCGCCGCGGATCGTGACGGTCGCGAGGCCGGAGGCTGAACGGTGGCGAATGGCTCTTCCCTTCAACCTCGAGTATCGGGCGTAAGCGGCGCGTGCGCCACTAACAGCGATCCCGCCCCTCACAGCCCGCGGTCGCGCAACAGCATCTGCCGTGCGAGCGCGCGTGCGCGACCGCGTGGCAAGCCCAGCGCGCGCGCCATCGGCGCGCCGAGCAGCGCATCGCCCAGCGCCGCCAGCACCAGCTGCAGCGTCTCGTCCTTGATCGGGGCGTCGGGGCGCTGTTCCTCGCGCGAGAGTTCCTCGACGAGGTCGTGGACCGCGGTGAGGATCGGGTCGAGCGCGTCCTGGTTGCCGTTCAGGATCATCCAGCTCGCCAGCGCCCCGGCACCGTTCGCGCCGAACGCGTCGAAGACGACGTCGACCAATTCGGCCGGATCCTTACGCTCGCGCGAGCGGCGGGCGGCGTCGCGGATCGGGGCGACGACATGCGCCGTCATCCGCTGGATCAGCGCCGATTGCAGCCCGTCCGCCGAGCCGAAATGGTGGAGGAGATTGGCATGCGTGCGCCCGATCCGCCCCGCCACCGCCTTCAGCGTCACCGCCCCCGGGCCTTCCGCCACCAGCAGCGCGCGCGCCGCCTCCAGCGCCGCGTCGCGCGACGCCTCGGGGCTGAGCCGCCGGCGAGGAGTTGCATTGGGAGCGGAGGCCACTATTTACACCAGTGTAAGTTAGAGCGCTGTGTCTATCCCTAGTGGAGGTTTCCGTGGCGAAAGCAACCACCCCTGCCGACCTGACGATCACGCCGCGCGACCGGCGATTCGGGCGCGGGCAGGCGATCCGGCGTTGGTGGCTGAACGACGACCCGTATGGGACCGCCTTCTACAACGCGCTGTCCGTGACGTTCCCGAAAGGGGAGGGGTTCTTCGTCGACAGCGTGCGCCGCTTTCGCGAGGGCACGCCGCCGCGGCTGGCGCGCGAGATCAACGCCTTCGTAAAGCAGGAGGTGATCCACACGCGCGAGCATGTCGCGTTCAACCGCCACGTCGCCGAGCAGGGATATGACACCACGCTGCTGGAGCGCGACGTCGATGCCGCGCTGGCGCTGACCAGGGGCCGCCCGCCGATCGGCAGCCTGGCGGCGACGAGCGCGCTGGAGCATTTCACCGCGATGCTGGCGCACGAACTGATCGCGAACCCGAAGCATCTGGCGGGCGGCGACGAACAGGCGCGCGCGCTGTGGCTGTGGCACGCCGCGGAGGAGATCGAGCACAAGGGCGTCGCCTATGACACGTGGCTACACGCGACGCGGGCGTGGCCGCGCTTCACGCGCTGGCGGATCAAGGCGCTGGTGATGCTGATCACGACGTGGCGGTTCGTGCATGGCCGTGCGCGCGGCATGGCCGAGTTGCTGCGGCAGGACGGGCTGACGGGGCCGCGGGTGTGGGCGCGGATGGCGTGGTATGCGTTCGGCAACCCCGGCATGGCGCGCAAGGTGGCCGGGGTCTGGGCGGCGTATTTCCTGCCCGGCTTCCACCCGTGGAAGCATGACGATCGCGCGCTGATCGCGCTGGCGGAAAGCGACTACGAAGCGGCGGTGCTGCCGCGGATTGTGGCGTGACGCCGACGTCAGCGGAGAGGGCCGGGCGCAGCGCCGCGCGCCGGGCGGCGGTCGCGTCCGGCGTGGAGCTTGTGGGCAGGGGGCGTTCATTGAAACTCCCGATCGTCGCGGACATGATCCGGGGAGCTGCTTCTACGTCTGGCGGTGCGTCACAGGGTCGCACCATGTCCGGGGACTTGGGTCCGGGCCGCTTGCCGCTTGAGGGCGCCGCTCACCGCATTCCAGCCGCCGGGGCGCGCCCGGGTGCGCGCGGCAGCGTACCCGGGCGTTCACGCCGCGATCGGCATCGCGGCGTCGGTACGGGTGTCTTCCGCATCGAGATCGAGCGCGAAGTCGACGGCCTCGACCATTGCGCCCCGCGCCAACGAGAAGCGTTGCGAGCGACCGCCCTCGATGAAGCCGAGCTTGCGCAGGACGCGGCCCGAGGCCGGATTGTCCGCATGGTGGTAGGCGACGATGCGCGTGATCGGCAGCGCGTGGCGTGCGATGTCCAGGACGGCGCGACCCGCCTCGGTCGCGTACCCACGCCCCCATGCATCCGGTGCCAGCCAATAGCCGAGCTCGTGGTCGCCGTTGTCGGCGCGGTGCAGCCCGATACCGCCGACCAGCCGGTACGCGTGCTGACGATCGATGATGACGAAGCGCGGCTCGGCAGGGCCGTGCGGCAGCGACAGGAACGCCGCGGCGTCATCCAGCGCATACGGCCATGGCGCGCGCGCGAGGCAATTGACGACCGCCGCATGGCCGATCGCGCGCGTCAGCGCGGGTGCGTCCTCCAGCCAACCGGGCCGTAACGTCAAGCGGGGCGTCAACGCGAACATGCTCACTCTCCTCGTCGGGGCCTGCCACGCATCGATGACGCTGGCGCGACACTGGACATCCGGGGGAAGGGAGCATGAAAAAAAGGGAGCCGGGGCGGACCCGTCTCCCTTGTCTGGCTGGGTTCCTTGGCGGAACCCCGGGTCACCCTGGTGGGCAACCCGCTTGGTTACCCGATGTTATTCGGCCGCGGCCGCAATCATGTCCACCGAGCAGAATTTACGGCCCAGCTTGCCGTCGTGGAATACCACGCGGCCATCGACGAGTGCGAAAAGGGTGTGGTCCTTGCCGATGCCGACGTTGCGGCCCGGATAGAACTTCGTGCCGCGCTGGCGCACGAGGATGTTGCCCGCGATCGCTTCCTGACCGCCGAACTTCTTCACGCCGAGGCGCCGACCGGCCGAATCACGACCGTTACGCGACGAACCGCCTGCTTTCTTATGTGCCATTGTGTCTGTTCCTTCCGCGCTTCTGGGCTCAGCCGACCGAGACGATCTTGAGGATCGTGTGGTTCTGGCGATGGCCGTTGCGGCGACGATAGTTGTGGCGGCGACGCTTCTTGAAAACGATCACCTTCTCACCCTTCGCCTGGGCGATGATTTCGGCGGCGACGGTCAGGCCCGCGACGTCCTTCAGCTCCGCGCCCTCGCCAGCGAGCAGCACATCACCCAGCGTCACGGACGCGCCGGCCTCGCCCTCGATCTTCTCGACGACGATCTTGTCTCCGGCGGCGACGCGATACTGCTTGCCGCCCGTGCGCACGACTGCGAACATGGCTACGATGTTTCCTTCAACGGGAATTGCTTCCCAAATGTCATGGACCGCTACGGACGAAGCCGAGCGGTTGAAGGGTGGCGGTTAAGATAGCCCCCGGCGGATGTCAACCGATTCCCCGATCATGATGTCCGACGATCGCCATTCAATGGCGATGCAGCGGCTTCAATCCGTAACGCCCGTCGGCCAGCCGATCGAACAGGCCGGCGATCGCCGGGTGCTCGACGGGTTCGTCGCTGTCGTCATGCTCCAGGTTCTGCTGGCTGACATAGGCGACGTAGCTCGATTCGAGATTCTCGGCGAGCAGGTGGTAAAACGGTTGATCCTTGCGCGGGCGCAGCGTCTCGGGAATCGACTCATACCATTCCTCGCTATTGGCGAAGACGGGATCGACGTCGAAGATCACGCCGCGAAAATCGAGCATGCGGTGGCGCACCACGTCGCCGATCGAGAAGCGGGCGTGGACTACCGGGGGGGCGATCGGCGGAGCGATCGGATCGTGGTGGCGAGTATCAGCCTGCACTTCGCGGGTCATGCATCGTATCTAGTGCGGAAATCGCGCGGCACAACACGAGATGCGCTTGCGTCCGATGCGACGGCAGGCTAGGGGCCGCGCCTCGACCTGCCACCGGGTGTGCCGACCGGCCCCTGGTGACCCTCGCGGAGAGGTGGCAGAGTGGTCGAATGCACCGCACTCGAAATGCGGCGTGCCGGCAACGGTACCGTGGGTTCGAATCCCACCCTCTCCGCCACTTCCATCATTTCAGTTTGTCTCATAAGCCTGGACGGACTCGCTCTCCCATGCGGGAAGCGTTGTCCGCTGTCGCAACCGGACGCGATCCACATCACTGTACCGCATCGATCTGGCACCGGATGCTGACGGACGCCGCCTGCCGGAACGCTATACCACCCGACAGGCCGTTCAAGCTCCGCCATCGAGCGGCCTCTGCCTCTGCGTGCTGCCGGGCGGCTTCACGTCGTGGCGCTGAAAGTGCCGGCCGCCGCAGGGCGGCTCCGCCCATGCCGGGATAGGCAACCGCCGATCCCATGAACCTGGTGGTGGTCGGTGCTGTGTCCGCTACCAGGCGATCATCGGCGGTGATCGCCTGGTAGCGGACATCAGCTTGCTCCTGTAAGCTTCGACTGATGGCCAAAGCTGACCGCCTCGAACAACTAGATTCTCGCCGCCTGGACCTTGAGGCCGAGTATCGTGAGCAGCTCGTCACCGCATTGCGAGCTACGGCCGCGGGAAAGTGGGGGCTGTTCGATCACCATGGAGATCGTCGGACCCGCGCGGTGATTGCCCCCGTTGTCGACAGCCTCACCGAAATGGCTGGGGCAATCGATAAGATCAGGGGTCAACTGGCACTGCCCGCGTTCGAATTGCATCGGCAGTTCCTCCAGTCGCGGGGATCCGTCACATCCCATGCCGTGGGTGAGCCAAAGCAGGCACAGGCCTGGCTTGATCGACTTTCGTCTGAGACCGGGGATGCGCACTAACCGCCACAATCCGCATTACGCTTCGCGGCGTGCCGGCGGCGATGCCCAGTGCACCCGGCGAGTACCCGCTCGGCAGGTCGCCTATGCTCAGGAGCAGACCTCGTGCTCGCCACTGAAGCTACGGAAGCGTCATCGTGAGGTGGCACGAACGCCCTTACGGGATCGCTCCGAAGCCGTGAAGCGCCAGGCCGGCGGCGGAAGTCGCCAGCAAGGTCGTGATGACGCCTGCCCGCGTCATGAATATCGCGCAGCCGGCACCCACCGCGAGAAAGAGGGCGGCTGGATCGATGCTGGATAACACCGGCGCGTCGAAGCGGATCGGTCCAGCCTTGACCATTACCGTCGCACGGAACAGCGTGTGGAGGGCGAACCAGACCGCGAGATTGAGGACAACCCCTACGACGGCCGCCGTGATGGCGGAGAGAGCGCTGGCGACCGCGACGTTTCCGCGAAGCCGTTCAATGAAGGGGGCGCCAAGGAATATCCATAAGAAACACGGCACAAACGTCACCCAGGTCGCAAGCAAGCCGCCCAACGTACCGGCCACCAGCGGCGACAGGCTGCCCGCATCACGGTAGGCGCCGAGAAAGCCGACGAATTGCAGGACCATGATGAGCGGTCCGGGTGTCGTTTCCGCCATGCCGAGGCCGTCCAGCATCTCCTTCGGCCCAAGCCAGCCGTAATTCTCCACCGCCTGCTGCGCGACATAGGCGAGCACGGCGTAGGCCCCTCCGAACGTCACCATCGCCATCGTCGAGAAGAAGGTCGCGATGCGGCTGAACACGTCGTCGCGACCGAGCACGACCAACAACGCCGCGACCGGCAGGAGCCAGAGCGCGAGCCAGACCACCGCCGTGCGGACCGTCTGCCGCCACGTCGGCCGCGCATGGGCCGGCAGTTCCTCACCGAGCAGCGTGTCCGCGTCGGCCACGATCGCACCCCTGGAGGCGCCGTGGCCGCCACCCCGAAAGGCCGTGCTGCCCTGCCGGGCAGACCACCAGCCAACCAGGCCGGCACCCAGCACGATCAGCGGGAATGGCGCGCCGACGAAGAAGATCAGCGCGAAGGCAGCCGCTGCGAGCATCCGTGCCGGCAGCGTCTTGAGCGCCCGCCCGCCGATCCGCACCACTGCCTGAAGCACGACGGCCAGCACCGCGCATTTCAGGCCGAAGAACAGGGCAGAGACGATGCCGACGCGACCATAGAGGACATAGATCCAGCTCAGCGCCATGATGGCGACGGCGCCGGGAGCGACGAACAGCACGCCGGCGACGATGCCGCCCTTCGTGCGGTGCATCAGCCAGCCGATATACGTGGCGAGCTGCTGCGCCTCGGGGCCGGGCAGCAACATGCAATAGTTGAGCGCGTGCAGGAAGCGCTGCTCGCCGATCCAGCGTTTCTCGTCGACGAGGATGCGGTGCATGACCGCGATCTGCCCGGCCGGGCCGCCAAACGAGAGCATCGCGATACGCAGCCAGACCCAGAATGCCTGACCGAGCGTGACCGGCTCCGGACGCGCCGGGATCGCGGCGCCCACCGTCACCGCGGTCATGCGGAAACCTTCCCGCGCGCCGGCTGATGCGAGGACCAGTTGTGCTTCTCGCCCTGCGCGTCGCGGCACCAGCGATAGAGCGCATCGTACACCGCCATCCCCGCATCGAGCTGGGCGTGATCGTCGCTGTGGATGCGCGACAGCCCAAGCGAGATGGCGAGCAGCCCGGCCGCTTCCGGCACCAGATCGAGCCGGTCGGTGTCGGCACCCCGCACGATCGCGGCCAGTCGCATCAGCGGTTCATGCTTTTCGAGTCCGAACGCCTCGACCATCACGTCGAAAGTGCAGCGCTCGCCGCGGTGGCTCCAGAAGACGCCCTCGTCCGCGATGTCGAACGGTTCGGCTTGCTGCTGCGCCGCGACGGTCAGCACCTCGCCCGGGGCGACGAACAGGAACCGGGCATCGGGATCAACGAAGCGCCGGATCAGCCACGGACAGGCAATGCGATCGACTTTGGGGCGCGCGCGGGTAACCCACCAGGTCCGGCCGTCTTCATGCCGCGGCGGCAAATGGGCGAGCGATATGGTTGGCAGCGCGCCGGCGGTCCACGCTGTGAATCCGCCTTCCAGCACCTCGGCAACAGCGCCTTCGCTGCGCAGGATAGCCGCTGCGGCGACGGCCCGGCCGCTGCCATCGGCATCCACCAGCACGGCGGGTGCCCCGGCGGCATGACCCCATTTGGTCGGATCGCGGTGAGCGGGAAACAGTGATCCCGGAATGGCGCGCGCCGGTTCGTCGCGCAGATCGAAGATCCAGGGGACGCTCACCGATCCGATGAGGCGGGCGAGCTTGTCCGGTGTGATCAGGTTTGGAGAAGGCATGACGCGTCCCTTGCATGTGCTTGCTGGACGCGATTCATCGGCTGACGCCTCGTGGGGTAATCGCGATCCCCATGCCCGTAGTGAGCCATGCGCCCTACGCATTGTCAACTGCCGGAGCTCGTTTGCGACGTGTCACGGCAACGGGGGATGGACGGCAGCGCGTGTGCCATCCGCCGCCAGATCGTGGAAGCGCGGTTCGCCCGGACAGATGGACCATCTTCATTCGCGAGCCGTCCGGCAGCGCGCGAAGCGCTGAATGTCGATCCTGCCTGGCCGCGGTCTCGCGGAGACATCGCTCCCCGGCAGATCCGCGATCTTCGTCACGGCTTTCTCGGGCGGATGGCGCGGCAGCACGGCCGGGCGAGGTTACCATGTCCCGTGCCTGTGCGGCGCGGCATGCCGGCCACGGAGCCGATCTCTCCGCCGGCATGCGCACGCGATTCACATCGGCAGCGCTGCCAGTGCGTCGAGCAACGCGCGGTCGGCGGATATCATCGTCCCATGATTCGCGCCGGCGGGAACGGCGATACGGCCGGACACATCGCGCCAGCTCCTGCCGTCCCGCGACGCCACCGCGCCCCAGCGCTTGTCGGTGTAGCGGTCGAAGAAGACGAGCATCTCGCCGTCGACGGCGATCGCGGTCGGGCCCTCGCTCCACGCCGGGGTGATCGGCGCCGAAAGCGGACCGAAGCGTGGCGTCGGCGAGAGCGTGGCTTCGCACCACTGGATCACCTTGCGCAACGGCTGCTTGCGCTCATCCTTGAAGAACATGATCGTGCGGCCATCATGCTTCAGGAAGGTCGCATCGATGACGCTGAAGCCCGGGTCGAAGAACTTGGTGGTCGGGCTGAAGTTGCGGAAATCACGCGTGGTGGTGGCATAGAGGCGGTGATCGCCCTCGGTTCCGGCCTCGCCGACGGTGCTCGCCCAGACGATGAGGAAGCGGCGTGCCGCATCGTCCCAGACCAGTTCGGGCGCCCAGGTGTTTCGCGTGCCCGGAAACGCCGCCATCACCGGCACCGCCTGCTGGGCGGACCAGTGGACGAGGTCGCGCGAGGAGGCATGGCCGATCGTCACCCCGGTCCAGCCCGTCGTCCAGACCATATGGTACAGCCCGGTCAGCGGATCGCGCGCGATCGACGGGTCCCGCATCAGCTTGTTCTCGCCGACCTGCGGCACCAGGATCGGTGCGCCACCGCGCACCGGGCGGAAATGCCATCCGTCATCGCTGATCGCCAGCCGCATGCCGGCGCTGCCGTCGTCGGCATTGTGGAAATAGCTGAACACGAAGCCGCCACCGCGCGGCGCAGCGGGTGCGATGCGGGCGACGGCCGGCGCGGCGATGCCGGCGGCCAGCACTGCGCCGAAGTCGCGTCGGTTCAACATATCCATTCCTTCCAATTTCGCCCCGGGTGTCCGGAGGTGCCGGTTGTCAGGCCTTTGTCGTCGGTCATCAAGGCCCGGCCCGACGATCCGCAGCCAATGGCCCCCGCGCGCGGGGCCATGTCCCGCCGCTGCCCCGATGGATCGCTCGATCGATGCGCCATACGCCGCTCTCATGCAGCAAAACCGGTGCGCGCCGCCGCTTTTCCGGAGAGGAGCGGATAGCGCGCGGGTGATTGCGGCGCAGGAAGTCGCGTCGCCGATCGGGCAAGGTCGCTGTCGCGGCCACCGGAACGGACGCGCTCGTTCCAACCGCGGGTGCGGGTCGCTTGAGGACCGCGCAGGCACCGTCGCTTGCCGCAGGGCAGAGCGGGGAGTTAGGAGGCGTCCCGGCTGCCACGCCCGCCCGTGACGCTCGCCCGAACAGGATGGTGCAAGGAATGCAGATGATCTTCAAGCCGGTTATCGTGGCCGCGCTGGCAATGGTTACGCCGGCTGCCGCGAGCGCCGCCGATCCGCGCCATCCCGTCGTGCAGGGTTACGGTGCCATAACCCCGGTTCCCGACGCGAAGGAGCGGCCCGATCGTTCGCTACGCTATCGGGTGATGTTCAACGTCACCAGGGCGGCGGCGACACCCGACCAGGCGAACCCGTCGTTGGAAAAGGTCGCCCGCTTCCTGAACCTGCTGGGCGCCGACGGCGTCAGGCCGGCGCCGGGCGACGTCGTCGTCGTCGTCCACGGCGCCGCGACGCCGCTGGTGATGGCGGACGCCGCCTACGCCGGACGAACCTCGGTGGCGAAGAATCCCAATCTGCCGCTGATCGCGGCGCTGCGGTCGGCCGGCGTGTCGGTGCGGGTGTGCAGCCAGGCGCTCGTCGGGAACAAGATCGATCCGGCGTCGGTCGACGAGGATGTCGAGGTCGATGTCTCGGCCTTGACCACGCTGGCGACGTTGCAGCTGCGTGGATGGGCGCTGATACCGGACTGAGCGCGCCGTGCGCGACGTATCGGCGCGGGGTGTGAACCGTCGCTTCGGACGGGCCGGGCGCTGCGCGCACCGTCGGCACACGCATCGCGCGGACAAGCCTGCCCGCTCCCCGTCACTCGGAAGACGCGACGCCTACTGCCAGACGCTGACGCGTTGTTCGGGCGGAAGATACATGGCGTCGCCCGGCTTTACGCCGAACGCCTGATACCAGGGCGCGAAGTTGCGGACGATGCCGTTCACCCGGTATTTGTCGGGCGAATGCGGGTCGCTCAGCAGCTGTTGACGGACTGCTTCCTCGCGCCGCTTCCCCTGCCACGCCTGCGCATAGGCGAGGAAGAAGCGCTGGTCGCCCGTCATCCCGTCCAGCACCGGCGGCTCGCCGTGCCGCGACACGTAGCGGCGATACGCGGCATAGGCGGTTTCGAGGCCGCCGAGGTCCGCTAGATTTTCGCCGAGCGTCAGCCGCCCCTTGATCTTCACGCCCGGGATCGGCTCATATTGGTCGAACTGCTGCGCAAGCCGGTCCGCCTGCACGGTATATTGCGCAGCGGTGGCCTTGCTCCACCAGTCGCGCAGGCGCCCCTTGTCGTCGAACTGCCGGCCTTCGTCGTCGAAGCCATGTCCCATCTCGTGCCCGATCGTGGTGGCGCCGGTCTCCGCGTAATTGACCGCGGGATCGGCGTTCGCGTCGAAGAACGGCGGCTGCAGGATCGCGGCCGGCAGCGTGATCTGGTTCATCGTCGGATCGTAATAGGCATTCACGGTCTGCGGCGTCATGAACCACAGCCCACGGTCGACCGGCCCGGCGAAGCGTTTCAGCTGTAGCCGCCACTGAAAATCCGCGACGGCGAGATTGTTCGCCAGCGGATCGGTGCGGCTGACGGTCAGCGCCGTATAGTCGATCCACTTCGCGGGGTGGCCGACCCGGGGATCGAAGCTCGCCAGCTTCGCCAGCGCGGCCGTGCGTGTGGCGTCGTCCATCCACTTCGCGGCCTCGATCTTGTCGCGATACGCCGCGCGCATATCGGATACGAGCTCGTCGGCTTTCGCCTGCGTCGTCGCCGACCAGTACCGCTGCACGTAGATCGCGCCCACCGCCTCGCCCAGCGCATCGTCGATCAGCGCCATGCCGCGCTTCCAGCGCGCGCGCTGCTCCGGTACGCCGCGCAACGTCTTGGCGTAGAAGTCGAAGTTTGCCTGATCGAACGCTTTTGGCAGAAATGGTGCGGCATCCGAGAGGAAGCGCGCCGTCATCCATTCCTTCCACGTCGCGATCGGTACGTCACCCAGCCGTTTCGCCGCCGCGGCGACGGCGCTCGGCTGCGACACGTTGACCTTTGCGGCCGCGCCCAGCCCCATGCCGGCAAGGGTCGGCGTCCAGTCGATTTCGGGCGCGAGCCTGGTCAGCTCGGCGCGGGTCATCGGATTGTGGGTCTTGACGGGATCGCGGCCCTGCTCCGGCGTCCATTGATCCTGGCTGAGCCGGGTTTCCAGCGCGATGATCCGGTCGGCGCGCGCGGCGGCGTCCGGTATTCCGGCGAGATCCTGCAACTTGACGAGATAGGCGCGATAGGCGCGGCGCACCGTGTCGTACTTCTCGCCGGTGAGAAGGTAATAGTCGCGCGTCGGCAGCCCCAGGCGCGCCTGCCCGGCATCGACCATGTAGCGCGTCGGATCGTCGGCGTCGGTCGAGATGCCGATGTTGACGGGCGAGGAATAGCCCGGCCGCATCATCAATCGCACCAGTTGTTGCCGCGTCCGGACCGCGTCGATCGGCGCCAGCCGCGACTTCAGCGGTGCAAGCCCGCGCGCCTCGATCGCCTTGTCATCCATCCACGCCGCGTAGAAGTCGCCGACCTTCCTTGCCGATGCCGTCGCCGGACGCGCCGCCGACTCTTCGACGATACCGCGCACCTGCGCTTCGATCTCGTCGGGAAGATCGTAATTATAACCCGCGCCGACCTTGTCCGCCGGGATCGGGTGATCGCGCAGCCACGTTCCCACCGCGTAAGCGTAGAAATCGTCACCCGGCTTCACGCTCCGGTCCATGTTCCGGAGCTCCAGCCCCCATGGGCGATACCGCGGCCCGCCGGTCTGGGCGGCGAGCAGCGCGGGCAGGGAGGCCAGCGCAAGGGCGAGCAAGGCGGTACGGCGCATCGAGGACTCCAGAAGCGGATCGGCGAACGTCGAGCCTAGCCGCAGGATCGAGCCGGCGCCACGCCGAACCCCGGCGCCACGATCGTCGCGAACATGCCGGGGGCGGACGACGGCGGCCGCATGTCGGCGTCTCGCCTCGATCGACTAGTGCGCGGGCGTCCGCCGCAACGTCACTGCACGCTCGGCCAACCGTCCGCGCTCCACGTCAGCTTCTGGATCTGGAGCGTCGGCAGGCCGTTCTTCTGCGTGTCATATGCGTGGTAGACGATATAGTCGCCGTCGCCCTGCTGCAGCACAGCGGCGTGGCCGCGTCCCACGTAGCGACTGCCGTCGCCCTGGCCGTTGCCGAGCACCTGCGTCCCGCCGCCCTGCAGCATCGCTTTGCCGTCGCGGTCGACATAGGGGCCGTCCGCCGCCGCCGAGCGCCCGACGACGGTGTTGTAGGTGCTCTTCGATCCCTGGCAGCAGAAGTCGAACGACGCGAACAGATAATAGAATCGGTCGTGGCGAATGATGAACGGCGCCTCGATCGCGTCCGGCGCCGGTCGCTGCGCCAATGCACGCGGCGCGGCGGCGCCGGACAGACGCAGGCCGGTCGCCGGATCGAGGCGGATGATCTTGATGCCGGACCAGAAACTGCCGAAGGTCAGCCACGCGCGCCCCTCCGCATCGGTGAACGCCATCGGATCGATCGCATTGTAATCGTCGCTGCCCTGCGACTGGATCACCGGCCCCTGATCGGCCCAGTTCGCGGCCGGTGCGGCGGGATCGATCGCCGTCGCGGTGGCCAGCCCGATCGCGGACTGGTTCTTCCCGAAGGTCGAGATCGAGTAATAGAGCCGATATTGGTTGCCGACCTTCGAGATGTCTGGCGCCCACATTCCCGACGCGCCGGGCACGGCGGCGGCGGTCCAGGCGGGCAGCGCGGCGTAGCTGCCGCCGCGCAACGTCCAGTCGCGCAGGTCGGTCGACGTGCGCAGCGCCAGCAGCCCCTCGGAGTCGCCGGCATTGCCGGTGGTGAAGAGGTAATAGCTGTCGCCGTCCTTCATGATCGCCGGGTCGTGGACGGGCGCGACATTGCCGGTCAGCGCAAGCGACAGGCTCGCACCCGGCGTCGGAGCGGCGGTGGGGCTGGGCGTCGGCGAGGGGCCGGGCGTCGGCGAGGGGGCGGGGCTCGGCACGGCGGCGGGCGCGGTGCTGGCGGACAGCTTGCCGTCCGACGCGCCGCAACCCGCGGCGCACAGCAGCAACGCGAGCGTGGGGAAGCGCTTCACGGGCAGATCCTTCTCATGGAGGAAGGGGCGGACCGTGCGGCCCGCCCCCTGGCGATCAGTTGAAGCTGTAGCGTGCGCCGATCGCGAAGGTCCGCGGGATCAGCACCGTGCCCAGATTGTAGCGATCCTTGTCGCCGGCATTGTCGAAGCGATAATATTCCTGCTGCTTGGTGCGCGTCAGGTTCACCGCGTCGAAGGTCAGGCCGAGCCGGTCGGTAAGCCGTGCGGTCAGTTGGAGATCGAGGCTCGCCTCGGCGCGGCGCCACACGCCGAGCGGGTTGGCGAACAGCCGCGCTTCGTACCGGGCCTGCCACGCGTTCCGGTAGACGTAGGAGAGCCGCGCGCCGACCGGGCCGTTGTCGTAGGCGAGCGTCGCATTGTACGACAGGTCCGACACGCCGAAGAACTTCGAGCGCTGCTCGCCGGTCTGTCGGCCGCCATTGTCGTAGATCGGCACGCTCTGGCTCGAATCGAGCAGCGTCAGGCTGCCCTGGAAGCCGAGACCATCGAGGATCGAGGGCAGGTAGGTCGGGAAGTAGGTGAGTCCCACTTCCAGCCCCTTCAGCACGCCGCTCGAGGCGTTGGCGGGACGGCTGATGACGAAATTGTTGGTCGCGCCCGCCACGATGCCGTTGTTCGGAATGAATTCCAGCTGGCTGACCGGGACCACCAGCCCCTCGATCTCGCGGCGGAAACCGGTGACGGTGATCGCGCTGTTGCGGTCGAAATACCATTCCAGCGCCACGTCATAGTTCTTCGACGTGGTCGGCTTCAGGTTCGCGGTGCCCGCACTGCCGCTGCCATAGCCGACGTTGGTCAGATCGCCGGTGAGATTGAAGTTGGGATTGATGTCGCCGAAGTTGGGCCGGCGCAGCGTCTCGCCGTAATTGAAGCGCGCGCGGATCGCGGGCGTGATCTCGTAGCGAGCCGTGAAGCTCTTCAGGAAGCGGTCCGAGCCCGGCGAGGCGCGCGAAACCGCGCCGTTGTTGAACCGGTCGATAAAGGTCGCGTCGGTATCGACCGCAACGTACCGGACGCCGCCTTGCAGATCGAGCGGGCGACCGAAGATCGTCAGCTGTCCGTCTGCTTGCAGGTACGCGGCCGTCGTTTTCTCATCGATGTCGAAGGTCTTGGTCAGCGACAATTGGTCCGAGGTCTTCAGCCCGTACAGGGTACGGATCTGGTCGGCGTTTGCGTAATTATAATAACCGTTCCCGGAGACCCAACTGGTCGGCACGTCGCCGCGGCCTTCGAAGAAGTCCGAGTTCGTGAAGGTGGCGCCGGCCGGCAGGCTGGACAGCGGGCGGTTGAGCGAAGCGGCGTCGGCCGTGCGGATTTCGTTCGACGCGCGGCGAACGTCGTAGCGGAAGCCGCCCTTGATCTGGCGAAGGAAGCCGCCGTCCCACTTGTGGAAACCGTCGAGGGTTGCCGTGAAGGCACTGCCCTTGTCGCGGCTATTGTTGTCGTACAATTGCGCGACGTTCCACACGCTCGGATCGGTGAGGAGCGCGTCGTTGTCGAACTGGTACGACGGGATCCCGCCGCCGGCATTGAAGTCGGTGGTGATCTGCTTGGCGAGGCGGTCGGTCCGCATCGCGAAGAAGGCGGTCTTGTTCGTGGTGGTCTGATACGCGAGGTCGGCGACGATCCCGCCATGCTCGCCGACATCCCATTTGCCGTTCAGGGCATAGACGAAGCTGTCGGTCTGGCTGCGGCCGTAATCCGCGCTGTTGAAGCCGTAGACGTCGTTGGCGACACGCGACTTGACGATGTTGGTGCCGTCATAGATCTCCGGCGCCTGCGGATTTCCCCATGCGTCGACGAAGCTGAACTGGAGGCTGTTGAACGTCTCGCCGCGGAAGCCCGAGTAATAAGCCTCGGCGGTATAGACCGAACTGCTGTTCGGCGCCCATTGCAGCGCGATATTGACGGACGGCCGCTCACGCTTGCCATAAAGGTCGGAGCTGAAGACGGCGTCGCGCGACAGATAGTAAGGCGTTTCCACGCCGTTGACGTTGATCGTCGAGCCCGGCACGGTCGGCAGCCCGGTTTCGGTTCCGACCTGCCAGTTGCCGAGCGCCGGGGTGTTGATGAACGCGCCCGTCGTCGGATTGGTCGGGGCGGGAAAGATGCGCTGGAAGCCGGTGAGTCCGCTGCCCGCGGGCGGGTTGAGCGTCGCGAAGGGCACGAACGCGCCCGCGGTGGTCGACATGGTGCGGAATTTCGAGCGCGTGTAGCTGCCGTTCACGAGCACGCCGATGTCGCCGATCCCGGTTTCCCACCGGTTGCTGACCAGCAGTGCGCCGTTCGGATTGAAGGTGTCGGCTTCCTGGTCGTAGATCCCGCGCGCCAGCGCCGAGAGCGCGAAACCGTCGAAATCGAGCGGGCGGCGCGTCACGACGTCCACCTGGCCGGCCAGGCCGGTTTCGATCTGGTCGGCGGCGCGGGTCTTGTAGACATCGACGCGCTTGATGAGGTTCGCGGAAATGTCCTGCAGCGAGAACGATTGACCCGAGGACGTGAAGATGTTGCGGCCGTTGAGCGTGGTGAGCGCATCGGGCAGGCCGCGGATCTGGATGCCCGCTGCTTCGCCCTGGCCGCGATCGGTGACCTGCACGCCGGTGACGCGCTGCAACGCCTCGACCACGTTGTTGTCGGGGAGTTTGCCGACATCCTCCGCAACGACCGAATCGACGATCTGCGTCGATTCGCGGCGGCGGTTGAGCGCGCCGATGATCGAGGCGCGAACGCCGGTGACGACGATATCGTCGGCCGCCTGCTCCTGCGCGGCGGGCTGCGCCGCGGCGTCGGAAGACGGGGTTGCCGCTACGGCATCGGCTTGCGCGTACGCAGGGGCCGCGGCGAGCAGCGACGCTGCGGAAACCGATGCGAGAAACAACAGCTTGGGTGCCACGACAATCCTCTCCTGCAACGCGGAACAGTCCGCGAGATGGACGGTCTGCCGCCGTCCATTACTCGGACATATGCGTATCACGGGCTGCGGATTGCGCAAGAAGCGGCGTTTCATATTTCGTGCAATCTCCACATGATGTGGCGCGCGCGACACAGCAACCGGCGGAGACAACGTTTGCGAAAAGAGGAAGTGACGGCAATCGGCACGGCTCGTCGCCGGCTGTCCTGACGAGCATGGCCCGACAGCCCGTCAGACTGTCCGACATTCCCCGCGGCCGACGCGCGACCCTCGGCCGGGGCTGGCCCGATCGTTTGCCTGATCGCTGGGGCGAAGCGGACCCCGGCGCGAGGCCGGGGTGCGCAACCTAGGCCGATCGACATCCAGCGAACGTCCCCGCAGCGCCGTCATCGCGAGCGGAGCGAAGCAATCCAGGGCGTCGCGCGGAACGCTGGATTGCTTCGCTCCGCTCGCAATGACGGGCGAAGGCCGCAAACCTGCCCGATCGTGCGAGCGCGATGCGCCCTGACGGATGGCCAATCTTCATTGGCGAACAGCCCGGCATGCGCGAGGCGCTGAATCTCGATCCCGCCTAGAATTTCGCGCCCGCGCGGATTCCGATCGTGCGCGGCGCGATCGGGACGACGTACGGGCGCTGGTCGCACGATCCACATTGCTGGAAGCGCGAGATCTGGCCGCGTTCGTCCCACAGGTTCCGCACGAAAACCTCGAACGTATAGTTCGACAGCTCGCCGCCGATCGAAAGGTTCGCGCTGGTGTAAGCCTCCAGTCGTCCAAGCGCGCCGGCCTTGGCGATGCGCAGGTCCGAGGACGCGGAGCTCTGGTGCGCGACCAGCCCCTGCACATAGGCGCGCATCGCGCCGATCGGCACCGAATAGCGCGCGGTGCCGCTGACCTTGAAGCGCGGCGTGATCGGCAGGCGCGTTCCCGACGGGGCGAGCACGTCGTCGCCGGTGCCGCTGCACACCACCGACGCGCAGAGGTCGGTACGCGTCTTCGCGTCGGTGTAGGAGCCGGCGGCGGTCAGCGACAGGCCGCCCAGCGCGACGTTGGTGTCCATCTCGATACCGCGGATGCGCGCATCCGGGCCGTTCTGGATGACGGTGAAGCTGTTCTCGCCGAGGAACGAGAACTGGAACTGGTCCCAGTTCTGCTGATAGATCGCGCCGTTGAAGCGGAGCGCACCGCCGGGCAGCGACGTCTTCCAGCCCAGTTCGTAATTGGTCAGGAAATCCGCATCGTAGTCGCCGACGTCGCCGCGCCGGTTGATCCCGCCGGGGCGAAAGCCGCGCGAGGCGGTGGCGTAGAACAGGATCTCGTCGGTTGGCTTCCACGTCGCGTTGAAGCGGTAGGTGACGCCCTGGCCATCGGCACGCTTGGGCAGGACCCGCCCGCCGGCCGGCACGCCGAGATTGACGCACGGGATCGCGCCGACGTCCGGCGTGGTCAGGAAAGCGGACGTGTCGCCGCCGTTGATGAACGCGTCGCGTAACGTACCGCCACCCGCCAGGTAGCAACTCGCCACGCCGGTCCGCGAACTGCCGGCGGCGTTGAAGGGTGTCGCGGTATAGGGGCGCCCGTCTTCCGGATCGACACCGGGATTGCGGCCGAAGCCGAAGAACCCGATCAGCGAATTGTCATAGATGAAGACGCGGCCACCCGCGGTCAGCGTCAGCTTCGGGGTCAGGTCGTAGCTGGCCTCGCCGAAGACGGCGTAATCCTTGTCGACGCGGTGCTGGCGCGTCAGCCACAGCGTGCCGGGATAACCGTTCGCCGACACCTGCGCGCCGAGGTTGGGGATCTGGTAATCCTGGAAGATCAGGTTGCTCTGCCGCTGGTAGAAGCCGCCCGCGACGATCCGGAACGGCTGGTCCGCGGGCGAGGCGATGCGCACTTCCTGGCTGAGCTTCTTGAAATGATCGCGGCCGATGACGCGCTGGCGCGGGTCGATCGTGTTGCCGGCGTTGTCCTGGTAGTAGAAGTAGCCGGCGAGCCCGCCGACCGCCGAATAGAGCGAGTCATAGGCCTCTGAATAATCGGTATAGTCACTGGACTGGACCGCGCGCCGATCGAGCAGCGCGCCGGCATAGGTGACGTCCCAGTTGCCGACCTGCCCCTCGATCGTCAGCGCGGCCTGCGCGAAGCGGTCGCGGCGATATTCGGGGTAGAAGCGCTGCACCTCGAGGTCGCCAACCTTCGGATCGTAGCCGTAGCTGCCGTGGCTGCGCTGTTCCTGGTAGAGCAGCGTCGGCGTGACGGTCCATGTATCGTCGAGGTCGATCTTCAGCGCGGTGCGGCCGCCGTAGGTCTCGGTGTCGTTATAGTCCTTCTCGACGAAGCCGGCATTGTCGACGGTGACGCCGCCGGGCTGCGGAAGGAAGCTGCGCGAGCCCGGTACGTTGTCGATGAACCCGGCGTCCTTCTGGTAGAAGCCGACCATGCGCAGCGCCACGCGCTCGCCGAACGGGATGTTGAGCATCCCCTCGCTGGTGTAGCCGATCCCGCCCGAGCGCAGCATGTTCACCTCGCCATCGACGCGGCCATAGAAGCCGGCGGTGTCGGCCTTGTTGGTGATGATGCGGATCGTGCCCGCCTCGCTCGACGCGCCGTAGAGCGTGCCTTGCGGGCCGGCGAGGCTTTCGATGCGCGCGATGTCGTAGATGTGGATGTCGAGCGTGCCGCCGATCGTGGTCACCGGCTGTTCGTCGAGGTAGACGCCGACCGACGGCAGCGAGCCAGAGTGGTTGCCGTCCCCGCCCGAGGCGACGCCGCGCATGTAGACGGTGGTGACGCCGGGCTGCGAGGACTGGAACGCGACCGACGGCAGGAGCTGCGTATAGTCGTTGAAATTCGAGACGTTCAGCTGATCGAGCCGGCGGGTGCCGATCGCCTGAATGCTGATCGGGACGTTCTGGATACTTTCGTCGCGCTTCTGCGCGGTGACGATGATGTCGCCGTCGCTGGTGGCGGCGGACTGCTGCGATGGCACGTCCGCTTGCGTGGTCTGACCGCTGTCGCTGCCGGTCGTCTGCGCGACGGCGGGGGTGGCAATCGCCGCCGATGCGAGAAGCGACAGAAGCATGCGAGCACGAAAGCTGACCACCACAACAATCCCCCTTTTCGGTGCGCCCCTTTGTTGCGCTCTTGTGACGACATGCTGCGCTGCGGCGGTGGCGCGGTCAATCGGGCATGCAAGCCATTGAACGATGGCGATGAAGCGTGGCGAATTTGTCACGTGGGCGGGCGGATCGTACAGGTGTGATGAAGAACCGCGCGTCACGACGGGGCGCAGCGAGCCCCTTCGTCAGCGCGCCTTACCGGGACAGCGAGGCGGGTGGCTCCGGATAGCAGTCGATCGTGTCGCCGAGCGCCGCCTCCAGCGGGGCGAGATGGGCGGCGAACGGGCGCCACGCGCGGTCGCCGCCGCGGAAGATCGGCTGGCGCACCTGTTCCGACGATGCGGTGCGGACGGCGCGCTCGGTGCGGTGCGACGACAGGCAGGCGGGATCGAAGTCGAGCCCGCACGCCGCCAGCAGCGCGCGGATCTGCGGTTCCGGCGCGTCGACCAGCGCTTCGTGGATGACGCGGTGAACCCGCGCCGGCTGGACGCGATCGACATGCGCCATCATCCGCACATAGTCGCGGTAATAGCGGCCCATGTCGTCCAGCGCGTAGCTGAACCCCTGACCACGCGCGAAATGCTGTTTGAAGTTGGAGAAGCAGCAGGCGCGCGGGTCGCGGCGCGCGTCGATGATCGTGGCGTTGGGCAGGATCAGCCGGATCAGCGCGACATGCGCCCAGTTGTTGGGCAGTTTGTCGACGAAGAACGGGCGGTCGGTACGGCGCTGCACCGCGGCGCGGCGCAGATATTCCTCGCCGAGTTCGCGCGCGCGTTCGGGGGTGAGCGCCGACAGGCCGGCGGGGTAGTCTGCGATCCGGCGCGCGAGCGCGGGCAGGTCGGGCAGCTCGGTCGTCCCCTCGACCAGCCGATGGCTGGCGAGGATCTGCTCGACCAGCGTCGAGCCGGCGCGCGGCATGCCGAGCACGAAGATCGGATCGGGGGCCGGGCAACCCCAGTCGGCGCGCGCGGCGAAGAAACCGGCGTCGCAGGTGGCGACGATCGCGTCGACGAAGCGGGTCGTCTCTTCGGCGTCATACGCGATCTGCGCGCGTCGCAACGCGTTGCCGGCGTCGTAATGCGTGAAGGCACGGTCGGCATCGCCGCGTTCCTCCCACGCCTTGCCGAGCGCGAAGTCGAGGTGGAAGCGGTCCTCGGTGGCGAGCGTCGGGTCGGCGAGCTGCGCGGCCATCGTTGCCACATCGGCGTCGTCGAAGCGGACCGTCTTGAGGTTGGCGAGGCTCCACCACGCCTCCCCCAGCGCGGGGCGCAGCGCGGTGGCGCGGCGATAGGCGGCGACGCCGTCGCCCTGCCGCCCGACCGTCTTGAGCATATGGCCATAGCTCATCCACACCTTGGGTTGCGCGGGGGCGGCGCCCAGCACGCGTTCGTAGAGCGCGATCGCTTCCTCGAACCCGCCGAGCCGGCCGAGCGCCGCGGCCTTCAGATTGGCGTGGCCGAGATGCTCGGGTTCGGCGGCGAGCAGCGTGTCGAGTTCGGCCAGCGCATCCACCGCGCGGTTCTGGCGATACAGGACGATCGCGAGATTGGCGCGCGCCGCGGTGAAACCGGGCGCAAGTTCGAGCGCGCGGCGCAGCAGCGTCTCGGCATCGCGATTGCGCCCGATGCGCCCGGCAAGCTCCGCAAGCATCCGGATCGCGCGCGCGTCGAACGGATCGCGTTTCAAATAGGTGCGCAACAGCGGCTCGGCGACGTCGAGGCGATTGTCATGGAGCGCCAGCGCGGCGTCGACTAGCATCGGCGGGAAGCGGGTGGTGCGGGAGGAAGCGGGCATGGAGAAGCGAGCAAACCACGCGGACGCCCGGCGATCAAGCGGCACGATCGGCTTCTTCGGTGCGCTGGCGCTGGTGATGGGCAACCTGGTCGGATCGGGGATCTACCTGCTGCCCGCGACGCTCGCGCCGCTGGGCGGCAACGGCACGCTGGGGTGGGTGGCGACGATCGCGGGATCGCTCTGCCTGGCATTCGTCTTCGCGCGGCTGGCCGGCGCGGTGCCGGGGGCGGGCGGGCCATATGCCTATGCCGATCTCGCGTTCGGCCCGCGCATCGGCTTTGCGGCGGCGTGGAGTTACTGGACGCTGGTGTGGGCCGGGAACGGCGCGATCGCGGTGGCGGCGGTCAGCGCGCTGAGCGTCGCGATCCCGGCGTTGATCCCGCATGCCGCGCTCGTCGCGGTCGCGCTGGTGTGGGCAATGGTGCTGGTCAACATCGCCGGGGTCGGCGCGGCGGCGCGGGTGCAGGTGGTGACGATGGTGTTGAAGCTGCTGCCGCTCGGTGCCGTGGTGCTGCTCGCCGCATGGTGGGTGCTGGCAGGCGGCGGACCAGCGGTGCGCAACCCGGCCGTACCGCTGGACGCGCGCGCGGTGGCAGGCGCGGCGGCGTTGACCTTCTGGGGGTTCCTGGGTCTGGAATCGGCGACCGTGCCGGCGGACAAGGTGCGCGATGCCAGCCGGACGGTGCCGCGCGCCACGTTGATCGGTACGGCGGCGGTCGGGCTGATCTACCTCGCGGTGTCCAGCGCGATCACGTACATGATGCCACGCGCCGCGATCGCCGCCTCGCCCGCGCCGATCGCCGACTTCCTGGGGGTGGCATTCGGCAGCGGGGTGGCGCAGGTCGTCGCGCTGTTCGCCGCGGTCAGTGCGTTGGGAGCGCTGAACGGCTTCGTGCTGTTGCAGGGCGAGGTGCCGCGCGCGATGGCGTGCGGCGGCGTGTTCCCGCACTGGTTCGCGCACGAAAGCATGCGTGGCGTGCCGGTGCGCGCGCACGTCCTGGCGGGTGCGATGGTGACGGCGGTGACGCTGGCCAATTACACGCGCGGGATGGGCGACCTGTTCGCGTTCGTCGCGGCGGTGTCGCTGGCCGCGGGGATGCTCGCGTATTTCGTCAGCGCGCTGGCCGCAGTGAAGCTGCTGCGGCGTGACGGGCCCGCGCGCGTGGCGGGCCTCGTCGCGGCCGGGTTCGTCGCGTGGCTGGCGTGGGGGCTGGGGCGCGAGGCGAACGGCTGGGCACTGGGGCTGCTGCTCGCCGGGGTGCCGGTGTACCTCGCGGTCAGGCGCGGCGGCGCCACCGCGCCATGAGGCTGCGGTCGGCGAGGATCGCGTGCGCGGCATTGTGCCCGGGCGCGCCGGTTACGCCGCCACCGGGATGTGTCCCGGACCCGCACATGTAGAGCCCGCGGATCGGCGCGCGATAGTCGCCGTGCCCCAGCACGGGGCGCGCCGACCACAATTGGTCGAGGCTCATGCGGCCGTGGAAGATGTCGCCGCCCACCAGACCGAACTTGCGCTCCAGGTCGAGCGGGGAGTGGATCTGGCGCGCGATGACCGACTTCTTGAAATTGGGCGCGTGGCGGTCGACGGTGTCGATGATGAGGTCGGCGACTTCCTCGCGCACGTCGTCCCAGCTGCGCGGGCGCCCGTCGGGTCCGGGGGTCAGCTCGGGGGCGAATTGCTGGCAGAACAGGCTGGCGATGTGCATACCGGGCGGAGCGAGGCTGTCGTCTACGGTGGTCGGCAGCTTCATTTCGACGATCGGCTCGCGCGACCAGCCGTGCGCCTTCGCATCGTCGAACGCGCGGTCCATATAGTCGAGTCCGGGGGCGATGATGATCCCGGCGGTATGATGCTCGGCGCGTTCCTTGCCGGGCAGGACGGTGAAGTCGGGCAGCTCGCTCAGCGCCACGTTCATGCGGAACGTACCCGAACCGGTCCGGAACCCGGCGATGCGGCGGCGGAAGTCCTCGGGCAGGTCGGCGTCGTCGACCATCTCGCGATACAGCAGCGCCGGGCCGACATTGGCGGCGACCACCGGTGCGACGATCTCCTCGCCGCTGTCCAATGCCACCCCCGCCGCCTTGCCGCCGTCGACCAGCACGCGCGCGACGGGCGCGTCGACCGAGATCTCCACCCCGGCATCGCGGCATGCCGCCGCCATTGCCTGCGTGATCGCACCCATGCCGCCGACCGAATGGCCCCAAGCGCCGAACTTGCCGTTCACCTCGCCGAAGACGTGGTGGAGCAGGACGTAGGCCGAGCCGGGGGTGGAGACGCCCGCGAAATTGCCGACCACTGCGTCGAACGCGAACGCCGACCTGACGTGGTCGTCCTCGAACCAGCCGTCGAGGAACTCGCGCGCGGACTTGGTGAAGACGTCGAGCAGGTCGCGCTGCGCGGCGATGTCGAGTTTCGCCAGCGGCCACCCCTGCCGCGCCGCGGAGACCACCTCGGCCAGACCGCCGCCGGCGTTGGGCGGCGCCTTGAGCGCGAGGTCGCGCAATACCTGCGCAACGCGCTCCAGCGCGGCGTCGTAGCGCGGATAAGCTTCCGCATCGCGGCGGCTGAAACGCGCGAACTGCTCCTGCGTACGCGCCATCCCGCCGCCTAGCGTCAGATAGGTGTCGGGAAAGGGGAAGAAGTTGCTGATCGTCCGCTCGATGATGCGAAAGCCGCGGTCGTGCAGCTTCATGTCGGCGATCACCTTCGGGCGCAGCAGGCTGACGGTGTAGCTGGCGGTGGAGTTGCGGAAGCCGGGGTGGAATTCCTCGGTCACCGCCGCACCCCCCACGACATGGCGGCGTTCGAGCACGCGGACCTTCAATCCGGCGCGCGCGAGATAGAAGGCGCAGACCAGCCCGTTATGGCCACCGCCGATGATGATCGCGTCGTACTTTCCCGCCATGCCCGCTCCCCGTCGCCCCTGCGCATACAGGGGGCTATCGCTGTTCAGTCCGCCGCACGCCCGGCACAGCACCGGCGCGCCCGTGTCCCGCCTCCTGCCTTCACTCGACCGCCACGGGCCGTTGCCGGCGCAGGGGTGACGGAGAGTGCTTCGACCAGCCCGGCGCCGGCGCGCGGTGGAGGCGGGCTTCGGGAATGCGGGTCCGGATTTTTGCGGCGAAACTGCGCAGGCATACCTCGCTCGCGCCGATCGGGCCGGCGGTGTAGCTGGATGAGGCCATGCCTTGCTGCACGCGCTCGATCAGCCATGTGTCCTCGGCGTTGACGGTGCGGTTGATGCGCCAGTTGGCATAGCGGACCAGCTTCATCGCGCGCCGCGGATCGGGCAGCGCGAAGGTCATCTCGCGCAGCACGCACGTGGTCGGCGTCAGCGGCAGCCATTGCATGAAGTCGATCTGGTCGGCGTAGAGATCGAACGCCATGTTCGGCCACAGCTTGTAATAGAGCCACAGCCGCTGGTTCGCCGGCGGCAGGTGTTCGACCGGCGGCAGGTGCGTCTGGTAGAAGCGTTCCCACGGATCGTCGGACGGGCGGTCGACCAGCTGGCCCGACATCCGGTCCACCCATCCCGCCGCCTCGATCGCATAGCTCTTGCCGAACAGGCGCGTCAGGCCGTCGTGCGCGACCGGGATGTGCAGGTTGTCGGAATAATTGTCGCCGACGTTCTTCCAGTTCACGGCCCGCTCGCGGTGGCGCACGTCGCCGATGCGACGCATGTCGCCGAAGCGATACGGCGCGATCTCGTGGTCGTAGGGCGCCATCATCTCCGCGACGCGCGGGCCGCCGTCGTCCTCCAGCCGGACGAAGACGAACCCGCGCCAGCGGTCGACCTCGACGGGGACCAGCCCGCTCGCGTCCATGTCCAGCGCAGGATAGTCGCGGCGCGCCGGCACGCCGCTCAGCCGCCCGTCGAGTTCGTAGACCCAGGCGTGGTACGGGCAGACCAGCTTGCGCGCGCATCCCGCGCTGCCGTCCACCAGCCGCATCGCGCGGTGGCGGCAGACGTTGTGGAAGGCGCGGATCTCTCCATCGGCACCGCGCACCACGACGACGTTCTCGTCCAGGTACGACAGCGTCCGCCATGCGCCGGGCCGGTCGAGATCGCTTTCGTGACAGACGATCTGCCACGATGGGCGGATCACTCGCGCACATTCGAGCGCAAAATACTCGGGATCGGTATAGAGCCAGCCGGGCAGGCTCCAGTCCGCGTCAGGATCGGCGTGGGGGAGACCGGCAGGTGGCAGCTCGGCAGAACGAGGCATAGGAGGTTCTCGCATGCTTGTTGCACGATCGTATAACAGGCCGGGGCGATGAGCAAGCGCGCCACTCCCGACGATCGGCGTCGCGAGTTGATCGAAGCGACGGTGCGCGTGCTGGCGGAGCGCGGCGCGGCGGGCGCATCGGTGCGCACGATCGCAGCGGCGGCGGCGGTGTCGCCGGGGCTGGTGACGCACCATTTCGGCGGAGTCGATCGGCTGGTGGCGGCATCCTACGACCATGTCGCGGCGCAGGTCGGCGCGGCGCTGGAGGTGGCGGTGGCGTCGGCGGGCACGTCGCCGCGTGCACGGCTCGGTGCCTATGTCGCGGCGAATTTCGGTGCCCCGATCGCGGACCCGGCGCTGCTCGCGACCTGGCTGGCGCTATGGAGCCTTGCGCGCGGGGATGCGGCGATGCTCGCGCGGCACGAGCATCATTATGCGGGGTTCCGTGCGCGGCTGGAACAACTGCTCGCCGACTGCGGGCTTCCGGCCGCGCGCGTGCGGCTGGCGGCGATCGGGGTGACCGCGCTGGTCGATGGCTTGTGGCTCGAGCTGTGCCTGTCGCCCGGCAGTTTCACCGCCGACGAGGCGCGCGCGCTCGCCGCCGCTTATCTCGACAGGTCGGTGAACAGCGACTCGTAGTAGGCGATGCCGGGCGCGATGTTGTCGATCGGCGTCCGCTCGTTCAGGCCGTGGCTGAAATCGTCCGATTCCTTGATGAAGGTCGGGCTCGCGCCATAGCTGGGGACGTGGTGATAGCGGAACCACATGCTGTCGCTGGCGCCCGCCGACATGCTGGGGAACACCGGCACGCCGGGGCGCGTCTTCGCGATCGCCTTGGTCACCGCAGCGACGAAATCGGCGCGCATCGGCGAGGCGTCGTTGGCAACCGAACCCTCGCTGACGTCGCGGATCGTCATCTTCGGTTCGGCGGCGACCTGCTTGAGCGTCGCCATCACGTCGGCGGGCTTCACGCCGGGGAAGATGCGGCAATTGATGTTGGCGGTGGCGCGCTGCGGCAAGGCGTTGAGCGCGTGCCCGCCGCCCACCATCGTCGCGACGCAGGTGGTGCCGATCTGCCCGACGTACGCGGGGTCGGCGGCGAGCGTGGCGATCGCCTTCTCGTCCTTCGGGTTCGCGGCGAACGCGCGCATCGCGGCCGCGAGCGCGCCGGTCTTCTGCTTCGCGGCGGCGACGAAGAAGGCCCTGGTCAGATCGGACGATTGCGGGGTGAAGCGGTAATTGCCGATCCGCACCAGCGCGGCCGACAGCTGGTTGATCGCATTCTGCGGACGCGGCGCGGAACTGTGCCCGCCGGGGTCGGTCACGGTCAGCTCGAAATCGGCATAGGTCTTCTCGGCGCCGTTCCAGGTGAAGAATTGCGCTTTGCCGTCCTCCCCGAGCCGGCCACCGCCGCCGTCGATGTTGATCACCAGCTCGGCGTTTTTGAGCTGCTCGGCGATCAGCGCGCTGGTCTTCATGCGCGTCTCCTCGTCACCGGAGAATTCGAGCACGACGTCGCGGCGCGGGCGAAAGCCGGCGCGCTTCATCTGCAACAGCGCCGCGATCGTCACCGCGGCGTCCAGCTTCATGTCGGTGGCGCCGCGGCCGTACAGGTAGCCGTTCTCGACCACCGGGGTGAAGGGATCGCGCTGCCAGTCGGCGGGCTTCGCCTCGACCACGTCGATATGGCCGGAGATCACCAGCGGCTTGGCGGCGCGATCGGTGCCCGGCCAGCGCGCGACGAGATAGGCGGTGTCCTCGACGGGCGTCACCGCCACGTCCGAGATGCCGCCCGCGACCAGCACCGACTTCAGATAGGCGGCAAGCTGCGGGGTCTGGTTGCCCGGCCCGGCGACGCTGCGAAAGGCGATCGCGCGCTTGGCGATGTCCAGCGCCTGCGCCTCGGCAGCCGGCTCGGCACGGAGCGCGGCGAACGGCGTGGCGCACAGCGTAGCGGCGACCATGCCCGAGAAGAACCTGCCGTACGTCATTTGCCGCCCCTTCGTTGCGCCGAAGTGGCTGACGTTAGGACCTGTCTTCGACCGCAACAAGGCGTGTGAGCGACCGTGACGACGCGTTGCTTGCCTGATGCTTCGTCACCGTCGACGCGCGCGTCGGCTCATTCCTTCTTCAGCGCGCCCGGCTTGTGTGCGGCCTTCCCGCCATTGTCGCTCTTGACCAGAAATTGCGGATCGTCCTTCGATGCCTTGACCTTGTGGCTCTTGATCGAGGTTTCGGACGTCAGCTTCTTCTCGACCGTGCCGTGCGCGGTGCCGCCATGCGACTTCCAGCTCACGTCGTCGCCCTTTTTCAGATCGTCGGCCATCGTCGCTCTCCTTCGCGTATCGGCCTGTGCAACCCGCGGGGGACGCGCAGGGTTGCGCGCGGGCAAATCGTGCTAAGGCTGCGCGCGACTTGATTGAGGATAAGATGAGCGAAACGGTGCAGGCGACGCCCGACGACGGCGATCTGGTGGCAGCAGACGGCAAGATCGCGGTGCCCGACGACGTGGCCGCCGCGGTGCGCACGCTGCTGCGCTGGGCCGGCGACGATCCTTCGCGCGAAGGTCTTGTCGACACCCCGCGCCGCGTCGCGCGCGCATGGAAGGAATATTGCGCGGGCTACGGCGAGGATCCCGGCGTGCACCTGTCGCGCGTCTTCGAAGAGGTCGGCGGCTATGACGAGATCGTGCTGCTGAAGGACATTCCGTTCCAGTCGCACTGCGAGCATCACATGGCGCCGATCATCGGCAAGGCGCATATCGCGTACCTGCCGCGCAACCATGTCGTCGGCATCTCCAAGCTGGCGCGTGTGCTGCACGGCTATGCGCGACGCCTGCAGGTGCAGGAACGACTGACCGCCGAGGTGGCCGACTGCATCTGGACGCGGCTGAAGCCGCTCGGCGTCGCGGTGGTGATCGAGGCGAGCCACGCCTGCATGACGGCGCGCGGGGTGCGCACCTCCGGCGTCGGCATGGTGACCAGCCGGATGATGGGCGTGTTCCGCGACGACGAGCGCAGCCGCAAGGAAGTGCTGGCGCTGATGGGGCTGCGCTGATCGCCATGCGCGTGCTGGTGACCGGGGGCGCGAAGCGGCTGGGTGCGGCGATCGCGCGCGCGGTTGCGGCGGCGGGGCACGTGCCGGTGATCCATTATCGATCCTCGCGGGACGAGGCGGAGGCGCTGGCGGCGGCATTGGGCGGCGTGGCGGTGCCGGGCGATCTGGCCGACGCGACGGACGCGGCGGCGCTGTTCGCACGCGCCTGCGACGGCGGTCCGGTCGACGGCCTGGTCAACAATGCCTCGCTCTTCGAATATGACGCGCCGGCCGCGCCGGATGCGGTGCTGGCCGCGCGGCTGCACGCGATCAACGTCGTCGCCCCGTCCTTGCTGGCCGCGGCGCTGGCGGGGCAGGGGCGGGAGGGCGCTGTGGTCAATCTGCTCGACCAGAAGCTCGCCAACCCCAACCCCGATTTCTACGGCTACACGCTGACCAAGGCGGCGCTGGCGCAGGCGACGGTGCTGATGGCGCAGGCGTTCGCGCCGCGCGTGCGCGTCAACGCGGTGTCGCCCGGCCTGACGCTGCCGAGCGGTGACCAGAGCGCGGCCGAATTCGATGCGGTATCGCGTGCGAACCTGCTGCGCCGCCCGGTCGGGGCGGAAGCGGTGGCGGAAGCGGTCGTCTGGCTGCTGGAGGCGCGCAGCGTTACCGGGCAGAACGTGTTCGTCGATTGCGGCCAGCGTTTCTGCCCCGGCGACCGCGACGTGATGTTCGAGGGGCGCGCGTGATGGCCGAATATGCGATCATCCTCGACGATCTCGCGGTCGCGATGCGGCTGGGCATCCACCCGCACGAGGCGGTGCCGCAACGCGTGCTGCTGTCGGTGCGGATGACCGTAGCCTACGAGCAGGCGCCCGACGCCGACACGATCGCGCAGGTGCTCGATTACGATGCGTTGCGCGACGGCATCCATGCACTGACCGCGGGCGAGGGTTTCGCCTTGCAGGAGACGTTGGTCGAACGTGTCGCGGCGCTTTGCCTCGCCGATCCGCGCGTCCGCGAGGTGCGGGTCCGCTCGATGAAGCCCGACGTCTATCCCGACGCGCGGGTGGGATGCGAGATCGTCCGGGGGCGTTGAGCCACGCCGGGCGGCTGTCCTACAAGACGATGTTGCTGATATGTTCTCCAGCAGAAGGAGAATGACAGCATGATCGACGATCTCATCGACGCCGTGATCGACCGTGAGGGCGGCTATGTCCATCACCCCGCGGACCGCGGCGGGGCGACCCGCTTCGGCATCACCGAGGCGGTCGCGCGCGCCAGCGGCTATGCCGGCGACATGCGCCATTTCGCGCGCCCCGCCGCCGCCGCGATCTATCGCCGCAGCTATTGGACGCGTCCCGCCTTCGACAAGGTCGCCGCGCACGCACCGCGGCTCGCCGCCGAATTGTTCGACACCGGGGTCAACATGGGGCCGATCGTCGCGGCGACCTTCCTGCAACGCGCGCTCAACGCGCTCAATCGCGGCGCGCGCGAGTATCCCGACCTGCCGTGCGACGGCCGCATCGGCGCGCAGACGCTAGACGCGCTCGCCGGCTTCCTCGCCACGCGCGGTCCGGTCGCCGAGACGGTGCTGACGCGCGCGGTCGAGGCGTTGCAGGGCGAACGCTACCTGACGCTCGCCGAGCAGCGCCCCGCCAACGAGGCCTTCCTCTACGGCTGGCTCGCACAGCGCATTGGTTGACGGAGGGGAACGGACATGGCGATCGTCGATACGATCATCGGCCCCGTTGCGGGGCTGCTCGACAAACTGATCCCCGATCCGCGTGCGCGTGAGACGGCGCAACGCGAACTGCTGCGGCTTGAGGGCACGCAGGAACTGGAGCGCGTCAAGGCGCAGCTCTCCGCGATCCTGGCGGAGGCCGGCGCTGCCGATCCGTGGACCAGCCGCGCGCGCCCCGGCTTCCTCTACGTCATGTATGCGCTGCTGCTGTGGAGTATCCCGATGGGGGTGATCGCCGCATTCCGGCCGGCGGCCGCGACCGCGATCGCGCAGGCGATGAACGCGTATCTCACCGGGTTGCCCGAGCCGCTCTACGCGCTCTTCGGCACCGGCTATCTCGGCTATACCGTCGCGCGGGAATGGGGGAAGGCAAAGGCGCGCTGACGGGATTCCGCCAGCACGCGTCCGGTGATCTGTCGTTGCGGGCGGAGCGAGCAATCCCGAGAGGGGCAAGGACGCCCTCGATTGCCTCGCTGTGCTCGCAATGACGAACGTCAGGTCGACCGTGGCGCGAAGCGCCGTACGACCCAGATCTCCGTCGGCGCGGACGGAAGAAAGCGGGATTCCGGGTCGACGACGGCGACGCGACGAACGCCGGACGTGGGCGACTATATCCGCGCCAGCCGCTGCGGGTCGGGCGGCAGCCGCATGTTGGCGCCGTGCGCGGCTTCCAGATACTGGGTCGCCATCGCATAATGCGCCTGGCACACGGCGGGGTCCTCGGCCTCGGCCGCCAGCCGCAGTTCGGCCTCGGCACGGGTCTGGAAATACAATCGGTCCTTGTCGGTAATCATCGACGCTGCTCACTCTCCTGCGCGCGATATGGTCGCTTGTTCGTGTCGATACTATTACCCCGGTTACAATCTTCCGTTGCCCTTGCCTGTGGCACCCCCGCGCCCCAAATCGCGGGCCTATGAGCGGTAACGATTCACATTCCATGCCCGTCTGGCATGGCACCACCATTCTTTCGGTACGGCGCGGCGGCAAGGTCGTGGTCATCGGCGACGGGCAGGTCTCGATGGGCCAGACCGTGATGAAGCCCAATGCGCGCAAGGTCAGGACCTTGGGCGACGGGAAGGTCATCGGCGGATTTGCCGGCGCGACCGCCGACGCTTTCACGCTGTTCGAGCGGCTCGAGGCCAAGCTGGAGCGCCACGGCTACCACCTGATGCGCGCGGCCGTGGAACTGGCCAAGGACTGGCGGACCGACAAGTATCTGCGCAACCTCGAGGCGATGATGATCGTCGCCGACAAGGACGTGACGCTGATCCTCACCGGCAACGGCGACGTGCTGGAGCCGGAGAAGGGCATCGCGGCGATCGGCTCGGGTGGCAATTACGCGCTCGCTGCGGCACGCGCGCTGGTCGATTACGAGGACGATGCCGAGGTGCTGTGCCGCAAGGCGATGGCGATCGCGGCGGAGGTGTGCGTCTACACCAACGATCGGCTCACCGTAGAGACGCTGGAGTCCAGCACCTGACCATCGTCGTCGCCGCGGTGGAGGCTGGGCGTCCTCGTCCGGCAACGCGCGCGTGCCGCACGCGATTCCGGCGTCCACGGAAATGACCAGCGTCTCAACATTCGCAACATTCGCCGACCAAGGCTTTGAAAAACCATGAACGATAATCTCACCCCCAAGGCGATCGTCGCCGCGCTCGATGCGCATATCATCGGGCAGAAGGACGCCAAGCGCGCGGTCGCAGTGGCGCTGCGCAACCGCTGGCGCCGCCAGCAGCTCGCGCCGGACCTGCGCGACGAGGTGACGCCCAAGAATATCCTGATGATCGGGCCGACCGGCTGCGGCAAGACCGAGATCAGCCGCCGCCTCGCCAAGCTCGCCGACGCGCCGTTCGTGAAGGTGGAGGCGACCAAGTTCACCGAGGTCGGCTATGTCGGCCGCGACGTCGAGCAGATTGCGCGCGACCTTGTCGAGGAAGCGGTGCGGCTCGAAAAGGAACGCCGTCGCCTGGCGGTGAAGGACAAGGCCGAGGCTGCGGCGATGGACCGGCTGCTCGACGCGCTGGTCGGCAAGGACGCCAGCCAGGCGACCCGCGACAGCTTCCGCCAACGTTTCGCCGAGGGGCATCTCGCCGACAAGGAGGTCGAGCTCGAACTCGCGCAGGCGCCGCAGATGCCGTTCGATCTGCCCGGCGGGCAGGGATCGGTCGGGATGATCAACCTGTCCGAGATGATGGGCAAGGCGTTCGGCGGCGGGCCGAAGCAGCGTCGCAAGCTGCTGGTGCCGGCCGCATGGGAGAAACTGGTCGAGGAGGAAGCCGACAAGCGCCTGGACCAGGACGAGGTCAGCCGCGTGGCGTTGCAGGACGCCGAGGAGAACGGCATCGTCTTCCTTGACGAGATCGACAAGATCGCGGTGAGCGACGTGCGGGGTGGCTCGGTCAGCCGCGAGGGCGTGCAGCGCGATTTGCTGCCGCTGATCGAGGGGACGACGGTCGCCACCAAATACGGTCCGATGAAGACCGACCACATCCTGTTCATCGCCAGCGGCGCGTTCCACGTCGCCAAGCCGAGCGATCTGCTGCCCGAGCTTCAGGGCCGGCTGCCGATCCGCGTCGAACTCAAGGGCCTCACCGAGGACGATTTCGTCTCGATCCTGTCGGACACCAAGGCATCGCTGCCGGCGCAATACCGGGCGCTGATCGCGACCGAGGGGGTCGAGGTGACCTTCACCGACGACGGCATCCGCGCGATCGCGCGGATCGCGGCCGAAGTGAACGGCGAGATCGAGAATATCGGCGCGCGCCGGCTTCAGACGGTGATGGAGAAATTGCTGGAGGACGTCAGCTTCGATGCCGAAGATCGGAAGGGCGACGCGTTGACCGTCGACGGCGCCTATGTCGAGCGGCAACTGGCCAGCGTCGCGCGCAACTCCGACTTGAGCCGCTTCGTCCTGTAACATAGGCTTTATCCCCAGGTTATCGCTGGGGGGCGGCATGGATGACGAATACGGGGCGCTGATCCACGGCGCCTATGTGGCGGCGATGGATGACGGGGCGGACGGCTGGCTGCCGTGGTTGCAGCGCGCGTCGGACTGGGTCGGCGGATATTGCGGCTTTCTGGGCATGGTCGATCGCGGGCGCGGCGCGCTGGCGTGGAACGCGATCCACCATCCCGATCCTGTCGCCACCGCCCGCTATCGTGACGAGGGCATCTACCTGCTCGATCCGCAGGTGCCGGTGGTGGCGCGCCTCGAACGATCACGCCTCTACCGCGACATCGACGTGCTGGACTTCGACGATCCGATGACGCGTCGCCATGTCGACTGGACGGCCGAACATGCCGGCATGGGGCATTTCGCATCCATGGCGGCCGTGATCGGCGACGGCCGCTGGGTGGGAGGCTTGTCGATCCACAATGCCGTCGGACGGGGCGTCACCAGCGACGCGCAATGGCGGCGGCTCGCCGCGTTGTCCGACACGCTGGAGCGCGCGCTCTCCTTCGGCGTGCTTCATGCCGAGAAGCTGCGCGAACAATGGTGGACCGCGCGGCTGGCCGCGACGGGCGAGCCGGCGGCGCTGCTCGACGAAAGCGGCGCGGTACTGCGCATGACCGCCGATTTCGAGGCGGCGGTGGCGCGCGGTGACGGGCTGCGCGTGCGTGGCGGTCGGTTGGTGGCGACGGACTGGGCGAGCCAGCGGCGCCTGTCCGCGCTGATCGAACGCGCGACGGTGCCGGGGGGCGCGGCAGCCGACGCGACGCAGATCGAACGCGATGCCGACCGGCCCTCCTACGTGCTATGTGCGTGGCCGCTCCCGCAGGAGCGCCGCTCGCTGGTGCCCGATCACGCCGCAGCGCTGGTGACGCTGCTCGATCCAGAGGCGCGGCCGGCGCCCGCACGCGGTTTGTGGTGCGCCGCCTTCGGGCTGACGGCGCGGGAGGGCGACGTGGCGAAGGTGCTGGTGGACGGCCTGACCCCGGACGAGGCCGCGGCGATGCTTGGCGTCAGCATCGCGACCGTCCGCGTCCACATGCGGCAATTGTTTGCCAAGACGCAGACCACCCGGCAATCGCAGCTGATCCGGATACTGACGAGGTTTTGACGCCCTCTCATCTCTTTGACGGAGGCGGCGCACGGGTCGGGCGTACTCCGGTCATCGGGAGAGCCACCCACATGGACTATGCATCAGCCGGAGCGCTTGTGATCGTGACGATCGTCGTCGCGATCCGGATGCGGCAACGCCGCCGCCGAGCGTGCCGGGGTTAGATCAGGTCGCCGGCGTAGAACAGGATCAGCAGCGCTGCGATCAGCAGGAAGCCGAGATAGAACAGTCCGAACTTGATCGGCCGTTTCGAATTCTTCTCCAGGACCGGCCGGTCCATGATGTCGTCGCTCATGATCGCTCTCCGCTTGCCCGCCATCAACCCTTGGCCCCGGCGAACGATCCGGCCGCGCTCAGCCGGCCGGCGCGACGATCGCGATCTGTCGGCCGTAGCTCGGTTCTCCGCAGTGCGTGGCGCGGCGATAGGAGAAGAAGCGCGCCTCGTCCGCATAGGTGTCCAGCCCGAGCGCCGCGACGCGCGTCACCCCGGCGGCGGCAAGGCGGTGGACGACATAGCCTTCGAGGTCGAAGCGATGGTGTCCGGCGCGAGCATCGACGAAGAAGCGTTCGTTGGCAGCATCCGCCTCCTCGAAGCGGCGGCGGAAGGCGTCGTCCACTTCGTAGCTGGGGCGCGCGATGCACGGGCCGACCGCGGCGACGATCCGCTCTACCCGCGCGCCCCGCGCAACCATCGCTGCAACGGTGGCGTCGGTGATCCCGCCCAACGCCCCCTTCCACCCGGCATGCGCCGCGCCGACCACGTTCGCAGCGACGTCGGCCAGCAGCACCGGCGCGCAATCGGCCGTGACCACGCCGATCGCCAGCCCCGGACGATCGGTGACCAGCGCATCCGCCTGCGGTCGCTCCGCGAATGGCGCCTCCACGGTGACGCAGGTTGCGGAGTGAACCTGGTACGGCGTCAGCAGGCACGCGTCGGGGGCGACTGCCGCCAGCGCCGCGGCGCGGTTCGCCTGTACGGTCGCGCCGTCGTCGCCCGACCCCAGGCCGACGTTCAGCCCGGCGTGGACTCCATCCGACACGCCGCCCGAGCGCCCGAAGAAGCCGTGCGGCACACCGTCCAGCAGCGCGGCGCGAAACGGCCGCGGCACGATCACAGCGCGCGTCGCATCACGACGTCGGTATCCTCGTGATCGCCGACCATGAAGGCGTAGCGGCCGACATCCTCGAACCCGTATTTGACGTAGAAGCGCCGCGCACGCTCATTGTCGATGAATACCGACAGGTACATCTCATCCATGCCGCGCGCGCGCGCCTCCTCCAGCGCCCATTCCATCATCTTCGGCCCCATGCCGCCGCCCTGCCACGGCTGGAGCAGATAGAATTGCCGCAGCTCGATCGCGCCCTGCGGCGGCGTGAATGGCAGCCGCGGCGGGCCGAGCTTGATGTAGCCGACCGCGGCATGGCCGTCCTCGACCACCATCACCGCATAGCGCGGATCGTCGATCTCGCGCGCCCAGTCATCGGGGGTGTGCTGCTCCAGGAAAGTGGCGAGGTCGGCGGCGGAATAGAGCATTCCGAACGTCTCGGTGAAGGTGGCGCGCGCGACGCCGGCGAGGGCGGCGGCGTCCTTTGCGGACGCGCGGCGCAGCGTGGCCGGGCGCGTCATGCGGCGAGGGCCGCGGGTTGCGGCCAATCCTTGTGCGTCAATGCGATCACCTTGAACAACTCCCCCATGTCTTCCACCAGCCGCCGGCGATCGCCGGCGACCCGTTCCCCAAGCGCCGTCGCGCGCTGATCGATCCCCAGCGCGCGCAGGAACGCGCCCTGCGTCGTGGTGCCGTACGTGCGTGCGCCCGACGCTGTCGCTACCAGTCGCAGCGTCGCCATGTCGACGTGCGCGGTCAGGTCCTGCTCGCCCGGCGCCTCGAACGGATTGGCGTAGGCGTGGCCGCGCACCGCCTGCAACGTGTCGCCGACCGTGGGCCCGTCGTAGCCATAGTCGATCACCAGCGCGACGCCGCCCTGCTCGACGATCCGCGCGGACAGGTCCGCCATGATCGCGACGCTGGCTGGCGAGGTCTCGATGATCGCGCCCGGCGAGGCGTCGAGCAGCGCTGGCGGGATGATCGTGTCCGGCACACGCGCGCCGGCGATCGGCACGAACAGCGTGTCCTGACACGCTACCAGCCGCTCGTGCCACGCGCCGTCGCGGCGCACGAGCTGGCGGATCGGCAGCGCATCGAAGAATTCGTTGGCCACGACGATCAGCGGCAGGTCGTCGGGCAGGGTGGTGAGCGAGTCGTGCCACGTCGCGCCCGGCACACGTTCGGCCTGCGCGGCGCGCATCGTCGCGCTGGTTTCGACGAAATGAACCGTCGGCGTCATCCCGGCGCGCGTCATCACGCGCAAGGCATCGGCGGTCATGGTGCCGCGCCCCGGGCCGAGCTCGACCCACGCCACCGGCGGGCACCCGGCGCGGTCCCACACATCGGCAGCCCAGGCGCCGATCAACTCGCCGAACATCTGGCTGATCTCGGGCGCGGTCGTGAAATCGCCGCCCACGCCGAGCGGATCGCGCGTGCCGTAATAATGCGCGTTTGCGGCGGCCATGAACTGGCTGACCGGTATCGGCCCGCCCAGCGCGATCGCGCGCGCCAGCCGCTCGGCAAGCAGCATTTCAGCCATCAGGCGACCGCGTCCGATCCGGCGATCGGCGCGACGCGCGTACGACGGCTTGGCGCGGTGACGACCAGGAACGCACCCGCGATCACCATGGGCACACACAGCCACTGGCCCATGTGCAGCCCGGTCGCTTCGGCGAACTGGCGCAGCTGGGCGTCAGGCTCGCGGAAGAACTCGACCGTGAAGCGCGCCACGCCGTAGCCGGCGAGGAACAGCCCGACCAACTTGCCCGGCTGGTAGCGCGCGTCGGTGCGCCAGAAGAAGAACCACAGCAGCGCGAACAGTACGATCCCCTCCAGCCCGGCCTCGTACAGCTGGCTGGGATGGCGGGCCGGCTCGGCCATGCCGAACGGCACCGTCCGCTCGAACACGATCGCCCATGGAACGTCGGCGGGCTTGCCCCACAATTCGCCGTTCACGAAATTCGCCAGCCGCCCGAAGAACAGCCCGAACGGTACGCAGCACGCGACGTAATCGTGGATGCGCAGCCAGTTCAGACCCTGCTTGCGCGCAAACCATATCAGCCCCAGCGACGTGCCGATCACCCCGCCGTGGAACGACATGCCGCCATCCCACAGCCGCAGGATCGACAGCGGCCGCGTCAGCATCTCGGGCGCGTAGAACAACACGTAGCCGATCCGCCCGCCCAGGATGATCCCGAGCGTCGCGTAGAAGACGAGGTCGTCGGCATGGCGCCGCGCCATCGGTGCGCCGGGCTGGGCGAGCAGCTTCAGCAGATACCACCAACCGATGACGATCCCGGCGATATAGGCGAGGCTATACCAGCGCAGCGTGAACACGCCGATCGAGAAGATGTCGGGGTGCAGGCCCAGGTCGGAAAAATGTATGTGGCTTGCCGCTACGGCAGCCGTGAGCGCGGGCAGGATCAAGGCTTTCCCCTCGTGAATCGCGCCTCCATAAGGGGCGAATAAGACAAACCCAAGCGGAGAGAGTGATGCGGACCGAGCTTGACGCGCGCATGGATGCCACGATGGCGGCCTTGACCGGGGAAGGTGGACCGCTGATGCTGGGTAGCATTGCTCGCTTCGGGCGTACGCTGCCCACGATCGCCACCGCGCCGCCGACGCTGCCGGCCTATTTCGCGCACTTTTGCGCCGAGCACCGCGACAAGGAATTCCTGGTCGCAGGTGCGGAGCGCATCACCTTTGGACAGGCTCACGACGCTGCATCGCGCGTCGCGCAGGCGTTGGTCGATGGCTACGGCATCCGGCCCGGCGATCGCGTCGGGATCGCCGCGCGCAATTCGGCGGCGTGGATCGTGCTCTATATGGGCATCGTGATGGCTGGCGGCGTCGCGACGCTGCTCAATGGCTGGTGGCAGGCCGAGGAACTCGCGGCGGCCATCGAAGAGGTCGCGCCGGCGCTGATTTTCGCCGATCCGCCGCGGACGAAGCGGTTGGCGGGCATCGACGTGCCGGTGCAGCCGTTCGACGATGCCGAGCCGCTGGACCGCGCGCTGGACGCGGTGTTCGCGCGCTCGCACGGTGCCGCGCTGCCGGTGGTGCAGCCCGACGATCACGCTACGATCCTGTTCACGTCGGGCTCGACCGGCCGCGCGCGCGGTGCGTTGTCGACGCACTTCCAGGTCGTGCAGGGCACCTTCAACTTTCTCGCTTCGGCGATGATGATGCTCGCGATCTCGGCGCAGGATGGCAAGCCGATGGCGGCACAGCCCGCTACGTTGCTCAACGTGCCGCTGTTCCACGTTACGGCAATGGTGCCGACCTTTTTGCAGAGCTTCGCGATGGCGCGTAAGCTCGTGCTCATGCCGCGCTGGGATGCCGAGGAGGCGATGCGGCTGATCGCGCGCGAGAAGGTGACCTATTTCGTCGGCGTGCCGCTGATGAGCCTCGAGATGCTCAACCACCCACGACGCGGCGACTATGATCTGTCGACGGTCAGCGACTTCGCTGCCGGCGGCGCGCCGCGCCCGGTGGAGCATGTCCGCCGTCTCGATGCCGAACTGCCGGGGTCGCCGCTGATCGGCTACGGCCTGACCGAGACCAACGCCGTTGGCGCGGGCAACTGGCGCAGCAATTATCTCGGCAAGCCCTCCTCCACCGGACGCGCCTCCGCGCCGCTCGTCGACTTCGCGATCCTCGACGATGCCGGCCATCACGTGCGCCACGGCGGCCTGGGCGAGATCGGCATCCGTTCGGCGGCCTGTTTCGAGGAATATTGGGGCCGCCCCGCGGACACCGCCGCCTGCTACACCGCCGACGGCTTCTTCCGCACCGGCGACCTCGGCTATCTCGATAACGACGGCTATCTCTTCATCGTCGACCGCAAGAAGGACATCATCATTCGCGGCGGCGAGAACATCAGCTGCCAGGAGGTGGAGGCCGCGCTCTATACGCATGCTGCCGTGACCGAGGCAGCGGTGTTCGGGCTGGCTGACGAGCGGCTCGGCGAAGTGCCATGCGCGGTCGTGCATCTGGCCGACCCGCGCGCGGCGAGCGAGGCCGATCTGCTGGCCTTCCTCGCCGAGCACCTCGCCGCCTTCAAGGTTCCGCATCGACTATGGTTCAGCGCCAGCCCGCTGCCGCGGCTGGGAACCGAGAAGATCGACAAGCTGGCGCTGCGCAAGCGTTATGGAGAATTGGTGGCGGGCTGAGCGCTGGCGTGGCGTGCGCTTCCCCGCGCCGGCCCGCATCGCTGACAAGCCTCTTCCGCCGCACTGCGCCGCCCGCTAACCCGGCGGCATGGTGGAGATCACGCGGCGCAGGCTTCTCGTATCCGGCGGGGTGGGCGTGGGGTTGGTCGTCGCCTGGGCGGCGTGGCCGCGGACTTATCTGCCCAACCTTGCCGCCGCGCCTGGCGAGCAGGTGTTCAACGCCTTCGTGAAGATCGCGCGCGACGGGCGTGTCGTCGTGGCGGTGCCGCAATGCGAGCACGGGCAGGGCGTTTATACCACATTGCCGCAGATCGTCGCCGACGAGCTTGGCGCGGACTGGCGGACGGTGGGGGTGGAGGCTGCGCCCGTTTCGCCGTTTTATGCCAATGCACTGGCGGCGGACTACCTGTTCGGCGCCGGATTCGATGGCATGCCGGAGCGGGTGCGTGACGAGCGCTGGACGCGTGACGCGCTGATGCTGACCGCAGGTTCGACCTCGATCCGCCGCTTCGAGGCGCCACTGCGCGAGGCGGGGGCAGCGGCGCGGGTGCTGTTGTGCCAGGCGGCGGCGAAGCGCTGGGACGCGGATTGGCGCGACTGCACCACGGCGGACGGCTTCGTCGTGCAGGGCGCGCGGCGTCTGCGCTTCGCGGAACTGGCCGAGGCCGCCGCGAGTGAAACGCTGCCGGATGAATTGCCGTACCGGATCGGCGACGAGGGGCGGTTGACCGGCACCGCGGTACCGCGTCTCGACGTGCCGGCGAAGGTCGACGGATCGGCAAACTTCGTCGCGGACATACGCTTGCCCGACATGGTGTTCGCCAGCATCCGGCAGGCCCCGCATCCGCGCGCTCGATTGCTGTCGGCGAACTTGCCGGCGGCACAGCGCATCAGCGGGGTGCTTCACGTCGTCCGCAACGATCATTGGGTGGCGACGGTCGCGAATAACTGGTGGTCGGCCAATCGCGCGCTGGAGGCGCTTGCGCCGCGCTTCGAGGGCCCCCGGATCCCGGACGATGCCGCCATCGCGCGGGCGCTCGACGCCGCGCTGGAGGAAGAGGGGTATCGTACAGCCGCGGTCGGCGACGTCGAGGCGGTGTTCGCGGGCGCGCGGCTGGTCGAGGCCGAGTATAGCGTCGCCCCGGGGCTGCATGCCGCAGTCGAGCCGCCCGCGGCGACCGCTCACTGGCAGAACGATCGGCTGGAGTTGTGGGTCGCGACGCAGGCGCCGTCGCTGGCGCGTAGCGCGGCGGCGGAGGCGATCGGCGTGAGCGAGACGCAGGTCATCGTTCACCCGATGCTGGCAGGCGGGTCGTTCGGCGCGGCCCTGGAGGTCGACGTCATCCGGCAGGCGGCGGTGCTGGCCGTCGAGTTGCGCCGCCCGGTGCAATTGGCGTGGTCGCGCGGGGAAGCCCTGCTCCATGACCGGGTACGCGCGCCCGCCAAGGCGCGGATGGCGGCACGGCTGGCCCCGAATGGTACGATTCTGGGATGGCGTGCACGGGTAGCGGTGGCGGCGACCGGGCGAGAACTGGCGGCGCGGCTTCTGCCGGGCGATGCGCTGCGGCGGCTCTCGGCGCTGCTGCCAGCGGGGTCAGACGGCTATGCGATGGCTGGGGCAATGCCGCCGTATCGCCTTCCGGCCTTGGCGGTTCATCATCATCCCGTCGGGCTCGATCTGCCGACCGGGCATCTGCGCGGCGGGGCGGACGGCTACACCGCATTCTTTACAGAATGCTTCCTCGATGAGTTAGCGCGCGTCGCGGGCAGCGAGCCGATGTCGTACCGCGTCGGGATGCTCGGCGGCGACGTGCGGCTGGCGCGTTGCCTCACGACCGCGGCGGCACTCGGCGGGTGGAGCGGTGGCGTGCCGGGCAGCGAGCAGGGGATCGCCTGCCACAGCATGGCGGGCAGCGCCGTGGCGGTGTTGGCGGAGGCGAGCGTCGATGGAAGCGGGCAGCCCCGCGTCGATCGGCTGGTGGCGGCGGTGGATTGCGGCCGCGCGATCAACCCCGACGTGGTACGCCAGCAGATCGAGGGCGGGCTGGTCTTCGGGGTTGCAATGGGGTGTGGGACGGCGGCATCTTATCAGTCCGGACTGGCGAGTGTGCGCCGCCTTGGCGATGTCGGACTGCCAACTCTGGGCGATACACCGGAGATCACGATCGAGTTGATCGCGTCGTCGGCGGACCCGGGCGGGGTCGGCGACCTGGGCGTGCCGGCAGTGGCACCGGCGATCGCCAATGCGTTGTTCGCCGCCGGGGGAACGCGGTGGCGCCATCTGCCGTTCAGGAGCGCGTGATGCTTCCCCCCGATCACCCGATCATCCCGCGAGCGCGCATTGGCGTGCTGATCATCAATCTCGGCACGCCCGATGCTGCGGACACGCGTGCCGTGCGCCGTTATCTGGCGGAGTTCCTGTCCGATCGGCGCGTCGTCGAGCTTCCGAAGCTGCTCTGGCAGCCGATCCTGCGCGGTGCCGTCCTGACGACCCGGCCGAAAAAGTCTGCGCACGCCTATCAGCAAGTGTGGACCGACGCCGGCTCGCCGCTCGCCGCGGTCACCCGTGCACAGGCCGAGGCGCTGAAGGGCGCGTTCGGTGATGATGTGCTGGTCGACTGGGCGATGCGCTATGGCAATCCGTCCATCGGCGACCGGTTGGCGGCGATGAAGGCGGCCGGGTGCGAGCGGATCCTGCTGGCGCCGCTCTATCCGCAATATTGCGCGGCGACGACCGCGACCGCCAACGACAAGGCATTTCTGGCGCTGGCGGGAATGCGCTGGCAGCCGGCGTTGCGCACCCTGCCGCCCTATTACGACGACCCCGCCTACATCGATGCGCTCGCCCGCAACGTGACGACGCAGTTGGCTAAGCTTGATTTCGAGCCGGACACGATCATCGCCAGCTTCCACGGCATGCCGAAGCGCACGCTCGAACTGGGCGATCCCTATCATTGTCATTGCCGCAAGACCGCACGATTGCTGAGCGACGCGCTGGGCCGGCCGTTGAACGTCGCATTTCAGTCGCGCTTCGGACCCGCCAAGTGGCTGGAGCCCGCGACCGACATCACGCTGGAGCAACTGGCGGCACAGGGGCAGCGCAAGGTTGCGGTCCTGGCGCCGGGCTTCTCGGCGGATTGCCTGGAGACGCTGGAGGAACTCGCGATCCGCGGACGCGAAAGCTTCGTCGCGGCGGGTGGTACGCACTTTGCCTACCTGCCGTGCCTGAACGACGGCGCGGAAGGCATCGCGATGCTGCGCACGTTACTCGCACGTGAACTTGAAGGCTGGGTGCGCGCCGCATAGGCTTGCCGGGTTGATGTACGTCGCTCCGCCGGGGCGAGGACAACGGGAGAGGATGCTATGGCAAGGATCGCGATCGTCACGGGAGGTACGCGTGGCATCGGGGAGGCGATCAGCCTTGCGCTTCGCGAAATGGGAATGACCGTCGCGGCCGTCTATGCCGGCAATGATGAGCGCGCGAAGGAGTTTTCCGAACGCACCGGCATCGCGGCGTTCAAGTGGGACGTCGCCGATTTCGACGCCTGCCAGGCGGGCTGTGCGAAGGTCGCCGAGGCGCTCGGCCCTGTCGACGTACTGGTGAACAACGCCGGCATCACGCGTGATGGCACGATCCTGAAGATGACCTACCAGATGTGGAAAGAGGTCATGGACACCAACCTCGGCGGTTGCTTCAACATGGCGAAAGCCGTGTTTCCCGGAATGCGCGACCGCAAATGGGGGCGGATCGTCAACATCGGCTCGATCAACGGGCAGGCCGGTCAATACGGGCAGGTCAATTATGCGGCCGCCAAGAGCGGCATCCACGGCTTCACCAAGGCGTTGTCGCAGGAAGGCGCCCGTGCCGGGGTGACGGTGAACGCGATCGCACCGGGCTATATCGACACGGACATGGTCGCGGCCGTACCTGGCGACGTCCTGGAAAAGATCGTCGCCAAGATCCCGGTCGGGCGTTTGGGACAGGCGCAGGAGATCGCACGTGGCGTTGCCTTCCTTTGCTCGGATGATGCCGGATTCGTGACCGGCTCGACGCTGAGCATCAACGGCGGTCAGCATATGTACTGACGGGCGGAGGCCTGCGCGCTGCGGGTCCGCTGCATTTGATCGACGCCGCTGGGTTCGCTTGAGCCGGTGCCTTATGAATAACACGAGCCCGGCGCCTTTTGGCACCGGGCTCGCGCCCTCATACACTACGCGAGGGATCCTTGTCGGCCTGGGGCGGCCTGGCAAGACGATGCGCCCTGCACACATCGCTTGCCGGCAGTGCCGACCACCGCCTCAGCGGCAGCCGCGCGAGTTGTTCGACTTCTCGATCGCATTGCCTGCAACCGCGCCACCGACGCCACCCAGTACGGTGCCGAGCGTACGGTCGCCGCGCGAGTCGATCACCCGACCCAGCAGTCCGCCGGCGATCGCGCCGACCACGGTCCCGGTCGTGCCGTTCGAGCAGCGACGGTTGTAGTTGTAGCGGCGGTCCGAGCCGCGATAGTCGCGACGGTCGTAAGAGCCACGGTTATCGTCGTAGCGGCTATAGCGGCTGCCGTAGCGCTGCGCATCAGCGGTGGTCGGCGCGACGGCGGCGGCACCCATCGCGAGCGCGGCGCCGGCAAGTGCGAGGTTCTTGAACATCGATCGTCTCCCGTTCTCAATCCGGTCGGCGGTTTCCCGTCGATGTGATGCTTATGGGTGATTCGCGTTGAGCGGAGCCTGAATGCGCCCGTTATCGCAGGTTCATCCTTTTCCACCGTGATGTAGGTCGCCTAAAAGGCCGCGTGCGACGGTGGGCATTCATCCCGATGGTGTTGCTGCTGGTGCCGTCGTTCAGCGGCGCTCCACGGCGGCTGATCTTCCCACGCGACCTGATCGTTACCGCGAAGCCATTCGTGCCCGACGGCGGGTGGCCACGCCGAATCGGGGCGCTGGAACCGGTCGGCGCGTTCACGCTGTCGGCGAACCAACGTGGTTTCGGCGGCTTCTCCGCGCTGGCCCTACATCGTGGGCAAGTGATCCTGCTCACCGATGGCGGCATGTTGGTACGGCTGCGACTCGCGGGCGGGGTGGTGCGCACGCTACCCGGCAGGACGCTTCACGACGGACCGGGAACTGGCTGGAGCAAGGAGACCCGTGACACCGAGTCGATGGTGGTCGATCCCGCAACGGGCCGCACCTGGATCGGCTACGAGCGCGCGAACGCGATCTGGCGGTATGCACCTGGCCTCGCCCGTGCTGAGAAGTGGGCGGCTCTCACGGCTTTACGCGGTTGGGGTGTAAACAGCGGTGCCGAGTCGCTGGTGCGGCTTCGCGAGCGACGCTTTCTGGCGCTGCGCGAAGGCGGGCTGCGGCAGGTCGGGGCACGCGCGGCGGCACTGTTTGACGGTGATCCGGCGTCCGAGGCCACCGTCAGCCATGCTCTCCGCTACCTGCCGCCGCCGGGTTATGTACCGAGCGATGCGGCGGTGCTGCCCGATGGCGATGTATTGGTGCTCAATCGTCGCTGGCAGCCACCGCTGCATTTCGATGCGCTGCTGGTACGAGTCGAAGCAGACCGTATCCGCGCCGGGGCGCTGCTGCACGGGAAGGTGGTGGCGCGTTTCGGGCCTACGCTGGGCGGCGAGAATCCCGAGGGCCTCGCAGTCGCGCGCGAGCGTGACGCAACGATGATCTGGCTCGTCACCGACAATGACGGTGCCGCGTGGCGGCGGACCGTGCTTGCCAAATACCGGTGGCACGGCTGAACATGAGCCACGGACACGCAGAAAGACCCACCGTCAGCGGGACGGCAGGTCTTCCTCGTATCGGGCAGTGCCGCTGGCGTCAGGCCGCGACGGCGGCCGAGCGCTTCTTCACGACGTCACGCTTCAGGCGGCGCGCCTTCAGCGACAGCTTGTCGTCGGCGGTCTTGACCAGCCAGTTATCAAGCCCGCCATTGTGCTCCACCGAGCGCAGGCCGTGCGTCGACACACGCAGCCGGATCGAACGCTCGAGCGCGTCCGACAGCAGCGTGACGTTCTGCAGGTTCGGCAGGAACGTGCGCTTCGTCTTGTTGTTGGCGTGGGATACGTTGTTACCCACCTGCCGGCCCTTGCCGGTCAGCTCGCAAATGCGCGACATGTGACTAATCCTGAATTCGGTTGCCCGGAAAGTGGGCGCGAGTAACCTTCCTTGCGCGATCGGTCAAGTCGCGATGGCTGCAACCACCCCGCGAAGCCGGCGTTGTTGCGGCAGCGAATCCAATAAAGTCGGGAGAAAAAGGATGCGTACCCTTTTGGTGCTGATCGGAATTGTAGCGCTGGTGTTTCTTGCCGCGCTGCTGCTCGGCTTTGTCAAGTTCGACCAGACGCAGACTGCGCAGCTGCCGCGAATCGAAGGCGGGCAAGCGCCCAAGTTCGACGCGAACGTTGCCAAGGTGACGGTCGGTACGGAGAACAAGACCGTCGCTGTGCCGGATATCAAGGTGGAGAAGCCGGCGGAGCAGCCGCGCTGACGCTGGCCGGGTGGCGCGCGGCGGGGTAGGCGGCGGTATGTTTCCGCTGCCACATCCGATGCGCGCCGCGCTGGACGCTGCCCGCGCAGCAGGGCGCGCTGGCGAGGTCCCGGTAGGCGCTGTGGTGATGTGCCAAGGCGCGATCATTGCGGTAGCCGCCAATGCGCCGCGTGGCCTTCGCGACCCCACAGCCCACGCCGAAATCCTTGCCATTCGCGCCGCCGCCCAGACGCTAGATCGCGATCGGCTGGAGAATTGCGACCTGTGGGTCACCCTGGAGCCATGCGCCATGTGCGCCGGCGCGATCGCCCACGCACGCATCGCGAGGCTTTATTACGGCGCAGACGATGCGAAGGGCGGAGCCGTCGAGCACGGCCCACGCTTTTTCGCGCAGCCGACCTGCCATCATCGTCCGGAGACCTTCGCCGGAATCGGGGCAGGTGAGGCATCGGCGTTGCTGCGCGCGTTCTTTGCAGCGCGGCGCTGACGATCGATCGCCAGCGCCGTGTGGCTCTCAGCGTGCCGAGACGTCGTTCTGCGAGACGGGGACGATCTTGATCTCGACGCGGCGGTTGGCGGCGCGTCCCGACTCGGTCTCGTTCGACTCGATCGGCTGCGTCTCGCCGAAGCCGCGCGTTGCGATCCGCGCGGGTTGCACGCCGTGACTGGAGAGATAGTCGGCGACCGAGGTAGCACGCCGCTCCGACAGATCCTGATTATAGGCGTCGCTGCCGGATGAATCGGTATGGCCGTACACGTCGACGTAGGTCTGGTTGTAATCGGCGAGCACGCTGGCGACCTTGTCGAGGGTCGCGCGAAACTGCGGCTGCACGTTCGCCGAGTTATAGGCGAAGTTGATCCCGGACGGAATGTTGAGCAGCAGGTCGTCACCCTGTCGCGTCACCTCCACGTCGGTGCCGCGCGTGCGCTCACGCAACTCGCGCTCCTGCTTGTCCATGTACGCGCCGACGCCGGCACCGGCGATACCGCCGATGCCGGCACCGATGATCTTCTCGGTCCGGTCACGTCGCCCGCCGACCAGATCGCCCAAGAGGTATCCGCCCAACGCGCCGCCGATACCGCCGATCGCGGTCTTGGAAATCGTGCGCTGACCGGTCTCGGGATCGGTCGTGCATGCCGCTACGCTCAGCAGCGACACGCAGGCCAGCGTGGCCGCCAGCTTCGACGATAGCTTCATCTACAATTCCCTTTCGTGGCTGATGCCGGTCAACCCGACGTTGCGCGGGATTGTTCCGCACGCGCACTGAATGGCGGCTGAAGCGTGCCGAGGTGATTTTGCGGATTGTCGTCGCCGCGCTTTGTCGCCAAGAGGGACGCGAACCATGCTACCGCCGTTCCCTTGGATCGACGTCGTCATCATTCTGGCGCTGGTGGCGCTGAATGGCGTCTTCGCGATGAGTGAACTGGCGATCGTGTCCGCCCGCAAGGCGCGGCTGGAGGCGATGGCGCGCACCGGTCGGCGCGGCGCTGCGATCGCGATGGATCTTGCCGCCGATCCCGGAAAATTCCTTTCGACCGTCCAGATCGGCATTACGCTGATCGGGATCATAGCAGGCGCCTATTCGGGCGCGAGCCTCGGCACGCCGACGGCCGCGCGGCTGGAGGCAATGGGGCTCAGCCATGCGCTGGCGGAGCGGCTCGGTTATGTGCTGGTCATCGCGCTGACGACCTACGCCTCGCTGATCGTCGGCGAGCTGGTTCCCAAGCAGTTCGCCTTGCGCAAGCCGGAAGCGGTCGCGGCGCTGGTGGCGCTGCCGATGGCGTGGCTTGCGATGCTGACCAAGCCGATCGTCTGGGTGCTCGACGCCAGCAGTGCCTTGCTGTTCCGCATCCTAGGGCTGAACCGGGAGAATGAGGACCAGGTGACCGCCGAGGAGCTGCACCTGATCGTCGCCGAGGCGAGCAAGTCGGGTGTGATCGAGGAGCACGAGCGCTCGATCATCTCGGGCGTGGTGCGGCTGGCGGACCGGCCGGTGCGCGAGGTGATGACGCCGCGCACGGAGGTCGATTGGCTGGACATCTCGCTGGACGATGCCGCGATCCGCGCCAAGCTGCTCGACACGCCGCACAGCCGCCTGCCGGTGGCGCGCGGCTCGATCGATGCGGTGGTCGGCGTGGTGCAGGCGCGCGACGTGGCGATGGCGCTGTTCCGCGGCGAGACGCTCGACCTCGAGCGGCTGGTGCGCAAGGCGCCGGTGGTGATCGACCAGATTGACGCCATGGACGCGCTCGACGCGCTGCGCCGTGCCGAGGTGCCAATGGCGCTTATCCACGACGAATACGGGCATTTCGAGGGGATCGTGACCCCTGCGAACCTGTTGGCCGCGATTGCGGGCGAGTTCGTTTCCGATGCCGATCCGCACGAGAGCCCCAACGTGGTCGTGCGCGACGACGGGTCGTTGCTGGTAGCCGGGACGATGGCGGCGGATGCACTCGCCGACCGCCTCGGCATCGATCTGCCCGAGGATCGTGATTATGCGACGGTCGCCGGGCTGGCGCTTGCGGCGTTCCGCAAGCTGCCGGAGGAAGGCGAGAGTTTCGAGGAGCAGGGCTGGCGGTTCGAGGTGGTGGACCTCGACGGCCGGCGGATCGACAAGCTGCTGGTGAGCGAGGCCTGAACGCTCAGCCGTGCTCGTTCACCGCGAGCACATCGATAGCATCGTCGCGGCCGTTGAAGGCAACCGCTTCTCCCGGCTCCGCGCCCATCAGTGCGCGCGCCAGCGGGGCGGAGAAGGCGAGCAGGCCGGCAGCGGGATCGGCCTCGTCATCGCCGACCAGCGTCACGGTGCGCTCGCGACCGGCGAGGCGGAAACGGACGGCGCTGCCGAAGCCGATTATGCCGTCAGCACGCGGCGCGGTTTCGATCGCGGTGGCGCGGCGGGTCTTCCAATAGCGTAGGTCGCGCGCGATCGGCTTGACGGCTTCATCGTCGCTCGCCGCTGCCAACGCCGCTTCGAGATCACGGACGCGCGCGTCGATCAGCGCGCGGCCCCGTGGCGTCACGAGATTGGGGCCGGGCGGGATCGGCAGTTCGAAGCGCGGTTCGAGATGTTCCTCATCGCTCTCGCGGCGGAAGGCGACGCTCATCCCAACTTGCCGAATTGTGCTTCGTAGCCGGCGCGGTCGCCCTGCGCGAGCAGCCGCGCCTGCTCGCGCCAGCGGTCACGCTCCATGCGCCCCTGGAAGACGCCGAGCTGCGCGTCCAGCTGTTCGGCCTCGGCGTCGTCCAGCCATGCGAGCTGATCGACGCGCGTGATGCCGAGTTCACCGAGCCGGGTCGCGATCTTGGGACCGAGGCCTTTGAGGATCGAGACGGATTGCGTGTCGGGCGATTCTTCGGTCGGAACCTCTGCGACAACGCTGGCCGGGACAGCTTCGAACGGCGCGGCCGCCGGGATCGGCTCCCCGGCAAGTGTCGGGCGGGACGTGTCGATCGCCGTCTCTGGCGGAGGCGTAGCGGTCGCCAGCTCGTCGCTCGGGGCAGCATGGGGAGCTGTGACGACCGGCGATCCGCCTTCGGCGGTATTGGTCGCCTCGACCCCGTCCGCTTTCAGACTTTCGATGCGATGCTGTTCATCCGCCTCGGCGGCCCGGCGCTGCCGCTTGAGCTTTGCGCCCCAGATCATGGCGATCACGGTGAGGATCGCGAGAACCGCGACCAGCCCGAGCGCGATCGTGATCAACGCGCCGTCCTGCGAAATCGGCTCCAAAGCATAACCGCTAGAGTTCATCACGTCGTCCTGTGCCGAAAAGAGTGCACGCTCAACCTTCGATGAGCGCCTTGGCTCCGATGTCCCGGCGGTAGAAGCCGGTCGGGAAGTCGATCCGTGCGACGGCGGCGTAAGCGGCGCGTTGCGCCGCGGCGACATCGGCGCCCGTGGCGGTCACGGTGAGAACGCGCCCGCCGTTCGACACCAAATGTCCGTCTTTCATCGTCGTACCCGCCTGAAAGACGACCGCACCGTCGGCCTGCGCAACGTCGATTGCAGCGATCGCGCCCCCGGTCTTCGGCGTGCCGGGATATCCGTCGGCGGCCATTACGACGGTGAGCGCGACGTCGTCGGAGAAGACCGGGGAGGGGGTGTCGGCGAGCTTGCCCTCGGCAACGGCGAGCAACAGCGCGGCCAGATCGCCGGTGTAGCGCATCATCAGCACCTGACACTCGGGATCGCCGAATCTTACGTTATATTCGATCAGCTTCGGGCCGTCGGTGGTCAACATGAGCCCAGCGTACAACACGCCGACATACGGCGTCCCGGCGGCCGCCAACGCGTCGATCGTCGGACGCACGATCTCGCCCAGCGCGCGTTCCTCCAGAGCGGGCGTGAGCACCGCGGCAGGGCTGTACGCCCCCATCCCGCCGGTATTCGGGCCGGTATCGCCGTCGCCCACCCGCTTATGGTCCTGCGCGGAGCCGAAGGAGGCGGTGCTGGTGCCATCGCATAGCACGAACAGGCTCGCTTCCGGGCCTTCGAGCATCTCCTCGATCACGGCCTCGACAGGGCCGTTTGCGTAGAGATCGGCGACGGCGGCCTCGGCCTCGGCGCGGGTCGTCGCGACGACGACGCCTTTGCCGGCGGCGAGGCCGTCGGCTTTGATGACGCAGCGTTCGCCGAAATCGTCGAGGCAGGCGAGGGCACCGTCCTTCGAGGTGACCCGGAAATAGCGCGCGGTCGGGATGCCGACGCGCGCACACAGATCCTTGGTAAAGCCCTTGGAACCCTCGAGTTTCGCTGCCTCTCGCCCCGGGCCGAAGACCGGCACGCCGATCGAGCGGATATTGTCCGCCAGCCCGTCCACCAGCGGCGCCTCGGGGCCGATCAGGACCAGTCCGATGCGCTGGCGTCGCACGAAATCGACGATTGCGCGGTGATCGGTCACGTCCAGTTCCGCGATCGTCGCATGTTCGGCGATGCCGGGGTTGCCCGGTGCCGCGAAGAGCGTATCCAGCGTCGGGGACTGCGCAAGCTTCCAGGCGAGCGCATGTTCGCGTCCCCCCGAACCCACCAGCAGGATGTTCATGGCCGACCCCCTTTTCGATACTCAGGCGGGGCGGCTGGTAGCCGAGCCGACGCCCGGCGACAATGCGATGGCGATGAGCGTCGGCGAGCTGTCGGGCAAGCTGAAACGGATGGTGGAGGGCGAGTTCGGCCACGTCCGGCTGCGCGGCGAGATCTCCGGCTACAAGCGCGCGACCTCCGGGCACGTCTACCTGTGCCTGAAGGACGAGAGCGCGGTGATCGACGGCGTGATGTGGAAGGGGAGCGCCGGGAGCCTGGCATTCCGCCCCGAGGACGGGATCGAGGTGGTCGCGACCGGGCGGCTGACGACCTTCCCCGGCCGGTCGAAATACCAGATCGTCATCGAGCGGATGGAATTGGCCGGCGCCGGCGCGCTGATGGCGTTGCTGGAAAAACTGAAGGCCAAGCTGGCGGGCGAGGGGCTGTTCGATGCGGCCGCCAAGCAGCCCCTGCCGTTCATGCCGCGCGTGATCGGGGTGGTGACGTCACCGACCGGCGCGGTGATCCGCGACATCCTGCACCGGCTGGAGGATCGCTGCCCGACTCACGTGCTGGTGTGGCCGGTGAAGGTGCAGGGCGCGGGGGCGGCCGAAGAGGTCGCGGCAGCGGTGCGCGGCTTCGATGCGTTGCCGGACGGCGGACCCGTGCCGCGCCCCGACCTGGTGATCGTCGCGCGCGGTGGCGGTTCGATCGAGGACCTGTGGGCGTTCAACGAGGAAGTGGTGGTGCGCGCCGTCGCGGGATGTTCGATCCCGATCATCTCGGCGGTGGGGCATGAGACCGATACGACGCTGTGCGACCATGCCGCCGACCTGCGCGCCCCCACCCCGACCGCGGCGGCGGAGATCGCGGTCCCGGTGCTCGCCGAGCTGCGGCTGACGCTGGATGCGATGGCCAACCGCACGCAGCGTTGCGCGCGCCGCTATGTCGAGCGCGGGCGCGAGCAACTGGCAGGGCTGGCGCGGCTGATGCCGACGCGCGACCGGTTGCTGGGGCCGCAGCGGCAGCGGCTGGACGAACTGGGCATGCGCGGCGACCGCGCGCTGGAGCGGCGTGTGGCGCGGGCGCGCGGCGAGCTGACCCATGCGGCGGGCGCGATCCGCCCGGCGACGCTGGAGCGGCGGCTGGAGGCGGGACGGCGGCGCTTGGCCGATGTCGGGCGCCTGATCGACAGCCTGAACCCGGACCGCATCCTGGAACGCGGCTATGCGCGGGTCGAGGCGGCGGAGGGCGGAACCGTGACGACCGCGGATGCGGCACGGGCGGCGGGCGCGCTGTCGCTTCGCTTCCGCGACGGCGCGGTCGCGGTGCAGGTCGACGGGAGCCCGCGACCGGGGCCGACGGTCGAGCCCACGGCTGAGCCCAAGGTTGAGCCCAAGGTTGAGCGAAGCCCGCGCCGCGCCTATCCTGACAAACCCGAACAGCCGCGCCTGATCTGAAAGCCCTTGTCCGATGCTGATGTCCCATACCGATCGTCCCGCCAAGCTGCATTACATGGCCAACGGCTTCCGCATCCTGGCGCCGGGCGACCATGTGGTGTGCGCGGTGAGCGGCGCGCGGATCCCGCTGGAGGACCTTCGATATTGGGACGTCGCGACGCAGCGGCCGTTCGCAAGCGGCGCGATCGCGATGGAGGAGCTGGCGCCGCGGTGAGGCGCCGGCCGCTGCTCGCACCGCTGCTCGCACCGTTGCTGGCGGCGGCATGCGTGGGGGCGCCGGCGGTGATGCCCGCCGCGTCGGTGGCCGCCGCGCCGCGACCATTGCTGCCGGCGCCACCGCAGCTGGTAGCAGCGACCCGCTTCGGATTGCGCGGGGCGTTGCGGCAGGGCGGGCTGGCGCTGGGGAACGTGCCGGCGGGGACGACTGCGCTGACGCTCGACGGTGCGCCGGTGGTGGTCGCGCCGGACGGGCGGTTCGTGATCGCCTTCGACCGCGACGCCGGCCCGCAGGCGGTGCTGATCGCCGGATTGTCCGACGGGAGCACGATGACCGCGACGTTGTCGATCGCGGCGGGCGACTGGCGGATCGAGCGGCTGCCGACGCTGCGCAAGGTGCCGGTGCCGGACGCGGAATTTGCGGCGAAACGATCGGGCGAGCTGGCGCGGATCGTCGCGGCGCGCACCGTGGGCAGCGCGGCGGAGGGGTGGCGGCAGCGCTTCGTATGGCCGGCGACGGGGCGAATCTCCGGGCTGTTCGGGGCGCAACGCATCTACGCGGGTGAGCCGGGCAGCTATCACGGCGGCGTCGACGTGGCGAAGCCGGAGGGCGCGCCGGTCGTCGCGCCGGCGGATGGCGTGGTGGTGCTGGCCGCCGATCCGCCGTTCACGCTGGAGGGGCGATTGCTGATCCTCGATCATGGTCACGGGCTGACCAGCGCATTCCTGCACCTGTCGCGCATCGACGTGCGCGTCGGGCAGCGGGTGCGGCAGGGCGAGGCGATCGGCCTTGTCGGGCGGACGGGCCGCGCGACCGGGCCGCATCTGCACTGGGCGATGACGTGGAACGGCGCGCGGATCGATCCGATGCTGGTGGCGGGGACGATGCCGCGCGCTTGAGTGCGCGTGTCAGGCCTCGGGCCGGCGAATCCTGCGCAGGTAAACGACAGATAATGGCAGGATCACGCCAGCGATGCCGGCCGCGCGCAGGATCGTCGCGGCGGCGGGATGTGCGTCGAGGTAATGGAGCAGCGCCCGCATCGCGACGATGCCGAGCACGAAGATCACCCCCGTCGCCAGAAGCGCGGCGGCGACCATTATCGCCTGCGTTCGTGATGGCACCGGTTGGTCTCCGCCTTGTGTGTGGGAGGAGATGTATCGCGGGGTCCGCAACGGGCGGAAAGATGGTCGGCTTGGCGATTTGGCTCATAGTGGTCGTCGCGAGGCTGTCCACGTGACGCTGGGCGAGCTTGCACGGCTGCGATCTACCGCGCGGCCGCTTTTCCGGCGGGGGCTCCGCCCGCGGCCAGGCTGATTTTGTGGATACGTTGTCGCCGATGCGAGTGTGGCGCGGCGATCCGGCGTGTCGTGGTCCGGCTCTGGATTGCTTCGCTGCGCTCGCAATGACGGCAGGCGGGGGGCAGTGGACGGTGGCGGGACCTGCGGTCGCAAGCCGATCGACATTCCGGCCCTGACGTCGACGCAGCGCGATCCCGCATCGATCCGACCGACCGCGTCGTATCGTACCTGATCCGCTGCGTCGCCGTTTCGCAAGGACGCTCCCGATCGAACCCGGCGTGGCGGACGGGTGCCGCTCGCCGCTCGCGCTCGATCCGGTAGCGGGTCCTTCAATCGGTCCGCGGCACCATCACCTCGATCACGCCGGCAGCGACGTGCGCGGTGACGGGGGTGTGGGCGAGCACCTCGCCATCGATCGAGATCGGCAGCGGCGGGTCGGTGCGGACCTTGATCGACTTGCCGGAGAAGCTGACGGTATCGTGGTGGCGTTCGTTGCGGCCGAGGAAGCTGTACGCCCAGTTGCGGACCAGCCGCCGTTTGTAATGACCCTTCACCGCCTGCACCACGATCTCGCCCGAGGCGATGCCGGCCTCGTCGACCAGCCACGTGCCGCCATGATAGGGGCCGTTGGAGATGCGCACTTCGACCACGCGCAGTTTCTTCTCACCCTCGCCATTGTCGACGTAGAGCGTGAACGGCTTGAAGCGCGACAATTGATAGCCGGCCCAGCCGAGATAACCGATGCGGCCCAGCACCTTCTTGAGGTTGTGCGGGACGGTCTCGGCGATCTGCGGGCTGATCCCCATCGCAGCGCAATTGGCGAAATAATCGTCGTCGATCATTCCCAGGTCGATGCGCTTCGGCACCCCGGTCTTGAAGACGTCGATCGCTCCCTCGATGTCGAGCGGGAGGCCGAGCGAGCGCGCGAAGCTGTTCGCGGTGCCCAGCGGCAGCACGCCGAGGATCACGTCATGGCCGACCAGCAGGTCGACCAGCCCGCTGATCGTGCCGTCGCCGCCACCGAGGATCACGAGATCGGGCTTCTTCTCCAGCGCCTTGCGCACGGTACGGTCGAGGTGTTTGGGGTCCTTCACCGCGTGCGGGATCACACTGAACGGCAGGTCGCGCAGCTGGCGGCAGGCACGCCTGAACAATTTGCGTCCGCGGCGCGACTTGGCGTTGACGATCAGGACGGCGGAGCGGATCTCGGTCATACGCGACCAACGCACAGGTCGGCGTTTCGCCCCCGTAACGCTTGCATGGGCGCGCCGATTGCGGGAAAGCGCGGTCATGCACGCCGCTTATCCCGCGTTGCGCTTGCGCCGCACCCGTGCCGCCGCCTGGAGCCGCCGGCTCCATGCCGAGAACGTCCTCACGCCGGCCGATCTGATCTGGCCGCTGTTCGTGACCGAGGGGAGGGACGTCGAGGAACCGATCGCGTCGCTGCCGGGCGTGTCGCGCTGGTCGGTCGACCGGATCGTGGCACGCGCGAAGGAGGCGCACGAGCTGGGCATCCCGTGCCTGGCGCTGTTCCCGAATACGCAGGCGGGGCGACGCAGCGACGACGGTGTCGAGGCGCTGAACCCAGACAATCTGATGTGCCAGGCGCTACGCGCGATCCGTGACGCGGTGCCCGATATCGGGCTGCTGACCGATGTCGCGCTCGATCCCTATACCACGCACGGGCATGACGGGCTGATCGACGAGCGCGGCTATGTGATGAACGACGCGACGGTCGAGGCGCTGGTCGCGCAGGCGCTCAACCAGGCGCGTAACGGATCGGACGTGATCGCGCCGAGCGACATGATGGACGGGCGCGTCGGCGTGATCCGCGCGGCATTGGAGCGCGAGGGCTTCGTCAACGTCCAGATCATGGCCTATGCCGCGAAATATGCCTCCGCCTTCTACGGCCCGTTCCGCGACGCGGTGGGCAGCCGCGGGCTGCTGAAAGGCGACAAGACCACGTACCAGATGGACCCGGCCAATGCCGAGGAAGCGCTGCGCGAGGTTGCGCTCGACATCGCCGAGGGCGCGGACAGCGTGATGGTGAAGCCGGGGCTGCCGTATCTCGATATCGTCGCCAAGGTGAAGCAGGCGTTCGCGGTGCCGGTGTTCGCGTACCAGGTGTCCGGCGAATATGCGATGATCGAGGCCGCCGTGGCGGCGGGCGCGGCGGATCGCGAGCAGGTGGTGCTGGAGACGTTGCTGGCGTTCAAGCGTGCCGGTTGCTCGGGCGTGCTGACCTATCACGCGCCGCTGGCGGCGCGGTTGCTGGGCGCGTGATCGACACGCCGCGCCTGATCCTGCGGATGCCGGTGGCGGCGGACCACGCGGCGCTGTTTGCGATCTGGTGCGATCCGGCGGTGATGGCCGATCTGGGCGGGCCGAAGGACGAGTCGGCGTGCGCGGCGACGCTGGCGCGGCACGCCGGCTATGCCCCGCTCGGCTTCGGGGTGGTCGAGCGGCGCGACGATGGCGCGGTGATCGGGCACGTCGGGCTGAAGCCGGGGGCACCGCACACGCCGATCGCGGGGATGCTGGAGATCGGCTGGGCGATCGCGCGCGAGCATTGGGGTGCGGGCTATGCGCGCGAGGCGGCGGCGGGGTGGCTCGGCTGGGCCTGGGCGAACCGCGACGAGGCGGCGATCCACGCGATCACCGCGCGCCGCAACGCCGCGAGCCGCGCGGTGATGGCGCGGCTGGGCATGCGGCACGTGGCGGCGCTGGATTTCTTCCACCCCGTGCATGCGGACGACCCGGCGCTGGCCGACAGCGTGACGTACCGGATCGACCGGGCGCTGGATGACTGAGGGCGCGTCGGCGCGGGCACGGGTGCTGTTCGTCGCGACGATCCTGACCGGATCGTTCCTGCTGTTCCTGGTCCAGCCGATGATCGCGCGCATCGCGTTGCCGCGGCTGGGCGGGGCGCCGGCGGTGTGGAATTCGGCGATGCTCGTCTATCAGGCGCTGCTGCTCGGCGGTTATGGCTATGCGCATCTGCTGAGCCGGGTCGCGCCGCGGCGTCAGCGGGTGGTGCATCTGGCGGTGCTGCTCGCCGCCTGCGCGTTCCTGCCGATCGGGCTGAGCGACCGCGCGCTGCCGGACGGCGCGGAGCCGGCCTTGTGGGTGCCATACCTGTTCGTCGTGTCGATCGGGCCGCTGTTCTTCGCGGTGTCGGCGCAGGCGCCGTTGATGCAGCGCTGGTTCGCCAGCGCACGACCCGGCGCCGATCCCTATGCGCTTTATGCGGCGTCGAACCTTGGAAGTTTCGCGGGGCTGCTCGCGTTCCCGCTGCTGGTCGAGCCGTTGATGACCGTCACGCGGCAGCGGTGGTTGTGGAGCGCGGGCTATATCGCGCTGATCGTGCTGGTCGCGGCATGTGCGCGGCTGCTGCCCGCCGGATCGGGAACGGGCGGAGAGCCGGCGCGGCGGCCGGCGCCGAGCCGAGCCCGGGTGCTGCGGTGGATCGCGCTGGGCTTCGTACCGTCGGGGATGATGCTGGCGACCAGTACGTTCGTCAGCACCGATCTGGTCGCGATGCCGCTGTTGTGGGTGATCCCGCTCGCGATCTACCTGCTGAGCTTCTCGATCGCGTTCGCGGCGCGGCGCGGGGCGGCGGACCTGCTGACGTCCAGCGCGCCGGTGACGATCGTGCTGTTCGGCGGCGTCCTGATGGGCGGATTCGCGGAGCGCGCGACGTTCAGTGCGGTCACCGCGCTGATCCTGCTGTTCATGATCTCGGTCGCGCTGCACACCCAGCTGTACCGCCTGCGTCCGGAGCCGGCGAGGCTGACCGGCTTCTACCTCGCGATGTCGTTCGGTGGCGCGCTGGGCGGCGTGTTCGCGGGGCTGGTCGCGCCGACGCTGTTCGACTGGACGTGGGAATATCCGCTGCTGATCGTGGCGGCGGGGATGCTGGTGCCGCAGACCTATCTGACGCCAGCATTGCGCGCCGTCTGGCATCGCCGTGGAGCGCCGGCGATCGGGTCGGTCGCGATCGTGCTGCTGCTGGCGGGCGCGGTGCTGCTGATCGGGCGCGAGCCGGGCGGGTTTCGCGAGGTACGGCATGTCGGCACGATCTTCGCCATCGTCGCGCTGGGCGGGCTGGTGTCGCTGGGCGCGCGAGTGCCGTACCTGCTGGTGCTCGCCAGCGGGTTGCTGCTGTTCGGCGGCGTGCGCGCGGTGTCGCTGTCGCTGGAGCCGGGCGCGCGGGTGCGCAGCTATTTCGGGGTCTATACCGTGGCGGACGAGGCGCGGCGGCGGACGCTGATCCACGGCACGACGCTGCACGGCGTCCAGCTGACCGGAACGGCGGCGCGCGAGCGGACGCCGACGACCTATTACACGCCCGATTCGGGTGTGGGTCACGTGATGCGCGCCGCGCCGGCGGTGTTCGGGCCGGGCGCGCGGATCGGGGTTGTCGGGCTGGGGACGGGCACGCTGGCCTGTTACGCGCAACCGGGACAGCGCTGGCGCTTCTACGAGATCGATCCCGCGATGGCGGCGCTGACGCGGGCGCGGCGCTTCACCTTCGTCGCGGATTGCGCGCCGCAGGCGACGATCGTACTGGGCGATGCGCGGCTGTCGCTGGAGCGGGCCGCACCCGCCAGCCTCGACGTGCTCGCGCTGGATGCTTTCTCCTCCGACGCGGTGCCGATGCACCTGCTGACGCGCGAGGCGTTCGCGGGCTACGCGCGGGTGCTGGCGCGCAACGGCGTGCTGGCGGTCCATATCTCCAACCGCTTCGTCAACCTGCGCCCGGTCGTCGCGGCGGCGGCGCGTGCGGGCGGGTGGCAGGCGTTGATCCTCGACCACCGCCCCTCGCTGCTGAAGGAGGAGGAGACGCCGTCGTCCTGGGTGGTGATGACACGTGATCCGTGGACGCTGGCGCTGGTCACGGGTCGGGAGGGCGAATGGAAGACGCTGCGCGCGCGCCCCGGGTTCGCGGCGTGGACCGACGATTATGCGAGCATCCTGCCTCTGCTGACGTTCTGAGCGGCGGCGCTCAGGGGCTGGGCAGCGCGGCGGTGAGGGCGTCGATGCGCGCGGTCTGCGCGGTGGCGGCGGCGCGCGCCGCGGCCAGTTCGCGTTCCAGCGACGGATAGGCGGGTTGCAGCGCCTGCGCGCGCGCGGCGGCGAGTTCATCGAGCGTGCCGAGCGCGTCGGCATGCGTCGAGCGCAGCGCATCGAGATCGGCGATCGCGGTCTGCGCCGCGATCCAGGCGTCGCTGCCGACCTTCGCACCACGCGCGGAGCGCGCCAGCGTGTCGGCGCGCGCGGCGGCACGATCGAAGTCTTTCACGGCGGTGGCGCGCTGCTGCGAGAGCGCCGCGAGGCGTGCGTCGAGCGCCGGGTCAGCGACGGCCGCAGTCGCTGGCGGCGGGGCGGGTTCCTCGAACCCCAGCTTCTCGGCCGGACGGGGCGCGAGCGAGGGGTAGACCGTCGGATCGGCCGCACAGGCGGCGAGGAGCGACAGCGAAGCGAACGAGGCGAGCGGGCGAAGCATGGTTTCGGCGTAGAGGGGCAAAAAAAGTGGCGCAATGCCCTTGCGTGGTCCCGATTCGCCGGCTAACAGCGCCGCTCCACGATGCGCCCGTAGCTCAGCTGGATAGAGCATCAGACTACGAATCTGAGGGTCGGACGTTCGAATCGTTCCGGGCGCACCATTGGAAAACAAAACCCCGTCCCGCCAAGTGCTGGGCGGGGTTTTTGTTTGTTGCCGTGCTTGGTGCCTGCTTCGATGGAGTGCCGGCTGCTTGGCGCCATGTGTGACGTCGCCGTGTCGGCGTGAAATACGCTTTCTGGAGTAGATCGCGCATGTTCGTGTAAGCTTCATGCTTCATGAGCTTTATGCTTCGCCAGACGCACGCGTCCGGACCGCAGGTGCCGGTACAGAGGGACGATGCGTTCCGGGTGGCGACGCCAAGGATGCACGCGGCGTATCCGCGATTGGAGCGGCTCACGAGCACACCGCCTCTTGGCCTTCCCTCGACGCTTCGCCCCCACTTCTGGAATCGTGACCTCACGGATAAGGAGCGGCGCCGGGCTCGAGGGCCGGTCACGCCCGGAAGGACAGGTGACCTACAGCCGCCTGTGCAACGGGCGGCGACGTCGTGGGCTATGCGACCGGTCGGATCGCGAGCGTGCCTTCTGCCGGGTAGGAGCCGTTGTCGTCACCTGCAGCTGCCCGTCAGTTGATCGGGCACCAATCCGCCCCGCCATGACGTGCCGGAAAGCGAGCGATTCGAAACGTAGGGCAAACGCGACGGCCGCGCCGTCGCCGTTCAACTGATCGTGGTCGTAAGGCCGCCGTCGGCGCGGGGCGGGTCCCCGCTCTCCCCGTCATCCGCACGCCGCGCGGGCAAGTGCCGGCGGAGCCGCCAGCAGAGATTGCACGCGACGAAGGCCAGGAGGCCGGCGTCGGCGGGCTGGCGAAAACGCCAGCTACCCCAGCTGATCAGCGCCACGCCGCTGACGAACAGTGCCAGCATCCACAGTCGCGGCAAGGCGACGCGCGCCGTGCGGCTTGTCAGCAGGAACGCCAGCGACAGCGCGAGCACGAACAGCGTCGGCAGGTTGCCGAACAGCCATTGCCGCGTGCCATTCCCGGCGAACGGATAGATGCCCCACATGTAGCTCAGCTTGCGTATTTCGATGAACGCGGCCTGCGCGGGGTCGGCGGCGATCCACGCGAACGTGCGTTTCTGCAGAAGCCCGTCGACCTGCGTGTAGGGGAGGGTCTGCTCTTGCGCCGACAGATAGCCGTTGTCGTGCATCGGCAGCCATTTGCCCGGCCCAACCCAGGTGGTGCGGTCATCGGTTCGGATGGTGTAGCGACCGGCCGGCGTCAGCAGCCGCGGCGTCAGCCCGCCGGCCAGCGTCTCGCCGCCATTGGCGGTCAGCAGGATCACGCGCTCGTGGCGCTGGCTCATGTAGAGCGACCACGGCAGCACGACGAGCGCAAAGCCTGCCAGCACGATCGCGGTACGGCGCAACGCGACGGCGACGCGCCGCTCCTCGATCAGCACGATCAGCACCAGCACCGGCAGGAACAGCAGGTACATCGGGCGGACATGCGCCGCGAACCCGAGCATCATGCCGGCGAACAGTGCATGCCGCCACGGCGCGCGCAGCAGGGCGGTATCGATGCCTGCGCGCGTGCCCGCGGCGATCCCGTCGGCAACCCGCGTGCCGGACGGTAGCAGCGCCAGTGCGGCAAGGAAGACCGGCAGCGCCAGCGTTTCGCTGTACAGTGAAACGCCATAATAGATCACCGGCGGCCACAGCACGAAGGCGACCGTCGCGACCGCGGCGATCGCGGTCGAGCATGTCAGCCGTCGTACCAGCGCGAACAGCGCCGGCGCCGACAGCGCAAAGATCGCGGCGACGACGACCTGGAGGAACAGCAGGTCGTCCCACAGCGACCGAATCGCAGCCAGCAGCGCCGGGAAGGCCAGCGTGCGGCGCGGCGAGAGATGCCAGATCCCGCGCATGATCTCGCTCGACAGGCCGAGATATTCGGCCTCGTCGGCCTCCAGCGCTGCGGCCCCGGTGCGGAACCGCACCGCGAATCCGACGAGCAGCAGGATTGCGCAGGCCAGCACGTAAAGCCACAGGGCCATGCGCGCCGGCGGCACCGCGTCGAGCGCACGCATCGTCAGGCCGACGCGGTCGCTCCGCCACGCCGCGCGGCTCCATTGGTGGGGGTTTTGGCGGAAAAATCCCGTCGCGGTCGCGCGGTTCGCGGCGGCGCCATCCACCTCGTCCGCGCTCGCCGGCGACGCCGCCGCTTCGGTCGCGCCGTTCACTTCCTGCGCCACGTCACGGCGTTGCTGATCGTGTAATTCCAGACCACGCTGACCAGGATGCCGGCGAATGCCGACAACACCCAGTTGACCGGACGTGCGAACAGATAATCGGCCACGCCGACGTTGGCGGCGGCGCCGGTGGCACAGATCAGGTTGAAGGTGATCCAGCCCCAGAACAGCCGACGTCCCCTCAGCCGCCGATCGCTGTACGTCAGCGCGTTGTTGAGGAAAAAATTGTTCGAGATCGCGACGACCGTGGCCGCGGTCTGCGCCACGCCGAACGACGTGCCCAGCCCCATGTACAGGCTGGTCAGGATCAGGAAGTGCACCGCAACGCCCAGCCCGCCGACCACCGCGAAGCTGACGAAACGGGTCGAGACGTAGCGCCCGATGGTCTTGTCGATCAGCAGTTCGATATATTGCCAAAGTACCAGCGTATCGAGCTTGCTCTCGCCGCGCTGGCGGGTGCGGAAGGTATAGGGCACCTCCACCACCACGAGTGGCGCCGGTGCCGAGGCCGCGATATCGAGCAACACCTTGAACCCGATCGAGGAAAGGCCCGGCAGCGAGCGCATGAAGCTATCGCGGCGGACCGCGAAGAACCCGCTCATCGGATCGGTCATCGCGGTGCCGGTCAGCCGCGCCGCCAGTCGCGTCGCCAGCTTGCTGATCGCGACGCGGCGTTTGTCCCACCCGCCGAAGCCGCCGCCATCGGTATAGCGGCTTCCCACCGCCAGATCCGCTTCGCCGCTGCGGATTGCAGCGAACAGCGCCGGGATGATCCGCTCGTCGTGCTGAAAATCGGCATCCATCACGATGCAGCACGGCGCGGATGACGACATAATCCCTTCCACGCACGCGCTGGACAGCCCGCGGCGCCCGTAGCGATGCACGATCCGCACGCGGGCGTCGTCTCGCGCGATCCCGCGCACGCGTTCGGCGGTCCCGTCCGGCGAGTGGTCGTCGACGAACACCAGCTCCCACGCGATCCCGGTTGCAGCCGCTGCCACCGCCTCGACCAGCAAACCGATGTTGTCGGCCTCGTTGAAGGTCGGCACCACGATCGACAGCTCCGGACCCGGCACAGGCGCGGGGAAGGGCTCAGTATTGGTCACGATCGGGCTCGCTCCGGTTTCATTTCAATGACGATCGGCAAGGATGACGCACGGAGAACACTGATGACGGATCCGCTAGTATAGCAAAAGCGCGCGGAGCAGCAGCATTTACGACGAAGCGTTGCAAAGATTGCTGCAACGTCGGCCAGGCCGTTGCTTTGCGAGGAGTATGAAGGGAGCGGGGGCCGGGTTCATCGGCCCGGCGGTTCCACGTTTCGGCATGGCGTGGAAAGGGGCAGCGGTCCGTTCCGATGCGGGAGGGCAAGGAAAGGCGATGGGGCGGGCATGCTGCTGCCACCATGCTGGCAGCAGGGGGGTGGCCAGGAGAGGGCGTGGCCATCACGGCCGACCGGAGCCCCGATCATGCCTGCCGATATGCTGATGCCATACCATGCCCCGCGCTCGTGCTCGTCGCGGATCGTCTTGTATCCGGACGGGCTTTTTCCGGCGGCGGGGCGCGTCGTGCCGCGATGACGCCCGCCCCCTGCACGTCGGTCATTGACGCCGGGCCGCCGCTGCGAGCATCTGGGTCGTCATGACCAAGAGCAAGGGCCGCACCGGCGCACATGCGCGTGCCAAGATCCAACCCGCGCCGACCGCGGCCGAACTCGACGCAGCACGGCGCGATGTGGCGCAGATCGAGGGGCGGCTCGTGGGTCTCGCTGCCGGGCATCCGTCGGTGAAGATATGGAAGGCGCGGCTGCGTGCGGCGCAGGCAGTGATCGCCCGCGCGCCGCGCGACTGACGGCGCTGCGCTGGCCGCGATGGACCGTGCGGCGCGGCGTCTCGCGCGGACGCTTTCGCGTGGCGCGGGGTTCTCGTTCGGCTTGCGCTTCGGGGAAAAGCAATCGCGGCGAGGTTCGGCGCAAATAGGAGTGTCGCTGGCGTGAGAGCAGCGCGCGATGCTGGTCGATGCTGTCGAAGGTGCGTTGCCGGGAGACCGTGACCTGCAGCGCTCCCGTGCGTTGGTTGTCGCGAAAGACTTCGACTATCCCGCGTCTATTCCTCGCTTTGACCGATGCTGACCGATCTTGCGCGGCCCCGGCGCGGTTTCATCTTGGTCGGTGCGCGCCCTTCCGCTAAAAAAGCGGAAGGGGATCGGGTATGCACAACCGGGTATTGATGGCGCTCGCGGCCTTGGGGTGGGCCGGCGAGGCAGCGGCGCAACGTGCCGACCAGAATGCGGCACGCGCCGCCGAGGACGCGTTCGGCGTAAGCTACGCCAATGAATCCGTGGGGCTGTACGATGAAGAGGACGTGCGCGGCTTCTCGCCCGTCGACGCCGGCAACGTCCGCGTCGAGGGCCTGTATATCGATCAGCAGGCCGACCTCAGCTACCGTATCGTGGACAGTTCCATCGTCCGCATCGGCCTGACCGCGATCGACTATCCGTTTCCCGCTCCCACCGGCATCGCCGATTTCCGGCTGCCCGAAACGCCCGATGCGGTGGTGCTGAGCCCGCGGCTGAACGCAGGGACGTTCGGCGATGCCAGTATCGAGTTCGATGTCCGCGCCCCGATTGCCGGCGAGGTGCTGTCCGCCGCCGGCGGCGTGGCCGGATATCGCGACAACGAATGGTTCGGCGGCACGCCGCAGATATTTTCCGCCGGGCTCAGCTTCCGGTGGCGACCGGCACCCGACACCGAGGTGATCCCGTTCTGGAGCGCGGAGACATCGTGGAGCGAGGAAGCCGTCCCGACCTACTTCACCAGCGGGCCGTTCGTCCCGCCACCGCTGCGCGATCGTCGACGATACACCGGGCAGACGTGGGCGACGAATACGTCGAGCGGCAGCAACGCCGGGGTGATCGCACGGACGCGCCGCGGCGAATGGTCGCTGGCGGCTGGCCTGTTCCGCTCGGTCTATGCCATCGACCGCGACCGGACGACCTTGTGGCTGGACGTGGACGCGCGCGGCGTGGGTGTCGAAACCGTCTATGCCGCGCCCGCGTCACGCTACGCCTCGACCTCGGGCGAGATCCGCGTGTCGCGCGCGCTCACCGAAGGTCCGCGCGTCCACCGCTTCCATGCATCGTTGCGCGCCCGCGATCAGGCGCGGATCTATGGCGACGCGGATGCGGTGGAACTGTCCCGACGCGACATCAGGACCCAGGCACCGCAGGCGGAGCCGTTGTTCGGCTTTGCGGAACGCACGCCGGACGACGTCCGGCAGGTCACGGCCGGGATCGCCTACGAAGGTCGCTGGAAGGGACGCGGCAGCCTGAACCTCGGCATCCAGAAGACCGGTTACCGCAAGCATGTGCGCCCACCGGGCAGCGACGAGATCGTCGCGCGCGATCGCCCGTGGCTGTTCAACCTGATGGCGTCGCTGGATGTCGCGTCCGGCGTGTCGGCGTACGCAGGCTTTACCCGCGGCCTGGAGGAAAGCGAAGTCGCGCCCGACAACGCCAGCAACCGGAACGCGGCGCCGCCGGCGTTGCGGACGCAACAGGTGGATGCGGGCGTGCGCGCCACCGCAGGTGGATTGAAGGGTGCGGTCGGGGTGTTCGACATCCGCAAGCCCTACTTCAACCTGGACGCGAGCGGCTTTTACCGCCGGCTGGGTGAGGTCCGCCATCGCGGCGTCGAGGGATCGCTGAGCGGCGAGGTGACGCGGTTCGCGAGCGTGGTCGCCGGCGCGGTCCTGCTCGATCCGCGTGTCGCCGGCGAACCGGTGACGAACGGGGCGATCGGCGCGCGTCCGGTCGGGACCAGCCGCAGCCGCGTCGTGGTAGCGATGGACGTGCATCCCGAGGGGTGGAAGGGATCATCGCTCGACGTTCAGGTGACCCGTCACGGCGGGTCGTTCGCCGATCAGGAAAATGCCGTCCACCTGCCGTCCCGGCTCACCGTCGCAATCGGCGCGCGGCACCGGCTCCGACTGGCGCAACGTGACCTCGTGGCACGTGTCCAGGTGACGAACCTGTTCGACAGCTATCGCTGGATCGCCGGGTCCTCGGGGGGACTGACCTACAACGCCGGCCGCTACATGGGCGTTTCGCTCGCCACCGATCTCGAAGGCTGACCAATTTACGGCGTCGGTTTGCGCGCCAGCCGGGCCGTGGCCCGGGTGGCGGACCGAGCCCATCACACCGCTTCGATCGCAAGATGCGCGGGCTCGTGGACAGGGCGAGGCTTCGCCTGATCAGGCCGCCGTCGCGTCCCGGTCCCGCTCATGATCGCGGCATGTGGCTCGGACCGGCGCCACGTGCGGAGATCATGCCGCTCCCATCCGGTATCTCGTTCAGCGATGTTCGAAGGACGTCAGGATCGGGCAGGGTCCGGCCGCCCCGTCCGCACATTCGCCGGCCAGCCGTCGCAGCGACGCGCGCGCGGTCTCCAGTGCAGCGATCTGCGCATCCAGCGCCGCCAGCCGCTCGCCGGCCAGCGCGCGTACCCGCGCGCGATCCTCGGTTGCGTCCAGCGCCAGCAACTCACCGATCTGTTCGAGCGTGAAGCCGGCCGCCTGCGCCGAGCGGATGAAACGCAGCCGGCGAACATCTTGCGCGTCGTAGCGGCGGATGCCGCCGGTCGCGCCGGTGCGATCGGGGGTGAGCAGCAACCCGCGCCGTTGGTAGTAACGCACCGTCTCCACACCAACTCCTGCGGCGCGCGCCAGTCCGGCGATCGTCAGTCCCGACATGCCTTGACTCCGTACCATGGTACGGACCCCATATGGGTGACAGCTTCCCCGATACCAACCGAAAGACGCTGTCATGCCCGCCTCTGTCGAACCGCGCCGCGCCGTCCTGTACCGCATGGTGATGGAGCGCCATGTCTGCCCGTATGGTCTAAAGGCGAAGGATCTGTTGCGACGGCAGGGCTATGCCGTCGAGGACCACTGGCTGCGCACGCGTGCGGAAACCGACGCGTTCAAGGCGGAGCACGGCGTCGGCACGACCCCGCAGATCTTCATCGATGGCGACCGGATCGGCGGCTACGACGATCTGCGCCGCCGCTTCGGCAAGCGCGTCGTGGATCCCGAGGCGACCACCTACCGCCCGGTCGCGGCGCTGTTCGCGATGACCGCGCTGATGGCGCTGGCCGCCAGCCATGCGGTGTACGGCACATCGTTCACGCTGCGTGCGGGGGAGTGGTTCGTCGCGTTCAGCATGGCCGTGCTGGCGCTGCTGAAACTCCAGAATATCGAGAGTTTCGCGACGATGTTCCTCAACTACGACCTGCTCGCGAAACGCTGGGTGCCTTATTCCTACGTCTATCCCTTTGCCGAGGGACTGGCGGGCGTGCTGATGATCGCAGGCGCGGCGACGTGGCTGTCCGTGCCGGTCGCGCTGAGCATCGGGACGATCGGCGCGGCGTCGGTGATCAAGGCGGTCTACATCGACCGGCGCGCGTTGAAATGCGCGTGCGTCGGCGGATCGAGCAACGTGCCGCTCGGCTTCCTGTCGCTGACCGAGAATCTGATGATGATCGCGATGGCCGTGTGGACGGGCATCGGCATGGCCGGGTGACGCCCGGGGAGGCGCTCAGCCTCCCCGGTGCATTCTCAACGGCGCGGGAGCCGCACGACCTGGAACCCACCCTTCAGGCGACGTGCCTGCAGCCCGGTGCCGTTCAGCATCGCCTGTAGCGCTTCCTCGGGCACCATCGTGCCGACGAGCGGGCGCGACCGCTTGCCCTTCGCCAGCTTCGTGCCGGAGATCGGGCAGCGCGTCGCGATCCGCAATTGCGCCAGCGCCCTGTCGAGGCGATCGCCGGGGATTTCGATCGCGACCGGCTCGTTCTGGCAATCGTAGCGCAGACCCTGCGCCGCAGCGTCCGATCCCGCGAAAGCAAGCGCGAGGGCCGGCGCCATCATTCGTGCCACAGAGATTTTCATCGATTCATCCTTCGACTTTGATGGGGGGAGAGACAGCGGCGCCGATCGTGCGGCGGACACGCCCGTTGGGCTGAAAACCGAGATTGTATCGCGATCGTGACGCGCGTTCGCCTGACCGCGAATCTTCCTCCGCGAACCATGTCGCCGCAGGCGCGTCGGTCGGTCAAATTGATCCCGGGTGTCGCGTTCGATGCCCGGCGCGACAATGGTCTTCGTGCTATCACAGCGGTACACACGATGTGGCCGGCGCAAGGCACGATCGATGTGTGCATGACGGCTACCTTGTACCGGCCCCGACCACTCTGGTTGCCCGTTGTCATCTGATCGGCCGCGAAGGTCGATTGCTCCGATCATCTACGGGTCCGGACTGAAAGCGAGTTGCCGGCTGTCGGCCGCGGCAACTGCAACATCCTTAACGCGCCCGGCTTTGCGCTTCGCTGCTTTTGCGACCCATATTGGCGGCGAGGTGCGATACGTGCCTGGCGGAGCGCAGGTTTGGCGCGCTGCCGAAGCGGAGCCTCTTCCCGTCTTACGCGCTCGGGCGCGGTCGGGCTTGCTCCGCCGCGGTCTGTCGCTACCCTCAAGGTAAGTCGCGAAGGTGCTCGTGTATCATGTTTATTCGCTCGCTAGCCGCTGCGGCGCTCCTGATCTGCCTTCCCGCGGCGGTGCCGAAGCGATCCGTCGCGACCGATGCGGGATCGCTGCTGATGCCCGCAATGCCGCTGCACGATCCATGGATCGTCGCGGATCGTGCGAGCGGCAGCTATTGGTTGTTCACGCGTAACGAGCCGGAGATGACCGGCGACAAGCGGCTCGGCATCATGGCCTATCGCAGTGGCGACCTCAAACGCTGGCAGCGCGGCAAAGTGGTCTTCACCTTGCCGCCGGGGACATGGGCGAACGACGGCGCCTGGGCGCCCGAGGTCCACCGGTGGCGCGGGCGCTGGTATTTGTTCGCCACGTTCTACAACGATGCGGCCAAGCTGCCGACGGTGGGCGGCCGCCGACCCGTACGGCGCAGCACGCTGATCGCGGTTGCCGACACGCTCGGCGGTCCTTTTCGGCTGTTGCGCGGCGGCGCGCCGGTGGTCGACGCCTCGGTGATGACGCTCGACGGCACGCTCCACGTCGATCGCGACGGCAAGCCGTGGATGGTCTACGCGCACGAGTGGGTGCAGATCGGCGACGGGACGATCGAGGCGGTGCCGTTGACCGGCGACCTGCGCGCCGCCGGGGTGCCGCGATTGTTGTTCCGCGCGTCGGAGGCGCCGTGGGTGAAACGAGCCGACCCGACCGATCCCACGGCCGGCAACGTCACCGATGGGCCGGAGTTGTTCCGCACGCGGACCGGCACCTTGTTGATGCTCTGGTCCAGCTACGACAAGGACGGCTACGTCCAGTCGGTCGCGCGTTCCACGAGCGGCGACATTGCAGGCCCGTGGGAGCAATTGCCGCCGTTGGTCCGCGCAGACAGCGGGCATGGCATGATCTTCCGCCGCTTCGACGATACGCTGATGATGGTCCTGCACCGCCCGTTCCAGAATGCGCGCGGCAAGCTCTACGAGCTTCGCGACCGGGGCGACCGGATCGAGGTCGTACGGGAAGCGACCGAGCTCGACGGAGAGACGCGGCCGGTCTTCGAGAAGGTGGCGGCACCGCGATCGTGAGCCGGATTGCCGATCGTCGCCGGCGCGGTCTGCCGCGCTGACAGGCACCGCAGCAGTCAGCTCTCCTGATTGACTTGTCGGAGTATTGGTGAGAGCCGTTCGGAAAGGGAGAGCATCTTGAAACGTGTCCTGCGAAACGTAACCTGCCTGGTGGTCGCCGTGGCCACGACCGCGATGCACGCCGCGACGCCGGCTGCTGCACCGGCGGCTCGCCAGCTCGCCATCGTCGACAAGGCGGGCCTGATCAAGCCGGCGGCAGATACCGGCAAGCGCAGCGCCTATCTGATGACCTATTTCACGGACGAAGATCACTCCCTTCACTTCGCCACGTCGCGCGACGGGTATAGTTTCACCGACGTGAATGACGGCAAGGCGGTGCTCTCGGGCCGTGACGTCGCCGAGCAGAAAGGTATTCGCGATCCGCACATCATGCGCGGACCGGACGGCGCCTTCTATCTCTCAATGACCGACTTGCACATCTTCGCCAAACGGGAAGGGTTGCGTACGACCGACTGGGAGCGGCCGGAAAAGGAATATGGCTGGGGTAACAATCGCAACCTGATCTTCATGAAGTCGTACGATTTGCTGCACTGGACGCTAGCACGGGTAACGCCCGCCAGCCTGTTTCCGCAGTATCGCAACATCGGCAACAGCTGGGCGCCGGAAACGATTTACGATCCGCAACGTCGTAGGTTGATGGTCTATTACACGGTCCGCGATGGCAACGGGCCGAACTATCTGGTCTATTCGTACGCGGATGCCGATTTCAAGACCCTGACGGAGGCGCCGCGCAAACTGTTCTCCTTCCCCGATGCGAAGGTCAACGTGATCGACGCCGACATCACGAAGGTCGGCAGCAAATATCACATGTTCTACGTCGCCCACACGCCGCCGGGAAACATCCGCCATGCGGTGTCCACCCGGATCAATGGCGGCTGGAGCTACGAGCCCGGCAAGGTCGATCAGGAACAGCATGCGTCGGAGGCGCCGACGTTGTGGCGTCGCTACAACAGCAACACCTACGTGTTGATGTACGACGTGTTCGGGATCAAGCCCAACAACATGGGCTTCGCGGAGACGAAGGACTTCATGACCTACACGCCGATCGGTCGCTTCAACGACGCGGGATCGCCGATGAAGGCGACCAACTTCACGCGCCCGAAGCATGGGGCGGTCATCGCGATCACAGTAGGGGAGGCGGAACGCCTCGAACGTTTCTTCCATTGAAGCGGCCGCACTTTCGCAAGCAGCGTGGCCGGCGGGCGGACGACCCTGCACGTCGGCTTGGACGGTATTGCATCAACCCCGGCCAACCGTTGCCGTGCGAAGGGAGCGACGCAATTGCGGCAGGAGCCGTTCTATGTGTCTGAGGGTAGCGGCGTTCCCGTGACGCCGCACGGCTGCCCGGTTGCGCGCCCGAGCAGCATTGCGCTTTCCCGGCGCTCGCTTCTCACGTAGAGAACAGCCATGATCACACGGCGAAACGTCATCGGTTCTTCTCTCGCGCTTGGCGCAACCGCGGGAGTGGCCGCGACGCCTCCACGTGCCGGCCGGCTGAAGCAGTCGGTGAGCCGCTGGTGCTATCAGGATATTCCACTCGACACGCTGTGCGCCGCGGCGGTGAAGATGGGGTTGCAAGGCATCGATCTGCTCCAGCCCGCGGAGTATGAGACGCCGCGCCGTTACGGGCTGCGCTGTACGATGGGCTATGCCGCCGACAACATGACGATCCCGAACGGCCTGAACCGACGGGAAAATCACGCGGCGATCGAACAGGCGTTCCGGATCGGTATTCCGCAGGCGGCCAAGGCCGGCGTGCCGAACGTGATCGCCTTTTCGGGCAATCGTCGCGGCATGTCCGACGAGGAGGGCGCGTCGAACGCGGTGATCGGCCTGAACCGCGTCAAGCGGATCGCCGAGGATCATGGCGTGACGATCTGCATCGAGCTGCTCAACAGCAAGGTGAACCATCCCGACTATATGGCGGACCATACGGACTGGGGCGTGCGCGTGGCCAAGGAGGTCAACTCGCCGCGCGTGAAGTTGCTTTACGACATTTATCATATGCAGATCATGGAAGGCGACCTGATCGCCACGATCCGCAAGAACATCCAGTGGCTCGGCCACTTCCACACCGGCGGGGTTCCGGGGCGCCACAATCTCGATGAAACCCAAGAAGTGAATTGGCAGGCGGTCGCGCGCAGTGTCGCCGATCTCGGCTTCCAGGGTTACTTCGCCCACGAGTTCGTGCCGGTGGGCGATCCACTGACCGCCCTGGCGCAAGCCGTGCGGACCTGCACCGTCTGAGTATCATCCTGCCGGGCTGGCCGTTATAACCGCTTGGTGTCGGCAGGGCACTGGATGGGACGAGAGGACGGCGCAGCGGCGCTGACGTTCGGACCCTGGCGGCGCCCACCCACCGTAAACGCCGCCGCAGCTTCCGGTTGGGAAGCTGCGGCCCTGTTCGTGTCGATGCGTGCGCTTATTCGGCGGCGACGCCAGCGCGCGAGAACATGTCGCCCATCTCGACGGGATCTTCATTGGCGGCGGGAACGATGACCTTGGCCTTCTGGCGCTTGTCGAAGCTGTCCCAGACGTCGTTCCACTGCCCGCGGGTGGCGGCCTTCGAATATTCGGTAGCGCGCGTCTCGAAGAAGTTCGCATGCTCCACGCCGTTCAGCAACGGGGTGAGCCACGGGATCGGATGCTCGTCGATCATGTAGATCGGCTTCAGCCCCAATTGCCCCATCCGCCAGTCGGCGATGTAGCGGATGTACTTCTTGATGTCCTTCGCCGTCATGCCGTTGACCGGCCCCATCTCGAAGGCGAGATCGATGAAATTGTCCTCGAGGCGGATCGTCGTCTGGCACACGTCGGCGATGTCGGCCTTCACCGCCTTGGTCAGGCACTGACGCTCCTGACAGAAGGTGTGGAACATCTTGATGATGCCCTCGCAGTGCAGGCTTTCGTCACGCACCGACCAGGTGACGATCTGTCCCATGCCCTTCATCTTGTTGAAGCGTGGGAAGTTCATCAGCATCGCGAAGCTGGCAAACAGCTGTACGCCTTCGGTGAAGCCGCCGAACATCGCCAGAGTGCGCGCGATATCCTCGTCGCTGTCGACGCCGAAGTTCTGCATGTAGTCATGCTTCTCCTTCAGCTCGGTATATTCGAGAAATGCGCCATACTCGCTTTCGGGCATCCCGATCGTGTCGAGCAGGTGCGAGTAAGCGGCGATGTGAACCGTCTCCATGTTGCTGAACGCGGTCAGCATCATCTTGATCTCGGTCGGCTTGAACACGCGACCGTACTTTTCGTGGTAGCAATCCTGCACCTCGACGTCGGCCTGCGTGAAGAAGCGGAAGATCTGCGTGAGCAGATTGCGTTCGTGATCGGTCAGCTTCTGCGCCCAATCGCGGCAATCCTCGCCGAGCGGCACTTCCTCGGGAAGCCAGTGCAGCTGCTGCTGACGCTTCCAATATTCGAATGCCCAGGGATATTCGAAGGGCTTGTACTGCTTGGACGCCTGAAGAAGCGACATGGGTTTACTCCGAGGGATATAATTCGGGAAAGGAACAGGCGGGCGGCCGGCTTACGGATCGAGGCTCCATTGCCACATCGCCCATGCCGACATTGCGAGCACAGCACCGCCTGAAATCGCCATGATTCCGGCCATGCGGTAGACGTAAACGCGCGCCGGGCCTTGCGGGATGCGTAACTGCCACAGCAGCCACGTGCCCGCCAGAACGAAGACGGCGGCGACCGCGAACATGATCGCGGATTGCAGCGGAAGCGTATCGATCATGCGACCAAAGCCGTCGCAGCGCGTTTGCCGCCCGAACCCAACAAAGGAGAACGACTATGGTCGATGCCAGCCAGATCAAGGAACATGCCGAAGTGATCGGCGCGGACGGCGTGCACGTCGGCACCGTCGACCACGTCGACGGCGACCGCATCAAGCTGACCAAGAACGACTCGCCCTCCACGCAGGACGGGCAGGGCGCCAAGCACCATTACCTGCCGATCGGCCTCGTCGCCGAGATCGAGGGCGAGACGGTGCGGCTGTCCGCAACCGCGCAGAACGCGCAGGACATGTTCGAAGAGGCGGAATAAGCCCGCCGCGGCGGCGCCCGTCGCGCGGCTGCAATCGCCGGCCCCGGCCGCCAATAGGCGCGCCGGGGTTTCGTTTGCCTGCCATGACGCGCCGCCGTTCATTCGCCGAACCTGCTCCTGACTGCCGGCCGTGCGCCCCAACAGGCCCGCGGCGGCGGTGATCGACGGTGATCCGTCGAGTCACATCGTTGTACGGCAAGGACCGCAAAAACGCTACAGATTGTGGTCGTCCGGTCGCAGTATCTACCAGATTGAGCGCTACGCCGTACTGCCGGTGGTGGCACCGGGTCGACGCGACTGCCGTCCGGCGGTGGCCCCGTCTGGAGCAGTGGACGCGCTTGCGTCCGTCATTGCGCGTTAAACGGAGCGGAGGCGCATAAGGCAAGCACCCGTCGGCAGGTCGAGTGCCGGGATGAACAATGCGTCGTTCGCATCATTGTCGCTGATTGCGCTCGCGTCGCGTGCTTCCGCCACCGCGGTGACCTCCGCGCCGCTGCGTGCCGGGACGCTACGAGGTTGCATCGTGCACGGCGGCGTGATCGCCACCACGACACGCGCGCAGGCCGTGATGATCGAAGATGGCGCGGTGACGTACCGCGATCCGATCGGCGCGCCGACGCGGATCGAGACGTCGCTGACGATGGACGCGCCCGACGAGGTGCTGGCGCTTGGCGATCTGATGATCGGCGTTGGGAGGACGGGCGAGGATCGTAGCCTGGGCCGGCGGGGCACCTGTCGAGCGTGGCGCCGGGCTGGCATCGTTAAGCCATGGGCCGAATGCAGCCGTCCAGGGGAGCGTCGATCGTATCGACTTGCGCGCGCTGTTCGATGATGATGGGCCAGCGGGCGATTTCGCTGGATACGTGCTGGGTCCCGCGTGGCGTACATCGGGGTTCGGCGATGGCGCTATTTCCGGACGGTCGCGTAACGGTGACGCATCCGGTCGGTGCGGGCAGTGGCAGACGTGAATAGCTTGTCGCGCTCCGGCTTCTCGTCGGTGACGCGCGTGGTGGACGCCGTGGCGCAACGTGTCGACGTTCGGGCGAGCGCCACGACCCGGACGGTTCCGCGCTATCATCACCGCAGTGCGTCAAGGCGGTGTGCCGCCGGAGCCGGCGACAAGGGCGACGATGATCGTCGGCTTTGCCGTTATCGGGTGCGCGCTACGTCGCAAGACGGTGCTGCGCTTCGTCCAAGGCCGCCGTGGTCCTTGCCGACCTCGCGCCCGACCGGCTCAGAAAGGGCGTTCGCCGCGATAATTGCCGGCGTTCTTGTAGCGGCAGACCAGCACGTCCTCCTGACCACCGCGTGCCAGCGCGCAGCCGACCTCGATCGTGTCGCGCCACATCAATTGCGTATAGTGACCGACGTCGCCCACATGCCCGGTGGTGCTGTTGTTCGGGAAGGCGCCGGACTTGAAGTAGCGCTTTTCGCGTATCCAGCCGTCCACCATCGCCTCGGGCGAGTAATAGCCGCGGGTGCCGGCCCACAGGTTCTCGCCCTCCGGATCCATGCGGCGTTCCGGCGCATGCTCGAAACGACCGGTGGAGGCGAGATACTGGCCCCAGGCGTGGGCTGATTGGACGAGTTCCGGGTTCCAGCGCAGTGGCGGGATGCCGAGCGCGGCACGCTCGGCATTGTGCGCGGCCAGCACGCGCGCGTCGAAGGTATTCGAATAGTTCGATGCACCGGTGACGAACGGTGCACAGACCAGCGCGGCGAGCGCGACGAGCAGTGATCGGGGGCGCAGCGTGACACGCGGCATGTCCGGGTAACCTTTTCCTGATGACCTGGAAAAGGTACTTCCCGCCTTCCTTACCGCGGGTTAGGGAATCTGGTTAGGGCGTGTTTACGCCTGTGGCGATCAGGCGCCGACGATCGTCACGAGATCGCCGCGCGCGACCTGGTCGAACAACAGCCGCGCAAAGGCGAGCGGCACGCCGATGCAGCCGTGGGTCGCCGATCCGCGGCGCACCGCGCTTGCATGGACCGCGACCCCGTCGTTGGTGAGGCGCAGCATGTACGGCATCTCCGCATCGTAGAGTGTCGAGGTGTGCTGGCGCGCGCGCATCAGGATCGGGAAGGTGCCGGTCGGCGTCGGCTTGTGATCGGTGCCGTAGAGGATCACGGCAGTGCCGATTTCGTGACCGTCGCGAAAGACCGAGACTGTCTGCCGCGGAAGATCGATCCGAACGCGGATCGCGCCGGTCGCGGGTACGCCGAGGTCGCTCCAGACATAATCACCGAACTGCATCGGGCGGCGAATGTTGAGCAGGCTGCGCACGCGCAACGGCTGCCCGCCCGTCATCGGCAAGGCGCCCTCGCGCCCTGCCGGATAGCGGAAGCGCATGCCATAGGTGCCGATCGTGGTGGCGGTGGTCGTCGCCGCCACCGGCACTGCGATCGTGACGGCGGCAAGCGTCAGCGCAACCGCGCCGAGGCGTTGCCGGATCATGCGGCGGGTGCGCGCGTCCGCTTGCGGCGGCGTACCGCGAGGCCGGTGAGCGCAAAGCCCAGCGACATCATCGCCCAGGTTGCCGGTTCGGGCACTGCGGGGGCGGGGATGATCGGCGTCGGGGTGGGGGTAGGGTTCGGCCCGGGAACACCGGGCACGCCCGGCGTGCCGACCGGCCCGGTCGGGAAGACGCCCGGCGGGCCGAAGCCGGTGGTGCCGCCCGGCGGCAGCGGGCCGAGCGCATCGGGGGTCAGCGGCACGGGCAGGTCCGGGACAAAGCCGGCCGGCTGCAGCGGCAACGCGCCAGCCGGGACCACCGGACCGGGATTGCGCTCGCGCACATTACCCAGCACGCGCTCGCGCGGGCCGCGCGGCGGCACGCCGGCATATTGCCGTGGCTTGGGTGGCTTGTTGGGCTTTATATTGAACATCGCGCCCTTGCCGCGCTCGCCGGGCGAGCGCGCGGTCAGGATCGAAAGCGGATCGGGCATCACCGCCAATGCTGCGGGAAGGTTCATCGCCTCTGCAAACGGAACCGTGCCGCCGAGATAGCCGAGCCCGGCATAACCGCCGATCACGGTGGTGCCCACACCCAGCGCCATCGCCACGCGCACCACGGGCACGCGCGAGACGTAAGGCAGGAGGGAGCGCCAGTTTTTCATTCGATCGACCAATCTCTCTCGTACAGATTCATCGTTGATAACGCGATTGTTTCAATTGCGCCTCACTCTCCACGTGAGTCCAGTGAAATGCGTCCAAACACCGTCCCACCTGATGCATTGCGGGACGACTGTGGCCGGTACGCCACCCGGAACTGGCGATTCGTTAACCTTTCGTTAGGATTATCAACAATCCAGCCAAAGGTTAACGGGCGTTGGAAAGTTAACAAGTCGGCACGAGTCGTGCGCGGTGCTTGCCGACGAGTTCACCGAGCCATGTGGAAAAGGCCCGAATGCGCCGTAACTGTCGAGTATCACGGTGCGTGACCAGCCAGAACGACCGCGTGATCGTCACCTCGGGCAGCACACGTACCAACGTTGGTTCGGCTCCCGCGATGAAATGCGGCAGCACGCCGACCCCGGCGCCGCTGGCGATCAGTCGCGCCTGCGCGTTGATGCTGGAGCTGCGCAAGGTCGGCGCGGGCAGGGCGCCGAGATCGTCGGCGAAACGCAGTTCGGGCGAATAGAGCAAGTCGGGGATGTAGCCGACGAGTGGGTGCTGCCGCCCGAGGGACTCGCGGGTCGGCGCGCCGCTGCGTTCGATCAGCGAGCGGGCCGCATACAGATGCAGCGCATAGTCGGACAGCTTGCCCGCAACGACCGGCCCGTGGCGCGGCCGTGCGAGCAGCACCGCCACGTCCGCCTCGCGGCGCGACGGACTGAGGAAGCCGGAGCTGGCGGCGAGGTCGATGGTAAGCGCGGGATGCCGGGCGGCGAATTCGTGGAGGTGTGCGGCGACCAGCCAGGTGCCGAATCCCTCCGCTACGCTGATGCGTAACAGGCCGGATAGCGACTCCGCGGGGCCGGGCGCCTCCACGATCCGCTCGGCGGCGTTCTGCATCTCCTCGACCTGCGCGAGCAGCGCCTCGCCCGCCTCCGTCAGCACCTGCCCCTCGCGTGTCTGTTCGAAGAGGGTTCGGCCCAGCCGCGCCTCCAGCCGGCGCAGGCGGCGGCCAATCGTGGTGGCATCGACGCCGACCAGCGCGGCAGCGCGGGCGATCTGTCCGACGCGTGCCACCGCGAGGAAGTCCTGCAGATCGTTCCAGGGAAGGGGCTGCGTCATTGCAGGTGAACGTTGCAGATTTGCCGCTTGCCTGCAAACGTGGTGGCGCGCACACCTCACCCAAACAGGAGAGAGATGCCATGCGCAGCGTCGACCATCACATCGCGGGCGCCCGTCCGACCGGCGGCACGACGCCGCGCACCGCGGATGTGTACGACCCCAATACGGGCGCGGTGCAGGCGCGCGTGGCGTTGGGCGACGCGGCGCTGCTCGACCATGTCGTAGCGGCAGCGCAGGCGGCACAGCCGGCGTGGGCGGCGACCAACCCGCAGCGGCGCGCGCGTGTGATGTTCCGGTTCAAGGAACTGGTCGAGGCGCACATGGACGAACTGGCGCATCTGCTGTCGTCCGAGCACGGCAAGGTCATCGCAGACTCGAAGGGCGACATCCAGCGCGGCCTCGAAGTGATCGAGTTCGCCTGCGGCATCCCGCACGTCCTTAAGGGTGAGTATACGCACGGTGCGGGGCCGGGGATCGACGTCTATTCGATGCGGCAGCCGATCGGGATCGGTGCGGGGATCACCCCGTTCAACTTCCCGGCGATGATCCCGATGTGGATGTTCGGCGTGGCGATCGCGTGCGGCAACGCCTTCATCCTGAAACCGAGCGAGCGCGACCCGAGCGTGCCGGTGCGGCTGGCCGAACTGATGGCGGAGGCCGGGCTGCCGGCGGGTGTGTTGCAAGTGGTGCACGGCGACAAGGAAATGGTCGACGCCATCCTCGATCACCCTGCGATCGGCGCGATCAGCTTCGTCGGATCGAGCGATATCGCACATCACGTCTATCGCCGCGGCGTGGCGGCGGGAAAGCGCGTGCAGGCGATGGGTGGTGCGAAGAACCATGGCATCGTCATGCCCGACGCCGATCTCGACCAGGTGGTCGCAGACCTTTCAGGCGCGGCATTCGGCTCGGCGGGTGAGCGGTGCATGGCGTTGCCGGTAGTCGTGCCGGTTGGCGAGAAGACCGCCGAGGCGTTGCGCGAGAAACTGCTCCCTGCGATCGCGGCGTTGCGGGTCGGCGTGTCGACCGACCAGCAGGCGCATTACGGCCCGGTGGTGAATGCCGCGCATCGCCAACGCGTGTCGGACTGGATCCAGACCGGCGTCGACGAAGGGGCGGAACTGGTCGTCGACGGACGCGGCTTCGCGCTTCAGGGGCATGAGCAAGGGTTCTTCATCGGCCCGAGCCTGTTCGACCGCGTCACGCCCGGCATGCAGGCGTACAAGGAAGAGATTTTCGGGCCGGTCCTCCAGATCGTCCGCGCGCCCGACTTCGAGACCGCCGTGCGACTGCCGAGCGAGCATCAATATGGCAACGGCGTCGCGATCTTCACGCGTAACGGACATGCCGCGCGCGAATTCGCCGCGCGGGTGAACGTCGGGATGGTGGGAATCAACGTGCCGATCCCCGTACCCGTCGCCTATCATACGTTCGGCGGGTGGAAGCGCAGCGCGTTCGGCGACACCAACCAGCATGGCACCGAGGGCGTCCGCTTCTGGACGAAGGTGAAGACGGTGACGCAGCGCTGGCCCGATGGCTCGGCGCTCCCGCGCGGCAGCGAAGACGGTGGACCCAGTCGCGTCCAGGACGCGTTCGTGATCCCAACCATGGGGTAAAGAAGGTGATGCCAGCGATTTCTCCGGTTCGTTCGCGACATGGCGCCGCGCCCCGTCGCGGTGCCGCCCGACGACTGGTCGTGGTGGCGGCGATCCTGTTGGCCGGCTGCTCTGGCGGGGGTGAGGCAGACTACAACCGCGTCGACGTTCCCGAACGCGAGGCCGAGGCGCAGGCGGCGATCGAGCAGTCGGTAGCGCAGAACGGTGCGGCGCGCACGGCGTTGAGCGGCGTGCCGATCGCGCGCGTCAGCCCCAACGCCGCACGCGACCGCGCCTTCCCGACCGAGTTCCTGGGCTATTGGGGTGCGGGCGATAACGATTGCGAGCTGGCCAACACCGAGGCCACCGGGCGCATCAACGTCGACGCCGACACCATTCGCTTCTACCAGGCGCGTGCCCGGGTGCAGCGCATGGAGCGGCATACGGCGCAGGAAGTCGCCGTCGATCTGCGTTTCTCGCGCGACGGCAGGACGTTCGAGCGCCGCGAGATCTATCGACTGGACGCCGGCGGCACCGTGCTGGTGCGCAGCGACCCGTCCGCCACGCAGCGCTATCGTCGCTGTTGAGGATATGAGCATGACCGATCAATTCGACCTGACCGACGAACAGCGGGAGATTCAAGAGCTTGCGCGCCGCTTCACCGCGGACCGCATCACGCCGTTCGCGGCGGAGTGGGATGAGAAGCACATCTTTCCGCGCGACACGATCAAGGCCGCGGCGGAACTGGGCTTCGCGGCGATCTACGTCAGCGAGGAGAGCGGCGGGATCAACCTCGGACGGCTGGAGGCTGCGCTCATCATGGAGGCGATGGCCTACGGGTGCCCGGCGACCAGCGCGTTCATTTCCATACACAATATGGCGAGCTGGATGATCGATAGCTACGGATCGGCGGAGCTCAAGGCGCGCTACCTGCCCGATCTGGTCACGATGGAGCGGATCGCGAGCTACTGCCTGACCGAGCCGGCATCGGGGTCCGACGCAGCGGCGCTGCGCACGACCGCGCGGCGCGACGGTGACCATTATGTCGTCGACGGTACCAAGCAGTTCATCTCCGGTGCCGGAGAAAACGAGCTTTATGTCACCATGGTGCGCACCGGTGCCGATGGACCGAAGGGAATTTCCTGCCTGGTGATCGAAAAGGACATGCCGGGCGTGTCGTTCGGCGCGAACGAGCGCAAACTGGGCTGGCACGCGCAGCCGACGCGCGCGGTGACATTCGACAACGTCCGCGTGCCCGTCGCCAATCGCGTCGGGCAGGAGGGCGAGGGGTTCCGCTTCGCCATGGCGGGGCTGGACGGTGGGCGGCTCAACATCGGGGCGTGCTCGCTGGGCGGGGCGCAGCGCTGCCTCGACGAGGCGATCCGCTACACCACCGATCGCAAGCAATTCGGCAAGGCGATCGGCGATTTCCAGAACACGCAATTCATGCTGGCCGACATGGAGACCGAGCTGCAGGCGGCGCGCTGTCTGCTCTACGTCGCGGCGGCCAAGGTGACCGCGGACGCGCCCGACAAGACGCGCTTCGCGGCGATGGCCAAGCGGCTGGCGACCGATACGGGATCGAGCGTCGTCGATCGTGCGCTGCAGCTGCATGGCGGCTATGGCTATCTGATGGATTATCCGATCGAGCGGTTCTGGCGCGACCTGCGCGTCCATTCGATTTTGGAGGGCACCAATCAGGTGATGCGGATGATCATCGGCCGCGAACTGGTGCGGCAGTGAGCGACCTTCTCGTCTCGACCGACGGCCCGGTCGCGCGGATCCGGCTCAACCGGCCGAAGGCGCTGCACGCGCTGAACACCGCAATGTGCGTGGGCATCCTCGATGCACTGGAGGCATGGCGCGGCGACGAGGCGGTGCGGTGCGTCGTCATCGATCATGCCGAGGGTCGGGGGTTCTGCGCGGGTGGCGACATCCGCATGCTGGCCGGCAGCGGCGCGACCGACGGCGAGGAGGCGCGTGCGTTCTTCCGGGCCGAGTATCGGATGAACCACCGGCTGTTCACCTACGTCAAGGATACGATAGCGTTCATGGACGGCGTGACGATGGGCGGCGGGGTCGGCGTGTCGATGCCGTGCCGCTATCGCGTCGCCACCGAGAACACCCGGCTGGCGATGCCGGAGACCGGCATCGGACTGTTCCCGGACGTCGGCGGCGGCTGGTATCTGTCGCGGCTGCCGGGGCGGATCGGGCAGTATCTCGCGCTGACCGGCGCGCGACTCGACGGTGCGGAGGCGGTCGCGCTCGGGCTGGCGACGCATTACCTGCCGGCCGCGCGGATCGAGGAGGCGAAGGCGGCGATCGCGACCGACCCCGATGCGATCGACGCGGCGTTGTCGGCGCTGGCCGAGGCGGCGCCTGCGGGCAAGATCCTGGCGCAGCGGGCGGAGATCGACCGCTTGTTCGCGTCGGACGACCTGGAGGAGGTGCTGGCGGCGCTCGACGCGGACGGTGGCGACTTCGCGCAGGCGACCCGTGCGACGCTGGCGACCAAATCGCCGCAGGCGATGAAGGTGTCGCTCAAGCTGCTCAAGGATGCCGCGGGGATGGCGACGTTCGCGGACGAGATGCGGCAGGAATATGCGGTCGCGTGCCGGGTGGTGCAGCGCCCCGACTTCGTGGAGGGCGTGCGCGCGCTGATCGTCGACAAGGACAATGCGCCGCGTTGGGAGCCCGCGACCGTCGAGGGCGTGAGCGATCATATGATCGACCGTATCTTCGCGCCGTTGCCGGACGACGAGGCGTGGACGCCGGGGTGATGTCATCGCCCCGCCGCGGGAAGGGGGCGGTGTCGGCCGAGGCGCCCCGCGTCATACCGACCGCGGCGATTGAACAGCCACAGGCTCCTGGCTGCGCCGGAGCGACGGGAGACGAACGAATGGCCGAGTACGAGACGATCCTGGTCGAGCAGCGCGGGGGCGTGACGCTGATCACGCTCAACCGGCCGAAGGCGCTCAACGCGCTCAATTCGCAGGTGCTGGCCGACCTGCTTGCCGCACTTGCCGTGTTCGATGCGGACCCGACGCAAGGCTGTGCGGTCCTGACCGGCAGCGAGAAGGCGTTCGCCGCCGGTGCCGATATCAAGGAGATGTCGGCGCAAGGATTCGCCGAGATGTACGGCGGCAATTTCTTCGGCGGTTACGAACGGCTGACGCAGACGCGCAAGCCGATCATCGCCGCGGTGGCGGGCTATGCACTGGGCGGCGGGTGCGAGCTGGCGATGATGTGCGACTTCATCCTTGCCGCCGATAACGCGAAGTTCGGGCAGCCCGAAGTGAAGCTGGCGGTGACCCCCGGCATGGGCGGGTCGCAGCGGCTGGCGCGCGCGGTCGGCAAGGCCAAGGCGATGGAGATGTGCCTGACCGGGCGGATGATGGACGCCGCCGAGGCGGAACGCGCCGGGCTGGTCAGCCGTATCCTTCCCGCGGCCGGGCTGGTCGAAGAAGCGGTGAAGACGGCGCAGACGATCGCCGACATGGCGCCGCTGGCGGTGCTGGCGAACAAGGAAATGGTCAACGCCGCGTTCGAGACCACGCTGGCGCAGGGCGTGCAGTTCGAGCGCCGGCTGTTCCACGGGCTGTTCGGGACCGCCGACCAGAAGGAAGGCATGGCGGCGTTCGTCGAGAAGCGCCCCGGCCAATGGACGGGCAAGTAGGGAGTAGACGAGATGACGCTGGTGATCCTGACATTGCTGTTGATCCTGCTCGCCGGCGTGGCGGCGGTGCGTTTCACGCACTGGCACCCGCTCGTCGCGGCGGCGGCGATCGGTGCGGCGGGCGCCGTCGTGGTCGTGGCGATGATGCTGGCGTCGGTGTCGGCGTCGTTCGAGCCGGTCGCGATCACCTTCGTCGGCACGTTCCTCGGCGTCGCGGCGCTGGCGCTGGTCGGCGCATTGATCGGCGCTGCGCTGCGGCCGCGCCGGGCGAAGGTGGCATGATGGCGCGCGTCGGGTTCATCGGGCTGGGCAACATGGGCGGCGGGATGGCCGCCAATCTGGCGAAAAAGGGGCACGATGTCCGCGCCTTCGACCTGTCGGCGGCGGCGTTGGAGGTGGCGCGGGCGGCAGGTTGCCTGCCGGTCGGATCGGCGCACGAGGCGGCCGACGGCGCGGAAGCGATCGTCACGATGCTGCCCGCCGGCAGCCACGTCGCGCAGGTCTATGCCGAGAGCCTCGGTGACGTCGCGGTCGATACCGTGCTGATCGATTGCTCGACGATCGATCTCGCCACCGCGCGGCGGATCGCCGGGGAGGCGGCGGCACGCGGGATCGCGGCGGTCGATGCGCCGGTATCCGGCGGCATCGCCGCGGCGCAGGCCGGTACGCTGACCTTCATGGTCGGGGGCAGCGCCGATGCGTTCGCGCGCGCGCGGCCGTTCCTGGAGGACATGGGCAAGGCGGTGATCCATGCCGGCGACAGCGGCGCAGGCCAGGTCGCCAAGATGTGCAACAACCTGATCCTCGGCGCGACGATGGCTGCGACGTGCGAGGCGTTCGCGCTGGCGGAGAAGCTGGGGCTGGATGCGCAGACCTTCTACGACATCTCCAGCAAGGCGACGGGGCAGAGCTGGTCGATGACGAGCTATTGCCCGGTGCCGGGCGTCGGCCCGGAATCGCCGGCCGATCGCGACTATCAGGGCGGGTTTGCCGGAGCGTTGATGCTCAAGGACCTGGAGCTGGCGATGGCGGCCGCCGAGGGCGCCGCGGCGCAAGCGCCGATGGGCGCGCGCGCGCGGGACCTGTACCGGCAGTTCGTGGATGCCGGGCAGGGTGGGCTCGATTTCTCGGGGATCATCCGGATGCTGGATACGCCGCGGGGTTGATCGATCGGGCGGCCTCTGCGCTCCGGCATCGCAGGCGGAGGGATCGGCGTTGCCGGTAGATCGTCATTGCGAGCGCAGCGAAGCAATCCGGGTCGTCCTGGTCGGGCATGGATTGCTTCGCTGCGGTCGCAATGACAAACGTTACGACGTTGCTCGCCTGAGGCCGCTCGCCTGACAGCGCGCGACGATGGACGCGAGGCGGCGGCCGTGGCACCCGCGGCGCATGACACCCGCCCTTGCCGCCGTGGCGGTCACGATCGTCGCGTTCGTCATCGGGCTGACCCTGCCCGACGTCGACCTGCACCTGTGGCTCGGGCATCGCAGCGCACTGACGCACAGTATCGTGCCGGCGTGCGCGTTGCTGGCGCGGCGGCGATGGTATCCGGCGGCGTGCGGCGTGGCGGCGGGGACGGGGGTGCATCTGGCGGCCGACAGTTTCCCGAACCGGATGATCGGCTATGCCACCGTCAAGCTGCCGTTCGCCGGATCGCTGGGGGCCGGCGCCTCCTACGCATGGCTGGCGTTGAACGCGCTTGCCGCACTGGCGCTCGCCGTGTGGCTCGCGCGGCGGCTACATGCGCCATGGGCGGCGTTGTTGCTGACGCTGGCGGCGGTCGTAGCGGGGGCGGCGTACCTCTGGCGCACCGATGGCGGCTGGCCGGTGCTGGCGCTTGCCGTCGGTGCGGTCTGGATAGCGTGGCGGTTCCGCGGCAGGGCCAACGATGGTCCGTCATCGCGAGCGTAGCGAAGCAATCCAGCGCCGGACCAGAATGCCCGGGGATCGCTTCGCTCCGCCCGCAATGACGATGCGAAGACGAGCGAGGGACGACGCGACTTCACCCACCGCTTCAACGCAGGCCTTCAAGCAATCCGCTTTTACTCCGCCGCCTCCAGCGTCTCGGCGTCGTCGAGCGGGTGGCTGAGCCGCGACAGCATTTCGCGCGGGATGACCTGCCAGAACGCGCCGACCGTGCGGTCCCAATCGTCGAGCAGCCCGCGCGACCAGCGGCTGTCGGTCGCCACCGCATGTTCGGCGATCAGCCCGCGCAGTATCTCTTCCCAATGCGCGGCGGCGACGCGTTGCCAGACGATGTTCTCGGGGTTGGCGCGGCGCGCGAAACTGCCGCTTTCGTCGTAGACGAACGCCATGCCGCCGGTCATGCCCGCACCGAAATTGGCGCCGACCTCGCCCAGCACCACCGCGGTGCCGCCGGTCATGTATTCGCAGCCGTTCGCGCCGCAGCCCTCCACCACCACGGTCGCGCCGGAATTGCGCACCGCGAAGCGCTCACCGGCCTGGCCGGCGGCGAACAGCTTGCCGCTGGTCGCGCCATACAGGACGGTGTTGCCGAGAATGGTGTTGTTCTGGCTGCGCAGCGGCGAGGATACCGCCGGTCGCACGATGATCTTGCCGCCCGACAACCCCTTGCCGACATAGTCGTTGGCGTCGCCGAAGACCTCCAGCGTGATGCCGCGGCACATGAATGCGCCGAGCGACTGGCCGGCCGAGCCGCGCAGGCGGATCGTGACGTGGTTCTCGGCCAGCTTCGACATGCCGAAGGTGCGCGTGATCTCGCTCGACAGCCGCGTACCGACCGCGCGGTGCGTGTTGCGCACCGAATAGGTCAGCTGCATCTTCTCGCCGCGCGAGAACACCGCCGACGCGTCCTTGATGATCTGCGCGTCGAGGCTGTCGGGAACTTCGTTGCGGAACGTGCTCAGCGAGAAGCGGCGCTCGGCGTCGGTCGCGTCGACCTTGGCGAGGATCGGGTTCAGGTCGAGGTCGTCGAGATGCTCGGCACCGCGGCTGACCTGCCGCAGCAATTCGGTGCGGCCGATCACCTCGTCGAGCGAGCGGACGCCGAGCCGGGCGAGGATGTCGCGGACCTCTTCGGCGATGAAGGTCATCAGGTTGATGACTTTTTCCGGCGTGCCGACGAACTTGCCACGCAACGCCTCGTCCTGCGTGCAGATACCGACCGGGCAGGTGTTGCTGTGGCACTGGCGCACCATGATGCAGCCCATCGCCACGAGGCTGAGCGTGCCGATCCCGAACTCCTCCGCACCCAGGATCGCGGCGATCACGATGTCGCGCCCGGTCTTCAGCCCGCCGTCGGCGCGCAGCTTGATCCGCCCGCGCAGGCCGTTGAGCGTCAGGACCTGGTTGACCTCCGACAGGCCCATTTCCCACGGTGTGCCGGCATATTTGATGCTGGTCTGCGGGGAGGCGCCGGTGCCGCCGACATGGCCGGAGACGAGGATGACGTCGGCATGCGCCTTCGCCACACCCGCCGCGACGGTGCCGATCCCGGCCGACGACACCAGCTTGACGCAAACGCGTGCGCGCGGGTTGATCTGCTTCAGGTCGTAGATCAGCTGCGCCAGATCCTCGATCGAGTAGATGTCGTGATGCGGCGGCGGGCTGATGAGCGTCACGCCGGGGGTGGCGTGGCGCAGCTTGGCGATGAACTCGGTCACCTTGAAGCCGGGCAGCTGCCCGCCCTCGCCGGGCTTGGCACCCTGCGCGACCTTGATCTCGATCTCCTCGCAGGCGTTGAGATATTCCGCGGTGACGCCGAAGCGGCCGGACGCGACCTGCTTGATGACCGAATTGGCGTTGTCGCCGTTATCGTAGGGCTTGTAGCGGATCTTGTCCTCGCCGCCCTCGCCCGACACCGCCTTGGCGCCGATGCGGTTCATCGCGATCGCCAGCGTCTCGTGCGACTCCGGCGACAGCGCGCCGAGCGACATGCCGGGGGTGACGAAGCGCTTGCGGATCTCGGTGATCGCCTCGACCTGATCGACCGCGACGCCTTCGTTGGGGAAGTTGAACTGCAGCAGATCGCGCAGGTAGATCGGCGGCAGGTCCGCCACGCCGCGCGAGAATTGCAGATAGCTGGAATAGCTGTCGGTCGACACCGCCGTCTGGAGCAGGTGCATCAGCTGCGCGGAATAGGCATGCGCCTCGCCGGTGTGGCGCTGGCGATAGAAACCGCCGATCGGCAGCGTCGCGACCGCCTGGTCGAATGCCGCTTCGTGGCGTTCGATGGCGTTGACGTGCAGCGAGGCATAACCCTCGCCGCTGATCTTCGCCGGCATGCCGGGGAACAGGTCGTTCACCAAGGCACGGCTGAGCCCGACCGCCTCGAAATTATAGCCACCGCGGTACGAGGAGATGACCGCGATCCCCATCTTGCTGAGGATCTTGAGCAGCCCCTCCTCGATCGCCTTCTTGTGGCGCGCGGTGCATTCTTCCATCGACAGCTTGCCGAACAGCCCGCGTGCGTGGCGGTCGGCGATCGCCGCCTCCGCCAGATACGCGTTCACGGTCGTGGCACCCACGCCGATGAGCACCGCGTAATAATGCGTGTCGAGGCATTCCGCCGCGCGGACGTTGATCGACGCATAGGAGCGCAGGCCGCGGCGCACGAGGTGTGTGTGCACCGCCGCCGCCGCCAGCACGCCCGGAATCGCGACGCGGTCCTCGTCGATGCGCTCGTCGGTGAGGAACAGCTCGCTCTTGCCCTCCCGCACCGCCTGCTCGGCCTGGTTGCGGATGCGCTGGATCGCGGCGCGCAGCCGCTCCGGGCCGCCCCCCGCCTCGAACGTGCAGTCGATGTCGGCGGCGGCGTTGCCGAAATATCCCTTCAGCCGCCCCCAGTCGGTGGAGGTCAGCACCGGCGATTCGAGCACCAGCACGCGCTCGCGCCGATCCTCCGTATCGAGGATGTTGGCGAGATTGCCGAAGCGCGTCTTGAGCGACATGACGTAGCGCTCGCGCAGCGGATCGATCGGCGGATTGGTGACTTGCGCGAAATTCTGCCGGAAGAACTGGCTGATGAGCCGCGGCTTGTCGGAGATGACCGCCAGCGGCGTGTCGTCGCCCATCGAGCCGATCGCTTCCTTGCCCGTCTCGACCATCGGCGACAGGATCAGCTCCATGTCCTCGATCGTCTGACCGGCGGCGACCTGCCGCCGCGCCAGCTCGGCACGATCGTAGCGCGCCAGCGTGCCGGGAGGGGCAGGGGGCAGGTCGTCCATCGTCGAGAATTCGCCGATCATCGCGGCATAATCCTGCTCCGCGGCGATGCGGTCCTTCACTTCGCGGTCGAGCAGCACGCGGCCTTCGTGCAGGTCGACGGCGATCATCTGCCCCGGCCCGAGCCGGCCCTTGGCGACGATCGTGCTCTCCGGCACGACGACCATGCCCGCCTCCGACCCGACGATCAGGAGGCCGTCCGCGGTCTGCGTGTAGCGCAACGGGCGCAGCGCGTTGCGATCGACGCCGCCCACCACCCAGCGCCCGTCGGTCATCGCGAGCGCGGCGGGGCCGTCCCACGGCTCCATGACGGAGGCGAGATACTGGTACATTGCGGCATGCGTCGGCGGCATGTCGTCCGCTGCGGCCTCCGGCACCAGCATCAGCTTCGCGGTCGGCGCGTCGCGGCCCGAGCGGCAGATCGCCTCGAACGTCGCGTCGAGCGCGGCGGTGTCCGATGCACCGGCGGGGATCACCGGCTTGATATCCTCCGAATGCTCGCCGAACGCGATCGACGCCATGCGGATCTCGTGGCTGAGCATCCAGTTCTTGTTGCCGCGGATCGTGTTGATCTCGCCGTTGTGCGCCAGGCACCGGAACGGCTGCGCCAGCCACCATTGCGGGAAGGTGTTGGTCGAATAACGCTGGTGGAAGATCGCGACGCGGCTTTCGAAGCGCGCGTCGGTCAGGTCGGGATAGAAGACCGACAGGCTCTCGGCGAGGAAGAGCCCCTTGTAGATGATCGAGCGGCAGCTGAGCGAGCAGACGTAGAAGCCCTGGATCTGTGCGGCGATCACGCGCTTTTCGATGCGGCGACGGACCAGATACAGGTTCTTCTCGAATTCCTCGACCGACACGTCGTCGGGCATCGGACCGGCGATCATGATCTGCTCGATCTCGGGGCGCGTCGATTGCGCCTTCAACCCGATCACCGAGACGTCGACCGGCACCTGCCGCCAGCCGTAAATGGTGTAGCCGGCGCCGATCACCTCGGATTCGACGATCGTGCGGCACGTCTCCTGCGCCGACAGGTCGGTGCGCGGCAGGAACATCATGCCGACCGCGAGCCGGTTCGGCATCGCCTTGTGCCCGCTGGCCGCGATGCAATCGTCGAAGAAGCGCACCGGCAGGTCGACGTGGATGCCCGCGCCGTCGCCGGTCTTGCCATCGGCGTCGACCGCGCCGCGATGCCACACCGCCTTCAGCGCATCGACCGCGGACTGCACGACACGCCGTGACGGCTTGCCGTCGGTGGCGGCGACGAGCCCGACGCCGCACGCATCGCCCTCCATGTCGGGGCGGTACATGCCGTGTTCGGCGAGATACTGACGGCGGGCGTCGAGGGAGTCGGTCATGAAATCAGCCCTTCGGTTCGAAGCAGCGAAATGGTCTGGCGGGTGCCGGCGATGAGATCGATGAATTCGCGCCAGGCCAGATTGGCGCGGGCAGCCTGTTCTACAGGTCGGGTCGGATAATCGTGGGCGAGCACGTTGCGGGTGGCGGCCAGCTCGATCCAGCGGTCTGCCGATGCGATGCCGCCCAGCGCCTCTACCCGGCGAAACTGGTTCTGTGCGGAAAGACCGGCGATCGTCTCCCCCGACAGGAACAGCAGCCCGCGAAACAGCTTTCGCGACGTCAGATCGTAGAGTTGGTCGAACATGCGCAACAAGGCATGAAGCCGCTCGCGTTCCTCGTCCTGCCAACGGACAATCGCGTCACCCGTCGTCGGCAGCGCCCGGTCCATTCTGCCGCGCAGGCGCTCGACATGGTCGGCGAGTTGCTGCGCGGCGACAACGGCCTCCCCGGTAGCGGCAAGCACATCGTCGCGTGTCATAGCACGACGCCTTCGCGGCATGCGGCGCGATCGATCCATCGCGGTTCGGCCCCACGCGCCGCGACGACCACATCCACCTGTTCCTCGTCCAGCGATCGCCACAGCAGCACGCGGAAACGGACCTCGTGTTCAAGATCCGCGGATGCCGGATCGGCCTCGATGTGAAGGTCGATGTCGCCGCCGCGTCTGGTGTCGTCAAGACGACTGCCGAACAGCCGCACGATCGCGCTGGCGCCGAACGCCTCCCGGGTCGCCGACCTGATCGCGTCGATATACCGGGGCGACAACCTCACGCTGCCTGCCTTTCCGCCCTGGCCTTCGCCTTCAGATGCGCATGCATCGTGGCGGCGACGTCGCGGCCGTCGCGGATCGCCCAGACCACCAGCGAGGCGCCGCGCACGATGTCGCCGGCCGCGAACACGCCGTCGAGGCTGGTCATCAACGTCTTGCTGTCGACCAGCACCGTGCCCCAGCGCGTGACGCCCAGTTCGGGGGCACCCCACAGCCGCGGCAGTTCCTCGGCATCGAAGCCGAGCGCCTTGATGACGAGATCGGCCGGCATCGCCTCGGCAGCGCCGGGATCAACTTCGGGCGCACGGCGGCCGCTGGCGTCGGGCGCGCCGAGCCGCATGCGGTTCGCGCGTACCGTGCGTACCGCGCCGTCCTCGCCCTCGAAGCTGTGCGGGGCGGAGAGCCAGACGAACTCGACGCCTTCTTCCTCGGCGTTGGCGACCTCGCGCTGCGAACCGGGCATGTTGGTACGGTCGCGGCGGTAGAGGCATTTCACGCTCTTCGCGCCCTGGCGGATCGCGGTGCGCACGCAGTCCATCGCGGTGTCGCCGCCGCCGATCACGACCACGTCCTTGCCGGCGGCGTTCAGGCTGCCGTCCTCGAACGCCGGCACGGCGTCACCGAAGCTCTTGCGGTTCGATGCGGTGAGATAGTCCAGCGCCGCGACGACGCCGTTCAGGTTGTTGCCGCCGACCTCGATCGCGCGCGCCTTGTACACACCGGTCGCGATCAGCAACGCGTCGTGGCGCGTGCGCAGCTCGTCAAGCGTCGCGTCGCGGCCGACCTCGAAGCCTTCGTGGAAGACGATGCCGCCGGCCTTGAGCCGGTCCACGCGGCGCATGACCACCGGCTTCTCCAGCTTGAAGCCGGGGATGCCATAGGTCAGCAGCCCGCCTGCGCGATCGTGGCGATCGTAGACATGAACCTCATAACCGTGCCCACGCAGATATTCCGCGGCGCTCAGCCCGGCCGGGCCGGCACCGATCACGCCGACCGACTGGCCGCGCGCCGGGCCGGGGACGAGCGGCTCGACCCAGCCTTCTTCCCAGGCGGTATCGGTGATGAACTTCTCGACCGACCCGATCGTGACCGCGCCGTGGCCGGAGAATTCGATGACGCAATTGCCCTCGCACAACCGGTCCTGCGGGCAGATGCGGCCGCAGATCTCGGGCATGGTCGAGGTAGCGTTGCTCAACTCGTATGCCTCGCGCAGCCGCCCTTCGGCAGTCAGTCGCAACCAGTCGGGAATGTGGTTGTGGAGCGGACAGTGCACCGAGCAATACGGCACGCCGCATTGCGAGCAGCGGCCGGCCTGATCCTCCGCCGCGGGTGGCGCATAGCGTTCCGCGATCTCGCGGAAATCATCGGCGCGGTCGTCGGCAGTACGCTTTGCCGGATAGGATTGCGGGCGATCAACGAACTTGAGCATGTCGGCCATCGGTGTCCTCCGATGGCCGACGTCTCACATCATTCGCCGGCTGTCACGCGCTTTTGAGCTAGTGGGTAAGCAAGACTTACCTATTAAATGCCGGTTCGTGGCCGAAGATGCAAGTGGCTCGCATCTTCACCCAAAAAATAGGTCCGATATGATAATCACCGCATCGCCAGCATGGCGAGCGCGACCACGCCGATGATGATTCGATACCAGGCGAATGGCGCGAAGCCGTGCTTGGTCACGATCGCCATGAACCAGCGGATCACGACCATCGCGACCACGAACGACACGACGAAGCCGATGGCGATTGCCGAAAGGTGCGCATCGCCGAGATCGTGGCGGCTTTTCCACAGGGCCAGCGCCGTTGCGCCCATCATCGTCGGGATCGCGAGGAAGAAGCTGAACTCGGCGGCAGTCTCCTGATCGACGCCCATCGCGCGCGCGCCCATGATCGTCGCGCCGGAACGGCTGACGCCCGGGACCATCGAGAGGCATTGCACGAAGCCGATCTTCAGTGCGGTCTTCCACGACATCGTCTCCACCGAACCGCGCTCGGCACGCGGGGCGACGCGTTCGATGAACAGGATCGCGACGCCGCCGACGATCAGCGCCACTGCCACCACGAACGGCCCGGTGCCCGGTGCCTCCAGAAGGGCGCGGATCGCGGAATAGGCGATCGCACCGACGACGGCGGAGGGGAGAAAGCCAAGCAGGACGTTGCGCGTGAAGTGGATCGCGTCGGGCCGGCGTTGCAGCAGCCCCGTGCCGACGTGCAGGAAGCGTCGCCAGAACAGCACGATCACCGCGAGGATCGCGCCGAGCTGGATGACGATGTCGAAGGTCGCGTCACCTTCCGACAGCCCGAGCAAGGCGCCGGCCAGGACGAGGTGTCCCGTCGAGGAGACGGGCAGGAATTCGGTGACCCCCTCGACGATGCCGAGGAGGATGATGGTCAAAAGGTCGTTCACGCGCGTTCCCCGCTGGTGGGTGGCCGCCGGCGGGATCAGCCCGCCGCGCGGCCGATCATGCCGAAGCGGCCGGCCTTGCGATAGCGCACCAGCCATTCGGGTGCGACCGCATCGAGTGGCGTCGCGGCAACGCCGAGTGCGGCCAATCCCTCCGCGCCCGCGCCGACGACGCTGTCATGCCCTAGCATCTTCCACTGGTCGGCCGTGATCGGCGTGCCGGGCAGCGCGGCGAGCAGGCTGCCGAGCGCATCGGGCAGCGCGACCAGCCGCGGCGAGCGGCCGGTGTGGAAGGCGATCCGCTGATGAAGCTGGAGCATCGTCAGCACTTCCGGGCCGCCGAGCTCGAAGGTCCGGCCGCCGAACGTCTCGGGATCGGCAAGCGCGGTCACTGCGGCACGCGCGACGTCGCCGACGAACACCGGCTGGAAGCGCGCGCCGGCACGCAGCACCGGCACGACCGGCAGACCGGCGATCATCGCGGCGAAGCGATTGATGAACTGGTCCTCGCGCCCGAACACGGTCGAAGGACGCAGGATCGTGGCTGCGGGGCAGGCGGCGCGCACGGCATCCTCGCCGGCGCCCTTGCTCCGCGCATAGGCCGAATCGCCATCGGCGTTCGCGCCGACCGCCGAGACGTGCACCAGCGCGGCACCGGCCTGCGCCGCGGCTTCGGCGACATGGCGCGCGCCGTCGACATGGATGCGGTGCAGGTTGCCCGCGAACGTGCCGACGAGATTCACGACGCCGTCGGCGCCGTGCACTGCGTTGGCGATCGTATCGGGACGGGTCACGTCGACCGCGACGAACTGCGTCTGTCCCAGTCCGCCTTGCGGCTTCAGGAAAAATGCCTGCCGCGGATCGCGTTGCGCGATGCGCACGCGTGCGCCCGCCGCCAGCAGCGCCTGCGCGATATAGCGACCGAGGAAGCCCCCGCCGCCGATCAGCGTCACCAGCTTGTTGTCCATGCCGTCCTTCATCTCGAAAGCCCCAAAGCTCTGCCCCCGCCTTGCCCTCCGCCTCGCGCGTTGACAAGGTTTAGCCGCCAAACGTGCCGCGCTGCAAAAAAGTGACGGCAATCCGGTCAGGCGTGTTGACAGCCCCGGCGACGGCCCATAGAGGCACCGGCCTACCCCGTGCCCAGATGGCGGAATTGGTAGACGCACCAGCTTCAGGTGCTGGCGATCGCAAGGTCGTGGAGGTTCGAGTCCTCTTCTGGGCACCATTCTCCCTAGGCTATTGAAAAGCCTAGGAAATAGCTGAGATACAACGGTTTTTACAGGCGGCTGTTACAGATGTAACAGGGGCTGAAAGCCATGTGTACCTATCTCGCTAAGCGCGGTTCAACCTACTATTTTCGGCGGGCCATCCCTGTCGAGCTACGGCCTGCCTTTGGCGGTCGGGCTGAGTTCATGCTGTCGCTACGGTCCAAGGATCGGGCAGAGGCCAAGCTCCGCATCCCTGCTCACACTGTCGAAACGGACAAGCTGCTAGCAGATGCTACCCGGTCCCTAGCTGGCAAGCCTGCTCCCAAACCAAAGCCTCCCCGGTCCCCTGCTCAGATTGAGCGGGAGCGGAGCCAATGGGAACAGGAGCTAGAGCAAACGGACCATGTAGCCGATGAGCTATTTGCCACGGACATGGAGGCTGAGGCTCTTTCCCCGATCATGGACGCCCTGAGCGCCGGTAAGGAACCTGAGGGATCGCTAGCCGACATAGCTAGGGCTGGCAGATTGCTAGTAGAGCATGAGCGGGAGACAGCCGGGGCAGATCGGGAAGCCCTGCTAAACTCACTTCATGCCCGGTTCGGACAGAATGCCCGCGCATCGGAAAGCCAAAATCAGGCCGTTGAGTACAGCGACGATGCCAGCCCCAATGAGGGCAAAGGCAAATACCTAGGGTCAGGACTCATTGGTCATAGCCAGAAGATGACTGTGGCCGCGAGGGCGACGGCGGAGAGGAAGACCGTTGGGCATCGGTCGTAGCGTGTGGCGACGCGGCGCCAATCTTTCAGGCGGCCGAACATGATCTCGATGCGGCTGCGGCGCCGGTAGCGCCGCTTGTCGTACCTGACCGGCTCGTTGCGCGATCTACGGCCCGGGATGCAGGGCTGGATGCCCTTGGCTTCCAGGGCGTCCCTGAACCAATCCGCATCATAACCGCGATCACCAAGCAGCCATTGCGCCTTTGGCAGATCGTCGAGCAGAGCTGCCGCGCCGGTGTAGTCGCTGACCTGCCCGGCGGTCATGAAGAAGCTCAAGGGCCGCCCATCCGCATCGCTGACGGCATGCAACTTGGTGTTCATACCGCCTTTCGTGCGGCCGATCAGGCGGCCGAGATCCCCTTTTTAACCCGCAGGCTCGATGCCGTGCGGTGTGCCTTCAGGTAAGTCGCGTCGATCATGACTGTTTTCGGCACGGCCTCCGCTGACGCCAGACCCTCCATCATGCGCAGGAAAACGCCCCGTTCACCCCAGCGCTTCCACCGGTTGTACAGCGTCTTGTGCGGACCATACGCGCTCGGTGCATCACACCAGCGCAGTCCGTTGCGATTGACGAAGACGATGCCACTCAGCACCCGTCGGTCATCGACCCGCGGCTTGCCATGGCTCTTGGGGAAGTACGGCTGCAGGCGCGCCATCTGCTCATCCGTCAACCAGTACAGGTCGCTCATCCACGCTCTCCTCACGGGGCCTGAATCAGATCGCGGCGCTCACATCAATGGGTCCTGACCGTAACCTCAACACGGATATCAGAGAAGCGGCTAAGCCGTTGAGTACGGGCCTCTACCTGTTCGTCAGCAAGGGCAGTAGCAAAGCGATCCTTGGCATCCTTCAATGCCCTATCAATCTCATTGGCCTTATCGATGGCAGGCTTGCCAAGGATATCGATGTAGTTGTTGACCTTGAGCAGGTCGGCGCTGAGCGTTTCAATCTCAGTGGCGATAGCAGCAAGGGTGTCTTTGTTGGTCATAGCTATTCCTTGTATGAAGTAGAGGGGATTAGATTTGCGGAGCAGATGCCCCGAGCCTCAGCTTTTCATTGCGATAGGTATAAATGGTCCCGCTATCTGCATCAGCAGCGGCCATCAGCTTGGCAATAGAGGGACGGCCAGCAGGCTTGCGCTCAATATGCTTGGGCATCGGAATACAGAGAACATCTAGGGCAAGGCGAAAGCCGTTGATGATCCGGCTATCAATGCCATCAAGATGGGCAATAATCCGGGGATCACTAAGGCGGCTGGTATCAACGGACATAATTGTCATGGGTCATCCTTGATTATGGTGGAGGTAATTTGGCAAAAGTTCAGACAGACCGCCCGCTTGCACGTAAGCAAACAGGAACAGGGATATTCCAGTTAAGGAAAGGGTACGCCTGCTAGCTACCAACTAGGGCAATGCTATAGCTAGCAGGCTGGCAATTTGCTCAGGGCCGATGGGCATCATTGGATTGATGAGCAATGCGTATGGAGAGGATCATTCCTCAGAAAGGCTCAGCCTGATATCGAGCTACTGTTCCAGAAAGCATGACCGAATAAAGCGAACGGTAGCTGCTCTGAGCCTATCGGAAGAATGATGATGATGTGCGTGGCATTCACGGTATCAAGCCGTCGAGTACCAAGGATACATACTGCTATAGTATGATCGTTAGATTTGAGAGATGTAGCTGTATCCCGTGGTCCCCCCCGGACAGATAGATAACCGGATTGAGTAAATCCGTTCTGTCACTATGGAGGAGCACTACAGCAGCATGATCGTTGAGTTTGATTAGCGCAGCTTGTATTGCCCGTGGTCCGATACCCTGCATCATCTAATAAAAGATGGCACAGCCCGTCGCTCTTAAGCTAAGCCTTGCGGCCTTCAGTATCTTAGCAGTTACGTATGCCCTGCCGCTAATGCGGCTTACGTTGCTCCCGGCCTAAACGGGAACTGGCGGTGTCTCTATGCTATACGGTAATGAAATGCTCCGGGCCTTCCTCCCGCATCTGAGCGGCCCCAGAATAAGCCCCGTACAGAGCCGCCACGGTATCCCGGCTAGGTCGATACCCTGAGCCTCCCATATCGACTCCGGTGGCCGTCTCTGGCCGATCTAGCGGGCCTCCAATCGAGCAAGCGCCTTGTGCAGGCTGGCGGGATGCCACTTGCCCCCGGCTGGCGACGGGATCGACCGGGTATTCAGGGCCTCGACCATCTTGCGAACGGACAGGCCCTCAGCCTTCAATGCCAGGAGGTCAGCAGCGATAGGCTCTAGCCGGTCCATAGCCTCAGCCTTGTTGGCAGCAGCCAGTACCTTGCCATGCTTGCCTAGCTCAGTCCCCCGATCCTTGGCAGCGGCTAGAGCGGCCTTGGTCCGTTGGCTGATTACCTCGGCCTCCTTCTCAGCCAATGCGGCGAATAGGTGTAGCTGGAAGCGATCAGCGTTCGGCATATCAGCGACGGCGAACTCTACGCCTGTCTCCATCAGCCCCGATATGAAATGAACATTGCGGGCAAGCCTATCGAGCTTGGCGATAATCAGGCCAGCCTTCTCCCGCTTGGCAGTAGCGAGGGCAGCGACAAGCTCAGGCCGCTTGGACAGGGCATTAGCTCCCTTGCCCGTCTCTACCTCGATATGCTCCCCGATCAGGTCAACGCCATTGGCCGCAACGTATCGGGCCACTGCCTCCCGCTGAGCCTCTAGCCCTAGGCCGCTCTTGCCCTGCTTATCCGTGCTAACGCGGAGGTAGGCGACAGCCTTGGTCATCTTGCGGAGGTTCATTTCAGCTAGTCCTGTTCACGGGTCAACGAACGTATACCCATGAACGGTTAGAAGGGCAAGCCGTTCCCGGTCCTGTCATCATCGATCTAGCTGGGGCGAAGCTTGGCGACTGTGACACGTCATGCAGGGATGGAGAACCACGCGCGATAATGCAGGTCGGGCAGGCGTGTCATAATCGTGGGACCGGGCAGGCCGGGTATACGGGGGAAAGACCGCTCCCTCCGCTTTGATCTACCCTCTCGCATATCTCTAGCAATTTCAGGTCGTAGCCGCCTTGCTACCTGCGAACGGATGCCCTCTAATCATTCATAGGGGATCGTCATCGGGGGCAGTGTGGACAAGGTTTGGCAGTCATTTAAGATTGGCTTTAGGCGGCGATGGTGGCGCGGCCTCACTGCGGCACTGAGCGTCTTAGGTACGGTGTGGTTGCTGACTGAGGTAATCACCAGAGTGTCCAAAGACGCTAGCACATGGCTTGATGGTCATGGCGTCGGCTATCTTGTGGTTGCCGGGCTGCTGTCCCTAGCTGGGTTTCTCGGCTCGATATACGAGCATAGGGAGGTGAGCTTTCGCCTTCCGAATACGGGAACAACGCTGACGCTTAAGTTCGCTAATATCTTTGATGAGGCGACGGATTGGATCGTAGCCGTAAATGAATACTTCGATAGTACGCTAGGCGACATTGTAGCTGCCACGTCTCTGCATGGTCAGGTCATTTCTAGGGTCTATGGCGGCAACGAGCAAAGTTTCCGTGCCGACGTAGACAATGCCCTAGCTGGATATCAGGGTGTAGCAGAGGCAAGGGCAAAGGGGCATCCGATACGCTACCCCCTCGGAACGGTAGCTATTATCAAGAACGGCCCTCATAAGATTTACCTAGTAGCCCTGACTAAGACAGACGTTGTGACGCATCGGGCCAATTCGACTGTGCCGGTCCTGTGGGATGCCCTTGGTGCGGTCCTCGCTGCCGTTGATCGCGTGGGGAATGGCGCTCCTGTAGCCATGCCGCTTATCGGGAACGGTCGAGCTAGCCTCAACATCGCGCCTCAACATCTGCTTAGATTGATCGCGTTGAAGATCGTTGATGCTAAGCGGACGCATGACTTGCCCCGAAACATGACAATCAACCTTTCAGACGATTGTTTCGAGCATTTAGATATCGTTGAAATCAAGCGTGGATGGAGCGCGATCTAATGGCCTATCGCAACGGAACATACATCGCCTTCCACGCTGAGGGGAAGACGGACCCGACAGCATCCGATATCAAATACTACCGTATGCTGAAAGCGTGGCATGAGCACGACGGCGTAGACTTCAAGTTCGTCAACAGCCATGATAAGGTCGCTGCCGTTCGTGATACGAGCAAGCGCGAGACGATCATGCGAAGCCTTCGTGAGAGGCTTGATAATTCTAAGAACATGGTTTTGATAATCGGCAAGACTACCAAGAATGACACTGACTTCGTACCGTATGAGATTAAGTACGCTATCGATACCTGCAAGATACCGTTGATCGTTGTCTACACCGACTATGCGGGCATCCTCAATCCTGCCTCGCATCGCTCTGAATGGCCTGCTGCGCTTGCTGCCCGTATCGACGCGAAGACAGTGAAAGCGATCCATATCCCCTTCAAGCGCGCCATCATCGATCAAGCCATAGGGCAGTTCAACCTCACTACCCAGCCGACTAGCGCCCTAGCTTACTACTCTAAGGCATATCAGGAGAGTAAGGGCGTGGTGTTCAATAAGTGAGGCCATGCGGTTCGAGTCCCTGTTGCGGACTCACATCGGCCAGCCCCTTGCAATGCGCCTAGGCAAACTGTTACATCAGGCATTACCAACAGTGACAGCGGCCTAAATAAAAGTCATTGTTTCTCAGTGCCTTAGGAGGGGTCCGGTAAAATCCTCTTCTGGGCACCATTTTTCGCCGGGCTCGCGAGCCCGCCGAATTTTCTAGCCGGCAGGGCTTTCTCGTGAGAGCGCAGGTGGTAGCGGTCACCGCGGCTTCCTACCGTCACGCACGATCACACTTTTTCGACAAGCGGCGGTGGGTCTGGCGAAATGCCGGCGTCCGCGTGTTCTCGGTACGTGTGCCTGCTGCCTTGCCGGGAAGTCCGCGACCATTCTCGTCGGCTTGGTTCGCGCCCGACCGGGCGTTGCTCGTTGCCGATGCGGCAGCTTGCGCGGACAGCGCCGCCGGACGCTCAAGGAGCCAACCGAAAGCCGATCACCGACGCAATCGGGCTCGCAGCACCTTAGTTCGACTGGGCCGGCGTGCGGACGTCGACGCTGGCGTTGACGGCAAGCGCGGTATCGGGGCTTAGCGGCGCTTTCATGCGCACTGCGGTTGCGCCCGGCAGACCGGGGAAGCGCGGCCACATTCCCTGTGCCAGCGCGACGCGGCTGGGGCTCTTCGCCTTGCCGCCCTGCGCCTCGTACATCCAATAGTTGCGCAGCACGGTGACGACGTAGCCGCGCGTCTCCCAATACGGAATGCTCTCGATATAGAGGAGCGGATCGCCACCGTCGCGAACCAGCGCGTTCCATTCGCCGACCGGCTTTGGCCCGGCATTGTACGCGGCGATGACCTTCGGCAGCAGCCCACCGGTCAGGCCCATGTCGCGCAGCTTCTCGATATGTCGCTGGCCGATGTCGATATTGGTAGAGGGGCGGGCGAGCGCGTCCTGATCGATCGCGACCCCGCGTTCGCGCATGTAATCGGTGGCCGCGGCGGGCATGATCTGCATGAGCCCGAACGCGCCGGCCGGGCTGCGCACCTTGTTGCGGAAGCCCGATTCCTGAAGCGTGTGTGCATAGACCAGCGCCTTGTCGATCCGCCAGCCCGTGTCGGGCGTCCAGTTCGGCATCGGATAGCGGGTTTCGGCGGTGGCAACCGAACCCTGCGGCATGTTGTGCGCCAGCCAGACGGTGGTGGCGGGCAGGTCCAGCGTCTCGCTGAACCGCACGAGACTGGCGAATTCGGACGGGCTGCCGATCCGCGCCTGCTGCCGCACGACGCGGTCGGCATCGTCCGTCTCACCGATTTCGGCAAGCGCGGCGGCGACGCGGACGTTGGGGCGGCGCTCCAGCCGCGCCCAGTCACCCGATACCCGCTGCGGCCGCACCGCCGGCATCCCGAGTCCGAGCGCCTGGCGGGCGAGCAGGCCGTAGAAGGTCTCGCCATATTGCGACGCGGTTTTCAGCCGCGCTTCGACACGGTCGGGACGGCCGCATGCCATGTCGGCGCGTGCGGCCCAGAAGAGCGCGGTGGCGCGCAGATCGGTGTCGGGACTGCGGGCCGCGACATTCTCGAACTCGACCTGCGTGGTCGCGCAATCGTGCTGGCGCCATGCCGACAGCGCTTGCGTCCAGCGGCCGTGGATCGCCCAGTCGCCGCTGCCGCTCGCGGCGCGCGCGCCGATCTCGCGTGCTTGCGTGTCGAGTCCTTGCAGGAAGTAGATCCACGCGACCCGCGCCTGCCATTCGGTCTGCGCCTCGGGCGAGAGGCCGGTGGTGGATTCGAGCAGCGCCTGCGCCTCGGCGCCGAGGTCGGCCTTGACCAGCGGCTGCATCTTCACCGCAAGATCGGCGGCGACCAGATCGCTGCCGGTTGCCCGGGCCCGCACACGGATCGGCGCGCCGTCCTGCCAGATCAATCGTTGTTGTTCGGGCAGCACCGGCAGGTCGGTCAGCCCGCGCGCCTTGGCGACGCGCAGCAAGGCATCGCCCTGCGGCAGTTCGGGTGCCTCGGCGAGCAGCCGTGCCACGGCCGCGCCATCCGCCTTCGGCGAACCCTTGGCGGTGTAGAGTTCCGCGCGCGCGTAGGAATGGAGCGGGCCGGGCGCCATCGCATCCAGCCCGAGTTGCGCGTCGCTCCAGCGGCCTTCGTGAAGCGCCGCGAACACGGCCCGGTAGCCGCTGCGCTGTTCGGGCGTGAGCTGCGACGGAATGCCGGCATCGGCAGCGATCGCGGGAGCAGGGGCGGCGGGAACAGGAGCGGCAGGCGCCACCGCCGGCATCGCGCCATCAATCGGCGCCGCCAGCGCCGGCGCGGCCAGTACCGTCGCAGCGGTCAGCAACAGTCCGGCAAAAGCGTGCTTCACTGTTCGACCTCCCCGGTCAGCATCAACAGGTCCTTCCATGCCTCCGCCTTGGCGGCAGGCCGGTCCAGCAGGAACCGCGGGTGGTGGCTTGCCACGACCTGCGTCACCTTGCCATCCTTATGGTTAAGCGCATGAAAACGCCCGCGCGCGTCCGCGACGTTCATCGCCAGGATTGCACGGCTCGCCGCATCGCCCATCACCAGCAGTCGTTGCGGCGCTGCGAGTGCGACGTGATGGCGCGCGATCTCGCCAAGCCGCGCCTCGGTGTCGCGCGGCACGCGGCCGGTGGTCGGGCGGCGCACGCACACCGAGGCGAGCCCGGTATCCGCGCGCGAGCGTCCGATCGCGGCGAGCATCCGGTCGAACAGGCGTCCGACGTCGCCCTCCATCAACAATTCGCGGTCGTCGCGCTCCGGGCAGTCGACGAACACCAGGAGGTCGGCACCGGCGGGGCCGCTGGCGGCGATCGCGGCGCCGCCCCAGCGCGCCTCGGGCACCGTCTCGCCGATACGCCACGCCGCGAAGGCCGGAGCGTCGCCGGGGAGCGCGTCGGGCGGGATCGCGGGAGCAGTGGCGGGCTCGGGCGCGGTACGGGCGGCCTGCCGCGCCTCGGCCAACCGCTCGGCGGTCTCCAGCCATGCAAAACCTTCGTCGCCGACCGTCACATCGACGCCGGCATCGTGCCACCAGTCGAGTGCGCTGGCCGCGTGCGCAGCCCAGTCTATTTTCTGATCGGCCCCCATCGGCGCCATTAGGATGCGAGGTTGACGGGAAGGTCAACTTGCTGGCACCGCCGAGCCGACCAGACGTTGGGACGATACGACGAGCGCCCGGTGCGGCGCCCGCGCAGGAGATGACGAAGTGAGCGACCGCGAATCCATGCCCTATGACGTGGTGATCGTCGGTGCCGGTCCCGCAGGGCTGTCGGCGGCGATCCGCCTGAAGCAGCTGGCGGCCGAACGTGAAGCCGACATCTCGGTGTGCGTGCTCGAAAAGGGCTCCGAGGTCGGGGCGCACATCCTGTCGGGGGCGGTGATCGATCCGCAGTCACTGGACGAGCTGCTGCCGGACTGGCGCGACGCCGGCTGCCCGCTCGCCGAAGTGCCGGTGACCGAGAACCTTCATTGGGTGCTCACCAAGGCGGGCAAGGTCAATTTGCCGCACCTTTGGACCCCGCCGTTCCTCCATAACAAGGGCACGTATACCGGCAGCCTGGCGAACCTGTGCCGCTGGCTGGCGGGCAAGGCCGAGGAACTGGGGGTCGAGATTTTTCCCGGCTTCGCGGCCGCCGAGATCCTGTTCAACGACGACGGCAGCGTAAAGGGGGTCGCGACCGGCGACATGGGCGTCGCGCGCGACGGCACGCACAAGCCCGATTACCAGCCGGGTCTGGAGCTGCACGCCAAATACACCTTTTTCTCCGAGGGATGCCGCGGGCATCTGTCGAAGGAGTTGATGCGGATCTTCGACCTGCGCCGCGACTGCGATCCGCAGGTCTACGGGCTTGGCGTCAAGGAATTGTGGGACATCGACCCCGCGCTGCATCAGCCGGGTAAGGTCGTCCATACGCAGGGCTGGCCGCTGAGCGAACACGGCGGGAATGGCGGCGGATGGATCTATCACCAGGCCGGCGGGCAGGTGTCGATCGGCTTCGTGACGTGGCTGAACTACTCCAACCCCTATGTCTCGCCGTTCCAGGAAATGCAGAAGTGGAAGACGCATCCCGCTGTCGCCGCGCTGCTGAAGGGCGGCAAGCGCGTCAGCTACGGCGCGCGCGCGATCAGTGACGGCGGGTTGCAGTCGATCCCGAAGCTGGTTTTCCCCGGCGGTGCCTTGATCGGCGACAGCGCCGGGTTCCTCAACGTGCCGCGGATCAAGGGCACGCATACCGCGATGAAGACCGGGATGATGGCCGCCGAGGCGGCGGTCGACGCCATCCTGTCACAGCGCGGCAGCGACGAGCTGGTGGCATATCCGGAGGCTTTCGAGCGCAGCTGGGTGAAGAAGGAGCTGTCGGTCGTCCGCAACGTCGTGCCGCTGGTGAAGAAGTTCGGCGACCTGCTGGGCTCGGGGCTGTCCGGCGTGACGATGTGGGCGGAATATCTCGGGCTAAAGATGCCGTTCACGATGCGCCACCACCCCGATCACGAGACCTTGTGGCGCAAGGACCTGGTCAAGAAGATCGCCTATCCCAAGGCGGACGGCGTGCTGACCTTCGACCGGCTCTCCTCGGTGTTCCTGTCGAACACCAACCACGAGGAGGACCAGCCGGTCCACCTGACGCTGAAGGACCCGGCGGTGCCGGTCGAATACAACCTGCCGTTGTACGACGAGCCGGCGCAACGTTACTGCCCGGCAGGGGTCTACGAGATCGTCGGCGAGGACGTCAGTGAGCCGAAGTTCGTCATCAACGCGCAGAATTGCGTGCACTGCAAGACGTGCGACATCAAGGACCCGACCCAGAACATCAACTGGGTGGTGCCCGAAGGCGGCGGCGGACCGAATTATCCTAACATGTGAGGTGTTAGGTGATCGGGGGCGGTGGGGCGTTCGAGGGGTGGGGCGGCATCGCGGTGATCCGGGCGTCCGGTTTCCCTTCGGTTCGACGGTGGGAGACCGGCCTCGCAGTCGCTTCGTAGCGAGCCATACGGATCAATGCTCGCAGCAAACCGGGATATCGACCGCCCCGCAGGGTGCGCCGGCCCGGCACGCCTCCACCCCGGCCGACAACCGTCGCCGATCCGACTCCGTCGCCTATCTTCATCGCATCGCGCATGAACGCCACCGCCGGCTCGCGAGTTGATGCGGCATGATCCGCCCCGTGCCATCACCGGACCTCGCCACGCTGGACCTCGCCCGCGCGCCCAACTACCCGTCCCCGCACGCCGTTCGTGACCGAAAGACTGCCATTCCGCTTGCTCGCCGCCTCCTGCTTCCGCTCGCCGCCGGGCTGCTCGGCCTGGCGACGCCTGCGTACGCCGCGGCCGGCGACCTCGCGGCCTATGCCCGTGCGCGGATCGCGGAGAGCGACGGAGCGCTAGGCCTGGCGACCCGCGATTATGCACGGGCGTTGGCCGACGATCCCGGCGACGTGCCGGTGGCGCTGCGTACGTACCGCGCGGCGGTGCGCGCCGGCGACATGGCGCTGGCCGACCGCGCCGCCGCGGCGCTCGTGGCGCAGCGTGCCGCACCTTCCGACACCGCGCTGCTCGCGCTGGCCAGGGCGGCGCATGATGGCGACCGTGCGGCCGCGGCCGCGGCACTGGCGCGCTTCGATGGCGACCGGCTGCGCATCCTGTCGGCGCCGCTGCGTGGCTGGGTCGCGCTGGAGAACGGTGGCGATCCGCTTGCCGCGGTGGCGGAGGCACCCGCCGAGCCGGTCGCGCGCCGCTTCGCCGCCGAGACCCGTGCGCTGCTGTTGATCGCCACCGGACGCACTCCCGAAGGTGTCGCCGCGATCGGGGCGCTGGGCAGCGGCGACCTCGCCGGCCTCGACGAGCGCGTTGCCGCCGCGCGCCTGCTGACCGGGCAGGGCAGGACCGCGGAGGCACAGGCGTTGCTCGACTCCGACGGTGGCGACACCGCGCTGAGCATTGTCCCGAAGCGCGGCGTGAAGCCGTCTTTGGCGTTCGGCGCCTCGCACCTGTTCACGCGCGTTGCCGCGGACCTGGCGACCGGCGAACCCGGCCCGTTGACGTACACGCTGCTGCGCGCGGCGTTGCGCGCCGATCCCGACAACGACCGCGCGCGATTGTTGCTGGCCGGGGTGCTTGCGCGCGATGGGGCGGTCGATGCCGGGCTCGACGTGCTGGCCGAGGTGCCGGCCGACAGCGCCTATGCGTCCATCGCGGCGACCGGGCGCGTGCAGATGCTGGCGGAGAACGACCGCGAGGGCGATGCGCTGGCAGCGCTGGCGAAGCTCTCTGCCGACACCGATGCGAGCACCGGCGCGCTCCAGCGGCTTGCGGACCTGCACATGCAGCTCGACCAGCCCGCCGCCGCGGCGCCGCTCTATGCGCGGCTGATCGCGCGCGCCGGCGCGCGCGCCGACTGGGCGGACTGGCTGCAATATGGCGCCGCGCTCGACGGGGCGGGGCGCTGGCGCGAAGCACGCCCGGCGTTGGAGCGAGCCGCCGCAAAGGGGCCGAGCGAGCCGCTGGCGCTCAATTATCTCGGTTATGCGCTGATCCTCCATCGCGAGCGGATGGCGGCGGCGCAGGCGATGCTGGAGGAAGCCGCGCGCCTGAAGCCGGACGATGCCGCGATCGCCGACTCGCTCGGGTGGGCGCTCTACCTGCGCGGCCATCCGGAACGTGCATTGCCGCTCGTCGAGCGCGCCGCGCTCGCCGATCCGCTCAACGCCGAGATCGGCGAGCATCTCGGCGATCTTTATTGGCATGCGGGGCGGCGCTACGAGGCGCGCTACGCCTGGAACGCGGCGCACGAAACCGCCGCGGCGGCCGTGCGGGCGCGCTTGGGCGAGAAGATCGCCAGGGGTTTGTCCAAGTAGATGCCGACCGAGATCGCGCCCGCCAAGCTCAACCTCGCGCTGCACGTCCGCGCGCGTCGCAACGACGGATATCACGAGTTGGAGACGCTGTTCGTCTTCGCGCGCGACGGCGATCGCGTGGCGGTGGACGCAGCCGAGCGGCCGTCGTTCACGGTGACCGGGCCGTTCGCTGCCGCGGTCGGGCCGGCGTGCGACAACCTCGTCATGCGTGCCGAACACGCCTTTCGCCAGGCGTTCGCACCCGATGCCTGCCACGCGATCACGCTCGACAAGCATCTGCCGGTCGCCTCCGGGATCGGCGGCGGATCGGCGGATGCAGCCGCGACGCTGCGCGCGTTGGCGCGGCTCCACAACGTGCCGGTGGAAACGCCGCGGCTGATGACGATCGCCGCCGACCTTGGCGCGGACGTACCCGCGTGCCTGCTCGGCCGGGCCACGTTCGGGCGCGGACGCGGCGATGCGCTCACGCGGATCGACGGGCTGGGAGACATGCCGGCGTTGCTGGTCAATCCAAACGTCGCGGTGTCGACGGCGGCGGTGTTCGCGCGCTGGGATGGCGTCGATCGCGGCGCGCTGTCCGAAACGGGTACGACGCTGGCGCGCGCAATGGCGGGGCGCAACGACCTCCAGCCGCCGGCCGAAGCGGTCGCGCCCGTGATCCGGGACGTGTTGGCACGACTGGCCGGGTGCGACGGCGTGGTGCTCGCGCGGATGTCGGGATCGGGCGCGACGTGCTTCGCGCTGTTCGAAGACGTCGCTGGACGCGACTCAGCGGCTTCGCTGATCGCTTCGGCGGCGCCGGGCTGGTGGTGTTGTTCGACCACGATTGGCTGAATGGTTGATTTTCCGGTGAAGTTCGCCACTTGTTCTATTAGAACAAAATGGATACAACGGCGCTGCGCGTTGAATGCGGCGCGCGGTTGCTCTAGCGAAAGGCTCCACGGCAATGGCCGCCAAACTTCAGGTGATCGATACCGGCATGGCAACCGCGACTACAGACCGTCAGAAGGCGCTCGACGCCGCACTGGCACAGATCGACCGTGCCTTCGGCAAGGGTTCGGCGATGAAGCTGGGCGCGAAGCAATCGATGGAGGTGGAGACGATCTCCACCGGCTCGCTCGGGCTCGACATCGCGCTGGGCGTCGGCGGGTTGCCGCGCGGGCGCGTGATCGAGGTCTATGGCCCGGAAAGCTCGGGTAAGACGACGCTGGCGCTGCACGTCATCGCCGAGGCGCAGAAAGGCGGCGGCACCGCGGCGTTCGTCGATGCCGAGCACGCGCTGGATCCGGTTTACGCCAAGAAGCTGGGCGTCAACATCGACGAATTGATCGTGTCGCAGCCCGATACGGGCGAGCAGGCGCTGGAGATCGTCGACACGCTGGTGCGCTCGAACGCGATCGACGTGCTGGTGGTCGATTCGGTCGCCGCACTCGTGCCGCGGGCCGAGATCGAGGGCGAGATGGGCGACAGCCACGTCGGCTTGCAGGCGCGATTGATGTCGCAGAGCCTGCGCAAGCTGACCGGTTCGATCAGCCGCTCGCGCTGTATGGTGATCTTCATCAACCAGCTGCGCATGAAGATCGGCGTGATGTACGGCAATCCGGAGACGACGACCGGCGGCAATGCGCTGAAGTTCTACGCGTCGGTTCGCCTCGACATTCGCCGCACGGGTGCGATCAAGGATCGTGACGAGGTGACCGGCAATGCGACCCGCGTGAAGGTGGTCAAGAACAAGGTCGCGCCGCCGTTCAAGCAGGTCGAGTTCGACATCATGTACGGTGAGGGCATCTCGAAGGTCGGTGAAATCCTCGATATCGGCGTCAAGGCCGGGCTGGTCGAGAAGTCAGGTGCCTGGTTCTCCTACGATTCCGTGCGGATCGGGCAGGGACGTGAGAATTCCAAGAACTTCCTGCGCGAGAACCCCGAGATGATGGATCGGCTGGAAAAGGCGATCCGTGGGCGTACCGAGCAGGTCGCCGATGGAATGATGGCCGGGCCGAGCGAAGAAGACGACATCTGATCGCGCGTCGGACGCTGGCGGGCGGCTGCACGTCATGACCGATGCCGCGGCATGGCGCGGGCGTGTGGGTGGAACATGGGCGGAGGAGCATGCCCGCACCGAACGCGCACTCGCCGGGGTGGGAGCGGTGCTCGACGCGGCGATTGCTGTGCAGGCGCCCGAGCAAGGGAGCGCGGTGGATCTCGGCTGCGGGGCCGGGAGCACCGCGCTGGCGCTCGCGGCGGCTCGGCCGCGGTTGAAGGTCAGCGGGATCGACCTGTCGGAGCCCCTGCTTACCGTGGCGCGCGCGCGCGATGTCGATAACCGCGTCCGCTTCGTCGCCGGCGATGTGCTCGACGTGGTGCCCGGGATGGCGCCGCTGGACCTATTGGTATCGCGTCATGGCGTCATGTTCTTCGCCGATCCGCATGCGGGCTTTTCCACGTTGCGTCGCAGCGCCGTGGCCGGCGCAACGTTGATCTTTTCCTGTTTTCGCGCGCGCGGAGAGAACGACTGGGCGGCGGCGCTCGACGCCACGCTGGGCATCGTGCGGCCGGCGAACGGCGGGTATGAGCCTGGCCCGTTCGCCTTCGCGGATCGCGGGTTCGTCACCGATCTCCTGACGAGGGCCGGCTGGAGCGCGGTCGACATGCAGCCGCACGATGTCGATTACGTCGTCGGGGCGGGGGCGGGGGCGGACCCGATCGCCGAGGCGCTCGCCTTCTACCGTCGCATCGGTCCGGCTGCGTCCGTGCTGGCCGAGGCCGAAACGGGCGAGCGTGCGAAGCTGGAAGCACGGCTCGGCGATCTGTTCGCGACACGGATACGGAACGGTGCCGTCACGTTCACCGCTGCGATATGGGTCGTAACCGCCTACGCGCCGAAGGAAGTGCCATGACGATCGTCGTCCACCATCTCGAGAATTCGCGGTCGCAGCGGGTTCTGTGGCTGCTTGAGGAGCTCGGGCTGCCTTACGAGGTGAAGCGCTACGAACGCGACAAGGCGACGATGCTGGCACCGCCGGAGCTGCGCCGCGTCCATCCGCTCGGCAAGTCGCCCGTGATCGAGGACATGGCTGCGCCAGGCACAAGCGGACCGCGGGTGGTCGCGGAAACGGGCGCGATCGTCGAATATCTGGTCGATCGCGCCGACGGCAAGCTGGGCGCGCCGGCCCGCCGCGACGATGCGCTCGCCTACCGCTTCTGGCTGCATTACGCCGAGGGTTCGCTGATGCCGCCGCTGCTGGTCAAGCTGATCGTGTCGCGCATCCCGCTGCTCGGCAAGCGTGTCGCGGCGCGGATCCAGCCGATGATCGACCGACATCTCGATTACGTCGAGGCGTCGCTTACCGACCATCCGTGGTTTGCGGGCGATGCGTTCACGGCCGCAGACATCATGATGAGCTTTCCGCTGGAGGCGGCGCGGCATCGTGCCGGGCTGGCGAAGGGGCATCCCAACACGATCGGCTGGCTGGAGCGCATTCACGCCCGCCCGGCGTACCAGCGCGCGCTCGCAAAGGGGGGACCTTACGCCTACGCGTAGCGGGAACCGCTGACGTGCGATCAGGTATGTGCCGCCGGAGCGAGGATCGCCTCGTCCGGCGGCAGAGGTCTCAGAACCGTGAGCGCAGGGTCAGGCCATAGGTGCGCGGCTCGGCGATGAACGAGGTGAACAGCGTGTTGGCGGTCGGGACGCCCGGCGCACCGAACGCCTGCACCTGCGACTGCGAATTCGCGCCCTGGAATGGCGCACTGAACGCGACCTGCTGGTAATCGGTGTCGAGCAGGTTCTGCGCCCAAAGCTCGATCGCCCAACGTTGTTCGTCCCCGCGCAGGCCGACACGTGCGTTCATCAGGAAGAAGCCGTCCTGCCGCTTCTCGACGAACAGATCGGAGCCGGTGTTGTAGTCGCTGGTCATGCGGCCGTCGACGTAGAACAGCGCACTTAACCCGCTGCTGCCGATCGCCGGCGTCCAGCTCACCGAACTGGTAACAGTGTTGCGCGGTGCGTTGGACATTTGCGCGCCGGGCAGCAGGAACAACGCGCTGTTCAACGGCTCGCCCGCCTTGCTGCCGACCAGATTGCGCGCATATTTCGCGTCGGCCAGCGTGTAGCCGATGTTCACGGTCACGTCCGGCGTGGGATACATGCCGACTTCGATCTCGACACCCTGCGTGACCAAGCCCTTGCCGACCTTGCCGGCGCAGGCGCCGGTGTCCGACGACGGATCGCGATCGGCCCCGTTCAGCGCCGTGTCGCAGCCGCCGATATTCTGGACGATATAGTTGGTTCCGTTGAAGGTGTTCAGCTGGAAGTTGGTGAACTCCGAACGAAATGCCGCAACATTGGCGGTGAACTGGCGCGAGCTGAACTTCAGCCCGAGTTCGTAAGCGTTCACCGTCTCCGGATCGAAGCGCAGGTTGGTGACGTTGCCCGCAACCGGTGTCGCGAAGACGTTCGGGGTAAGGTCCGAACGGTCGAGGTTGTAGCCGCCCGCCTTGTAGCCGCGCGCGTAGGAAGCGTAGAGCAGCGTGCTCTCAAGCGGCTTCCACGAGAGGACGCCGGTGCCGGTCAGCTGGCTCTCGCGAATCTGGTCATTCAGCGCGACGCCCGTCAACGCCGAAGTCGAATTGCCGGTGCACGACAGCGTGACGATACCGGCTGCCAACGACCGCAGCGTCGCGTTGCTGCCGCCGAGCAGCGGACGCAGCGCTGCCTGCTGCGCCGGGCAGACGCTATTGTTGTTGTTGAAGCCTGCTTCCAGCGTCTTATGTTCGTTGGTGTAGCGCAGACCGACTGTCACGTTCAGGCGATCGGTGATCTTGTAGATGTTGTGGGTGAAGAAGGCGAAGTTCTCGCTGGTCTGGTCGTAGACGTCGCGCAGGCTGCCGAGGTTGTTGAGCGTGCTCAGGCGATCGAGGCCGCCGATGATGTTCGCGCCGACGGCGGCGCCCAGCGCACCACGTCCTGCGGCGCTGAGGCAGCCGAGATTGGCAGGATTGCGCAACGCGGCCAGTGGGTTGATCGTCGCGACCATGCGGCAGGCGGCGAATGCGCCATATTGGCTACCGAAGCGGAGATTGTCGACGACCGCAAGCTTTTCGTGCGCGTAATAGCCGCCGACCAGCCAGTCGAGGTGATTGTCGAAGATCGAGCCCGACAAGCGGCTTTCGTGACTGAACACCTTGAACTGACGATAGCTTTCGCCATCGTCGGGCCGATAGGCAATGTCGACGTTCGAGTAATCGACATCGGCCGCGCCGCCCGATTTGTACTCGCGATACGCGGTCAGCGAGGTCAGCTGGGTGGCGCCGAGGTTCCAGCGCACGCGCATCGAGACGCCGCCGTCGGTGGTGACGTTCGAATAGGCGCGGCCCGCCGTCTGCGCGATGACGCGGTTGTACGGATTGCCCTCACTGGGAAGAATGCCGCCCAGGCTGCGCAGGATCGACGTGATCCGATTGCCGGCCGGGTTGATCGCATAGTCACCGGGTACCCCCGGTGTCGGATCGATCTTCTCGTTCGTGTCGACATAGACCGCGCCGCAGCACTTCTCGTCGCGATGCGTATAGTCACCGATCAGGCGAACCGCGAGATCCGGGGTGATGGTGAAGAGCAACTGGCCCCGTACGAAATAACGGTTGCGATTGTTGTAATCGGTATTGTTGACGGTATCTTTGAGGAAGCCGTCGCGCTTCGAGGCCACGCCGTCGATCCGGAATGCCAGCAGATCCTTGATGATCGGGCCGGTCAGCGCCGCCTGTGCGCGCACCATATCGTAATTGCCGTACGTCACCTCGCCCATGCCGCCGAAGTTGAATTCGGGCAGCTTGGTGTAGATGCTGATCGCGCCTGCCGAGGAATTTCGCCCGGACAGCGTGCCCTGCGGCCCACGCAGCACTTCGATCCGCTCGACCTCGCCCAGATCATTGAGTCCCGAGCCGGTGCGGCTGCGGTAGATGCCATCGATGAAGACGGCGACCGAGCTTTCCAGGCCGGGGTTGTCGCCAACCGTACCGACGCCGCGAATGCGCGCCGAGGCGTTCGCCTCGCTGCCGGTCGAGGAGACGAGCAGCGACGGCGCGATCTGCGTCATCTGACGGATGTCGGTCGCGCCCGAATTCTGGAGCGCGGCCTGCCCGAAGGCGGACACCGCGATCGGCACGTTCGACAGCCGTTCGGAACGACGCGTCGCGGTGACCACGATGTCGGCGGTGTTGGGGGAAGCCGCTTCCTTGCCATCCTTGCCCTTGGCGTCTGCGGCGGACCCGCGCAGGTCCTGCGCGGTGGCCGGCGCGGCAACCAGCGCGATCATCGCCGCCGACAAAAAGAAAGCCGCCCTCGACATCAGTTATTCCCCTCGGAATTTCATTATGTTGCTCGGTTTCGCTCCTAAGGCCGGCGACGATAAAGATTGGTTAATGTCGCCTGGTGGATGCGCGACCTTTCGAGAAACCGCTCGTTGGACGGGCATGACGTCCGCGCGCTGCATGACCCGCAATCGCGATTGTGCGATTTGCCGGCTCACCCCCGCGAATCAAAGGTGATAGAGCCGCAACCATGATCCGTTCCGTTCTCCGCAGCCTATTGTTGACCGCCACGCTGGCGGTCGTTCCCGCCGCCGCGCAGGTGCCGGTCACCCCGCCCGTTCCCGCGCTGCCGCCGGTGCCGTTGGTCGATCCGCAACTGCCGCTGCCGACGCTGACCAGTGCGCAGCAGCGCGAACTCGCGAAGCTGATCGCGCAGGACGAGGTGGCGCAGGGGCTGAGCCGCACGCCGCGCACCGACCTGGAGTCGCTCGACGGGCCGTCGCTGGCGCGCGTCGCGCTCGACCATGCGCGCGCGGTGCATGGCGGGCGATTGATGCCGTCGGATTTCCAGAAGGATTGGGGTATCCGCCCGGTCGCCTATGATCCGCTGCCCGGCTTTACCGATGCGGCGGCGCGCGACAAGCTGACGACGTGGGTGCGCTCGCTGCCACCGCCCTATCAGGGCTACGACACGTTGGTCGAAGGGCTGGCGCGCTATCGCAGGATCGCGGCGGCGGGCGGGTGGCCCATGCTGACGACCGCGCCATCGTTCGGGAGCAGCGGCGCGGCGGTGGCGAAGTTGCGCGAGCGGTTGGCGATCGAGGATCCGGACCTGTCCGGCACCGGCGATCGCTTCGACGCCGATTTGCTCGAGGCGGTGCGGCGCGCGCAGCGGCGCTACGGGCTCAACCCCGCGGGGCAGGTCGGCGCGCAGACGCTGGCGGCGCTGAACGTGCCGGTCGAACAGCGCGTGCAGCAGATCATGGCCAACCTGGAGCGTTGGCGCTGGCTGCCCCCCACGCTGGACCGGCGACGCGTGCAGGTGAACATCGCCGCGGCGGTGCTGACGGCGTTCGACGGCGACAAGCCGATCATGTCGATGCGCGCGGTGACCGGCCGGCCCGGCAACGAGACGCCGATGCTGGTCTCGCAGATCAACAGCATCGTCATCAACCCGCCGTGGAACGTGCCGACGTCGATCGCGACCAAGGAGCTGTTTCCCAAAGAGCGCGCCAACCCCGGCTATCTGAAGCGCAACGGCTTTCGCGTGATCGCGACGCCGGACGGCGGCAAGCGGTTGCAGCAAGCGTCGGAACAGAGCGCGCTGGGAAGGTTCAAGTTCGATTTCCCCAACGATTTCGCGGTGTACCTGCACGACACGCCGGCGCGGGCAGGATTTTCGAAGTTCGATCGGCTGGCCAGCCATGGGTGCGTACGGCTTGAAAAGCCGGAGGATCTAGCAAAGCTTCTGATGGCGACGACACCCGAGTGGCAGCCGGAACAGATCGACGCTGCATTGGCGGCTGGCAAGACGGTGCGCGCGAAGATGGCCGAGCCGGTCAGCGTGTACCTGCTCTACTGGTCGGCGTTCGCGGGCGCGAACGGGCAGGTCGGTTTTCGTGAAGATCCCTATGGCTGGGACGGCAAGCTGGCTGCTACGGTCGAACGGCGTTCCGCGGCACAGGCGCTGGCGGCGAAATGAAGGACGGACGAATGACGGTATGTCGGCATCGATTGGCATTGGTCGCGCTGGCGAGCCTGACCGTGGCCGGATGCTCGAAGTCGGAGCCGGAGCCGCCCGAGATGAACATGACCGTCCAGGAACTTGAGCCGACGCCCGAGCCGACCCCGACCGAGGAACCGAGCCCGGTGGCGATGCCGACGCCCGAGCCGAGCAACGAGACGGCGGCACTGCCCGAGCCCGAGGAGCCCGCACCAGACGCACAGATGATGGACGATGCGTCGGCGACCGGCATGACCGCGCGCGCCGATCGCAGCGGCGAGGACGCCGACACCGCGCCGGCGGAGACCAGGCGTCGCGATTGATGCGGCCTCAGCCCGGATCGAGGACCAGCAAGAGCCGTTGTGCGCCGGTGGCGCATCGCGGCGGTGAGCGATGCAGGATCAGCGGTTCCTCCATCGCCAGCCGCCCCTTGAAGACGCCGACCGTACCGGTGGGGAGCGTGTGCACGGTCTCCGGCGTGGCGGTGCGGCACCATTGCGTTCCGATGCCGCGATACGTGCACAGCATCCGCAAGCTGACGTAATCGGCGTGAAAGCGGCGACATGCATCGGTGTCGATGACGTCAAGACGTACCGTGATGGCGGCTGCGCCGGTCAATCGTCGATGGATGGCGGCAAGTAGCGTAAGGTCGTCCGCGAGCGTCCTTGCTGTGTCGGGTGGGTAGCCTGCGGCGAGCAGAGCGGGGCCAGCGGGCGTACCTTCGTCGAGCGCATGGAGCACGAGCGACAGGTCGTCCACCGTATCCAGATCGAAGGCCGAGACGATCGCGGGCGCAGGACGCCGCCAAAGCGCGAGCGCGAAATGCGGCGCGGTGACGCTGTCGAGCACGTCGGACGTGCTGTCGATCGCGACGCAGTCCGCGGAAGAGGGGCCTGGTGGAATGTCCGTTAGATACATTGCCTACCTTCGAGCTATGTTATAGTGTAACATAACGCTAGCGCGCTGGGTTTGTCCATACGACATTCTATAACGTCTCTCCCGGCGCGTGCCGGGCGCTCGCTCGCTATGCCGTTTCCAGCAGCCGCTCGGCTTGCGCGCGCGCCTCATCCGTGACGGTCGCGCCCGATAGCATCCGCGCGATCTCCTCGCGGCGGCCGGCCGGGTCCAGCGGGCGGACGCTGGTGCGAGTCACGGTGCCGTCACTCGCCTTGGCGATCATCAGATGCGTCGCGCCGCGTGCCGCCACCTGCGGGCTGTGCGTCACGACCAGCAATTGCGTCGATCCGGCAAGTCGCCCCAATCGTTCGCCGATCGCGCTGGCGACGGCGCCACCGACACCGCGATCGATCTCGTCGAAGATCATCGTCGCCGCGCCGCCTTCCTCCGCAAGCGCCACCTTCAGCGCGAGGATGAAGCGCGACAATTCGCCGCCGGATGCGATCTTCGCGAGTGGCCCGAACGGCGCGCCCGGATTGGTGGCGATCTCGAATTCGACCCGGTCGCGGCCGGCGGCCGACCAGTCGCCTTCGAGCAGGGGGGCGACGACGGTGCGGAAGCGGGCGGCGTCGAGCTTGAGCGGCGCCAGCTCCGCGGCGACCGCGGCATCGAGCCGGGTCGCAGCGGCGCTGCGGATCGCGGTCAGTTGCTCGGCCGCCGCATCATAGGCGCCGCGTGTGCGAGCTACGGCCGCTTCCAGATCGACCAGCCCCTGTTCGCCAGCGTCGAGCCGCGTCAGCCGCTCGCGCAGCTCGGCCGCGAGATCGGCAAGTGCGTCGGGCTGAACACGGTGCTTGCGCGCCATCGCGCGCAACTCGAACAATCGCGCCTCGTCGTCCTCCAGCTGGCGCGGATCGTGGATCAACGCCAGCGACGCCTCGCGCAACTTCTCCTCGGCCACGCTGCCCTCGATCAGCGCGCGATCGACCGCGGCCAGCGCCTCGCCGAGCGTGGAATGATCGTCCGCAATCCGCTCCAGCACGCGCGCGGCCTGCCGCAGGTGGCTGAGCGCCCCCGCGCTGCCGTCGAGATGCTCCACCACCGCGTCGAGATCGACTGCGGTCTTTTCGGCACGCTGCATCGAACGTCGCCGCTCGGCCAACGTCTCTTCCTCGCCGGGCTCGGCAGCGAGCGTCTCAAGCTCGGTGACGGCATGATCCAGCCAGTCGCGATCGGCGCGCGCCGCGGCGATCGCATCGCGCGCCGTGGTCAACGCCGCGCGCGCGTCGCGCCATGCGGCATAGGCGGTGGCGACGTCGCGCACCCCGCCGCGGGCGAACGTGTCGAGCAGCGCGCGGTGCCCCGCTGCGGCAAGCAGCCCGCGATCGTCGTGCTGGCCATGGATTTCGACCAGCATTGTGCCGATCTCCCGCAACAGCGCGGCGGAGGCGGGCTGGTCGTTGATGAAGCCACGACTGCCGCCGTCGGCCTTGACGATGCGTCGGATGATGAGCGGCTCGCCCCGGTCGATCTCCAGTCCGTTCTCGGTCAGCAGCGTGGCGACCGTCGGCGGGGTGTCGAAGGTGGCAGTGACCACCGCCTGCGTCGCGCCGCTGCGTACCAGCGAACTTTCACCACGTCGCCCCAGCGCAAGCCCGAGCGCGTCGAGCAGGATCGACTTACCTGCACCGGTCTCACCGGTCAGCACGCCGAGGCCAGGGCCGAATTCCAGCTCCAGCGCCTCGATCAGCACGACGTCTCGGATGGCAAGCGCGGTCAGCATGGGCCGGGGTTCCTTACCCGCAAAAGCCGCGAGGGGTTACCCTTTTTGTTCCAGGGGCTCGGCTCAACCGCCGATCGGGTTCGTCGCGGGCGAAGATGCGCCGACCGCCGGCGCCGGGATGCCGGCCTGCGCGTCGCCACCGGTCGTCGCCGGCGTGGAGGGCAGAGGCGCAGTCGCCTTGGGCGTCGCGCCTGTCGCCTCTCCTGGAATGGCCGGCTTCGTCGCGACGGGCACGATCGGCTGGCCGGGCGGCAGCGGCGCGATCGTGGCGGGCGGATTGTCCTTCACCAGCTTGTAGGCGCGGCTGTACCAATCGGTGCCGGGGTAATTGGCGCCCAGCACTGCCGCGACCTTCTCGGCCTCGTTCCGGACGCCGAGTGCCAGATAGCCTTCGGTCAGCCGCATCAGCGCCTCGGGCACGTGGGTGGTGGTCTGATACTGGTCGACCACGCGGCGGAAGCGCAACGTCGCGGACAGCCATTGGCGACGGCGTTCGTAGAAGCGGCCGATCTCCATTTCCTTGCCCGCGAGGTGGTCGCTCACCAGATCCTGCTTCAGTCGCGCATCGGCGGCGTAGCGCGAGGTCGGATAGCGGCGCATCAACTCGCCCAGCGAATCCTGCGCCTGCTGCGTGATCTTCTGATCGCGGGTGACGTCGTTGATCTGTTCGTAATAGCTCATCGCGATCAGATAATAGGCATAGGGTGCATCGCGATTGCCCGGGTGCACCGACAGGAAGCGCTGCGCGCCCTGGATCGCCTGCGTGTACTCGCCGCCCAGATAATAGCTGAACGCGCCCATCAACTGCGCGCGCCGCGCCCATACCGAATACGGATGCTGGCGCTCGACCTCGTCGAACAGCGCCGCGGCTTCCTTGTAACGGCCCTGGTCGAGCCGCTGCTTCGCGGCCGAATAAAGCGTACCCACGTCGCGCGCCACATAGGGCAGGTCGGCGCGATTGCGGCCGCCGCTCGAACAGCCGGCGAGAGAGACTGCCAGCGCGGCGACGAGCCCGGTCGCGAGCGGGCGGGACAGGAGCGGGCGAAGGGACAGGGTACGCATCGACCCGGCTCTTAGCGTAGACCTGGGCTTGCGAACAACGGCTTTCACGAGCGCGCAACGCGCGCTAGCGCGAATGCGTTGATGCGCCCGTCAACGACCGGACGAAGGATCATATCATGCCCGCCACCCTGCTCGCCACCAAGCGCGTCGAGAAGCCCTGGGGCCGGCATCAGCTTTATCCGGGCTTCCCCGATCCGGCGCCCGGCGCCGAGCCGATCGGCGAGGTGTGGTTCCAGTCCCCGCATCCCGAGCAATCCGAGCTGCTGATCAAATATCTTTTCACGAGCGAGAAACTGTCGGTACAGGATCACCCGTCCGACGCGGAGGCGCAGAAGCGCGGACTACCGCGTGGCAAGGATGAATGCTGGACGATCCTGGCCGCAGAACCCGATTCGACGATCGCGATCGGTCCCCTGCAGCCGATGACGCGCGAGGAGCTGCGCACGTCGGCCGAGGACGGCAGCCTGGAGCACAAGCTGGACTGGAAGCCGGTGAAGGCGGGCGATTTCTTTTATTCGCATTCGGGAGTGATCCACGCAATCGGCGCCGGTCTGACGCTGATCGAGGTGCAGCAGAATTCCGACACGACCTACCGGCTGTTCGACTATGGACGGCCGCGCGAGTTGCACCTGGACGACGGTGTCGCGGTCGCCGACCTCGATCCCTATGTCGCGCCTCCGCAGCCCGGCGAGGTCACCCCGGGACGGACGATCCTGGTCGAGGGTCCCAAATTCGTTCTTGAGCGGTGGACTGGCGGCAAGCGCGCGATCGCTCTCCCCGTTGGCACGACCGGCTGGCTGGTGCCCATCCGCGGCGAAGGCGTGGTGGGAGGCGTGGCATGGAAGGCAGGCGAGTGCGTGACCGTTACCGGCACCGAAGAACTGCACGCGTCGGAAGATGCCGACCTGCTGTTTGCCTATCCCGGCACCACTCGCTTGTGACTGACGTGCGGGCGGCGGGTGATGCGCCGCCCGCGCAGCTTCCACATTCCTGTTGCGTCGCAGTACATTCCGCGGGATGTTGGCGCTAACATCACGCGGCGCAGCCATCGCCGCGCGCGGGGACAACAGAGTGACGGGGAACATCAATCGGGTCGGTGACCGTGCGGGGACGCGCGGACTGTCGAGTTGTGTTGTCGATCAGGATTTGATGATCGTCGACGCGGACGACGATTTCGTCGCAGCGCTGCGTCACACGCGGGAAGCACTGATCGGACGCGACCTGTTGGCGATCATCCATCCCGACGATAGGGCGATGAACCGCGAGCGGCTTGACGCGCTGGTGGCCGGCGGCCCCCCGTTCTCGATCACGAAGCGCTACGTCTGCGCCGATGGCAGGCCGCTGTGGGTCACCAACCATGTGACCCTGTTCCAAGTGGGTGCCATGCGGCATGTGATGGCGACCGTGGAACTGCTCGATGGCCCCCCGCCCGGCGAGGAGGATCGTATCCTGCATCGCACCGCGGAGTGCATCTTGCAGAAGCGTCGGCTCCGGAACCAATATTTCGACAGTGAGCTGTTCGGGGAGGCGGGGTTCGACGTCATGCTGGACCTGTTCGTGCAGGATCTGGCCGGGCGCAGCACCTACACCACCAGTGCCGCGATCGCCTCGCGTGCACCGCTCACCACTGCGCTGCGCCAGATTGCGATGCTGGTCGAGCGCGGGCTGGTAGCGCGCGAGCCCGACCCGGTGGACCGCCGCCGGGTGCTGTTGCGGATGACGGACGATGGCGCCGAGCGGATGCGCGAGTATCTGCGCGCGACGATCCAGATCTGAGGAGCGATCCGCGGATCAGCGCAGGCGTTCGATCGCCTGCGCGAGTGCCACGTACAGCTTGCCCATGTCCGAGGACAGCAACGTCACGCCCAGCGGCGAGCCGTCGCGCTGCGCCAGGATCGTGCGCAGCATCGCCTCGAAATCGTGGATGTAGCGGTTGACCTGCTCGCGGAACGACGCGTCGTCGTCATAGAGCCGCGCCACGTCGCGCTGCTCGCTGCCGTCGAGCAACCGCACCGCCCGCCGGGTGAAGACGCCGCGATCACCCTTCAGATACGCCGCCCAGGCGCTGTCGGAGATCTCCGGTGCGAAGGTGCGCGTGAGGTCGATCGACGCGGAATTCAGCGATTCGATCAGTAGCGAGGCACGGCGCGCGAACGTGTCGCGTTCGTTCTCCTCGCCCGCAGCACGTGCGTCTTCCAACCGCTGATCGATCAATGCGATCGTCGCCTCGATGCCGCTCAGCTGCGATTGCAGGCGCTCACCCGCACGCCCTGCGGCGGCCACGGCGGTCTCCGAGATGCGCGCGACCTGCTCCACCTGCCGCTGTACGCCGCTTTCGACGGCGCGCTCCAGTGCGGCGACGCCAGCGCTCTCCAGCGCCTCGGCCGCCTCGGGGATCACGCGCGCCAACGCTTCGCGCGCATGATCTGCGGCGGCCGCCGCGGTCTCGCGGACGCGCAGCAATGCTTCGAGGAGGCGCGGGGCCGCTTCCTTGGCGAGGTCGTCGGCGCGGCGCGTCGCATCCTCGACCGCGTCGCCGATCAACCCGGCCTGCGCGCGGCCGCGCTCCAGCCCTTCGCTGAGCCGCGTCGTCAGCGTCTCGACGGTCTGGCGCTGCTCGGCGACGACCTGCGCTACCGCCTCGATCGCGTCGTGCGTGCTCTCCGCGGCGGTGACCAGGGCGAGCAGCTCGGGCTTGGCGGCGACGATCACCTGCTTGGTCGAGCCGACCCGCGTCTCGAGCCGCGCGATTGCGTCGGGCATCGTCTCGTCCATCTCACGCGCCGCGGCGTCGAGCGCGACGAGCAGGTTCTCGGTCGTGGCGATCGTGCGCTCGGCCGAGCCGTTGCCGCTGTCCAGCGCGACGGTCAGCGCCTCCGTGGTGGCCTGCAGGGCGCTGATCGTCGCCGCCAGTTGCCGGCTGCGCTCGGTACCCTGCGCGTGCAGCGCATCGAAGCGGCCGCCGGCCTGATCGATCGCGTCGTCGAGCGTGCTGAACAGCATCTCGCCCGCGCCACGCTGCGCGTCCAGCCGCGCCGCGATTCGCTCGATCACGACTTCGACGAGCGCAATCCGCTCGCCGAGCGCCTCGGCACTGCCGCGCGCGGCATGGTCGAGCGCCTGCTGGTTGGCGTTGACCATCGCCAGCATCGCTTCGCCCTGCGCGACGATGCCCTTGCGCGACGCGTCGATCGCGCTCGCGGTCCGCTCCAGCAACGCGTCGACTGCCGCGGCGGCGTCCGACGTAACGCCGTCGAGCCGCAGCCCGGCGGTGGCGCTGGTCGCCTCCATGCGCTGCATGTAAGCGGCGAGTTTCTCGGCAGCGCCGCCCGCGACCGTTTCCGCCTCGCGCCCGCGTGCGGTGAGCGCGGCGACCTGTGCGTCGAGCGCACCGGCATGTTCGTAGGCGACCAGCCCGGCCTGATCGATCGTGGCGGCGAGCGCGCGCGTCTCGTCCTCGGCCTGCGGCAACGCCGCGAGCAGGGCGGCCAGTTGTTCGTTCGCGTGGACGGTTGCGATCGACAGCGCACGCGCGTGCGTGTCGGCGCGCCCGATCTCCGCCGACAGGTCGTCGCCGATGGTCGCCAGCCGTGCGGTCGCGGCCTCGCCGAGCGCGGTGAGCAACCGAACCTGTTCGGCAAGCGCGGTGCGGCGATCCTCGATCTCGTCGCCCAATGCCGCGACCGCGCTCTCCAGCGCGGCCGATTCGACACGCATCGCGCGCGCCGTCGCGCCGAACCGTCGCGCCTCGGCATCGCTGGTGCGCAGGGCGAGCAGCCAGACGATCCCGGCAAGTGCGGGAACGGTCGCCGCGGCGGCGCCGAACTGCGCGAGCGCGAGCGGCGGCATCGTCGGAAGCGCGTCGCGGGCGATCCAAAGCAGCCCCACGATCCAGACCGCGGCGAGCACCGCCGCGACCCAGCCGAGGATCATGCGGCGACGCAGCGGCGCGGCCATGTCGTCGTCATCGGAGAAGACGGGATCGGTCACGTACGTTTGCGGCTCCGCGTGCGGCGTCGGGACGAATGATGCTGCCGGCGCGTCCGCACCAGCCGGTCGAATGTCGTAAATGGAAGACGGCCCCCCGTTCATCGGGCGGGTGTAACACGTTTGCCGCGCCCGGGAAGCCGTTTCCGGCCCACATGGCCGCTCGGTTCGGCGCAAGCAGCGGTCGCGTCACGGTTGTTGCCAGTGGCGGCCGTCGATCCTAACAGCCTCATCCATGCTGGCTGGCCTCTTATTCGCGACCCATGAGGCGGAGGACCGCTCCGGGATGCTTGCGGCAACGCTGCCGTTCGCGGCCGCCACGCTGATCGAATATCAGGCGCGGCTGCTGCTGGCGTGCGATGCGGGGCAGATCGTCGTGGTCGTCTCGCGGCTGACGCCCGAACTGATCGGGGCGCTGGCCCGGATCGGCCGCCGCGGCGTGGCGGTTGATACGGTGCGCAGTGCTGCCGACGCCTTGGCCAAGCTCCACCCGCTGGCACGGGTCGTGATGGTCGCCGACGGGCTGGTCACGACCGAGGACGTGGTGAGCCGGATCGCGGGCGAGGCAGGCGACGCGCTGCTGGTGGTGCCGGCGGCGCAGGCGGCGCCGGGGTTCGAGCGTGTCGGCGGCGGCGCGGCGTGGGCGGGGGTGGCACGCATCGATGCCGGCCGCGTGGCGGATGCGGCGCGGCTGCCGGAGGATTACGACCTGCAATCCACCTTGCTCCATGCCGCCGAACAGGCCGGCGCGCGACACGTCACGCTGCGGCTGGACGGTATGGCGATGGGGCACGGGATCGAGCGGCGTGCCGTCGCGCTGGAGGAGCGTGGGCGCGCGGTCCTCTCCGCATCGATGGCAGTGCGACCGAGCTGGTTCGAGCGGGTGGTGCTGCGTCCGCTCGCGCGAATGGCGATCCCCTGGATCGCCCGGCACGGCATCGGGACCGAGGCCTGCTGCGCCGGCGCGGCGGTGGCGATGTTCGCCGGGCTGGCGACGATCGCATCTGGTTTCCCGGGGAGCGGTCTGGCGCTGGTGCTGGTCGGGATATTGTCGTCGGAACTGGCCGGCGCGCTGGCGCTGTTTCGCGACGAGCCTGGGCTGCTGCGCGCGAACCGCATCGCGATCCTGGTCGCGCCGGGGCTGGCGACGCTGCTGCTGGCGCATGTGGTCGATGCGCAGGCCGCGACGACGACGGCGCGGCTGCTTGCGCTGTTCGCGCTCGTGGTCGGCGGGGTCGGCGAGCGGGCGGCGAGCGCGAGCGGGCGGAGGCCGTGGTGGGGTGTGACCCCCGCCTATCTGGCGTTGCTGACGTTGTTCGCGTTGCTGGGATACCCGACCTTCGGCATCGCAGCGGTCTCCGCTTACGCCGCAGTGACGCTGATCGCCGCCGTCGAGCGACTCCGCCACGCTTAGCCGGGCCTTAACGAAGGCCGGCTAGAGTGTCGGCATGTCCGCGGCTTTTCATCACGCCTCCGTCGTCGGCGATCCCGCGCGAATCGCGGCGCGGGTCGCCGATGCCGCGTCCGCGGCGGACCGGCGATCGGACGTGGCCGTCGAGGACGTGTTCCTCTCGCAGCCCGGCCGGCTGGACGACCGGACGCGTGCCGCAACGCTGCGGCTGGCCGAGACGACGATCGGCGCGATCGAGCAGCAGATCGTCGGCGACGCCGCGCGCGCCCTGGCGGACGCCGGTCGCCGCGACGCGGCAGCGGTGCTCGAATCGAATCAGGCGTTGGCGTGGCCGCGGTTGATCGAGGCCGGGCTGATGCGCGATGCCGAACTGATCGGCGAACTGATTGCCCAGGCACGCGTCGACTTGCTCGATGACTCACTGACCACGCTGCGGGCGCCGGACGCCGGGACAACCCTGGTGACGGCGTTGGTCCAGAGCGGCGCGCCGGCGCAGCGCACCGCCGCGATCGCCTATCTGGTCGCGGATGGGACGCGTCGGCTGGCGGTGGGCGGGCGGCAGGCGATCTTGCCGGTGGTGCTGTATGCGCGAGTCGCGTGGTGGGTGGCGGCGGTTCTGCGCGAACGACTGAGCGGGGCGGGCGGCGTAGAGAGCGATCGCGCGCTGGCCGACGCCACACATCGCTGCCTGAGCGGGTATGACCACGCCGCCGGGGTCGACGATGCGGCCGCGCGGCTCGTGCAGGCGCTTTCACCCTCGGCTTCGGAGCGTGCCGAGTTGATGGTGCGTGCCCTCGATAGCGCCCGCATTACGCTGTTCGTGGCATTGTTGGCGGAGGGGTTGTCGATCGACTCCGTGGAGGCGCGCGCGTTGGTGCTCGATTCGGCGAGCGACCGGCTATGGCTGGCGCTGCGCGCGGCAGGCTTGCCGAGAGAAGCGATTGCGCGCGCCGGCTTCCTCCTGTCGGAGGCGGATCGCGAGCGCGATCTGTCGATGCTGGTCGAGACGATCGAGACGCTCGCCGCGCTTGACCCGGCGGCCGCCGCTTCGACAATCGCGACGGTGCGGTTGCCGCGCGACTTCCGCGCCGCCGTGCGGGCGCTGGCCCGCCGCTCCGCCGCGTGACCCGCGGCATGTTCCACGCCCTGGTCGATGCCGACGACCGTGTGCTGAGCGGCGACGCACGGTTCGCGGAGTTGAACGACCGTGCGGCAGGCCGCGCCGGTGCGGGACTCGCCTTGGCCGCGGTCGGCGCATTGGTGCGGATCGCGCGCGGTTTGCGGGTGCCGGTCGCGCGGACGGTGACGATCGGCGACGATCGCGTGGACGGCGACTGGCATGTCCGCGCGGTGCCGGGCGAGGATCGTACCGTCGCACTGGCGGCGACCCTGCTGCGCGAGCGGCCGGCGGCCGCAGCCGCACCGGGCATGATTGCGGAGGTATCGCCCCCGGCGGGCGCGGCGTGGACGTGGGAGGTCGATGCGGGCCTGCGCGTCACGCGGCTCGCGCCCGAAGCGGTGACGCGGCACGGGCTTGATCCGGTGGTCGTTCTGGCACAGCCGCTCGCCGGATTGTTCGTCCTGACGGCGCATTCGGATGGCGCGATGCCGTTGCTCGAGGCGGTGTCGAACGCGCGCGACTTCGCCGGACAGGCGGCCACCTTGCGTGCATGCGGCGAGCGCGTGATGCTGGCGGGGCATGTCCGTCACGATGTCGGGGGCGGGTTCGCCGGTTTCGTGGGCGGCGTGTTCACCGATGTGCCGGAGGCGTCGGTACCCGACGGTTTGACGAACAATTTCAACGCGCGGCTGCACCGTGTTCTGCGCATGCCACTCGGCACGATCATCGCACAGGCGGAGAGCATCCGCGCCGCCGTCGATGGGCCCGTCGACGCGCATTACATGGACTATGCCGCGGACATCGCCAGCGCCGGGCGGCACCTGCTCGGACTGGTCGACGATCTGGTCGACATGGAGGCAATCGAGCGTTCCGATTTCGCGACCGCCCGCGACCCGATCGACCTGGGCGAGATCGCGCGCACCGCTGCGGGGTTGCTGGCCGGGGCGGCCGCGCAGGCGGGCGTCACGATTGCGCCCTTGTCGGGCGAAGCGAGCGCACTGGCGATTGGAGAACATCGCCGGGCGTTGCAGATCGTCGTCAACCTGCTTGGCAACGCGGTGGCCTACTCACCGCGCGGCGGGACGGTGCGGATGCGGCTGAAACGTCGCGACGGGCACGTTCGCCTGCTGGTCGCGGACGACGGACGCGGCATCCCGGAGCATGAGCAGCCGCGCATTTTCGAGAAATTCGTTCGTGGCGACGACAGCGAGCCCGGCGGCAACGGCCTCGGCCTCTACATCGCCCGTCGCCTGGCACAGGCAATGGACGGCGCGCTTACCGTCGAGAGCGGGGCCGGCGAAGGCGCGTGCTTCACGCTCTCGCTACCCGACGCCGCCTAGTTCAGCGCAGCCGCCGCCCGAGCAGGATCAGCAATAGCCCGAACACCGCCAGCCCGGTGCCGTAATCCGCCCAGACGGCACGCCCCAGCATGAAGCTGGAGCGCGGCCAATCCACATAGCCCAGCCCCTGCGCGATCCATAAGGCGCCCATCAACGCGCAGAGCACGCCGACGGCGAACAGGGTCTTGCGGAGCATGGGCCGACGTCCTCAGCGCTGGTCGACGGGAAGGTACGAACGCTGCGTCGGCCCGGTGTAGAGCTGACGCGGACGGCCGATCTTCTGATCGGGATCGGTGATCATCTCGTTCCACTGCGCCACCCAGCCGACGGTACGTGCGAGCGCGAACAGCACGGTGAACATGCTGGTCGGGAAGCCGATCGCCGACAGGATCACGCCCGAATAGAAATCGACGTTCGGGAACAGCTTCTTCTCGACGAAATACGGATCGTTGAGCGCGATCTCTTCAAGCCGCAGCGCGGTCTCGAACAGCGGATCCTGCACGTTCAGCGCCTCGAACACCTCGCGCACCGTTTTCTGCATCACGGTCGCGCGCGGATCGTAGTTCTTGTAGACGCGATGGCCGAAGCCCATCAGGCGGAACGGATCGTTCTTGTCCTTCGCACGCGCGATGAACTCGGGGATGCGCTCCGGCGTGCCGATCTCGTGCAGCATGTTGAGCGCCGCCTCGTTCGCGCCGCCGTGCGCCGGCCCCCACAGGCAGGCGATGCCCGCTGCGATGCACGCGAACGGATTGGCCCCCGACGAACCCGCCAGCCGGACCGTGGAGGTCGACGCATTCTGTTCGTGATCGGCGTGCAGGATGAAGATGCGATCCATCGCCTTCTCCACCGCCGGATTCACGACATACGGCTCGGCGGGAACGCCGAACGTCATGCGCAGGAAGTTGCCGGTGTAGCTCAGCGAGTTGTCGGGATAGAGGAACGGCTGTCCGACGCTGTACTTATAGGCCATTGCCGCGATCGTCGGCATCTTCGCGATCAGCCGATGCGACGCGATCATGCGCTGCTGCGGATCATGGATGTCGGTCGAATCGTGGTAGAAAGCGCTGAGCGCGCCGACGACGCCGCACATGATCGCCATCGGATGTGCGTCGCGACGGAAGCCGCGGAAGAACTGCGCCAGCTGCTCATGCACCATCGTGTGGCGCGTGATCGTGCGCGAGAAGGCGTCGAGCTCGCCCTGGTCCGGCAGTTCGCCGTTCAGGAGCAGGTAGCAGACCTCCATGAAGCTGGACTGCTCGGCAAGCTCGCCGATCGGGTAGCCGCGGTGCAGAAGCACGCCCTCGTCGCCGTCGATATAGGTCAGCTTCGACTGGCACGACGCGGTCGAGGTGAACCCCGGATCATAGGTGAACGCGCCCGTTTGCGCGTAGAGCTTGCGGATGTCGACCACGTCGGGGCCGACGGAGCCCGACAGGACCGGATAGTCGAGCGCCTCGCCCGACAGCGTGAACTTTGCGGCTTCGGTCATGATCTTCTCCTGTCAGGCCCCGGTCGGGGTCATGTGGTCCGCAATGCGGGCCAGGCTTTCCGCGCGTCCTAGAAGGACGAGTACGTCGAAGATGCCCGGCGAGGTCTTGCGGCCGGTCAGCGCGACGCGGAGGGGCTGGGCGACCTGGCCGAGCTTCACGCCCGCCTCTTCGGCCACCAAACGCACCGCCGCTTCGGTCGTCTCCGTATCCCAGTTGTGCACTGCGTCAAGTGTCCCGTGCAGGCGGGCGAGGAGCGCGGGCGCGTCCCCGGCCAGCAACGGTGCGGCTGCTTCGTCCACCGCCAGCGGGCGCGTGGCGAACAGGAACCCTGCGGCGTCCGTGAGTTCATTGACGTTCGCGGCGCGCGGTTTGAGTGACGGCATCGCCGCCAGCAGGATCGAACGCCGGGTATCGTCATGATCCAGATCGAGTTTGGCCGCGACCAGATCCGCCAGCCGCGCATCGTCGGTGGCGCGGATATAATGACCGTTGAGGTTCTCAAGCTTCTTCAGGTCGAACCGGCTTGGCGACTTGCCGACCGCGTCGAGATCGAACCAGCGGATCGCATCCTCGCGGCTGATGATCTCGTCGTCGCCATGCCCCCAGCCGAGCCGCAGCAGGTAATTGTCCAGCGCTTCCGGCAGGATCCCGAGTTCGTCGCGGTACGCCTCGATCCCGACCGCGCCGTGGCGCTTCGACAGCTTGGCGCCGTCGCTGCCGTGGATCAGCGGGATGTGCGCATAGACCGGGTCGGGCCAGCCGCCCTCGATCGCGTCCATGGCGCGATAGATCGGCAGCTGGCGAAATGCGTTGTTGAGATGGTCGTCGCCGCGGATGACGTGCGTCACTCCCATGTCATGGTCGTCGACGACGACCGCAAGCATATAGGTCGGTGTCCCGTCGGAGCGGAGCAGTACGAGGTCGTCGAGCTCGGCGTTCTGGACCGTCACCTCCCCCTGCACCTTGTCCGCGATCGTCACGGCGCCCTCGGTCGGCGCGCGCAGACGCACGACATAGGGCTTGTCCGCGGGATGATCGGTGCGATCGCGCCACGGCGAGCGGATGCGCAACGGCTGCTTGGCGGCCTGCGCCGCGGCGCGCATCGCGTCCAGCTCCTCCTGCGTCAGGTAGCAGCGGTAAGCGTGACCATGTTCGATCATCGTGTGCGCGACCGCGGCGTGGCGATCGGCGCGCGCGAACTGGAACACCTCCTCGCCGTCCCAGTCGAGGCCGAGCCAGCGCATTCCGTTCAGGATCGCGTCGATCGCGGGTTGCGTCGAGCGTGCGCGGTCGGTGTCCTCGATCCGCAGCCGGAAGGTGCCGCCGTGATGCCGGGCATACAGCAGGTTGAACAGCGCGGTGCGCGCGCCGCCGATGTGAAGGAACCCCGTCGGCGACGGGGCGAAGCGGGTGACGACGGCGGGGCCGTCCGCGCTGGCGGTTTTGTCGGTTGCGCTCAAGCGCGCTTGCTCCCAGGCTGGAAAATCGAATGGCCAGTTCAGCCGCGCCCGCCTCTAGCAAAGCATCGTCGGCGCTTCAAACGCGCGCGCGACATGGTATCGCTTTGATACACGCGCGCATCGAACGGCGGCTGGAGGCCGAGCGTGACCAGCTCGTGCTGTGGGTCCCGGTCGCGCTCGGTGCCGGGGTGGCCGCGTGGTTCGTGCTGCCCGATCCGCGCAGCTGGACGGCGGCGTTGCTGGTGGCGCTCGCGACGGGGCTGGCCACGCTGGCGACGGCGCGGGGCGGCAGGGCGCCGGTGTTGCTGGGTGCGGTGGCGCTCGGCTTCGCAATCGGCCTGGCGCTGGTCTGGGCGCGGGCCGAGCGTGTCGCCGCGCCGGTGCTGGCGCGTCCGACGATCGCGTGGGTGACCGGCGAAGTAGAACGCGTGGAGCCGTTGCCGGCGCGGCGGCTGGTGCGGGTGACGCTGGCGGTGCGCGCGTGGGATGGTGACGGTCGTGCGCCGACTCGGGTGCGCGTCAATCTGGAAGCGGACGGGTTGCGGGCGGGGGTGGCGCGTGGCGCGACGGTCCGGGTCCGCGCGCGATTGATGCCGCCCGCGCCGGCGGCGGTGCCCGGCGCGTACGATTTCGCGCGGGTGGCGTGGTTCGCGGGACTGGGGGCGAGCGGGCGCGGGTTCGCACCCGTGACGGTGGTGACCCCGGCAAAAGACGGCGGCGCGGGCGTCCGCGAGCGCTTGAGCGCCCATATCGAGGCACGGCTACCGGGCAGCGCGGGCGGGATCGCCGCGGCACTCGCCACCGGCGACACCGGTGCTATCGACGAACCCGATGCCGAGGCGATGCGGCGGGCAGGACTCGCGCACCTGCTATCGGTCAGCGGGCTGCACATCACCGCGGCGGTCGCGCTGGTGATGTGGATGACGCTGCGCGTGCTCGCGTTGTCACCGCGGCTGGCGCTGACCGGGCGGCTGCCGCTGGTCGCAGCCGCGGCGGGAGCGGTCGCGGCGATCGGTTATACGTGGCTGACCGGGGCGCAGGTGCCGACGATCCGCAGCTGCGTCGCGGCGCTGATGGTGCTTGTCGCGCTGGCGCTGGGACGCGAGGCGCTGACGCTGCGGCTGGTGGCGGTGGGGGCATTGGTCGTGTTGCTGGCATGGCCCGAGGCGGTGGCGGGGGCGAGCTTCCAATTGTCGTTCGCGGCGGTGACCGCGATCGTGGCGCTCCACGAACATCCGCGCGTGCGCGGATGGTTCGTCGTACATGACGAGTCGCGCTGGCGCGGCGTGTTGCGCGGGCTTGCATCGCTGCTGGTCACTGGCGTGGCGGTTGAACTGACGCTGATGCCGATCGCGGTGTTCCATTTTCATCAGGCCGGGCTGTACGGTGCGTTCGCAAACATCGTGGCGATCCCGCTGACGACATTCGTGGTGATGCCTGCGGAGGCGCTGGCGCTGTTGCTCGATGCGGTTGGGTTGGGCGCGGTGGGGTGGTGGGTCGCCGGCAAGGCGCTCGCGGTGTTGCTGTGGATCGCGCGGAGCGTGGCGGCGGCGCCCGGCGCCGTGACGGCGCTGCCGGTGATGCCGCACGCGGCGTTCGGCGCGATCGTGGCAGGCGGGCTATGGCTGGCGATCTGGCGGACGCGGTGGCGCTACGCCGGGTTGCTGCCGGTTGCGATCGGCACCGTCTGGACGCTGGCGACGCCGGTGCCGGACCTGATCGTTACCGGGGGCGGCCGGCACCTCGCCCTGCGCGACGATGCCGGTCGGGTGGCGATCCTGCGCGATCGTACCGGTGACTATATGCGCGATCTGCTGTCGGAGGCTGGCGGCCTGGACGGCGAGCCGGCGCTGCTCAGCGAGGAGGGCGCGGCGCAGTGCAACCGCGACCTCTGCCGGATGGAGCGTACCGCCGCGGGTCGGCGCTGGCGTATTCTGGCGACCCGCAGCAGCGATCTCGTCCCCGCGGCCGCGTTCGTGCCACTGTGCCATGATGCCGATGTCGTCGTCAGCGATCGACGCCTGCCACACCGTTGCCGCGCCCGCTGGCTGACGCTCGATCGAACGATGCTGGCGCGGACCGGCGGGGTGGCGGTGACCTTCGCAACGCAGCGGGTGACCACCGTCCGTCGCGCCGGCGACGCGCACCCGTGGATCATGGCGACGGCGCTCCCGGTTGTCGCTGCAAGGGGCAGGGTGTCGCGTTTCGTTCGCCGGGACCGCCCGCGGGGCGACGTTCGCGATTACGGATTGCCGAGCCAAAGTCGTATGAGTGGCGGAGATCGGCGGCGGATCAGTGAGTGACGGTCGGTAGCGATTGTCGTGCGAACAGGGCGGGATCGACATTCCGCCTGCTCGGGCAACCGCGCTTGCACGGCCCGGCAGATCTGCTCCCTTCACCTGTCTTGCGAGCGTAGCGAAGCAATCCAGCGTTCCGCACGATGCCCTTTGCTTAGCCACGCTTGGAGAGACGGAGTTGGCAGGGGATTCGGCTGAATGTCGATCGGCCCTAGAGCGGCGCTCATTGTCGCCGGGCGGACGTGAACGACGTGCTGCACAAGCGGAATCAGCGTAGCCAATCAATCTCGCGCGCTGTTATGCGCTCCGCCTCACTTGTAAGAACGGCTGCATACAAGATAGTGACGCGTGAGATCTGGCGTTGTTTTGCGCGGAGTCATGTTGCACGTCTGGTCTTGATGGTTATACCTCGGCGTCACTCGCTATTCCGTATTCGTCAGCGTAGCACGACAATCCGGCCGCACCACGCCACCGTCCTCGACCCCGCTCCCGGTCACGAACTTCGGCGGCTTGCCGCGTTCTATCTTGAAACTGCGAAAATGTTCGAGCGCCGCGGCTCCCGGCAAGTGCACGTCGCATCGGCATATCGATTTCGATCCAGTGCAGGTTGGTGTCTGCCAGTCATCAGCACTCGCCTTCGCCACGGATCTGATCCGAAGCTTCGTTGCTTGATGACAAAAGCAGCAGCCGGATCTCAGCGCACACCGGTTTGTCAGTAATCGCGCATCTGGATCGCCGGATGCTCCGACGTTTTAGGCTGAAGGTGGTTGGTGCTACAAAACGTCGTGAACGCGCACAAAGTCGGCGGCACGTGCACCCCATTTTGCGAGCAAGCGCATCGAAGCCGCTCAACCCCGCGGTGCCGGCGCGAGTTTAGCCAGGAAGCCTTCAACCAACTACCCGTAGGCGCGACGATCCTAGCGAATATCGATCACCGCGGTACGACACATTGCCGGCTGCCGCCGCTACCGAGCGTCAGGAATAACGACGCAACAGCCCAGCCAGGCGACCCTGTACACGGACCTGCGCCGGCGCATAGCGCTGCGGGTCGTACGCGCGATTGGCAGGATCGAGGCGGATCATCGCACCTTCGTGGCGGAAGTATTTGAGCGTCGCCTCGCTGTCGTCGATCAGTGCGACGACGATCTCACCGTCGCGCGCCACTTCCTGACGGCGGATCAGCGCATAATCGCCGTCGAAGATGCCAGCCTCCACCATCGAATCGCCCGACACTTCCAACGCGAAGTGCTCGCCTGCCCCGAGCAGTGCGGCGGGTACCGGAAGCATCGTCGAACCTTCGAACGCCTCGATCGGCACGCCCGCGGCGATCCGCCCGTGCAGCGGGATCTCGACCACGTCGTTCGCGGGCGCGGGCATGGTACGCTTGACCGACGGAGGGGCGGCGCGCTTCGCCTCGGCGCCGCGCTCAGGTGCCTTGAGAACTTCCAGTGCGCGCGCGCGATTGGGAAGGCGGCGCAGATAACCACGTTCCTCAAGGGCGCTGATGAGGCGATGGACACCCGACTTGCTCTTCAGCTCCAACGCGTCCTTCATCTCCTCGAACGAGGGCGAGACGCCGGTGTCGGCCAGGCGATCCTCGATGAAGCAGATCAGCTCGTGCTGCTTGCGCGTCAGCATGTCCCGGCGCCTTCCTAGTGAACGGAGTGCGAACCTTTATGGAACATATAGCCCTCCGTCAAGCGATCATCAGGACTTCCGCCGAGTCGCCGGCCGCCGCCGCGGGCGCGTGCGATTCACGCACGATCAGGCATGTCGAGCGTGCCAGCGTGCGCAGCATCGAGCTGTCCTGGATAGTCGAGGCGTACGCGCGCCCGTCGCGCAATTCGGCCCGTAGATAGTCGGTACGCTCGCCGTTCGCGGGCAGGTTTTCGCCCAGCAAGACCCGGGAGACGCTTGGGAAAGGATCGCTGGCGCCGGCGAGATGCGCGACGAGCGGACGCACGAAGAGGAGCGCGGTGACGAACGCGGACACGGGATTGCCGGGCAGGCCGACCACTGCCATGTCGCCGCGCCGCCCGGCGAGCATCGGCTTGCCGGGGCGCAGCGCGATCCGCCAGAAGTCGAGCGTCGTACCCGCGGCTGCGAGCGCAGGGCGGACGAGATCGTGGTCACCGACCGAGGCGCCGCCGGTGGTGACCAGCACGTCGGCGTCGACGCGCGCAAATGCGTCCGTCAAGCGATCTAGCCGGTCCGGGAGGATTCCGAGGTCGACGATCTCGACCGGCATGTCGGCGAGCAACGCGCGCAATAACAGGCGGTTGGACTCGGGCAGGGCGTCACCGGGCGTGCCGGGTTCGACCAGTTCGTCACCAGTTGCGGCCAGCGCGACGCGGACCGGGCGCGCGACCGTTAACCGCGCCACTCCACCAGTCGCAGCGACCGCGAGTCGCGCGGGTGTAAGGCGTTGCCCTCGCTCGACGAGGATATCGCCTTCATGGAAATCGAGCCCGCGGCGGCGGACGTTGCGGCCGACATGCGCGGGGCCTTCGCCGGCGAGCGTCAGCGTCGCACCATCGCGAGCGGCGTCTTCCTGGACCAGCACGGTATCGGTGCCGGATGGTAGCGCGGCGCCGGTGAAGATGCGGACCGCCTGTCCGCTATCGACGGCGGTCCCGAAAGGGGTGCCCGCGGCGCTTTCGCCAATTACCTGAAAAGGTCCGGGAAGATCGGCGAAGCGCAGCGCGTAGCCGTCCATTGCGGACAGATCGGCGGCAGGTTGGGTGCGGCGCGCGATGACGGGAGCGGCGGCCCAGCGGCCAAGTGCCTCGATCAGCGGGACGTCCACCGCGTCGACATGGCGGCCCAGCGCCAGCACGCGGGCCTGCGCCTCGGCAACCGGAACCAGCGTCATGCCGCCCGCCAGTCGCCGGAGCGGCCACCGCGTTTTTCGATCACGCGGATGTCGTTGATCGTCATCGCCTTGTCGATTGCCTTGGCCATGTCGTAGACGGTGAGCAATGCGACCGACACCGCGGTCAGCGCCTCCATCTCGACCCCGGTCTTGCCGTCGGTAGCGACGGTCGCGACGGCGGTTATGCCATTGTTTTCGGGCAGAAGGTTGAGCGAGACGCGCGTGATCGGGAGCGGGTGGCAAAGCGGCACGAGATCGCTGGTGCGCTTGGCGGCCATGATCCCGGCGACGCGAGCGACCGCGAGGACGTCGCCCTTCTTCACCGCGCCGGCGCGGATTGCGCCAAGTGCTTCGTCCGACATCGCGATGTGCCCGGTCGCTACCGCCTCGCGCCGGGTCACCGCCTTGTCGCCGACGTCGACCATGTGCGCGGCACCATCGTCGTCGATGTGGGTGAGACCGGCCATTCAGCCGACCATTGCGCGGGTCGCTGCTGCGACATCGGCGTGGCGCATCAGAGCTTCGCCGATCAGGAAGCAATACACGCCATGTGCCGCCAGTTCATCGAGGTCGGCGCGTATCGACAACCCGCTCTCGGCAACGAATGTGCAGCCGGCGGGGGCGTGCGCGACCAACTCGTACGTGCGCCGGAAATCGACTTCGAAAGTCTTCAGATCGCGATTATTGACGCCGACGAGTCGAGTCCGCAGCCGGGCCGCACGCTCCATTTCAACGGCATCGTGAACTTCGACCAGCACGTCCAGCCCCTGTTCGATCGCCGCTGCCTCGCATTCGGCCATGCAGGCATCGTCGAGCGCGGCAGCGATCAGCAGGATTGCGTCCGCGCCGATGCTCCGCGCCTCGATCACCTGCCAAGGATCGACCGTGAAGTCCTTTCGTAGGACCGGCAGCGCGCACGCGGTACGGGCCGCGACCAGATAATCCTCATGTCCTTGGAAATAAGGCGCATCAGTCAGCACAGAGAGGCAGGCCGCTCCACCTTCGGCATAGGCGCGGGCGTGCGCGGGCGGATCGAAATCGGCACGGATCAGGCCCTTCGACGGGCTGGCCTTCTTGATCTCGGCGATGAGCGCGTGGCGGCCGGCAGCGACCATCGCGTCGAGCGCCGCGCGGAAGCCACGCGGCGCCGACTGGGCGGCGGCGAGCGCAGATAGCTCAGACAGCGAGGTCGCGGCCTTGCGCGCCGCCACCTCGGCACGCTTTGTCGCACAAATCTCGGCAAGGATGGTCATGACCAGGAAATCCAGCGATCGAGCAGGGTCGTTGCGCTCTTATCATCGATCGCGCGTGCGGCGATTCGCGCAGCGGCACGCAAATCGCGCTCGCGTCCGGCGAGCACCAAGGCCGCGGCGGCGTTGAGTAGCACAGCGTCACGATATGGTCCGTGCTCGCCTGCCAGCAGACGGCGCAGCGCCGCAGCATTGTAGGCCGGGTCACCGCCGCGGATCGCGATCGTGGGATGGCGCGCGACCCCGGCGTCCTCGGGCACGATCCGCGCGGGCAGCGTTACGTCGCCGACCGTCACCACGCGCGTCGCACCGGCGCCGGAGATTTCGTCCAGCCCCTCCTCGCCGGCGACGACTGCCGCGGCATCGCTGCCGAGCTGCGCCAGTGCGTCTGCGTAAAGCGGCGCGTAGTCGGGTCGGGCGATGCCGATCAGCTGCCGCGTAACGTGGGCCGGGTTGGCGAGCGGGCCCATCAGGTTGAAGATCGTGCGACGGCCGATGCGACGGCGGATCGGAGTGATGCGCTTCATCGCCGGATGATGGTTGGCGGCGAACAGGAAGCAGATGCCGAGCCCGGCGAGCGTTTCCTCCGCCTGCGCGCCGGCACGCTCCATATCGAGACCGAGCATTTCCAGGGTGTCGGCGGCGCCGGCCTTGGACGAGGCGGCGCGATTGCCGTGCTTGGCGACCGGCACGCCGCAGGCGGCGACGACCAGGCTGACTGCGGTGGAGACGTTCAGCGTGTGTTGCCCGTCACCGCCAGTCCCGCAGACGTCGATCGCACCGGCTGGTGCCTCGATCGGCAGCAGTCGTGCACGCAAAGCGCGGGCAGCCTCGGCGATTTCGATGCTGGTCTCGCCGCGCTCCGCCAGTCGGATGAGGAAGTCGGCGACCGCCTCCTCGCCGGTCCGCGCATCGAGGATGTCCGCGAACGCCTGCGCCGCCGACTCGCGCGACAGCGGCGAGGAGGGGTCGGGCAGCAATGCCACCGTCGTCACGCCGCGATCCGCCCCGCGTGGTTGATACCGGCCATACGCAGGAAATTGGCGATGAGATCGTGGCCGTGCTCGGTCGCGATACTTTCGGGGTGAAACTGGACGCCATGGATCGGCAACTCGCGGTGGCGCAGCCCCATCACCGAGGCATCGGTGGCAGTGGCGTTGACCGCGAGGCAATCGGGCACGTCGGTGACGATCAGCGAATGGTAGCGTGTGGCGGTGAACGGCGCAGGCAGGCCGGCGAACACGCCGGTGCCGTCATGGTCGACCGGGCAGGTCTTGCCATGCATGAGCCCGCCACGCACCACCTTGCCGCCGAAATGCTGACCGATCGCCTGATGTCCCAGGCACACCCCGAACAGCGGGCGACGCACCTCGGCGCAGGCGGCGACCAGATCTAGGCTGACCCCGGCTTCGTTCGGGGTGCACGGTCCGGGCGAGATGAGGATCGCCTGAGCCCCGCTCGCCAGCGCTTCGGCGGCTGTCAGCGCGTCGTTGCGAACCACGCGCACCTCGGCACCCAGTTCCATGACGTAATGGACCAGGTTCCAGGTGAAGCTGTCATAATTGTCGATCACCAGGATCATGCTACCGCCATAGCCGATGCGCGCGGCATCGCAACCGGCAGCGCGGCGGCGGGCCGAAGGAATATTGCAGGCGCGCAAAGAATCGTAATGGACGGGAGAGATACGGCGCGGAGAAAAGCGCCATGCTGCGCGTTCGCGGTGATAAGGAGAAATGACATGCGTCGTCACGCTGTTGCGTTTGTTTTCGCCGTGGCGCTGGCGCTGCCGACAGGTGCCTTGGCGCAGGTCCAGTCTGCCGGCAACACAGGCCGGGCTCCACAGCGCGTGCGTAGCGTGACGCTGGAGGGCAACGAAGCGTGCCCGAAGGCGCAGGGTGATGAAGTGGTGGTCTGCAGCCGCCTGAACCCGGACGAACAATTCCGCATTCCGAAGCCGCTCCGCGACAGCGCTGAGCCGGCGGCGAAGAATCAGGCATGGACGAACCGGGTGGCGACCGCTGACCAGGTGAGCCGCGTGGCTGGCGGGTTGCCGGATACGTGCTCCCCGGTCGGATCTGGCGGGCAGACCGGATGTGCGCTCGCGATCAACCGCGCGTGGGCGGCGGAGCGGCGCGCGGCGGAGAAGAACGACTCGATGATCCCGGGCGGGCGCTGAGTTTCAAGGGGCGGCCGGGGCGGCGCGACCAGCGATCCGGCCCGACATCATGCGGAACCCAGGTCGCCGCTCGGTTTGCCAATGGATTGCGATCGGAGACCGGCGTTCAGGCGCGGATCGACGGCGGGAGGTTGTCGGCGGCGGATGGTCGCGCTGGCGACGAGGCGTGCGCTTGGATCACTAAACCATGTTCGATCGCGTTGTCGGATCGATCGTGCTTGGCCATCCGCAATGGCCAGTCGGCCGGCACAGTGATTTTTTGAAGCGCTGGCGTGAGCGCGTACTGATTGATGCGAACACCGACGTCGGGCACCGATTGGCTCTAACCTGGAATCGATCTGCTTCGCTCGCCCTCTCGACGCGACCTGAGCAGCACGCCGTAGCCCAGCACGCCGGACAGCAGCGATCCTGCCAGCACCCCCAGCTTCGCCTCCGCCTGCAATAGCGGATCGGCGGGAAAGGCGAGCAAGGTGATGAAGATGCTCATCGTGAAGCCGATTCCGCATAGCAGCGCGACGCCGAACAACTGGCGGGGCGTGGCGTGCGCGGGCATGTCCGCGAGCCCGAGCCGGATCGCCAGCGTCGCGGCGCCGAACACGCCCGCGACTTTGCCGGTCAGCAATGCGACGGCCACCCCGAGCGTCACCGGCGCGGTCAGCGCGGCGGCGGGCAGGCCGACGATCGGCACCGCTGCGTTGGCCAGCGCGAACACTGGCACGACGAGGAACCCGACCGGCCGATGCAGCGCATGTTCCAGGCGGTGCAGCGCACTCTCGCCGTCAGCGCTGCCGTCGGCGCTGTCGCGCGCGCGCGTCATGGGGATCGTCAGCGCCAGCATGACCCCCGCCAACGTGGCATGGACGCCCGATCGCAGCATGAAGACCCACAGGAGGACGCCGACGAGCAGAAACGGCGTGAGCCGACGCACCCCGTATCGGTTGAGTGCGACCAGCACGCCGAGCGCGCCGAAGGCTGTCGCGAGATCGGGCAGGGAGACGTGCGTGGTGTAGAAAAGGGCAATGATGGCCACTGCGCCGAGATCGTCGATGATCGCCAGCGCGGCGAGGAAGACGCGTAATGAGGCCGGCACGCGATCGCCCAGCAGCGTGATGACGCCGAGTGCGAACGCGATGTCGGTCGCTGCCGGGATCGCCCAGCCGGCAGCGGTCGCGCCGCGATTGAAGGCGAGATAGATCAGTGCCGGAACCGCCATCCCGCCCGCCGCTGCGATGCCCGGCAGGATCCGACGCGGCCAGGTCGCCAGTTGTCCGTCCAGCAGCTCGCGCTTGATCTCAAGGCCGACCAGCAGGAAGAAGACGGCCATCAGCCCGTCATTTATCCAATGTTCCAGTGACATAGGGCCAAGCGTGCGATGAAGCAGCGCGGCATAATCCGCAGCCAGCGGCGAGTTGGCGACGAGCAACGCGAGCGCGGCGGCGGCCATCAGCAGGATGCCGGCAGCGGCTTGCGAGGAGAGGAAGGCGCGGATCGGGCTGCGGCGCGCGGGGGCGTGTCGGGGCATGGCGGCGGGTCCGGATACAGAGCGGCGTCACTGGCGGCCCGACCAGCGCAAGACACCTGCCTGCCACCGGAATTCGGCGGTCGACACCCGCGTCGTCTATCGCATCGGGAGCCGCCGAGGACAAGCCGTGCGCTTCGTCGCGATCGCTGCGCGTCGCGTTCGGGGCGATCCAGGGACGCGGAACGCCGTCATCGGGAGCGTTCGGGGCCGCGCCGCAGCGTTTCGGGGCGCTTCGGTGTGCGCGCGATGACATTCGAACGCGCTTGCCCAGCCGGCGGCAGAAAGGCGATGTGGGGGCTGAGCATCAGGAGCGTCGTCATGGGCACGTCGATCGTCGCAACAACGTTCGTCCTCGTCAGCTGCGTGCTGGCGTACCGGGCGAACGAACGCTTTCGGTGCGAGGAGCACCTGCCGATGCAATGGTCGTTCACGGGCGCGGTCACGTGGTCGGCGCCGCGGCGCATCGCGCTGTCGGTGATGCCGGCGCTCGCCGTCGTCACGCTCGGCGGGATGGCGGTCATGTCGCTGACGGTCCCGCCACGCGCCGGGCAGGAGAGCGATGTGCTCCCGGCATCGATCGGCGCGGGCGCCTTGCTGGTCGCGATCCAGCTGCTGCACTTCGGGCTGATCGCGCGAACCCTGCGGCGGCGCGAAGGCCGATAGGCGGCATGGCGGCGATCCGGCGCGGCGTCAGGCCGCGGCGGACTCCGCGACGGACGCGCGCAGCCGGTCGGCCATGTCCTGCAACGTCACCTGCGCGATGCCGCCCTCATCGCCGACGCTGCGCAGCAGATCGGCGATCGCCAGCTGCATCTGCGTCACATAATCGATCCGCTGCAGGCTTGCCATGTGGCGGCGCAGCGTGTCGCCGTCGCTGCCCAGGTCGTAGGCGAGGTCGGCGAGCATGCCCGACGCGAGCACCAGCTCGTTGGCGAGAGCATGGGCGAGCGAGCGCGGCACCGCCCCCGTCGCCACCCCCCCGCCGGACGGGGAGGGAAGCGCGGCGGCGCTCATTTCGAGCACATCTTCATGACGCCCGCCACCAGCGCGTCGCTGGCCACCGGCTGCTGCACCATGCCGCGCGTGAGCGTGTACCCGCCGCCGCTCTCGGCCGGCGCGAAGGCATAGCCGCCCGCCGCGTTCATCGCGCGCAGGCCGCCCGCACCGTCCTCGTTGCCGTCGAGCAGCAGCACGCCGACCGCATTGGCCGCCGCCGCCTTCGCCGCCGAGGCGAACAGCAGCGAGATCGACGGACGCTCACCCGCGACAGGGTCCTTGGGCAGCAGCCGCAGCGTGCCGTTGGGCCAGCTGTCGATCACGAGATGCGCGTCGCCGTGCGGCGCGAGGTAGATCGTGCCCTGCTCGGGCTTCATCCCGTCGGCGGCCACCACAACCTTGGGCGCGCATTGCTCGGCGAGCTTCTCGACCATGCTCTCGACCATGCCCGGACCCAGGTGCTGGACGACGACGGTCGGCGGACAATTGGCGGGGAAACCGGCGAACAGGTCGAAGATCGACTTGGTGTTCGACGCGTCGCCGCCCACCAGCAGCAGGCGCCCGTTCCAGTCGATCGGCGGAGACTTCGCCGTTTTGGGCGCGCTCTTGGGCTTCAGGTCGGCCTTCTTCGCCGCCTTCAGCCGCTTCGCCAGCTTGGCGATGATCGCGTCCAGCTCGGCCGGCGCCGCGACGCGCGGCTTCGGGAAGCAGTCGATCGCGCCCAGCCGCAGTGCCTCGATCGATTCCGCCGCGCCGTCCTGCGTCCGGGTCGAGAACATGATCACCGGCATCGGCTTGGTGTCCATGATCTCGGCGAGGTAGGCGAGCCCGCTCATTCCCGGCATCTCGACGTCCAGCGTCATCACGTCGGGCCGGGTGCTCTCCACCAGCCCGCGTGCTTCCGCCGCGCCGTCGGCCATGCCGACCACCTCCACGCCCGGGATCCGCTCCAGCGCGCCGGAGATCAGCGCGCGCATGGTCAGCGAATCGTCGACCACCAATACTTTCGTTCCAGCCATGACCCTGTCCTAGTACACGCGCGTTAACTATCTGTTTCGACCCGCATCGCGGTGTCGCCTTGCCCTCGGCTCAGGCCGCGTCCGCCAGCGCGGCCCGCTCGACCAGCCGGTCCAGCGCCAGCACCATGATCAGCCGCTGGTCGATCGTGGCGAGACCGTCGAGGAACTGTTGCGCAGCGGCGTCGCCCATGTCGGGCAGCGGCTGCATGTCCTCGGTCTGGACGGTGACGATGTCGTTGACGGCGTCGACGATGATGCCCTGCAACTGCTCGCCGATCCGCACGACGATGATCACGTGGCGCGCCGTCGGATCGGTCATGCCCCAGCCCAGGCGGTGGCGCAGATCGAGTACCGGCAGCACGACGCCGCGCAGGTTCACGACGCCGCGCACGTGGCTCGGCACGTTCGGCAGCGGCGTGGCGGGCGACCAGGCGCGGATCTCGCGAATCGCCATGATATCAACGCCCAGATACTGGTCGCCGAGCTGAAAGGTGATGAGCTGACGGGACATGACGAACGGTCCTCCTGGATCAGTGCAACACGCGCCGGATGGCGGCGGCGAGCTTTTCGGGGTTGAAGGGTTTGACGATCCAGCCGGTCGCGCCGGCCTGGCGCGCGCGCTGCTTCTTCTCGTCGGAGCTTTCGGTGGTCAGCACCAGGATCGGCAGCGTGCGGCGACCGTCGGCGCGGACGTTCTCGATCAGCCCGAACCCGTCCATGCGCGGCATGTTGATATCGGTGATGAGCAGGTCCGGCTCCTCCTCCTCGTCGAAGCTGGCAAGCGTCTCCAGCGCGTGGACGCCGTCCTCGGCCTCGACGACCTGATAGCCGAGGTCGGTCAGCGCGGCGCGCAGCAGCATCCGCATGCTAGGCGAGTCATCGACGGTCATGATCGTCTTGGTCACGGGTAACGGCTCCTGGGCAGAATGCGGGTGGCGAGGGCGGGCATCAGAAGAACTCGACGTCGCCGAGCGACGCGGGCGGCGGTGGCGGTGGCGCGACCGGGCGGGCGCGTACGGCCGGCATGGCGATCGTGGTCTCGGTCACGACACGGCACCGTGCGAGGCCGAGGGCAGGGCGGAACTCGACGCGCCGTGCGCCGCTGCCGCCGACATCCTCGCCGACGAGCGCGATGCGTTCGTCACGCAGGAACCGCCGGGCGAACGCGATGTTGTCGCCGCCGATGTCGCGGAACCCGCTGCGCATCGTGGCGCCACCGAAGATCCGCGCCTTGAGCCGCGAGCGCGCCGCGCCCATCGCCAGCATGGCGTTGATGAGCACTTCCATCGCATAGACGCCGTAGCGCTGCATCGAGGCGGGATCGGAAGCATGACCCCCCTCCGCTAACAGGTAATGGTTAATGCCTCCTACCTTGGCGACCGGATCGTAGAAGCAGGCGGCGATGCAGCTGCCGAGCACGGTGGTCAGCACCACGTCGGTCTCGCCGCTGACGCGCGTCTCGCCCTGCGCCACCGTCATGCGGCGCAGGCCGTCGCGAAGCACGATCCCGGTCATGCGCGGCATTCCTGAAGCAGGCGGGCGGCGATCCGGCGCAGCGGCATCTGCTGCGCGACCGCGCCGATGCGGTGCGCGACGGCGGGCATGCCGTAGACGACGCTGGACGCCTCGTCCTGGCCGACCGTCATCGCGCCTGCGTCGCGCATCGCCAGCATCCCCTCGGCGCCGTCCGCGCCCATGCCGGTCAGGATCGCGCCGACCGCGTCCGCACCGGCGATCCTGGCGACCGAGTGGAAGAGCACGTCGACGGACGGCTGGTGGCCGCTCGCCTTCGGGCCGGTCAGCAGCCGGCAGTAGCGGCGCGTCGCCGGGCCGGCGATCTCCATGTGCCGGTCGCCGCCCGGCGCCAGATAGACCTTGCCCGGCGCCAGCACCGCGCCCGCTCGCGCTTCCTCGACGTGCGGCTTGCACAGCCGGTCGAGTCGCGCGGCGAAGCTGGCGGTGAAGCTGGGCGGCATGTGCTGCACGATGACGGTCGGCGGGCAGTTGGCGGGAAAGCCCGACAGCAGCTCGATCAGCGCCTCGACCCCGCCGGTCGACGCCCCGACCGCGATCATCGACTGGTCGCGCGGTACGTAATCGGCATGGTGGACCGGCTCCGGCGCGATGCTGCGCGGCGCGGCGGCGACGCTGCGCCCGCGCGATCCGCAGGCGGCGCGGACCAGCGCCGGCAGGCGGATCGCCTCGTCCGGGCGACGCAGTGCCAGCTTGTCGAAACATTCGAACGCGCCCAGCTCCAGCGCCGCGATGCTCGCATCCGCGCCTTCGGAGGTCAGCGTCGACAGCATCACCACCGGGGTGGGGCGCAGCCGCATCAGCCGTTCGAGGAAGTCGAGCCCGTTCATGCCCGGCATTTCGATGTCGAGCGTGACGACGTCGGGATCGAGTTCCTTGATCCGCGCGCGCGCTTCGTCGGCGCTCGACGCGGTGCCGACGACCTGGATGTCCGGGTCGCTGGCCAGCGTGCGCTGGATCAGCGCCTGCATGGTCAGCGAATCGTCGACGACGAGGGTGCGGACGCTCACGCGCTCACCTTCAGATAGGCGGTACGCCCCACGCAGTCGAAGCGCTTCGCCACATCGGGCGACAGGCGCTCCGAATGACCGATGTACAGCATCCCCCCAGTCTCCAGATGATCGGCCAGCCGTGATTGCAGCTTGGCCTTCGTTGGTTCATCGAAATAGATCATGACGTTGCGGCAGCAGATCGCGTCGAACTTCCCCTTCATCGGCCAGGCGCCGAGCAGGTTGAGCGGGCGGAACGAGATCGCGTCGCGCAGCAGCGGGTCGACCGTCAGCCGGCTGTCGATCCAGGTCGATCGCAGCTTCGCCGGCACCGTGCGCAGCGTGTCCGCCGAATAGCGGCCGGCCCGCGCGGTCTCCAGCACGCTGGGTGACACGTCGGTGGCGAGCAGGCGCAGGTCGCCCTTCAGCAGGCGCTGCGCGGCGCTCTTGTCGGCACCCAGCGCGGCCATCAGCCACGTATAGGGTTCCTCGCCGCTCGAACATGCCGCCGACCACAGCCGGACGCGCCCGCCGCTGGTCAGCCGCTGCGCCAGTTTCGGCCACATCCGCTCGGAGAAATCCTCGAAGTGATGCGCCTCGCGGAAGAAGCTGGTGTGGTTGGTGGTCAGCGCGTCCAGCATCCGGTCGCGCTCGTCATCGTCGTCGGCGATCTGCTTCAGATAGGCGGCGACGCTGCCCAGTCCGCAGGCGCGCACGCGCGGGGCGACACGGCCATAGACCAGCTGTGCCTTGCCCTCCGGCAGCAGGATGCCGAGCGCGTCGTAGACGATCCGCGAGATCGCCTGGTGATCGGCATGCGTGAAATCGAACTCACGCCGGGCCGACGGAGCCGCGAGGGCAGCGGCATTGCTCATGCCGCATGTGCCAGCGGGGTGCGACGCGAGCGTTGCGACGTCAGCGCATCGACGTCGATGATCAGCGCGACGCGCCCGTCGCCGAGGATCGTCGCACCGGCCAGCCCGTCGATCGCCTGGTAGTTCGCCTCCAGGCTCTTCACGACGACCTGCCGCTGGTCCTGGATCGAGTCGACCAGCAGCGCGGCCTGGCCCTGGTCGCCCTCGACCACGATCAGCACCGCCTTTTGCGGATCGTTCTCGCCGCCGTCGATGCCGAGCTGCTCGGCTACCGGATAGATCGGCACGTAGGAGCCACGCACGTCCAGCACCGAGCCGTTGATGCCGACCGCCGTCACCGAGCCGTCGGACGGGCGCAGGCTCTCGACGATGTGGCTGAGCGGGATGACGAACGTCTGGTGTCCGACCGTGACGATCATCCCGTCGACCACCGCCAGCGTCAGCGGCAGGCTGAGCGAGAAGCTGGAGCCGGAGCCGAAGCGCGAGTGGATGCCGATGCGTCCACCCAGCGCCTGGACGTTCTTGCGCACCACGTCCATGCCGACGCCGCGCCCCGAGATGTTCGAGACGGTCGACGCGGTCGAGAAGCCGGGCGCGAAGATCAGGTTGTCGACCTCCTCGTCGCTCAACACCGCCTCGGGCAGGATGATCCCGCGCTCGACCGCCTTGGCGCGGACGCGCGCGCGATCGATCCCGCGCCCGTCGTCGGCGACGGTGATGACGATGCGGCCCGAATGATGCGCGGCCGAAAGCGTGACGACCCCGGTCTCCGACTTGCCGGCCTTGATCCGCTCCTCGGTCGTCTCCAGCCCGTGATCGACGGCGTTGCGGATCAGGTGGGTCAGCGGCTCGCCGATCCGCTCGACGACGGTCTTGTCGACCTCGGTCATCTCGCCCTCGATATCCAGGCGGACGCGCTTGCCGGTCTCGCCTTCCAGTTCGCGGATGATGCGCGGCACGCGGCTGAAGACGGTCTTCATCGGCTGCGCGCGGATCGCCATCGTCGATTCCTGCAGTTCGCGCGTCAGGTGATCGAGATCGGTCAGCTCCGAGATGCCGGCCATGTCGTTCTCGCTCAGCCGCTGCGCGAGCATCGCCTGCGTGATGACCAGCTCGCCCACGAGGTTCACCAGCCGGTCGAGCTTGTCGAGGTCGACGCGGATCGTCTGCGCGACCGGGGTCGCGGGTGCGACCGGGCCGGTCGGTGCGGGGCGCGGCGCGGGGGGCGCAGGGACGGCGGCGACTGCCACGGGCGCCGGGGCGGCCGGAGTCGGAGCCGGGGCGGGTGCCGGGGCCACAGCGACGGGGGCAGGGGCCGGGGCGACGGCCGGCGCAGGTACGGCGGCGGCCGCGACCGGCGCCGCGACCACGATCGTCTGCGGCGCGGCGAGCGGCGCCGGGCCGTCGGCACGGGTCAGCGTGATCGCGCAACTGTCGGTGAACTCGAACACCGCGCGGATGTCGTCTTCCTCGGCGGTGCCGGGCACCGCGATCTGCCACGCAAGGTACGACAGCTCGGGGTCCAGCGCGTTCAGCGTCGGCAGCGCGCCGGCGTCGCACGACAGCACGCGGCCTTCCATGCGGATCAGTTCGCGCAGCAGCAGCAACGGCTCGGCGCCGTGGTCCAGCGCGTTGGCGGAGGGACGGAACGTGACCAGCCATGCGGGCGGGCCATCCGCGACCGGCGCCGCATCGGGTGCGGCCGCGCCGCCGACGTCGTCCAGCATCGACATCAGGTCGTCGAAATCGTCGAGCGCTACGGGCGTCGGCTCGAAGGCGAGCTCGACGGGTGCCGCTGCGGGCGCCGGGGCCGGCGCGGCCTCCTCGCCGCTCGCCGCCGCGATCAGCCGCGCGAGCATCGCCGCATCGTCGGGCGCATCGCCCGCGTCGCGCGCCGCCGCGACGTGATCGGCCAGCATGTCGAACGCGGCGACGATCAGGTCGACCAGCGGCGGGGTCAGCCCCAGCGTCTCGCTGCGCAGCAGGTCGAGCAGCGTTTCGTACTGGTGGGTATAGGCCTGCAGCCGTTCGTGGCCGAACGCGCCCGCCCCGCCCTTGATCGAGTGGACCGCACGAAAGATCCCGTTGATCGTCTCGTTGTCGTATTGCTGGTCACGAAGCGCGGCGAACGCGCTTTCCATGCCGGCCAGACCTTCCTCACATTCCTGGAAGAACATCTGCTGGATTGCGTCGAGGTCCAAGGTCGGCTCCTGCGCGAAAGGTTCGAAGGATCAGGCGGCGGTGACGACGTCGAGCGCGGCGAGTTCGCCGGCCTCGATCATCGCCACGCTGGGGAAAGCGACCTGCCACGACAGGCGGCGCGCCACCGCCGCGGCACGCGCCGCGGCCAGCACCTGCAGGCACGCCTGACCGATCTGGTCGACCGCGTTGCCGTCGATCGCGATCGGCTGCCCGGCCTCGACCAGCTTCTTCAGCGACTGGTGCAGCGGGCCGGCGGCCGCGGTATCCAGTCGGGAATTGAGGATGATCGACATCGCGGGGCTTCCTGTCAGATGGCGGCGGGGCAGGGTGGTCGGCGTCGTACGATCATGGCCCTGTCCCCTTCGCTTGCGGTCGCCGGTTCCTCTTGCCGTCGCGATGACGAGGCCGGGCTGTTTCCCGATTTGCCCGAGCCCTCCTAAAATGGCGTTAATCACTGAACATATATCGGCCGGTCGCCGCGAAGGGATCGGGAGGATTAATTCGTTGGCAATCAATGTTGCGCATTGGTCCGGGACAAGGGGCGATCCCGCCCGAGAGATCAACGACTTGCCCGAAGCATGGAAGTATAACGTGCCTGAACCGCAGCAGGGCGAACTCGCGCGCCAATCGGTCGTCATGCGAGCGATCGGCTCGCCGTTCGTCGCCGACGTCCTGGCGGCGGGTGAGCGGCAGCTGCACCGGGCCCCGCGCACCGCCACGATGCTGGCGAACTGGCCGGGCGACCCGTCGGCAGCGGCGGTGGCGATGCGCTTCAACGCCGCGCTCCATGCGCTGGCGCGCCGCAACACGCCGCCGGTGCTCGGCGCCCTGTACCGCGGCACGCATGACGACGTCGACGGCGCGGTGGGTGCCGCGCTGACGGGCCACGATTCGTTCATCGCCGACTGGATGCGCGATCCGCCACAGACCAACGAAGTCGGCCGCGCGGCCGCGATCCTCGCCGCGTTGATGGCGGTGCGGCAGCGTTTCGCCCTGCCGGTCGAATTGCTCGAACTCGGTTCCAGCGCCGGGCTGAACCTCAACCTGGCGCGCTATGCCTACGATCTCGGCGGCGTGGCCGCGGGCGATCCGGCCTCCCCGGTGCGCATCGCGCCCGAATGGCGCGGCGCCCCCGCGCCCGACCAGCCGGTGGAGGTGGTCGCGTCACGCGGCGTCGACCTGCATCCGCTCGACCCCCACGATCCGGCGACGTGCGAGCGATTGATGGCCTATGTCTTCGCCGACCAGCCCGCGCGGTCGTCGCGACTGTCGCACGCCCTGGGCCTGGCGCGTCGATATCCCCCCACGTTGACGCGCGAAGACGCCACGACGTGGCTGGCACGGCAGCTGGAAACCCCCGGGGTCCCGGGGCGGGTGCGCGTCGTGTTCCACTCGATGGTGATCCAGTATTTCGGGATAGACGAGCGGTGTCGCCTGCTGGAGACGATCGCCGCGGCGGGCGCACGCGCCGATCGGCTTCGGCCACTCGCCTGGATCTCTTTCGAATGGAATGCCGCGCGGACCGCGGTGGAACTGCGGCTCACCTGCTGGCCCACCGGGGGTAACCGCCTGCTCGCGACGTGCCACCCCTACGGCGGGTGGATCCAGTGGTGCGGCGGCCCGTCGCAGAATTAACGAACATGAACCCCGGCTTTATAGAGGCTTAACTAATCGCCGATAAGACCGCAATAACAACGCTTAACACCCGCAGCGTACAGGCGCTGTTCCGTCGACAGGAAGACTTCTAATGTTCAAGACCTTGAGCATACCCAAAAAGCTGGGTTTCGCCTTCCTCGTCATCAATGCGTCCGCCGCGATCATGATGGTGGTGTTCTTCGCGAATATCTGGATGATTCGCGCAGCGACCGAGGGCAGCAATCACAGCCAGGAAGTCTATGCCAAGGCATTGACGCTGGAAACATCGATCCTGCGCGAGAACAGCCAGTTGCGAGGCTATCTGGTGACGGGCGACTCGTCCTACCTGAAGTCCTATGACGAAGCGCGCGCCGAATATGACGAGACGACCGTCGCGCTCGGGTCGCTGGTGACCGATTCGAAGAGCCGCGAACTGGTGCTCACGTCACGTCGCGAAACCGCCAGATGGCGGCACGACTGGAGCAACCGGCTGGTCGAGATGGTGAAGTCCGGGCAGCGCGAGGCCGCCGAACAGGCGGTGCGCGACGCCGGGAAGAAGGTGCTTACCAGCGCCGTGGTCCTGCCCTTGCGCGAGTTGCGCGAGCAGGAAACCGCCGCGATCGAGCAGAATGCCGCGCACCAGTCGCAGGCGATGACCACCGCGACGATCGCGCTGGTGCTCGGCGGCCTGGCGCTGATCGGCATCGCCGTCATTCTGCAGATGGTGCTCAGCCGCAGCATCGCGCGCCCGATCACCGCGCTGACCGGCCGCATGGCGGATCTCGCCAACGGGAAGAACGACATCGACGTGCCGGTCGTCGACCGCGCCGACGAACTGGGCGACATGGCGCGCGCGGTCCTGGTGTTCCGCGACGCCGCGCGGGCCAAGCTGACCGCCGATCAGGAGCGCGAGCTGGCGATGCGCGCGATCGGCGATGGGCTGCATCGCCTGTCGGACGCGGATCTGACGGTGCGGCTGGCGGCGTTGCCGGGCAGCTTCGGCGTGCTGGCGAAGGACTTCAACGACGCGGTCGGCAAATTGTCCGACCTGACGCGCAACGTTCGCCACAGCGTGGAGACGATCAAGCAGAACGCCGATGAGATCAGCCAGTCGGCGCGCGATCTTTCGGCCCGCAGCGAGCAGCAGGCGTCATCGCTGCGTGAAACCGCCGCGGCGATGGACGAGATCACCGGCACCGTCCGGGAGGGCGCGTCGAACGCCGCCAACGCCAACGGCGCGATGGCCGAGGCGCGCGACGCCGCCGAGCAGGGCGGCGAGGTCGTCCGCAAGTCGGTGGTGGCGATGAACGGTATCGACCAGGCCAGCCGCGAGATCGCCGACATCATCAGCGTGATCGACGGGATCGCATTCCAGACCAACCTGCTGGCCCTGAACGCCGGCGTCGAAGCGGCGCGCGCGGGCGAAGCGGGCAGGGGCTTCGCCGTGGTGGCGAGCGAAGTGCGCGCGCTGGCGCAGCGTTCCGCCGATGCGGCGTCGGACGTCAAGACGCGCATCCTCTCGGCGATCAACCACGTCCAGTCGGGGGTGAAGCTGGTCGACGAAACCGGGCACGCGCTGGAGAAGATCATCGATCGCGTCGGCAGCGTCAGCACGGTCATGGCGACGATCGCGCGCGCTTCGGAACATCAGGCGCAGAGCCTGAGCCAGGTGAACATCGCGATCAACGAAATGGACAGCGTGACGCAGCAGAACGCCGCGATGGTCGAGGAATCGACCGCCGCCGCCAACCTGCTGGCGCGCGAATCCGAGCAATTGGCCGGAGCCGTAGCGACGTTCACGGTCGAGGATGCGCCGATCCGCGCGATGCCGGTCGCGGCGGCACCGCGGCCGCGCCAGGTCACCGCCCCGGTGCGCAGCGCGCCCCGTCCGGTGCGCGCGGTCGGCAACACCGCGCTGGCGACGGTAGAGGACGACTGGTCGGCGTTCTGAGGCGCCGGAGCGGTTTCCCGACCACGTTGCACCACCGTCATCGCCGCTTCGGCGCTTGCTACGCGGCGGGGTGATTTCAGCCGGGGCGAAACGACCCGCCCCGCGATCAGCGGATCAGCCGCCGCAACGCGGCGCGCGATATCGTACGGTCGCTCCACGCGTCATCGGGGAATGCGGCGAAGCGGCCGGGGGCGCTGACCTGTCACGTGAGGCACGGCGTCCGGACGCACGTCGATCCCCGGCCCGGCGGACGTCTCATCATCGTCGCGCCAGGCCTGCCCACGGGTCAACGAGCGCGGCAGGTCCGTTTCAAAACGATCAGCCGGTGAACGCCCCGATTTCCGCGACGGTCATCTGCCCCGCCGGGATCGCGGGCGCGTCGAAGCGCAGGCGCAGGTAGCGCGCCTGTCGCGCCCCGAAGGCGATCCGCTGCGTCGCGAGGGCATAGGCGATGTTGCCGAACTCGCCGGTCGCGGCGGGCGCCCAGGTCTTCCCGTCGACGCTCGTCTCCGCGGCGTAACCGCGGGGAGGAGCGGTATCCCTGGCGATGGTCCGCGACGGCGTCAGGCTGAATCCGGCCAGCGACAGCGCGCGCCCGAGATCGAGCGTGACGCCGGCGGGGCGCGCGGCGGTGGGCGACGGCACCGTCCAGCGCGTCTGCGCATCGCCGTCGATCAGCGCCTCGGCGCCGGGACCGCTCGCGGTGACGATCGACCAGCCGTCACGCGGGACGATCGTCGGGTCGGACGACCGCGGCGCGGCGACCGCCACGGGCTGTACCTGCCGGAACAGCGCGATCTCGCTGATCGCGGGGCAGGCGGGGGCCTCGATGATCCGCAGGCGCAGGCGGCGGGCCGAGGAGGGCTGCGGCAGGCGGACGATCCGCTGCGCGCCGATCCCGTCATGCTCGGCGACGGTGCGCCATCGTCCGGCCTCCTCCAGATCGATCGCGAACCGCGTGACGCGCACGCCGAGCGGCAGGAACTCGCGCACGCGGATCACGTCGAAGGTCCGCCCGGGCGGCAGGTCGAGCGTCAGCGTCGGCGTCGTGTCGCGGTCCGGGGTCGACCAGTAGCTGTCGCGCCGCCCGTCGAGCACGCGCGCCGCCGCGAACGCGCGTCCGCGCTCGGCACTGGCATGGGCCACCGCGCCTTGCGCGAGATCGCGGGCATAGGTCTTCGCCTGCGCCTCGCCGAAGCTGCGCAGTACCGCCACGTCGTGATCGGCGAGCCGGCCGCGGCGGTCCGGCGGAAGATTGAGGTGCATGTTGGTCCCGCGTCCCACCGACTCGTCGAAATAGCGCAGCAGCCGCGCGGGGGACTTCACCTTCGCATCCTCGTCGGCGTGGTAGAACCAGCCGGGGCGGATCGAGGTGTTGGTCTCCGCCGGCCACCACAGCGCCGCGCCGCGCACACCCGAATTGCCCTCCGACTGGACATAGGGATGGTCCGGCATCGTCGGCCAGCACGGATCACCCGCGACGCCATCCTCGTTGCCGACCCAGCGGATGTCGCTGCCCAAGGGGTCGAAGGTGCACGCCATCGGCTGATGCCGGTGTACCAGCGCGATGATCGACGGCCAGTCGTAATATCTCGGCGCGTCGATCTTCCGGGTCTCGCGCGCGCCGCCGTAATAGCCGTCGCCGCCATTCGCGCCGTCGAACCAGAATTCGAAGAGCTCGCCGTAGCGGGTGCAGAGCTCGACCACCTGCTTGCGGTAGTAATCGATATAGGCGGGACGGCCGTATTCGGCATGGTTGCGATCCCACGGCGACAGGTACAGGCCGAACGCAAGCCCGGCGCGGCGCGTCGCCTGTTCGATCTCGCGGACGATATCGCCCTTGCCGTTCCTATAGGGGCTGTTGCGGATACAATGCTCGGTCAGCATCGTCGGCCACAGGCAGAAGCCGTCGTGATGCTTGGCGGTCAGGATGATCCCGCGCATGCCGCCCGCCCTGGCCGCGCCGACGATCTGGTCGGCGTCGAAGTCGCTGGGGTCGAACAGCTTCGGGCTCTCGTCGCCATAGCCCCATTCGCGATCGGTGAAGGTGTTGATCGAGAAATGCACGAAGGCATATTGCTCGCGCATGTGCCACGCGAGCTGGCGCTTCGACGGTGTCGCGCCCCACGGCCGGGGTGCCGCGCTGCCCTGCGCGAGCGCGGGGAGCGCGGTGGTGGCGGCGCCGGCGGCGATCAGCGCGCGACGGGTGAGATCGGTCATCGGAGGTTCCTGACGAAAGCGGACAAGGCGACGGCGGGCGGCGGGATCATACCGGCGCGCGCCCGGACGAGGGCGGCCGATCGGCCATGGCACGCCCGAACGCGCGATTGGGCGTCGCGCTCATCGTGAAGCGCAACGTGCCGCCCTTCACGAGCTCGGCATGCGCGATCCAGCTTTTCGTCCACGGCCGGCCGTTCCAGCTCACCGCGCCGACATACGGGGTCGCTTCGGTGTTGCCGGGCGCCTCGACGACCAGTTGCCTGCCGCCGGGCAACGTGACGGTCGCGCGCTCGAACAACGGCGAGCCGAAGACATAGGCGGCCTCGACCGGATCGACCGGGTAGAAACCGAGCGCGGACATCACGAACCACGCGCTCATCTGCCCGCAATCGTCGTTGCCGATCACGCCGTCGGGCGCGTTCTTGTACATTTCCGTGCAGAGGCGGCGGATCATCGCCTGCGTTTTCCACGGCGCGCCGACAAAGGCATAGAGGTAGGCGGCATGCTGGTCCGGCTCGTTGCCGTGCGCATATTGGCCGACCAGCCCGCTGATATCGGGCGGCGCGTTCTTCGGCAGCGTCGAGGGCGCGGAGAACAAGGCGTCGAGTTTGGCCTCGAACCGCGCCTCCCCGCCCATGTGCGCGATCAGGCCGTAGATGTCGTGCTGGTTGAGGAACGTCGCCTGCCAGCCGTTCGCCTCGGTATAGTCGCGCCAGCGATCGGGATCGTGGCCGAGCTGGATCGGGTCATAGTCCTTCCACCACCCGCCGTCGGCGAAGCGCGGGCGCGCGAAGCCGACCGCCGGATCGATGACGTTGCGCCAGTTGCCGCTGCGCTTGCGCAGCCGGGTCGCGTCGGGCGTGCGCCCGATCGCCTGCGCGAGCCGCGATGCCGCCCAATCGTCATACGCATATTCCTGCGTGCGGCTGACGCTTTCGTTGACGCGATCGGCCGGGACGTAGCCGAGCCGGTCATAGGGTTCGCGGCCCTGGCTGCTCTCCAGATCGGGGGCGGCGAAGTCGAACGAGCGCTTCGCGATCGCCGGCCACGCCGCGGCGTAATCGGCGCGGATGCCCTTGGCCTGCGCCTCGGCGAGCACCGGGACGGCGTGCCAGCCGATCATCGTGCCGGTCTCCACGCCCTGCAAGGGCCAGACCGGCGGACCGTACGGGCTCTGCTGCGTCTGGCGGATCAGGTCGGTGACCAGCGAGGCGGCACGATCCGGGGCGATGATCGTCAGCAGCGGGTGGAGCGTACGGTACGTGTCCCACAGCGAATAGGTCGAATAGGCACGCTGCCCGGCGGGGAGCGCGTGCACCTGCCGGTCGAGCCCGACGTAGCGCCCGTCGACGTCGGAGAAGAGCGTCGGGGCGACCATCGCATGATAGAGCGCGCTGGCCATGATCGCGCGCTGGTCGGCAGTGCCACCCTCGATGCGGATCGCGTCCAGCTCGGTCGCCCAGCGGCGCGCGGCCGCGCGGCGGACGGCGTCGAAGTCGCCGCTGCCCTCCGCAGCGAGGTTCGCGCGCGCGCCAGCGACGTCCACCGCAGAAATCCCGCAGCGGATCAGCAGCGGCGCGGCGCCGGCGTCGTCATAGAACAACACCGCCTTCACGCGCTTGCCCGCGACGCGGCGTGCCCCGGCGGGTTGCTCGGCATCGGCGTCGCCATAGAAGACGATGCGGTCGGGGCGACGCGAAAGCTGCATCGCGAAATGGACGCGGCGGCCCCTGGCCCAGCGGAACACGCGACGGCTGCCGGTCAATGTCCCGTCGGCATCGATCGCAAGGCTGGCGTCGTCGATCAGCGGGCGCGCGCCGGGCTTGTCGGCGATCAGGTGCGACAGGTCGACCAGGATGTGCCCGGCGCCCTTCGGGAAGGTATAGCGATGCCAGCCGGTGCGGTCCGTCACGGTCAGCTCGGCGCGCACGCCGTTCTCCAGCGCGACGCGGTAATAGCCGGGTTCGGCATGTTCGTCGGAATAGCGCTGCCGATAGCCGGCGTCGGGATCGGCGAGCGGGCCGGGAAGCAACCGGACCGGGCCGCGCGCGGGGACGACCAGCACGTCCAGCATGTCGCCGATCCCGGTGCCCGACAGATGCGTGTGGCTGAACCCCATGATCGACGCGTCGCCGTGGTGATAGCCCGAGCAGGTGTCCCAGCGATCGACATCGGTGTCGGGCGACAGCTGCACCATCCCGAACGGCAATGTCGCACCGGGATAGGTGTGGCCGTCGCCACCGGTGCCGACGAACAGGTTCGGCGCAGCGCGCGGTGCGGACGCGGCGAACGCCGGCATCGGTGCGGCGGCGATCGTGGCGGTGGTGGCGAGCAGCCCGCGGCGGGTGAGCATCGGCGTGTCGTTCACAGCGCTTCCTTCAGGATCGCAGGGTGCGTGCGCGCCAGGCGCACGATCAGTTCGCCGAACAGCCCATTGGCCCAGGCGAACCAGTGCCGGGTCCACTTGCCCGGATCGTTCCGGTCGAAGGTCTCGTGCATGAAGCCGGTGCCACCATCGGTGTCGCGCAGCGTCTTCAGGCAGGCGCGGATGATACCTGCGTCACTCGTCGACAGCGCGCGGACGATCAGCGACATCGGCCAGATCTGCCCCAGTCCGACGTGCGGGCCACCGATCCCCTCGCCGGCGGTGCCGCGGAAGAAATAGGGGTTGGCCGCGCTCCACGCCGCCGCCTCGGTACGCCGCCACAGCGCGTCGTCGGGTGCGACGCAGCCGAGATAGGCCAGCCCCGACAGCGACGGCACGTTGGCGTCGTCCATGAACATCGCGTTGCCGAAGCCGTCTACCTCATACGCCCACACTTCCGACCCGTCGCGCAGCCGCATCGTGCCATATTGCCGCAACGCCGCCTCGACCTCGGTGGCGAGCCCGATCGCATCCTGCGCCAGTGCCGCGTCACGCGCGGCTTCGCTCGCGACCGCCGCCATCTGCCGCAGCGCAGTCGCCGCGAACAGGTTGGACGGAATGAGGAACGGATATTGGCAGGCGTCGTCCGACGGGCGGAAGCCGGAGACGATCAGCCCGACCGGTCGCATCGGATTGCCCCAGCCCTCCAGCGGCATCGTCTCCGTGGTGCGATTGGAGGTGCGCAGGAAGCTGTACGGCCCGCGACCGTCCTTGCGCTGCTGTTCGCGGAAGGTGCGGATGCTGGCGCGGGCGGCGGCGGCCCAGGTCTTGTCGAAAGGGCGCGGATCGCGCGTCGCCTGCCAATAGCCATGCGCGAGCCGCATCGGGTAGCAAAGCGAGTCGATCTCCCATTTGCGCTCCGCGACGCCGGGCTTCATCTCGGTCTGATCCTTGAGCGACCATTCCAGCTCGGTCATCGCCGCCGGATCCTGCGTGAAGGCGTTGGCGTAGGGATCGATCAGGATCGAGCGCGCCTGTCGTGCGATCAGCCCGCGGAACAGCTCGCCGAGCTTCGGGTCTTCCTTCACGAGGTGGAGATACGGCGTGACCTGCGCCGAGCTGTCGCGCAGCCACAGAGCGTTGATGTCGCCGGTGATGACGAAGGCGTCGGGCTTTCCGTCGACCGCCCCCATCTTGACCGTGGTGTCGAGCGTGTTCGGATAGCAATTGCCGAACATCCAGCGCAGTTTCGGGTCGGCGATCTGTCGCGACACGCGCGCGAGTTCGCGCTCCACTGCCGGCGAGGTGAAGCGGCGGTCGGCGGGGGCGGGGCGTTTGCTCGCAAGGCCGGGGGCGGCGGCACCGATCGCGGGGGCGGCAGCCAAGGCGGCGGTGCCGGCGAGAAAGTGGCGGCGGGTGGCGGTCATATCGAGTTCCTTGGTCGGGACGTCGTTTCGCCCCCGTCACGTCGGCACGCGCCAGAGTGACGAGAAAGGCGGACGGGGCATTTCACTTCGGCAGGTCCACGTCCTGCCCGGTCACGGTGAAGTCGGTCCACGCGCCCGGTGCACTGTCGGGCTGCCCACCGCCCACCCACAACCGGTAGGCGCCCGGCGCGATGTGGCGGCGACCATCGCGATCGACGATGCTCATCATCCGCGGATCGATCGTGAAGCGCGCGCTGGCGCTCTTGCCGGCGCGCAGCGATACGCGCCGGAAGCCGACCAGCTGGCGTTGCAGCACCGGTGCGGTGAAGCTGGCGGCGGCCGCTTTCGGCGGGACCAGATACGCCTGCACCACCTCCTCGCCGTCGCGCGTGCCGCTGTTGGTGACGCGCGCGGTGACGGTCAGCGGCTGGCCGCTCGCCACGCTCGCCGGTGCGGACACCTGCGCATAGCCGTACGACGTGTACGACAGGCCGTGCCCGAACCCCCAGAGCGGCGAGCCCGTGAAGTAGCGATAGGTGCGCTCCTTCATCCCGTAATCGACGAAGGCGGGCAGATCGGTGGTGGCCTTGTAGAAAGTGACGGGCAGCCGCCCGGACGGATTGGTCGCACCGGTCAACACGTCGGCAAGCGCGGTGCCCCCGGCCTCGCCGGGATACCACAGCGCCAGCACCGCATCGGCGAGCGTCGGATCGACCGCCACGGCGCTGCCACTCGCCAGCACCAGCACGAGCGGCTTGCCGGTCGCCTTCAGCGCCGCGAGCAGCCGCTGCTGCGCGAACGGCAGCGCGATATCGCTGCGATCGCCGCCGACGAAGCCCGGCACCTGCACCTGCAATGCCTCGCCCTCGAGATCGGGAGAGAGCCCGCCGACCATCACCACCACATCGGACTTCCGCGCGGCCGCAACCGCCTCGGCAAGCAGCGGCTCTTCCGGCGGCAACCACAGCAGGCGGAAGCTTTCGTCCTGGCTGGCGTGGTTCAGCACCAGCTCCAGCGGCTGCGGCCGGCCGCCGCTGTCCCATGCGATCTCGACGCGCCCCTTCGGCAGCGCGCCGTCGTGAAGCACGCGCCCGCCGATCGTCAGCGTCGCGGTGTCGTGCGTGCTGCAATCCTTCCAGCATTGCGCCTGGTCCAGCACCAGCCGGTAGGTGCCCGGCCCCGGCGGCGTCAGACGCGCCGTCCAGCGCGCGACATAGCCCTGCGCCGGCAAGCCGGGGGCAGGGGGAACGCGCGTGAGATCGAGGTCGATATGCCGCTCGGCGCGCTTCAGCACCTCGCGTCCTGCAACGCTGTAGCTGGCGGCAAGGCCGGTCAGCGCGGTTTCGGGGAGCACCACCGGCGCGCCGTCCGCCAGCACCGATCCCTGCGCATACGCCACGCGGGCGAACCGCTGCCGCAGGCCTTCCAGCGGGGTGACCGGCGCCACGGCGGTGCCGTGGTAATTGGCCTGCAACACGCCGAGATCGTCGGCGTTCGCGCCGATCACCGCCAGCCTCGTGCTCGCGGCGAGCGGCAGGCGCCGGCCTTCGTTGCGGAGCAGCACGATCGCCTTGCGCGCCGCCTCCAGCGCGAGCGCGCGATCGGCGGGGGTGTTGATCGCATCCGGCCTGATCGACGCCCACGGGCTGGTCGCGCCGAAGGCGATGCCGAGCGTCCGACGCGCGTCCAGCGCCCGGTGGAGCGCGGTGTCGACCTCCGCCTCGCCGACCAGTCCGCGCTTCACCGCCGCGGGCAGCGCCGCGTAGGTGTTGCCGCAATTCAGGTCGTTGCCGCCGCGGATCGCCGCCGCCGCCGCCGCCGCCGCATCGAGCCGGTAGTGGTGGAACAGGTGGATGTTCGCGATCGCATCGCAGTCCGATACGGTAAACCCGGTGAAGCCCCAGTCGCGCCGCACGCGATCGTTGAGCAGCGCGCCCGATGCGCAGGCCGGGGTGCCGAGGATCGAATTATAGGCGCACATCAGCGACTGCGCCTTGCCCTCGGTCACCGCCATGCGGAATGCCGGGAGGTAGGTGGCCTCCAGATCCTGCGGGCTGGGATCGACGTCGAAGCCGTCGCGGCCCGCCTCGGGGCCGCTGTGGACCGCGAGATGCTTGGGCGTCGCGATCACCTTCGGGTGGAGCGGGTCCGGCCCCTGCAATCCGGTGACGAAGGCGACGCCGAGCCGCCCGGTCAGATATGGATCCTCGCCGTACGTCTCCTGGCCGCGGCCCCAGCGCGGGTCGCGGAAGATGTTGATGTTGGGCGACCAGATCGTCAGCCCTTCGTAGATGCGGCGGTTGGCGCCGACCGGCTGCGCATTGAACTTGGCGCGCGCCTCGGTGGCGACGACGTCGCCGATGCGGTGGACGAGGTCGGTGTCCCAGGTCGCCGCCATCCCGATCGCCTGCGGGAAGACCGTCGCATGACCATTGCGCGCGAGGCCGTGCAGCCCCTCGTTCCACCAGTCGTACGCGGGCAGGCGGGCCGCCGCGTCGGCCGGCGCGGTGCTTTGCAGCTGCGCGGCCTTTTCCTCGATCGTCATCTTCGCGATCGCCGCTGCGACCGGATCGGCGGGCGCGGGCGCAGCGACGGCGGCGGTGGAGGCGAGCAGCAACGGCAGCGCCGACCAGCGCGCGCACATCAGCGCCGCTCCGTCAGCTGTACGCCGGCGACCGCGTAATACGGGTCGCCGAGCGGCGAGGTGAACTGGAAGCAGATGTCCTGATCTCCGGTCATGGCGGGCAGGCTGCCCGCGAAGGTGAAGCGTTGCGGCGCGGTGGCCGGATCGGGCAGCGGGAAGGCGCCGAGCGCGACCGGCTGCACCGTCGTGTCGCCGGCCTTGCGTGCCGCCGCCGCCGCGACGCAGCCGAGCTGCACCAGCAACTCGCCGTGCGGCGAGACGGCGTAATGCTCGCGCAGCCTGGACTGGTCGTGCGCCAGCGCCCAGTTGCGGGCCAGCCGCACCACCTCGATCCGATAGCCGCCGGCGAGGTCGAGCGGCGCGGCAGGATAGATCGAGCAGGTGTCGAACAGGTTCAGGTTGAACGCCGGCGACGTGTCGGTCGCGTCGGGGGTCAGCGGTACGCGCAATCCCAACGTACCGGGCGCGCAGGCGGCGAGTTGCGCGTTGCTGCGCGCCAGCAATGCCGGGCGCGATGTGTCGAACTGCCGCACCGCCGCGGTCGGCAGGCCGGCGGCGTCGAAGGCTGCGGCGCGCACGACGACGCCGGGCGCCAGCGACAACGGTGTGCGATACGGGCGCGACCGCGCGGTCGGCGCCGTGCCATCGGTGGTGTAGCGGATCGTGCCGTAACCGGCCTGCGTCGCCAGCGTCAGCGGCACGCGCCCGCCGCGCAACGCGGCGCCGCGCTTGCCCGGCACCGCGAAATCGACCGCGAACGCGCTGTCGGCGACGGTGACCCCGGCGCGGGTCCAGCGCTCCGACTGCCGTCGCACGCGCGGCAGGAAGCCCGCCAGGTCGCGCGCCTGCTTCGCGGACCAGGTGATCTCGGCGATCGCGGCGGCGCGCGGGAACAGCTTGTGCTCGACGGCGGCGGGGGTGACGAGATACTCGCTCCACGCATTGCCCTGCGCGCCCAGCACATGCTGCGCCTTGTCGGCGGCGATCCCCTGCGGCAGCGGATCATAGCCGTAGACCGCCGCCAGCGTGCTCGCGACATTCTGCCCGGGCGGTTCGTCCGGCAGGGTGCTCTGCACGCGATCGAGGTAGAGCGGCGTGCCCGGCGAGAGCACGACGTCGTGGCCCTGGTTCGCCGCGGCGACCGCCCCCGCCTCGCCACGCCACGACATGATCGAGGCGGAGGCCGGGAGCCCGCCCTCCAGTATCTCGTCCCAGCCGATCAGGCGGCGACCTCTGGATTGCAGATACTGACCGAACTGGTCGATCATCCAGCCTTGCAGCGCATTCTCGTCCTTAAGCTTCAGCGCCTTGATCTGCGCCTGCACCTCGGGGCTGCGTTGCCACTGGTCCTTCACCGCCTCGTCGCCGCCAAGATGGACGTAGGTGCCGGGGAAGACCGCGATCAACTCGTCGAGCACCTCCTTGACGAATGCGATGCCCTTCGGCCCCGGATTGAACAGATAGGCCTCGATCCCCCAGCGGTTGCCGACCGGCGGCCGGTCGCCGAGCATCCCGAGCTCGGGGTAGGCGGCGACGAGCGCGGTGGCATGGCCCGGCAGGTCGATCTCGGGCACGATCGTGATGCCGCGTTCGCCGGCATAGGCGACCAGCGCACGCAATTCGTCCTGCGTGTAGAAGCCGCCGACGCGCGCTGCGGGCGCCGCGCCTCCGGTCGACGGCGCAGTGCGCCACGCGCCGACCTCGGTCAGTTTCGGATAGCGTTTCACCTCGAATCGCCAGCCTTGATCGTCGGTGAGGTGCAGGTGGAGCGTGTTGAGCTTCACCGCCGCCATCTGGTCGACGATCCGGCGGAGCGCGGGCAGCGGCAGGAAGTGGCGCGCGGGATCGATCATCAGCCCGCGCCAGCCGAAACGCGGCGCATCGTCGATCGTGACCGCAGGCACGCGCACCGGCTGGCCGATGCGCGCGTCGGGGCTCAACATCTGCACCAGCGTCATCGCGCCATGGACGAAGCCGGCCGGCGCGGCGGCGAGGATGCGGATGCCGGCGGGCGTGACGGCGAGGCGATAGGCTTCGTCGCCGGTCACGCTCGCATCGCGGTCGAAGCGGATGCGCGCACCGGCATCCGCCAGTGCGAGCGTCAGCCCGCGCGTGGTGCGGACATGCTCGACCAGCAACCGCGCGGCCGCCGCCGCTTCGGGCACGGTCGCGGCGACCGTCGTACCCTCGGCGATCGTGATCGCGCCCTTTGCGGGAACAACCGATTGCGGCAGCGGGAGCAGCGACGGCGACACCTGCGCGCTCGCGGGGGCGACGATCGCTGCGGCAAGCGCGGCTCCGATCGTGGCGACGGCTGCCTTGCCGGTCATCTCAACTCCTTGGTCTCGTTTTGGTATTAGGGCCATCATGCCGTCCGCCACGAGGCGCGTCCATGGGGTGCGGACATAAAAAATGGGCCTCCGTCGATGACGAAGGCCCAGGCTCAGGAAGATCAATAGGGAAGGTTACAGGCGGAACGACAGGCTCGCCACATAGGTGCGGCCGTTCTTGTAGAAGGCCGACGGACGATCGCGCGTGCTGCTATACTGCAGATAGGTCTCGTCCAGCAGGTTCTGCGCATTCACCGTGACCGAGATGTTGTTGGTCAGTTCCAGCGATGCGGAAGCGTCCAGCTGGTTGTACGGCGCCACCATCTCGAACGAGTTCAGGCGACCGATCGACCGGAAGTAGGACGAGCGGTAATTGTAGCTGAGACGCGCCTGGAACGGACCCTTTTCGAAGTAGGGGATCACGTTGACCGTGTGCTTCGAGAGGTACGGCAGATTGAGCGCACCGTCGACTCCGGGGATCACCTCGGTCGAGCTGTCCTGATAGGCATAGTTCGCCTGGATGCCGAACCCGCCCCAGATCTCCGCCTGACCGTTGACCAGCACGCCGTTGACCTTCGCCTTGCCGGCGTTGATCGGGCTGGACACGCGGTAGGTGTTGATGACCTTGCCCTGCAGGGAGTTGAAGAAGCTCTGGTTCGGGATCGACGTCGTTACGATGTAGTTGCTGATCTCGCGGCGATACAGTTCGAGCGACAGCAACGCACCGGCGCGCGGGTAGAATTCCGCCGTCACTTCGTAATTGGTCGATTCATACGGCTTCAGGTTCGGATTGCCGCCGCCGGCATCGAAGGTCACGTCGTTCTGCGAGATCGACGCGGCCAGATCCTGATAGCGCGGACGCGAGATGACCTTCGCCGCCGCACCGCGGACGATGAACTGCGGGCTGATCTCGTAAGCGACGTTGAAGGCCGGCAGGAACTTCAGATAATCGGTCGCGGTGCTGGTCGGGATCGGGATCGGATTGTCGTTTCCGGGGGTCGGCAGCGACAATGCATAGGAGGAGATGTCGCGCGTGTAGACGAGACGACCGCCCAGGTTGCCGCGCAGTCCGCCCTGATCGAAGTTCACCTGCACGTAGCTGGCCGCGGTGCGCTCCTCGACACGGGTCGAGGCACCGACCTTGTAGAACAGCGGCGTATTGATGCTGTTCGCCAGGATATCGATCACTGCCTCGCGCGACAGGTTGATGTACTTGGTGGCCGAACCCGACCCGCCCGAGCCGTCGAAGATGCCGTCCGGCGTCGTCGACGTCGCCACGCCGAGCTGCGAGCCGAGCAACGACGTGGCCAGGTAGCTGTTGACGCCGCGCGCGTCGATCTTGTTGACGTGATCGGTGATGCGCGCGCCGATCAGGATCTGCTTGAAGAAACCGTCGCCGATCGGCACCGTTGCGTCGAAGCCGCCGAAGATATCGCGGTCGGTGGTGACGCTATAATCCTGTCCGCCGATCTGCGCCGCGTTGAGCTGCGTGCCGTTCACGTTGAACGGGCGGCCTTCGATCGTGACCGGATTGTTGCTCGGGTTCGTGAAGTAGTTCGCCGGGTTGGTCGCATCACCCGTGAAGTCGACCTGTGCCGTGGTCGGCGTGATCGCGTAGCTGAACGGCAACTTGGTCTGCACGTTGAACAGATATTCCGGATTGCGACCACCCGATGCCCTGCTCCAGCCGCCGAGGAACGAAACCTTCGCGCCGTCGTCGCCTTCCCAGTCCGCGAAGAAGTTCAGATTGTCGGTCTTCAGCTTCGTGGCGCGCACCAGCGTGTCGAGCTGGGCGTTGCGCTGGCTGGTCGCCGCGCCGAAGGCGGCGTTGGTGACGACGCCGTTCGAGATCGTGGCGGATTGCAGGTCTGCCCCGCTCCACGCACCGGGGATGGTGTACATCGACTGGCTGTAGTTGTTGTAATTGCCGTTGATGTGCAGGCCGTTCAGGGTCAGCGTCAGGTTGCTGGCCGGGCGATACTGCACCGTGCCCGACACGCTGGTGCGCTCGCGCTGCTGCTGGAAATAGGCGTAGTTGATGCCGAACGGAGAGGCCGCCTTGTCGAGATCGGCAAGCGTGCCGCCGGTGATGACTGCATTCGGATTCTTCAGCACGCGCTGCCCGGCGCCGTTCGTCGTCATGAACGGACTGCCCGAGCCATCGGCATTGTCGTAGCCGAAGAATTCGACGCCCGCGCGGACCAGCTGCTGCTTGTCATAGGTCGCGGCGACCAGGACGCCGAACGTCTCGTCGTCGTTCTTCCAGCTGTACAGGCCCGAGCCGCGGATGCTGCCCTTTTCCGCGCGGTCGTTGTAGGTGTAGCCGCCCGACGCGAACAACGAGTTCGCCTTCAGTTCCAGCGGACGACGCGTCCGCACGATCACGGTGCCGCCGAGGCTGCCGTCTTCCAGGCGCGCTTCCGGCGACTTGTATACTTCGAGGCGGTCGACGAGCTCGGGAGCGAGCAACGAATAGTTGAAGGTACGGCTGGACGGGTCGTTGTCGTTGCCGCCCCAATCGGCCGAGGCGAGCGCGTGGCCGTCGAGCAGCATGCGGTTCAGCGCCGGATCGGTGCCGAGGATGGCGACCTTCTCGCCCTCGCCGAAACGGCGGTCGATCGACACGCCGGGGATGTGCGCCAGCGACTCCGCGACGTTGCGGTCGGGGAACTTGCCGATGTCTTCGGCCGAGATCGAATCGACGACGGCGTTGGCGTTGCGCTTCAGCTCGATCGCCTGACGCAGGCTGCCGGCGTAACCGGTGACGACGATGTCTTCGCCGGTGGTGTCCGATGCGGCTTCGCTGGGCGGCGTCGTAGCGGGCGGGGTGGTCTGCTGCGCGTATGCGGTGCCGGTGAAGCCGAGCAGCGCGGTGGAAACCAGCATGTAACGACGCAGGCGCATATTAAATCCCCTCATGAATGCACGTGGAGGTGCATTTCCGCAGTGCCGCACCGGCGGAAGAGGGCACCGCTCGGCGCTTCTCGTCTCAATCGGTCCGTAGTTGGTCTTATAACCCAAATCGGTCCGGAGCGGCATGGAAAGTTACGGGAAGGTTTCATTCACAAAACCAAATTTCGCTTTTGCGTGGGACTGTGGCCTTTTCGCTACATACTCCTGACCGGAGAGCGTGCCGGTAAAATACGCCGGGCATCGGCTTGCACGTTGTCCGCGGCACGGGGTTTGGTTACGGTTTGCCGTGCCTTTACCCGTCGCGTTCGTCGGGAGCGGCGGCGTGGAGGGATGTGGATGGCCTTTTCGGATGAGGTGGGACGGTTTCGCCCAGGCAATTCGGCGCCGCTCTACCTCCAGTTGCAGCAGGTGATCCGCGATGCGATCGACGGCGGGATACTGAACCACGGCGACGCGATCCCGGCCGAGCGCGACCTGGCGACCGAATATGAGGTGTCGCGCATCACCGTGCGCAAGGCGATCGGTGGTCTGGTCGAGGACGGGCTGCTGACGCGCCGCCGCGGCGCGGGGACGTTCGTCGCCGGGCGGGTCGAGAAGAGCTTCTCCAAGCTGTCGTCCTTTTCCGAGGACATGGCGGCGCGCGGCAAGACCGCGTCCAGCAAGTGGATCAGCCGCATCGCCAGCACCGTCAGCCCGGAAGAGAGCATGGCGCTGGGTCTGTCGCCGGGTGCGCCGGTGTTCCGTTTCCAGCGCATCCGCCACGCCGACAACGAGCCGATGGCGTTCGAGATGTCCGCGATCGCGGGTTATTGCCTGCCTTCCGCAGATGCGGTCGGCGACTCGCTCTACAGCGCGCTCGACAAGGCGGGCAGCCGGCCGGTGCGCGCGCTGCAGCGGCTGCGTGCGGTGCCGTTCGGCCCGGAACACGCCAAGATGCTGGGGGTGGATGCCGGCCACGCCGGGCTGTTGATCGAGCGGCGCGGCTTTCGTCGCGACGGGCGCGCAGTGGAGTTCACGCGCTCCTATTACCGCGGCGATGCCTACGACTTCGTGGCGGAGCTTTCCGACCTGTAGGTCTGATCGTCATCCGCGCCGCGGCGGGATGACGATCAGACCGTCAGTGTTCCCGTATCGGCGACCAGCAGGTGCAGCGTCCCGTCGGCGGGACGCGCGACCGCGCGCACGCCCAGCGTCCGAAGTGCCGCCTCGTCGACGGCTTCGTTCACAAGCGCCACGCGGACGCGGCCCGGATGGATGCTCGCCGTGTGGACGTTGGCCTTGCCGCCGAGCGCCACGAGCGCCGCCGGGGACAGCGCCACGGGCGCTTCCGCCACCCGGTCCGCAGCCGCGACCGCGGCGACCTCGATCCCGCCGGCCGCCAGCGCATCGCGGATCTCGACCGCGACGACGTCGGCGATCGGGCCGAGGACGACCTGCAACGCCGTCGCCGAGGGGCGGATCAATCCACGCGCGCCGAGCGCCTTCAGGGCGGCCTCGTCCACCGCCTGCTGATCGCGGACGTTCAGCCGCAGGCGGGTGGTGCACGCGCCGACCTCGATCAGGTTCGCGGCGCCGCCCAGCGCACGTGCGAAGGCGGCGCCGCGCTCGCCGGCTGCGACGACCGTAGGCGCACCCGCCTCGACGGTTTCGCGCCCCGGTGTCTTCAGGTCGAACCGTGCGATGAAGAAGCGGAACAGCCCGTAATAGAGCGCGAAATACACCGCACCGACCGGGAGCAGCAGCAGCGGCCGCGTCGCGCGATTGAAGTTCAGCACATAGTCGAGCAGCCCGGCGGAGAAGCCGAAGCCCAGCTTTACGCCCAAGGCGTCCATCAACGCCATCGACACCCCGGTCAGCACGGCATGGACCGCGTAGAGAAGCGGTGCGAGGAACATGAAGCTGAATTCGATCGGCTCGGTCACCCCGGTCAGTGCGGAGGTGAGCGCGAGGCTGAACAGCATGCCGCCGATCGCCTTGCGCCGCTCCGGCAACGCGGCGTGGTACATCGCGAGGCAGGCGGCGGGCAGGCCGAACATCATGACCGGGAAGAAGCCGGCCATGAACGCGCCCGCGCCGGGATCGCCCGCGAAGAAGCGGCGAAGATCGCCGGTGGTGCCGTGATAGTCGCCCATCACGAACCACACGATGTTGTTGAGCAGATGGTGCAGCCCGGTGACGAGCAGCAGCCGGTTGAGCAACCCGAACAGGAACAGCCCGGCGCCACCGGAGGCGGCGATGCCCCAGCTCAGCTGGTCGATGCCGCTTGAGATCGACGCGAATCCCGTACCGATGACCACGGCGAGCACCAGCCCGGCAAGCCCGCTGACGATCGGCACAAAGCGGCGTCCGCCGAAGAAGGCGAGATATTCGGGCAGCTTGATCGTGGAGAAACGGTTGTAGAACAGCCCGCCGACCAGCCCGGAGATGATCCCGGCCGGTACGTCCAGCCGCGCGATCGCCTTCGCCTTCCACGCCGCGGTGGCGAGCTCGGCAGCGGCGCCGGTCAGCCCGGCGCTCGTCTCCGGCGGGACGACCAGCAGCACCTTTGCCGCCTCGGTCGCGACCAGGAAGCAGACGACGCCCGCCAGGCAGGCCGCGCCGTTCCCGTCGCGCGCGAAGCCGGTCGCGACGCCGATCGCGAACAGCAATCCGAGGTGCGAGAAGATCGCGTCGCCCGCCGCGCTGACGAACGCGATGTCGAGCAGGTCGGGCTGGCCGAGGCGCAGCAGCAGCCCTGCGATCGGCAGCACCGCGATCGGCAGCATCAATGCGCGGCCCAGCGGCTGGAGCGTGCCCAGGATCGACTTCATCGCGCAAACTCCCGTGCGAGGCGGCGGACGGCGGCGGCGTCCGGGCAGGCGAGCGCGGCGCGTGCATGATCGCGCGCGGCGCGCAGATCGAGCTCGCGGACGAGCGCCTTGATCTCCGGCACCGCCGCGGGCGCGACCGACAATTCGGTGACGCCGAGCCCGAGCAGGATCGGCACCGCCAGCGGATCGGAGGCGAGGCTGCCGCACACGCCGGTCCAGCGCCCGCGCAGGCCGCTCCCACGCACCGTTTCGGCGATCAGGCGCAGCACCGCCGGGTGCAATCCGTCGAGCGCGCAGGCGACGGCCGGATTCCCGCGGTCCATCGCCAGCGTATATTGGGTGAGGTCGTTGGTGCCGATCGACAGGAAATCCGCCTCGGCGGCCAACAGGTCGGCGCCGATCGCGGCGGCAGGCGTCTCGACCATCACGCCCAGCTCGACGTCGCGCGCGCCGCCGGTCAGCCGGTCGAGCACCGCGCGAACGCGGAGCAATTCGTCGACCCCCGCGATCATCGGCACCATGATCCGGCACCGGCCGAGCGGGCGCACCGCCAGGATCGCGCGCAGCTGGTCCTCGAGGATGTCCGGGTGCGCGAGCGCGACGCGGATGCCGCGCAGACCGAGCGCGGGATTTTCCTCCGCCGCGATCGGCAGATAGGGCGCGGGCTTGTCGCCGCCGATGTCGAGCAGACGGACGATCAGCGGACGCCCGTCGAGCGCATCGACGACCGCCTGATAGTCGGCGGTCTGCTCGGCGACGTCCGGGGCGGTGTCGCGGTCGAGGAACAGCAATTCGGTGCGGAGCAGGCCGCAGCCTTCGGCGCCGTTGCGCACCGCGAGCTCGGCATCGGCAGCCGACCCGCAATTGGCGAACAGCTCGATCCGCATGCCGTCGAGAGTGCGGCAGTCCTCGCCGGCGCGCGCCAGCGCCTCGGTCCGCCGGGTGGCGGCCGCGGCGACGCGGCCGTGCGCGTCGTCGAGCGTCGCGGCGTCTGGGGTCGCGTGCAGCAGCCCGCCGCTCGCGTCGAGGATCACCTGCGCACCGACCGGCACCGCACGCAGCGCCTCGCCCAGCGCGACCAGCATCGGCACGCCGCGCGCGGCGGCGAGGATCGCGACGTGCGAGGTCGGGCCACCGCGTACCACCGCGAGACCGGCCACCCGATCGAGGTCGAGCGCCATGAATTGCGACGGCAGCAGGTCGTCGGCGACGAGGATCGCGCCATCGGGCAGCGCCACGATGCTGTCCGCGACACCCATCAACCGCGCGATCAGCTGGCGTTCGAGATCGCGCATGTCGTCGGCGCGCTCGGCGAGCCGCGGGTCGCCGCCGGCACGCAGCGCATCCGCCTGCGGGCGGATCGCAGCGCGCCACGCGAACGCCGCGCTGTGCCCGCGGGCGATCGCGGCACGGGCCGCGTCGAGCAATGCGTCGTCGCCGAGCATCGACGCGTGCGCGTCCAGGATCGCGCGCGCGGGGCCGCTTGCCGCAGCGGAGCGGGCGGCGAGGTCAGCCGACAGCGCGGTGCACGCCGTGGCGAACGCCGCTTCCTCGGCGGCGATGCCGCAGCCGTCCGTCGGTACGTCGAGATCCTGCACGTCCCAGCGCGCAACCGGGCCGATCGCGAGGCCGGGTGCAGCGGTGACGCCGGCGATCGCGCCGTCGGGCACGGTTGCCGGGGCCGGGGCCGCGGGGGCGGGGCGGGCGGTGGCGGGCGCTTCCTCGATACCGTGCAGGATCAGCTCGGCAATCGCGGCGACCGCCTGCTCGGCCTGCGCGCCGGTCGCCGCGATCGTCAGCCGATCCTCTTTCGCGACAATCAGCGACAGCAGCCCGATCGGGCTGGTCGCGGCAACCGGCGCCCCGTCCTTGGCGAGCGTTACTACCGCATCGAAGCGGCGCGCGGTCTCGGCGATACGCGCGGCGGGGCGGGCGTGGATGCCATGCGGCAGCGGCACGACGATCGTGCGGGTCGCGGCCGGACCATCGCTCGCCGCCTGCCGTCTCGCCGCATCCCGCGGGACGAGCGTCATGAACGCATCGCCGGTCGCGACGACCCCCGCGGTGGCGCGGGTCTCGATCGCGAACGCCTCGCCATTGGTGACGACGATCGGGGTCACCGCCGCGCGCGCCTCGCGCACGATCAGGTCCAGGTCGAAGCGGATCAGCGGCTGACCGCGCGTCACCTGCTCGTCGGCCGCGACCAGCATCTCGAACCCGCGCCCGCCCAGTGTCACCGTGTCCAGCCCGAGATGGATCAGCAGTTCCGCACCCTCGGCCGTCACCAGCGTGATCGCATGGCCGGTCGGCTGCACCGTCAGCACGCGGGCAGCGCACGGCGCGACCAGCACGTCGCCGGTCGGGTCGATCGCCAGGCCGTCGCCGAGCATCCGTTCGGCGAAGACCGCGTCGGGCACGTCGTCGAGCGTCCCGGCCCAGCCTGCGAGCGGTGCGGTCAGCGAGAGGGGGGCCATGGCGTCTCCGAACGAAGGAAGGTCAGGCAACCGGCCGGGCGCCGATCCAGGTGCTGGCAGGATACAGGTCGCGGGTCAGGATCGCCCAGTCGGCGCGCTTGCCCACCGCGAGCGTGCCGCGCTCGTCGGACAGGCCGAGGAACTCCGCCGGGCTGGTCGATGCCAGCGCCGCCGCCTGTTCCGGGGCAATCCCGAGCCGCGTCACGGCGCCGCGCACCGCGCCCGCCATGTCGAGGTCGGAGCCTGCCAGCGTCCCGTCGGCGCCGACGCAGCGACCGTCCTCGACGCGGATCGGCTTACCCTGCAGGACGAAATCCTTGTTCGCCGCGCCGACGCACGGCATCGCATCCGAAACCAGCATGAAGCGGTCCGCAGGGCGTGCGCGCAACGCGATGCGCAGCGCAGCGTCGTCGACATGGAAGCCGTCGACGATGATCCCGCACCACGCGCTGTCGTTGTCGAGCGCCGCGCCGACGACACCCGGCGCGCGATGCACGAGCGGCGACATCGCATTGAACAGATGTGTCACCCCGGTCGCGCCGGCTGCGAAGGCGGCGGTGGCGGTCGCATAGTCGGCGTCGGTATGCCCCAGGCACACGCGCACGCCCGCCGCCACCAGCGCGGCGATCTGCGCGGTCGTGACCCGCTCGGGCGCCAGCGTGACCATCACGCGTCCGCGGCGCGGCGTGGTCAGCAGCGTCAGCAATTCGTCGTCGAGCGGGCGGAAGCGCGCCGGATCGTGGATGCCCTTGCGCACGACGTTGATGACGGGGCCTTCGACATGGATGCCGACCACGCCGGGCACGCCGGCGTCGATAGCGGCGTCGACCGCGTCCAGCCCGCGCGCGATTACGTCGGGAGTGTCGCTGATCAGCGTCGGCATCGTCGCGGTGCTGCCGTAACGGACATGCGCGGCGGCGATCGCGGCAACGCCCGCAACGGTCGGCGTGTCGTTGAACAGCACGCCACCGCCGCCGTTCACCTGCGTGTCGATGAAGCCGGGCATCACCCAGCCGCCGTCGAGGTCGATCGCGTCGTCGGCTGCCCCGGGCGTGATCGCCGCGATGATCTCGCCCTCGATGCCGATCGTCGCGGCCGACAGCGTGCCGAGCGGCGTGACGATATGGCCGTTGATGAAGCTGTGCAGCGTCATAGCGTGCGGGTGACCTTGCTCAGGTGGCGGGGCGAATCGGGGTCCAGCCCGCGCGCGACCGACAGTGCGTTGGCCATGCGATAGAAACTCTGGATCGTCAGGATCGGCTCGATCGCAGGATGGTCGGCGAGCGCGGGCGGATGACTCGCCCCGTCGGCAAGCGCATCGGCCAGCGCGACGCGGGCGCCGCGCCCGGCGAACTCGGCTGCGGCCTCACGCACGCCGTCACCGGCGCTGTCGGAGGTGGCGAAGGCCAGCAGCGGGAAACCCTCGTTGACGATCGCCATCGGCCCGTGGCGAACTTCGGCGGCGCTGAAGGCCTCCGCGTGGAGCGCACAGGTTTCCTTGAGCTTCAGCGCCGCCTCCTGCGCGACGCCGAAGCCGAGTCCACGCCCGATCACGAACAGGTTGCTGGCGTCGGTCAGCATCGTGACGACGTCGCTCCAGTCCAGCGCCCACGCGGTGGCGAGCCGATCCGGCAGGCGCGCGACCGCGTCGCGCAAGGCGTCGTCATCCGCCCATTCGGCGACCAGCAGCGCCAAAGCGGCGAGCGCGGTGATATAGGATTTGGTCGCTGCCACGGATTTCTCCGGGCCGGCCATCAACGGGACCAATGTGTCGGCGGCTTCGGCGAGCGGCGAGGTCGCATCGTTGACCAGCGCGACGATCCGCGCGCCCGCGGCCTTCTGTGCGGCGACCGTGGCGAGCAGGTCGGGGCTGCGCCCGCTCTGCGAGATCGCGATGCACAGCGGCGCGACCGGCGTCTTCACCGCCGATTCGTAGACCGATGCCACCGACGGTGCGGCGGAGGCGACCGGCACGCCGACCGCCGTCTCGATCAGATATTTGCCGTAGGTGGCAGCATGATCCGAGGAGCCGCGGGCGCAGGTGACGACCACCGCCGGCGGCGTCGCGCGAAGCTCCTGCGCGAGCGACTGGAGCGTGGCGCGGTTCGCGGCGATCATGCGCGCAACCGCAGCAGCGGATTCGCCCGCTTCCGCGAACATCAACGTCTGGTCGGCGTTGTCGGGCATGATCTAATGTGGTCCCCTCACGATGGCGCGACCATGATGTGCCGCTTCCCTCGGAAAAGCTTAAGTCTTAAATTGGTATTGTTCAAGTCCGCCAGGCAGAAAGCAGCGCGGCCAGCGCGCTGACGCTTTTCACGTCGGCAGCCTTCGCTGTCGCCGCGACGAAGCCGAAGCGGAGCAGCTCCGGGTCCTGTTCCCCGCTCGACGTGCGGCACGAGGCGTGGACCTCGCGTACCCCCGTCGCCAGGATCGCCGGCAATGTCGTCGTAGCGACGCCGCTGCCTGCCAGGACGACGATTCGCGTGCCCGCATGCCCGACCAGCCGAGTCAGCATCGCCAGCGCGTCGGCAGCGTGTGGCGCGCCGCCGGAGGTCAGGATGCGATCGAACCCCAACTCCACCGCAGTGTCGAGCGCGGCGGGAAGATCGGGAGCCAGATCGAAGGCGCGGTGCAGGGTGAGCGACAACGGGCGGCCGCGCGCGGTGCCCAGCTCGCGCGCGAGCGTGATCCACTGCGCCAGCGCCGCCGTGTCGAGCCGTCCGTCGGGGCCGCTCGCGCCGATCACCACCCCGGCCAGACCGGCGTCGGCCGCGGTCCGGATATCGTCGGCGACCAGCGCGCGCTCGGCAGCGTCATAGGCGAAGCCGCCCGCGCGCGGGCGGGCGAGCAGGTGAACCGGCAGCGGCGCCAGCGCGGCGGCGCGGACCAGCGAGGCGGGCGGGGTCAGCCCGCCGACATCGAGCGCGGCGCATAATTCGATACGATGCGCGCCCCCGGCGACCGCCGCGGCGATGCCGCGCACGTCCTCGACGCAGACCTCGAGCAATCGTTCGGTCATGCCGCGAACAGCGACGGGGCCGTCAACACGCTCGTCCGCCCGGTCGCGTCGGTTACGGCATAGGTGAAGCCGGGCAGCAGGCAGAACGCGCCAACGTCGCCGCGCGGATCGAGGGCGAGGAAGCCGACCTGCACCCCCTTGATGGCATCGCCGCGCAGCCGTGCGATGTGACGGACCACCTCTTCGCACGCCTTTTGCGGCGACAGCCCGGCGCGCATCGACGCAACCACGCGCGCAGTGCCCGAGACACGCGTCACTTCCTCGCCCAGCCCGGTCGAGGTCGCGCCGCCGATGCCGCGCTCGACGTATAGGCCGGCGCCGACCTGCGGCGAGTCGCCGACGCGGCCGCGCATCTTGAACGCCATGCCCGATGTCGTGCACGCGCCCGCCATTCGCCCCGCGCGGTCGCGCGCCAGCAGCCCGATCGTGTCGTGGTCGAGCGCGCCCCCGGGGGTGACGTGGCGCGGCCCGCCATACGTGCCGGTTTCGCTGTTCGCGGCCGGACTGTAATGCGCGGTCTTCAGCCAGTCGCGCCACGCCTGCTCCGCCTCGGGCGTCAGCAGGTTCCGGGTCGTAAACCCCTGATCGCGCGCAAAGCGTGTCGCGCCTTCGCCGACCAGCAGCGTGTGGGGCGTGCGCTCCATCACCCGTCGCGCGACCGAGATCGCGTGGATGGTATCCTCCAGCGCGGCGACCGCGCCGACCCCGCCGGCATCGTCCATGATGACGGCATCGAGCGTGACGTGTCCGTCGCGATCGGGATAGCCGCTATAGCCGACCGAATGATTGGCCGGATCGGCCTCCGGCACCTTCGCCCCCGCCTCGACCGCATCGAGCAAGCTGCCGCCCGCCTTCATTGCCGCGAAGGCGGCGTCGTTGGCGGCGGCACCGAAATCCCAGGTGGAGACGATCATCGCCCCCTTCGCCGGTGCCGGACGCGCCGCCAGCGGTGCCGCAGCGCCCAGCGCGGCCAGACCGGTCAACACCGACCGTCGATTTGTCATGCGATCTCTCCGCCGCCTTCCATGTTGGCGATTACCATGCACACTCCGCGGCCGGTCGCCAATGCAAACCGGCATTGGTCATGCTACTGGTTCCATAAAGGTTTGGATTCCACACACGACAAAGGCCGCGGGGCGATCACGCTCCACGGCCTTTGTCCCGATGCCGTCAAACCGTCAGGTCACGACGGCCGACAGGCTGTCAGCGCTGCGGTGCGCGGCGGGCGAGCACCACTACCATCGCGAGTGTGCCCAGCGCCCCGAGTGCGCCCACGCCGATCACCATGATGCTTGGTACGTCCATTATCCTCTCCCTGCCGCGTCATGGCGGCTTTTCATTATGTGCGTGGGAGAGTGGACCGAAGCGGGTGCCGCCGCAACCTTCTTGTCGCGGCGGCAGCATTGTTGCGCGAAACGCTATTCCAGATCGCTCTCGCTGACGACGATCGGCACTGCATCCGCGTTGCGCGCCAGCGCCGACAGCGCGGCATCGATGATCGTGTCGGAGAAGCGATTGAACGTGTCGAGCGCGTCGCCGTCGGGCGCATCCCCGCTCAACGCCTCCAGCACGTCATACTGGACCGCGAACTCATAATCGTCGCCGTCCGCCTCGGCACTGAATTCCACCTGTCGCTCGTCGATGTTGTCGAGCAGGGTGCTGTTGTCGATTTCGAGCCGGTCGGCAGCCATGCCATTTTTCCTTCACGTGAGTGTCGAGCCAAGAAGACAGAAGGCGCGATGATGTTCCCGAGCGCGTCGCACGCAGCGTAGCGAAGACGGTTATCGGCGGCCGGATCGGGTCGGGTCGAGCGCGGGTACGAGGCGCGCGGCATCGGCGGGCTCGATCCCGGGGCGGGGGGCGGGGGGCAGCCGCTCGTCGCCGCGGATCGCGCGGCCGGCGCGCTGGATCGCCTCGATCAACCGCGGGTAGATGCCGCAGCGGCAGATGTTGGTGATCGCCGCAGCGATCGCCGCTTCGCTGGGCGCAGGATCGTGCTTGAGCAGCGCCGCCGCGGCCATGGTGATGCCGGGGATGCAATATCCACATTGCGGCACGTTGCCGGCAATCAGCGCCAGCTGCACCGGATGGGCGCGCTCCCGCGACAACCCCTCGATCGTGGTGACGAACGCGCCTTCCGCCGCCTTCAGCGTCAGCTGGCACGATCGCACCGCGCGTCCGTCGACATCGACGGTGCAGGCGCCGCAGCTGCCGGTCCCACAGCCGTATTTGGTGCCGGTCAAATTCGATGCGTCGCGCAGCGCCCACAGGAGCGGCGTATCGGGCGCCATCCGGTATTCGACGGCCTCGTTATTGACGGTCAGGCGGGTCATGCCGCCGTCCTAGGCCGCCGCCTGCGCGGCAACAAGCGGGGTGATCAGCCGTCGCGGCGGCGATAGGCGTGCTGCATGTTGTTGATCCAGCCCGCGCTCGGCCTGGGGCCGGTGACGCCACGGTCGCGGTGCTTGCGCGCCTCCGCCAGATCGATCGCGCCCTCGACGAAGTGCAAACCCGCCAGCGTCGTGGAGGTCCACATCACCTCCGCCGGCAGCTCCAGCAGCGTGCCCATCGTGACGGCGACCTGATCGCCCTGATTCAGTTCACCGGGGTTCTCGATACATGCCCCCGTCGCCGACAGATTGCGCACGCGCACCTCCACCGAGCGGCCGGCATGGTCGATCCGCGCGTAGAGGATGACGCTGGCGCGCGGTTCACGTGGCGGGGAATCGGACATCGCAGGTTCTTCTTAGCATGCAGAGCAAAACGCGCGTTAATGACGTTGCACCCATTGTGCACCCGTTGGCTCGAAAAAACCGCTGATCTACGTAAGATCGGTTGCCACTCGCGGGCGGGTTGCCATATCGCGAGGTGATGGATCCGCAACCTGCTTCGAAAGACGCGCTTCTTCCGGAGCATCGGGAGCTCACGCCGTGCGATCGTGAGCCTATCCACCTGTCGGGCGCCGTGCAGCCGCATGGCATCATGCTCGTCGCCGATCCCAAGACGATGCGGGTCGTGGCCGGTGCGGGCGCGATCGAGGACGTGCTGACGCCCGAGTGGCTGGGGCGCGATCTGTCGGAGCTTCTGGCGCAGGACGTCGCGGCACTGGCCGATGCGGCGCCGATGGGACCCGGGGGTACGGTGCTGGCGGCGCCGGTCGCCGGGCTGGACGTGGCGCTGCACCGGTCCGGTCCGTGGCTGATCGCCGAGCTGGAGCCGGCCGGCGAGGAGACGCGCTCGGCCGCCGCGACGCTCGGTTGGCTCGACGCGATCACCGCCGGGTTCGAGCGGGCGGGTACGCTGAAGGCGCTGTGCGAACGCGCCGCCACGGCATTTCGGGCGCTCACCGGGTTCGATCGCGTGATGATCTATCGCTTTCTCGACGACGAAGCGGGCTGCGTGGTCGGCGAGGACCGCGATCCCGCCTTGTCCTCGTTCCTCCACCACCATTTCCCCGCGACCGACATTCCGCGGCAGGCGCGTGCGCTTTACGTGCGCAACCGCACGCGCGTGATCCCCGACGTCCACTACGTGCCCGCGCCGCTGCGCCCTGCCGGGTTTGAGGGCGTGGACCTGAGCGACGTCGCGATCCGCAGCGTCTCGCCGGTGCACGTCGAGTATCTGCAAAACATGGGCGTGGAAGCCTCGGCGTCGATCTCGATCGTGAAGGACGGGCTGTTGTGGGGACTGGTCGCCTGTCACAACATGACGCCCAAGACGATGTCGCGCAGCATCCGCGCTGCCGCCGCGGCGATGGCCGGCGCGCTGGCGCGGCAGATCCTGGCGAAGGAAGAGGCGGAGGCGTATCGCGGCCGGCTGGCGCTGCGCAGCGAGGAGGATGCGCTACGCCCGCTGCTGTTCCAGGATGCGGACCTGCTCAAGATCCTCGGTCGGCGTGTCGAGGAGGTGCGCCGGATGCTCGATGCGGATGGTCTGGTGCTGATCCGCGACCAGACCGTTATCGCCAGCGGCGTCGTTCCGGCTGACGAGGACGTGCTCGATCTGGTTCGCGCACTGTCGTTACGCGAGGAAGCGATGCCGTTCGCGACACGCGAACTGGCGGCCGAATGGCACGGTGCGCGGTCGTTCGGCGCGATCACGGGGGTGCTCGCGCTCCGCATCGACGATCGCCACGTGATGATGTGGCTGCGGGTCGAGCAGATCGAGGAAATCGAGTGGGCCGGCAATCCACACAAGGCGGTGCCGCACGATCCCGACGTCACGCTCCACCCGCGCGCCTCCTTCGAATCGTGGCACGAGACGGTACGCGGGCGTGCGCGGCGCTGGACCCTGGAGCAGATCGAAGGCGTCGGTCGCCTGCGCCGGTTGTTGCGCGAGGCGCGGGCCTCCAACGAATTGCGGCGGCTGAACCAGGAACTGGAGCGCGCCAGCGCCGACAAGGACGCGTTGCTGGTGCAGAAGGACCTGCTGATGCGCGAGGTCGATCACCGCGTGCAGAACAGCCTGCAACTTGTGTCGTCGTTCCTTGCGATCCAGGCGCGTGATGCGGGCCCGGGCGCCGTGGCCGACCAGCTACGTGAAGCACGCTCGCGGCTCTCCGCGGTCGCGCTGGTGCACCGTCGCCTCTACAGCGACGACCAGATCGAGACCATCGACCTCAGCCGCTATATCGGCGAGTTGATCGAGGACATGAAGGCGTCGCTGGGCGACGAATGGGGGCGGCACATGTCGTTGTCGCTTGCGCCCGTTCTGATCCCCACGGATCGCGCCGTGAACATCGGGCTGATCGCCGCCGAACTGGTCATCAACGCCACCAAATACGCGTATCCCGCGCAGGATGGCGGGCCGATCGAGATCGTGCTGGAGCAATATCGCAACCGGCTGCGGTTGATCGTCGCCGACCAGGGCGTCGGCAAGAAGGGCGATGGCGAGGGCTTCGGCAGCCGGATGATGCGCGCCGTCATCCAGCGGATCGACGGGCAGGTCGAATATCTCGACAACCGCCCCGGTCTGCGCGCCGTGCTGACTGCGCCGATCGAGGCGGATTGAGCGCTCAGGCGCCGGCGGCGTCCGCGTAGAGCGCGAAGGTCGCCAGCGCGCCCGCCACCATCCGCCCTGTCCAGTCCGCGTCCCGGCCCGCGGCCGCGTCGTCGAGTGCGGCGCGGATCGCGCGCCACTGGCCGGGCGCATGAACCGCGCCGAGATAGCCGCGCGGAGACCCGTCCGGCACCTGCCGTGCCAACAGCGCACCGCCGAGCCGCGACCCCTCCACCACGTAGAGCACGCCCCACAATGTCGCGGCGTCACCGCCGGGCGTGAAGGGCAACGGCGCGGGCATGTCGGCGTCCAGCGCGGCGAGATCGGCGGTGAGCGACGGCGTGCGCGTCGGCAACGTGGCGGCGAACGGCAGCGCCGCCATCACGCGCTCGGCGGCCGGCAATGCGCGCGCGTGCGCCAGCAGGAAGGCGCGATACGCCGCGGTCGAGGACAGATCGTGCGCGCCGAAGGCGGCGTCGACCTGCTCGTGCGCCGGGCCGGTGGCGTCGCGCAGCATCGTCATGGCGGTCACGACGATCAGTCCAGCCCGCGATCCAGGAAGCGTTCCGCCACAGCGCAGTGCATCGCGACGCCGGTCGCCATTACCTGCTCGTCGATCGTCATTCGCGTGTTGTGGAGCGGTGGATTGGTGCGCCAGTCGCTGTCGGGCGCGGCGACGCCCATGAACGCCATTGCGCCTGGCACCTCGCGCAGCACGTAGCTGAAATCCTCGCCACCCATGATCGGCGCGGACATCGTCGTCCAGCCGCTCGCACCCGGCACCTCGCCGGCCAATTCGCGCAGCACGCGCGTGGCGCGCGGGTCGTTCATCGTCACCGGATAGCCTTCCTCGATCGAGGTCTCGGCGACGCAGCCGTGCGCGGTGGCGATCCCTTGCGCAACCTGATGGAAGGCCGCGCGCATCGCGCTGCGCGTGCTCTCCGACAGGGTACGAAGCGTCCCCATCAGCTTCACTTCGCCGGGAATGATGTTGTGCGACGAACCGGCGTGGATCTGCGTGATCGTCAGCACCGCCGGATCGGCGACCGGCACGCGTCGGGCGACATGCTGTTGCAGCGCAGTGACGATTGCGCAGGCGACCGGGATCGGATCGATCGCGTCGTGCGGCATCGCGGCGTGCCCGCCCGTGCCGCGGATCGTCGCCAGTACCGTGTCGGTCGAGGCGAGCATCGCGCCCTCGCGGCCGACGAACGTTCCCGCCGGTGCGTTCGGCAGGATGTGCAGCGCGAACGCCGCCTCCGGCCGGGCGATGTCGAGCAGGCCATCGGCGATCATGTGCCGTGCGCCGTGATGGCCTTCCTCGCCGGGCTGGAACATGAAGACGATCGTCCCCGACAGCTCTTCGCGACGCGCGCACAGCGCTTTGGCGGCGCCGGCCAGCATCGCGGTATGCGCGTCATGTCCGCAGGCGTGCATCGCGCCGGGGATGGTGGAGGCAAACGGCAGCCCGGTCTCCTCGGTCATCGGCAGCGCATCCATGTCGCCGCGCAGCAGCACCGTGCGCCCGTTCGATGCGCCGCCGCCACCGCGCCCGCCGCGCAGGATCGCGATGAAGCCGGTGGTGCTGGTGCTGTCGCGGATTTCCAGCGGCAGCCCGGCGAGCGCCGCCTTGGCCTTCGCTGTAGTCAGCGGGCAGTGCAGCCCGACCTCCGGCTCGGAATGGATCGCGCGGCGCAGCGCGATGACGTCGGCCAGTTCGGTGGCGACGATCGCGCTCCAGTCGGTTCGGGTGGCGAGCGTGCTGGTCATGGGCGGACTCCTTTGGTCGCTCCTGTAACCGATCCGTCATGGAGGCGGAAGCGCGTCAGGGCGCGCGACGTGCCGTGGTGATGCGGATCGCGGGCGCCAGCATCTGCCCCTTCATGGCGCCGTCGCCCAGCGTCGGCGAGGTGGGCGCGAGCAGGATCGTGCGGATGACGTCCATCCCCTCCAGCACGCGTCCGAACGCGGCGAAGCCGGGCTGGCCGGCGGTGGCGTCCATCGACGGCAAATCGCCGACGACGACGAAGAAGTCGCCGCTGGCGGTGCCGGGCGCGGCCATCGCCATCGAGATCGTGCCGTCGGTGTGACTGAGCCCGGTCTGCGTCGTCGGTTCGTGCTTGATCGCCGGCAACGTGCGCGCGCGATCGTTGCGGGTGCCGAACTGGACGAGGCCGAAGCCGTTCGCGACCTTCACCGCGCGATAGAAGGAGACGCCGTCCAGCTTCTTGCCGTCGACGAATTTCAGGAAGTTGGCGGCGGTGACGGGTGCGGCGCGCGAGTCGACGCCGATCACGATCGGTCCTGCCGCGGTGGTCAGCACCACGCGGGTCAACGTCGCGGGGGTGGGGGCCGTTGCGGGAGCCGCGGGGGGCGGGGGCGGGGTCGGCGCGACCTGCGGTGTGGCGAGCAGCAGCGCGAGCAGCGGCGCGATCATGCCGCGACCCGCCGGGCGTGCGCGATCATCACCGGCAAGGTCACGGCCGTGGCGCCGGTCAATTGCAGGATATAGCGCCCGGGTGCGAGCTTGAAGTCGACCATCTTGCGGATGCCGGTGCACGACGGTCCATGTCCATGCGCCATGGCCGGCAGCGAACGACCGGCGCGCACCACGTCGATCCACGCCGGGCCACCCAGTGCGACGCGGTAGGTGCCGGGCCGCGTGACCTGGAACAACGCCATGCCGCCGGAACTGCTCGGCTCCGCGATGCGCGTGGGGGTAACGGCCGGGGTCAGGCGATCGAACGACACCAGCCGCAGCTCGGCGGCGCGACCGACGACCAGCACCGGCGCGCTGCGTGTGCCGGCGCCGGCATCCAGTGGGGTGCGGACGCTCCACCCCTCGAACCCCACCGGGAAGGCAGGGCGGATCGTCGCGCATGCCGCGTCGGAGGCCGGCTGCTCCTGCGGCGCGGGCGGGGGCGCGGCGGCGATCAGCAGCGGCAGCAGCAGGGCAAGGGTCATCTTCGCGCTCCAGGACATCCGCGCATTCTATCCCGAGCGCGGTCGCTCCACCAGCCCGCGGTTGCGACACGCAGCAACCAAGCACCGGCTTGCCGGGTTGAGCGCAGGCAGCCATCATCTGCCACGAGGGAGATCGACGATGACCGACAACAGGAACGACATGGGCCGCGCTGCCGCCGACGCAGCGCAGAAAGCCACCGACCAGATCCGCCAGTCGGGGCAGCACATGATGGAAAGCGGATCGACGATCAGCACCAAGATCCTCGATCAGGTCGAGACGAACACCCAACAGGCATTCGCCGCGATGCGCGCCGCGGCGCAGGCCAAGGACCTGTCGCAGGTCATGCAGATCCAGAGCGACTATCTGCAGACACAGGGCCAGCGATCGATGGAGCAGGCGCGCGAGATCGGCCAGCTCATCATGCAGTTCGGCCGCGCGGCAGTGGCACCGGGCAATTCGGGTGACCCCTCCGCCTGAGCCCGGCCAGATCTCGCGGGCGGCGGGTTCGCCGTCCGCGATGTCGTCACGCAGTGGGGCGGGGGCGATGCGCCAGTACCAGCAGGTCGTGCGCCCGTCCGGCGCCGTCGCGTACATGATCGCAAAGCCGCGCCTCCGCGACGAAGCCCAGACCTTCGAACAGCGCCAGCGTGCCCGTCTGATCCGCGGTCATCGCCACGGTGAGCTTCGCTACGTCGCGCGCGTCGGCGATCTGCATCACCGCCTGCAACAAGTCGCCGCCCAGCCCGCTGCCACGCCGATCCGGGGCGACGAGCAACCGGATCTCGCCGACATGGGCGCTCCAGCTCAGCGGATCGCGGACCAGCGCCGCCGTGCCGACCAGCGCGCCCTCATCCTCGGCGACCAGCCCGTCGATCCAGCCATCAGCGATCGCGGCCAGCCACGCCGCGATCACGCGCGGCTGGCGCAGGTCGCGGCCGAGGAACAGCAGGTCGTGCTCCGGCAGGCCGCGCGCGAACGCCTGCATCGGTAACCGGTCGCGCTCTTCGAAACGGCGTATGCGATGTTGCGGCATGCTCGCGTTCCTCACCATCGATCGGCCATCGTCGGCGCGCACGACGCGGCGGTCAACCCGCTGCGGGCTTCGGCCCCTGATCGGTGACGTCGAGCAGCGAGTCGCCGCCCAAGGTACGGTAAAGCGTGACGAGATTGGTCGCCCGCACCAGCTGCGTCTGCACCAGCGTGCGTTGCGCCGAATACAATTGCCGCTGCGCATCGAGCGACGTCAGATAGGTGTCGATCCCGCCACGGTACCGCGCGTTGGTCAGGTTCAGCGTGTCGACAGCCGCGGTGTAGAAGCGCTGGTTGGCGGCGAGCTGTTCGGTGATCGTACCGCGCCGCGCGAGCGCATCCGACACCTCGCGGAACGCACTCTGGATCGTCTGCTCGTAGGTGGCGAGCGCCGCATCGCGCTGCGCCACGCTGTACTCGACCCCGGCGCGGCCGGCGCCGGCGCGGAAGATCGGATAGCTGGCGCTGGGGGCGACCGACCAGTTGAAGGCATCGCCGGTGAACAATGTGCGCAGCGCCGTGCTCGCGAAGCCGACCAGCCCGGTCAGCGTGATGCGCGGGAACAGCGCCGCGCGTGCGGCGCCGATTTCAGCATTGAAGGCGCGGAGCGAATATTCCGCCTGCACCACGTCGGGGCGGCGGAGCAGCACGCCGGAGTCGATTCCGGCCGGCAGTTCGCCGATCGTCCGGGCGGCCTGTTCGATACCGCCCGGCAGCAGCGCCGGATCGACCGGCGCGCCGACCAGCAACTGGATCACGTTGACGTCCTGCGCCAGCAACGTGCGCTGTTCGGCGAGATCGGCTTCTGCGGTGGCGAGTATCTGTTCGGCCTGGCGCACGTCGGTCCGCGGTGCGACACCGCCGCGACGGCGCGCATCGGTCAGCCGCACGCTGTTGCGGGCTGCGACCGCGGTCTGCTCGGCGACGGTCAGCAGGCTCTTGTCGGCGGCATAGCTGAGCCACGCGGTGGCGAGATCGCCGATCAGTGTCAGCCGCGTCGCGCGGGCGGCGGCTTCCTGCGCGAAATAGCGCGACAGCGCCGCTCCGGTCAGCGAGCGGACACGACCGAACAGGTCGATCTCGAATGCTGTCACGCCGACCTGCGCCTGGAACGTGCTGTTCGCGCCGGAGACCACGGTCGTACCGGTGCCGCCCGTACCCGTGCCGACACCGCTTCCGCCTAAACCGGTGCCGCCCGTGTTGCCGGTTCCAGTCCCAGACCCAGTGCCCGCTCCGGTGCCGGTGTTGATACCGGTGTTCACGCCGGATCGGCTGCTCTCACGGTAGCTGTAATTGCCGCTCGCGTTGATCTGCGGGAACAGGTCGCCGCGCTGGATGCGATATTGCGCGCGGGTCGCCTCGATATTCGCCACCGCGACGCGGAGGTCGCGATTGTTGGCGAGCGACTGGTCGATCAGCGTCTGCAGACGCGGATCGCGGAAAATGTCGCGATAGGTGACGCTGGGCAACGCCGCCTCGCTTCGGCGCAGATAGGCGTCGCCGACCGGCCATGACGACTGCACCGGGGGAGCGGGGCGGACATAGGTTGGCGCGAGCGAGCAGCCGGCCAATGCGGCCGAGGCAGACAGGATGGCGAACAGGCGGATCATCATGCCCCCTCTGGCGCTGGCAGCGCGGGCTTTTCGATCGGGCGCGGCAGTTGCCTGGGCGCGTCGGGCGCCGCGGCGGAGCCGTGACCGCCCCCATGATCGTCGCCGTGATCGTCGCCGTTATCGTCGGGGCTGGGGTCGGCACCGCGGCGCAGGCCCCTCCACCCGTCGCGGAACCCGCGGCGGACCAGCACGAAGAACAGCGGAATATAGAAGACCGCCAGCACCGTCGCTGTCACCATCCCGCCGATCACGGACGTGCCAATCGCGATGCGGCTGTTGGCGCCCGCGCCGGTCGAGATCGCCAGCGGGAGCACGCCGAAGATGAACGCGAGGCTGGTCATCAGGATCGGGCGCAGCCGGATGCGCGCTGCCGACAATGCGGCATCGATGACGCGCTTGCCCTTCTTCTCCTCCTGTTCGGCGAACTCGATCATCAGGATCGCGTTCTTCGCGGCCAGCCCCATCGTCGTCAGCAGACCGATCTGGAGATAGACGTCGTTGACCAGTCCGCGCAGCGTCGTGAACAGGATCGCCCCGATCAACCCGAGCGGAATGACCAGCAGCACCGCGAACGGGATCGACCAGCTTTCGTAAAGCGCGGCGAGGCAGAGAAAGACGACGAGGATCGACAGACCGTAGAGCAGCGGCGCCTGTCCCGACGACAGCCGTTCCTGGAACGACAGCCCGGCCCACGACACGCTGGTGCCCGGGATCTGCGCCGCCAGTTCCTCGATCCGCGTCATCGCGTCGCCCGAGCTCTTGCCGGCGGCGGCGGCGCCCTGCAATTCGAACGACGGGATGCCGTTGAAGCGCGACAGCGTGACGGGTGCCTGGCTCCAGCCGATCTGCGCGAACGCGGCAAAGGGGACCATCTGCCCGCCCGATCCGCGTACGAACCACTGGTTCAGGTCGGTCGGTGCGGCGCGATAGGGTGCGTCGCCTTGCACGAACACGCGCTTCACACGGCCGCGATCGACGAAGTCGTTGACGTAGCGACCGCCCCACGCGGTCGATAGCGTGGTGTTCACATCGGCCTGCGTCAGCCCGAACGCCGCGAGCTTCTGCTGGTCGACGTCGATCTTCAGCGTGGCGACATCGGGCAGCTCGGTCAGGCGCACGGAAGCCAGCGCCGGATCGGCGTTGGCTGCGGCGAGCAGCTTGTCCTTGGCGGCGCCAAACTTCTCGGCGCTCATGCCGCTGGAATTCTGCAATTCCATCGTGAAGCCGTTCGATTGCCCCAGCCCGCGCACGGCCGGCGGCACCAGCGCGAAGACACGCGCGTCGCGAAGCCCCCGGAACGCCGCCGAGGCACGCGCGACGATCGAATCCGCGGTGTTTTCCTTGCCCGCGCGATCATCCCATGGGGCGAGGTTGACGAAGCCCTGGCCGGTGTTCTGACCACTGGCGCCGCCACCGCCGCCGCCGCTGACCGTGAACATCGTGCGGACGTTCTTGCCCTCGCTGGTGGCGAGATAATCCTCGACCTTGTGCTGCACTTCCTCGGTACGTGCGCGGGTGGCGCCGGCCGGCAGCTGGAACTGGACGATAGCCGCGCCCTGATCCTCGGTCGGCAGGAAGCCGGTCGGCATCCGCAGGAAGAGCACCGCCAGCAACGCAACGGTAAGCAGGTAGATCAGCAGGAACAGCGCCTTGCGATCGATCACGCGCCGCACGCCCGCGACGTAGCGCGCCACGCCGCGATCGAAGGTGTCGTTGAAGCCGTCGCGCGCGCGCTCCAGCACATGCGCGACGCGCGGCAGCTTGCGGCCGACCCAGCTTTCCTCGATCGGATCGCCATGTTCGTCGTGCGTCTGCTTCAGCAACGTCGCGGTCAGCGCCGGCGACAGGATCACCGCGACCAGCACCGACAGCACCATCGCCGACACGATCGTCAGCGAGAACTGGCGATAGATCACGCCGGTCGATCCGCCGAAGAACGCCATCGGCATGAATACCGCCGACAGGACCAGCGCAATCGCGACCAGCGCGACCGTGATCTCCTTCATGGATTCGATCGTCGCCTCGCGCGGGGTCATGCCGGGGTTTTCCTCCAGCAGCCGCTCGACGTTCTCGACCACGACGATCGCGTCGTCCACCAGCAGGCCGATCGCGAGCACGAGCCCGAACAGCGTCAGCGTGTTGATCGAGAAGCCCGCGACATAGAAGACCGCGAACGTGCCGAGCAGGACGACCGGAACCGCAATCGCGGGCACCAGCGTCGCGCGCCAGCTTTGCAGGAAGACGAACATGACGATGACGACCAGGATGATCGCCTCGATCAGCGTCTTGACCACTTCTTCGATCGACAGCTTGATGAAGTCGGTGGTGTCGTTGGCGAAAGCGTAGGTCAGCCCCGCCGGGAAGCCCTTCGCCGCCTGCGCGACCTGCGCCTTCACCAGCTCGGCGGTCTTGAGCGCGTCGGCGCCGGGCGCGAGCAGCACCGCGATGCCGGCACCCGGGTGGCGGTTGACGCGGCTGAACGCATTGTAGCTCTCCGCGCCCAATTCGATCCGCGCCACGTCGGAGAGGCGAACGGTGCCGCCATCCTGTGCGGTCTTGAGGATGATCTGCGCGAACTGCGCCGGGGTCTGAAGCCGCGACTGCGCGGTGACCACCGCGTTCAGCATCTGCGACGACGGCATCGGTTGCCCGCCGATCTCGCCGGCCGCCACTTCGGTGTTCTGGTTCTGGATCGCGGTGACGACGTCGCCGGGCATTAGCTGGAAGCTGTTGAGCCGCGCAGGGTCGAGCCAGATCCGCATCGCATATTGCGAGCCGAACACGTTGGTGTCGCCCACGCCCTGGGTACGTCCGAGCGGATCCTGAAGGTTGGAGACGAGATAGTCGGAGACGTCCTGGTTGGTCAGCTTGTCGGTGGTGTCATAGACGCCGACGATCAGCAGGAAGTCCGGGTTGGACTTGCGAACCACCAGCCCTTGTTGCTGCACCTGTTGCGGCAGGCGGCTGAGCGATTGCTGGACCTGATTCTGAACCTGCACCTGCGCGATGTCGGGATCGGTGCCCTTGTCGAAGGTCGCGGTGATCGTCACCGAGCCGCGGCTGGACGAGCTCGATTGAAAATAGAGCAACCCGTCGATGCCGGTCAGCTGCTGTTCGATCACCTGCGTGACGCTGTTCTGGATCGTCTGCGCATTCGCGCCGGGGAAGGTGGCGCGGATCGACACCTGCGGCGGCGCAACATCGGGATATTGCGCGATCGGCAGCGACAGGATCGCCCCGACGCCGGCCAGCATCACGATGATCGCCAGCACCCACGCGAAGATGGGCCGATCGATGAAGATACGCGACATGAAGCGTCAGCCCGCCTTGCTCTTGCCGGCCTGCATCTTCTCCATCTGCTCGGCGGAGGGGGCCTTGACGGGTTGCGGAGCATTGGCCGGCACCGCGGTGATCGCCGCGCCCGGCCGCAAATTCGCGAGCCCCTGCGTGATGACCTTGTCGCCGGGGCGGAGCCCGCCGGTGACCACCCAATAGGCGCCTTGCGTGCGGTCGGCCTGGATCGTGCGCTGGACCGCCTTGTTGTCCGCGCCGACGACGAAGAGCGAGGCGGCACCCTTGGCGTCGCGGCTGATCGCGGCTTGCGGCACGAGGAAGGCGTTGTTCTGGATCGATTGCGCGAATTGCGCGCGGACGAACATACCGGGCAACAGTAGGGACTGCGGATTGGGGAAGCGTGCGCGCAGGGTTACGGTGCCGGTGGTCGGATCGACGACCACCTCGGCGAATTCCACCGTGCCCTTGATCCCGTAGTCGGTGCCGTCCTCGAGCTTCAGCGTCACCTCGGCGCGGGCCGGCGCGGCGCCGCCGCTGGCCAGCGCGCGGCGCAACGCGAGCAGATTGGCGCTCGATTGCTGGATATCGACGAAGATCGGGTCGAGCTGCTGGATCGTAGCGAGCGGATCGGCCTGCGTCGCGCTGACCAACGCGCCGACCGTGAACAACGAGCGCCCGATCCGGCCCGTGATCGGAGCGGGAACGGTGGTGAAGCGCAAGTTGACGCGCGCGGTGTCGAGCTGCGCCCGGTTGACGTCGATCGATGCCGCGGCCTGCCGCTGCGTGGCGACCGCGTCGGTATAATCCTGCGCGCTGATCGCCTCCATGTCGGCGAGCGGCTTGTAGCGGTCGGCGCGGGTCTTGGCCGCGGCGAAGGTGGCCTGTGCGTTGGCGACGTTCGCGCTCGCCTGGTTGGCGGCGGCGCGGTAGAGCGAGGGGTCGATCTGGTAGAGCGGCTGACCGCGCTTCACCAATGCGCCTTCCGTGAAGAAGCGCTTCTGGATGACGCCGGTGATCTGCGGGCGGACCTGCGAGCTTTCAAAGGCGACGGTGCGGCCGGGCAGGTCGCTGATCGTCGGCACCGCGGTCGGCTGCACGACGACGAAACCGACCTGCACCGGTCCGTTGCCCGCGCCGCCGGGGCCGCCCTTGCTTTTGCCCTGACCGTCTTCGCCGGAGCCGCCGCTACACGCCGCCAGCGCAAGCAGCGCCGCCGCGCCTGCCGGCCCGGCTGCTGCACGCACCCGCCGTACCATCGAACCTGTCGTCACACATCGCCCTGTCTGAATGCGGGAAGCGCCCTGTCGGCTAAGCGTTATTTGTCGCAAATGTTTCGCAGCGTGACGATTTATATTTTCAGGCGCGTACGAAACGTCCCGCTCGACGCTCGGCGACGGCACGCAGACCTTCGCGGAAATCGGCCGTAAGCATCAGCCGATCCTGTTCGGCGCGCTCGTGTTCGGTCCGTGTCCGCACCGCCTCGGCGAGATCGGCGCGCAGCGTGGCGCGGGTCGCCTCGACAGCCAGCGGCGCGTTGACCGCGATCTCGGCCGCCAGCGCCTGCGCGGCGGCGCGCACCTCGTCAAGTGGCGCAATCGCGTCCACCAGACCGTAACGAAGCGCCTCGTCCGCCTTCACCCGCCGCCCGGTCAGCAGCATGAGCGACGCATGCTGCCCGCCGATCACCCGCGGCAGCGTGTGGCTGATCCCGAAGCCGGCATGGAAGCCGAGCGTCACGAAATTGGCGGAGAAGCGCGCCTCGGGCGCCGCGACCCGGAAGTCGGCGACGAGCCCGAGCCCGAGCCCGGCGCCGACCGCCGCGCCCTGGATCGCCGCGACGATCGGCTTCTTCGCGGAAAATAGCCGCACCGCGCCGCGATATAGCGCCGGTGTCTCGCTCTCGCCCTGTTCGTCGACCAGCGGCTTGTCACCGGTCAGGTCGGCGCCGCCGCAAAACACCCGTCCTTCGGTCGCCAGCACGACAGCGCGGACGTCCGGATCGGCGTCGCAGTCGTCGAGCACGTCCGCCAGCGCATGGATCAGCGCGGCGTTGACGTGATTGTGCGGCGCGCGATCGATCACCACGGTGGCGACATGGCGGGCGCGGGCTACGGAGAGATGCTGCTTCATGCGCGGGTTCCCAGAAGGTTGCGGGCTACGACCCAATTGTGGATCTCGGTCGGACCGTCGTAGATCCGCATCAGGCGGATGCGCGCCGCCATCTGCGCCAGCGGCAGCTCGCGGGTCACCCCCATCGCGCCGAATGCCTGCATGACGTGGTCGAGCACCTCCCACGCCATTTCCAGCGCGAAGCTCTTCAGCATCGACACCTCGGTGCGCGCATCGCGGCGCTGGTCGATCTTCCACGCGCAGTCATAGGCCATCAGCCGTGCCGCATGGATGCGGATCGCGGCATCGGCGACCCAGTTCTGCACCGTCTGGCGCTCGCTGAGCGGCTTGCCGAAGGTCGTGCGCTGTGGTGCGTACTCGACCAGCATGTCGAGCGCGCGTGCCGCCATGCCGATCGCGTTCGCCGCCATCTCCGCGCGACGCGTGTTCAGCCGCAGCTGCATCGGCGCGAACCCCTGGCCTTCGGTGCCGAGCAGCTTCCAACCCGGCACCCGGCAATCGTCCAGCGCGACCTCGTAGGTCGTCTCGCCGCCGATCATCGGGATCGGGCGCACCACGGAGAAGCCCGGTGCGTCGCGATCGACCAGGAACGCGCTCATTCCGCCGCGCTGGCGCTTTTCCTTGTCGGTCACCGCGATCACGATCGTGAAATCGGCGCGGTCGGCCTTCGTGATCCAGATCTTGCGACCGTTCAACACCCAGTCGTCGCCGTCGCGCACCGCAATGGTCTTCATACCCGCCGGGTCGGAGCCCGCGCCCGGTTCGGAGATGCCGATCGCCGAGATCGTCTCGCCGCGTACATATGGCGCCAGATACGCCTCGCGCTGGCGCTCGTCGACCGTAGCGGCCAGCATGCGCAGGTTCGGCGAATCGGGGGGGAGCGTCCACGGCGCGATCGTGCGACCCAGCGCCTCGTTGACCGCGACCATCGCCACGGCCGGCAGGTCGGTCCCGCCGACGTCGGCGGGCGCGTCGAGGCCCCATAATCCCAGCTCGCGCGAGACGCGGTCGACCTGCGCGCGTTCGTCGGCGGTCAGCTCCAGCCCGTAGCCGCGTGCGTCACGGTCAAGGACGCCGTTTTCCAGCGGAACCAGTTCGTCGTCGACGAACCGCCGCACCAGCTCGGCGATCATGCGGTGATCGTCGTCGAGATCGAAGTTCATGCACTCTCCCACGCTTCGTTGCCGCCGTCCTACGGCCTGGCCGGGCGGTACGCCAGTCGCCGGGATGACACGGGCAAGCGCAACTGTTTGGCATGTCGAACGTTGCGAGGGGACGGGGGTACGAGCCGGAGCACCGGTGTCCCCTGCGCAAAGGGGCGTATTCTTGGTTCGTTCGACTCGTCATTTCCGTCTGCTCCTGGCTACCGCCGGGATCGCGCTGATCGCCGGGCAGGCGCATGCGCAAATGCAAACCCCCGGCGCGGCGCCCGCGCAGGGACCCGATGCGCCGCAAACGCCCGCGGAGCCCGCCGAAGCCGACCAGCAGGCGAACGCCCCGATCGTCCCCGATGCCGAGTTCGACAAGGCCTTGCCGCCGCTGTCCGGCGACCTGAACGCGCCACTGGAGCCGATGACGACCGAAGCGGCCCCGACCGCTGCGCCCGCGCCGGCGCAGGATGCCGCGCAGCAGCCGATCGTGCCCGGCGCGCTGCCGCCGGCGCCAGCGCCTGACCCCGCGCTGACACAGCCGCTGGAGCCGTTGGCGGCCTTCGACTCGACGCCGCTCCAGAGCGTCGCCGATCCGAAGGCGGACGAGACACCCGACATCCGCTATGCCAGCGAAGTGCGCGGCCTCGACCCGCTCGGGCTGACCGACGAGTTCAATTCGCTGTCGGCACTGCGCGACGGCAAGGGCAAGGCCGACAATGCCACGCAAGTGGCGGCGCGCGGTCGCGAGGACGAGCAACTCGCGGTGCGGCTGATGAAGTCGCTCGGCTATTACGACGGAACGGCGATCTCCACGATCGAGAACGTGACGGGCGAAAAGCAGCAACTGAAGGCGATCGTCAGCGCGACGCCGGGCCAGCAATACAAACTCGGCACGATCACCGTGCAGGCGCAACCGACGACCCCGTCCGACCTCGTCCGGCGCGAGTTGCCGCTCAGGACCGGCGATCCCATCGAGGCGGCACGCGTGCAGGGCGCGGAGGCGAACGTCAGCCTGAAGTTGCCGCAGCAGGGCTATCCGTTCGTAAAGGTCGGCGACCGCGACATCCTGCTCGACGAGCGGACCGCGCGGGGCGACTACACCCTGCCGGTCGATACCGGTCCGCGATCGTCGTTCGGGGCGCTCAGGACCGAGGGTGACCCGGTGTTCGACCTGAAGCACCTGAACGTTTTCCCGCGCTTCGACCAAGGACAATTGTACGACAACCGCAAGGCCGACGATCTGCGCGAAGCGCTGGTCGCGACCGGGCTGTTCAACGGTGTCGGCGTCCAGCCGGTGCGCACCGGCACGATCCTGCCCGACGGGACCGAGCAGGTCGACCTGATGGTCCGGCAGACGCGCGGCCCGGCCAAAAGCCTGGCAGGCGGAGCCGGTTTCCAGACCGGGCAGGGCGTGACGGTCGAGGGCACATTCACCAACCGCAACCGGTTCCCGCCCGAGGGCGCGCTGATCCTGGGCGCGATCGCGGGCACGCAGCAGCAGGGGGTGTCGGGGACCTTCCGCCGACAGAACGCCGGCAAGCGCGACCGCACGGTGACGTTGGTCGCCAGCGCGTTGCGCGCCAATTACGATGCGTTCGAGGCGTTCACCGGCACGCTGTCCGGCCGCATCTCCTACGATTCGACGCCGATCTGGCAGAAGAAGTTCACCTATGCCTATGGGTTCGAGCTGGTCGGCACGAACGAAAGCGTCTTCGACTTCGCCGACAACGATCGCGTGCGCCGAACTTATGGCGTGCTCGCGCTCCCCGGGCAGGTGCAGTTCGATACCTCTGACGATCTGCTCAATCCGACGCGTGGCTATCGCCTGAAACTCAGTCTGAGCCCGGAAACCTCGGTACAGGGCTCGGTGCGTCCCTATGGGCGCAGCCTGATCGAGGGCACCGCTTATTATCCGGTGTCCGACAAGCTGGTGATCGCCGGCCGCGTACGCGCGGGCAGCATCTTCGGCATCGCGCGCGATGATATCGCGCCGTCGCGCCGCTATTACGGCGGCGGGGGCGGATCGGTGCGCGGCTACGGCTTCCAACGGCTCGGGCCGCTCGAACCCGAAAGCTCGCTGGTCCCGGACGACAAGGATCGCGACGAGGTCAAGGACCTCCGGCCGATCGGCGGGCGCAGCCTGAACGAATTCTCGATCGAGGCACGCTACCGCTTCGGCAACTTCGGAATCGTGCCGTTCCTGGACGCCGGCAACACCTACGAAAGCAGCCTGCCGGATGCCAGCGACCTGCGCTTCGGCGCCGGTATCGGAGGACGCTTCTATACCAATTTCGGCCCGATGCGCGTCGATGTCGCGACGCCGCTCAACCCGCGTCCCGGCGATGCCAAGGTCGCGCTCTACATTTCGATCGGGCAGGCGTTCTGATGACTGACGAGACGCTGGCGCCGGGCGAGGGCATGATCGCGGCGGATCGCCGTCCGCTGTGGCTGCGAATCCTGAAGTGGATCGGGATCGCGATCGCCGCACTGCTGCTGCTGGTGCTCGCGATCGTGCTGGGCATCAACACCGATCCCGGCCGGCGCTTCGTCGCCGACCAGATCGGCGGCTACACCACCGCCTCCGGGCTGAACATCAAGGTCGGGCGGATCGACGGTTCGCTTTACGGCCGGATGCGGCTCAGCGACGTGCGGGTCAGCGACCCCAAGGGCGTGTTCCTCACCTCGCCGCGGCTGGAGGTGGACTGGCGGCCGTTCGCGTTCGCCAGCAACCATGTCGACGTGCGCAGCGTGTCGAGCCAGCTCATCACGCTACGCCGCAATCCCGAGCTGAAGCCGTCGACCGAGCCGACCGACCCCAATGCACCGCTGCTGCCCGATCTCGATATCGACATCGGCCGCATGCAGGTCGCACGCTTCGTCATGGAACCGGCGGTTTCGGGTGCGCGCCACATCGCGCGCTTCGACGGGCAGGCGCATATCGCCGATCGTCGCGCACAATTGCTGGTGGACGCGGTCGCGTTGCGTGGCCCCGGGGTCGCCGGCGGCGATGTCGCGCGGCTGAAGCTGGATGCGGTGCCCGACGACAACAAGCTCGATCTCGACGTGCGGCTGAACGCCCCCGCGGGCGGCGTGGTCGCGCAGCTGGCCGGATTGAAGGCGCCGTTGACTGCTACCGTCGCCGGTCGCGGCAGCTGGGCGGCGTGGCAAGGGCGTGCGCTCGCCACGCTGGGCGGCGGACAATTGGCGAACCTGTCGCTGACCGCGCGCAATGGCCATTTCGAAGTGCGCGGTCCGACGCGCCCCGGCCTCTATCTGGAAGGCCCGGTCGAGCGTCTGACGGCACCCGCGTTGCAGGTGGCGGCCGACGTGACGCTCGGCGAGCGTAGCGCCGACACCCGCATCAAGCTCAATTCGGACGCGCTGGCGGTGGATGCCGGCGGGATGCTCGACCTGAAGAACAGCCGGTTCGGCAATTTCGCGGTCGACGCGCGATTGCTGACCCCCGGTGCGATCGCTCCGAACCTGCGCGGGCGTGACGTGCTGGCGCGCGTGGTGCTGAACGGGGCGTTCGCCACGCCGACGGTCGACTACAAGGTGCGGGCCGCGTCGCTCGGCTTCGGCGAGATGAGCGTCGAGAACCTGTATGCCGAGGGTCTAGCTCGTGTGAACAGCGACCGTATCATGGTGCCGGTCCACGCCCGCGCCAAGCGCGTTGCGGGGTTGAACCCGGCGCTCGGCGGGCTGACCACCAATGCGCGGATCGATGGCGACATTGCGGTGCAGATGCCGAACGTGCTGTCCGACAATCTGCGCATCCGCTCCGACACGATCGATGCGACCGCAATCATCGCCGCCAACGTCCAGACCGGGCGATACACCGGTGGATTGCAGGGCCGTGTCAACAACTTCCGCGTCGATAGCGTCGGCATTCTCAACATCCAGACCGATGCGAAGCTGGTTCCCGGCGCGCGTGGCGGGTTCGGGATCACCGGGCGCGTCGCAGTGCAGACCAAGCAGCTCTTCAACGAGGGCGTTCGCTCCTTCCTGGGCGGGAATGCGGTGCTCAGCACGCGCTTCGGCTATTCGCCTGAAGGCGTCGTCACCTTCCAGAGTCTTACGATGAATGCGCCGCAATTCCGCATCACGCGCGGGCAGGGGCGGTTCGACCCTGCGAGCGGCGCGGTGCTGGTCGATGCAGACGCCTTCTCGAAGCAATACGGCCCGTTGACCGCGCGCGTCACGGGATCGGCGACGGCGCCCGTCGTGCGGCTGCGCGCGCCGCGCCCCGGGGTCGGGATCGGACTTGCGAACCTCGATGCACGGGTTGTCGGGCGTGGCGGCGCCTATCAGGTGAACGCGACCGGTGGCACCAATTACGGTCCGTTCACCGCCGACGTGCTGGTCACGCCGGGCAGACAGCTGGCGGTCGATATCCGCCGCGTGCTGTTCGCCGGGGTCCAGTTCGGCGGACGCGTCGTACAGACCGTGGCCGGACCGTTCGCCGGCCAGGTGCGCTTCAACGGGCAGGGCCTGAACGGGCTCGCCACGCTGCGCGCGCAGGGCAAGTATCAGCGCGCCAGCGTCAATGCGCGTGCGCTGTCGGCGACGATCCCCGGCATGGTCGACTTTACGATCGGCCGCGCGCTGATCAACGCGGACATCGTCCTGTACGACAAGCCGCAGATAGTGGCCGACGCGCAGGTCGCCGACCTTCGTTACGGTGCGACGGTGCTCGATAGCGGGCGCGTGAAGGTCGATTACCGTGGCGGGTCAGGTACGGCGCAGGCGCTGTTCACCGGCTCGAACAGCGTGCCGTTCCGTGTCGCGGTGAATTCGCGCCTGTCGCCCGACCTGTACCTCATCGCATTGCAGGGCGCGGCCAACAACGTCGCATTCCGCACCGCCGCGCCGGCGCGGATCGTGCCGGAGCGTGGTGGTTATCGCCTGCAACCGGCCCGGCTCGATTTCGACAAGGGCTCGATGCGGCTTGCCGGTCGCTTCGGCGGCGGTGGGACGCAGGCGCAGGTGCGGCTCGACAAGCTGGACTTGTCGTTGCTCAGCGCGCTCGTGCCGAACCTCGGCGTCGGCGGGCAGGCGACCGGCAGCATGGATTACGTGCAGGAAGCCGGCCAGGCCTCCCCGCGCGCTGATGCCCGGATGAACATCGCCAATTTCACGCGGTCCAGCCTGACCTCGGTTTCCGAGCCGGTCGACATCGTCTTCCAGGGCCGGCTGACCAGCGCAGCCGGCGAAGGACGCGCGCTGATCAAGCGCGGGGGCACGCCGGTCGGGCGGATGATCGCGACGCTGACGCCGAGCGGCAGCGGCAGCTGGACGACGCGGCTGATGCAGGGGGCGCTTTCGGGTGGCATCCGCTACAATGGGCCGTCGGGGGTATTGTTCAGCCTTGCCGGGCTCGCCGAGCAGCAGCTGTCCGGACCGATCGCGATCGCGGCGGACCTGGGCGGCACGGTCGGCGCACCGCGCGTCAACGGGCTCGTGCGTGCGGACAACCTGACCTACACCAACGAAACCTACGGTACGCGGCTGAGCAACATGCGCATCGCGGCGCGCTTCAACAACGACCGGCTCGAATTGTCGCAGTTGCAGGCACGCGCCGGCGACGGGACCGTGCAGGCGCAGGGCAACGTCAGCCTCGCGGCGGCGCAAGGCTTCCCGCTCGACGTCCGCGTGGCGATGCGCAACGCGCAATTGGCGCGCTCCGATGCACTCGGCGCGACGGCGAGCGGCGACATCCGCATCCAGAACAGCGCGGCGGGCGGATTGATCTCCGGCGATATTCGCGTGCCGAATGCGCGCTACGAGATCATCCGCCAGGGATCGGCCGAGGTGCCGGAACTTACCGGCGTGCGCCGCAAGAGCGACGTCCGCGCGGCGCGACCGACTGATCGTCCGGCTCCACCGCCCGTCGGACTGTTCAAGCTGGACCTGCGCGTGCGGGCCGAGAACCAGCTGTTCGTGTCCGGCATGGGGCTGGAGAGCGAGTGGTCGATGGACCTGCGCGTCGGCGGCACCTCCGCCGCACCCACGATCGGGGGCGGGCTGGACCTGGTGCGCGGTACGTATTCGTTCGCGGGCAAGCGCTTCGACGTGCAGCGTGGGCAGGTGCGGTTCCGTGGCGGCGCGGCGTTGACCGATCCGGACATCAACATCCTGGCGACCACGGTCAACGATGGGGTGACGTTCAACATCAACATCACCGGCACCGGCCAGCGGCCGCAGATCGCCTTCACCTCCACCCCGTCGCTACCGCAGGACGAGGTATTGAGCCGGCTGCTGTTCGGCACCAATCCGGAGAACCTGTCGGCGATCGAGGCGCTGCAACTCGCCTCCGCGCTCAACTCGCTGCGCGGGTCGGGCGGTGGGCTGAACCCGCTGGGCAAGCTGCGCTCGGCGACCGGGTTCGACCGCTTGCGTGTCCTCGGCGCCGACGAGGCGACCGGGCGCGGGTCGGCACTCGCAGCGGGCAAATATCTGACGAACGACATCTATATCGAGATCGTCACCGATGCCCGCGGCTTCACGGCGACCCAGCTAACGATCGCCCTGACCAAGTCGATCAGCATTCTGTCACAGGCCGGGTCGTTCGGCGGGTCGAACGTGCAGCTCCGCTACTCCCGCGATTTCTAAGCCGAGACGCACCTACGCCCGAGATCGGGCGCAGGTCACCGGCGTGACGTGACGCGGAGTCAAAGCGTCGATTACGCCGCGACACGCTGTTGGACAAACGTCAGCGTCGTGAGCTCGTCTGGTCGCGATAATCAACGGCGAAGGCGGCATCTGCAAGGGCGGTGACCGGGTGGAGCGGCGCTCAGAATTGTTCGGCGATTTTAGCTACTTCGTCGCCAGACAGGATGCCGAACAAGCCACTTGTTCAGTCGATCGACCCGCAGATCGCGCGGGCTGGGGACTTCAGATCCCCGGCCCGTTCGCTTTCAGCTCCGCGAGCCACGCCGCGGCGGTGCCGTCCGACGGTGCGCGCCAGTCGCCGCGCGGCGACAACGCGCCGCCCGCCGACACTTTCGGTCCGTTGGGCAGCGCCGAGCGCTTGAACTGGCTGGTCTGGAAGAACCTGATAAGAAAGCGTTCCAGCCAATGGGTGATCGTTGCCAGATCGTAGGCGGTGTGCGCTTCCGCGGGATAGCCGAGCGGCCAGCGGCCGGCCGAGGCGTCGTGCCAAGCATGCCACGCCAGGAACGCGACTTTCGACGGCGCGAGGCCGTGGCGGATCAGGTAATGCGCGAAGAAATCGTTGAGCGGATACGGCCCGATCTTGCTCTCCGTGCTCTGCATGGTGTCGCCCGGGACCAGTTCCGGGCTGATTTCCTGCCCCAAGATCGCCTCCAGTACCGCATCGGTCTCCCGATCGTACTGGTCGGTGCCGATCGCCCAGCGGATCAGGAACTGGATAAGCGTCTTGGGCACGCCGGCGTTGACCGCATAGTGGCTCATCTGGTCGCCGACGCCGTAGGTGCACCAGCCGAGCGCCAGTTCCGACAGGTCGCCCGTGCCGACCACCAGCCCGTCGCGCTGGTTGGCGATGCGGAACAGATAGTCGGTGCGCAGCCCCGCCTGCACGTTTTCGAACGTCACGTCGTAGACCGGCTCGCCGCGGCCGAACGGATGCCCCATGTCCTCCAGCATCCGCGTCGCGGCGGGGCGGATGTCGATCTCCTCCGCGGTGATGCCCAGCGCGCGCATCAGCTTCCACGCATTGTCCTTCGTGCCCGCGCTGGTGGCGAAGCCCGGCATGGTGATGCCGAGGATGTCGCTGCGCGGCCGCCCCAGCCGGTCGAGCGCCTTGGCGGCGACGATCAATGCGTGGGTGCTGTCCAGCCCGCCCGACACGCCGATTACCAGCCGCTGCGCACGCGCCGCCACCAGCCGCTTGGCGATACCTTCGACCTGGATGTTGAACGCTTCGTAGCAATCCTCGTCCAGCTTGCCGGGTGTATTCGGCACGAACGGAAAGCGCCGGATCTCACGCATCAGCCCGAGATCCGCGAAGTCCGGCCGGTGCGCGAAGCCGATCCGCCGGAAGCGCGTCTCAGGGTGTCCCGCGAAGGCGGCGGCGTCGTTGAAGGTGCCGTTGCGCGTCCGCTCCTGCACCAGTCGCTCCACATCGACGTCGGCGATCGTCAGCGAGGCCGCATGCGCGAACCGTTCCGACTGCGCGAGCAATTCGCCGAGCTCGTGGACGCTCGCCTGCCCGTCCCACGCGACGTCGGTGGTGCTCTCGCCCGGCCCGGCAGCGGCATAGACATAGGCGCATAGCGCGCGCGCCGATTGCGACGCCGACAGCATCATCCGCTCACGCGACTTGCCGATCACGACGTTGGACGCCGACAGATTGGCGCAGATCGTCGCGCCCGCCAGCGCCCCCAGCGTCGAGGGCGGGGTAGGGGACCAGTAATCCTCGCAGATCTCGGCATGGAAGACGAAGCGCGGCAGGTCGTCGGCAGCGAAGAGCAGGTCGGTGCCGAACGGCACGTCCTGCCCGTCGATCGCGATCGACAGGCCGGTCAGCCCGGCGCCGCTCGCGAACCAGCGCTTCTCGTAATATTCGCGGTAATTGGGCAGGAACGTCTTGGGCACCACGCCGAGGACACGCCCCCGCGCAATGGCGAGCGCGCAATTGTAGAGCCGCCCGCTGCGTTCCAGCGCCGCGCCGACGAGCAGCACCGGACGAAGCTCCGCACTCGCCGCGACCACCGCTGCCACCGCAGCGCGGGTCGCCGCCTGCAGCGCCGACTGGAGATGAAGGTCGTCGATCGCGTAGCTGCTGAGGTTCAGCTCGGGAAAGACGACGAGGTCGACGCCGGCGTCGTGTGCGGTGCGGGCCAGCGCGATCCCCGCCGCGGCGTTGGCGGCGGGATCGCCGACGGTGGCGACCGGGGTGGCGGCGGCGACGCGCACCATGCCGTGACGATGCAGCGAGCGGAAAGCAGGGTTCATGCGTCCGGTAAATACCGAGCGAATGTACACTTTGCCAACTATTCGCGGCAAATCCGGCGCGCTACATTCGAACGCGATGGAAAGAAAAGAGCTTCCGTACGACGACTTCGCCCAGTCGTTGACGCGGGGTGGAGAGATGGGGCGGCTGATCCGCGACACCGACTGGACGTCCTCGTCGGTGGGGTCGCCCGGCGCATGGCCCGCGACGCTGCGCAGCGCGCTGACGCTGTTCCTGCCATCGGCGGCGCAGGTCGCGATCTTCTGGGGCGACGATTATGTCGCCTTCTACAATGATGCTCACGCCAAGGTGATGAGCGACATGCACCCACGTGGCTTCGCGCGCCCGGCGCGGGAGTGGAGCGGGGAGACGTGGGAAGCGCTGGGCCCGATGCTCGACGAGGTGCGCACCACGGGACGCACGGTGGCCGCGCGCGACCACCCGTTCGAGGTTCTGCGCGACGGCCGCCCGCAGCGTGTCTATTTCGACATCTCCTATTCGCCGATCCTGCTTCCGGACGGCAGCGTCGGCGGCGTGCTGTCGATCGTCTCCGACACCACCGAGCGCGTGCGCAAGATCGAGACGATCGACGATGAGCGCGAGCGGCTGCGCCAGATGTTCGATCAGGCGCCCGGCTTCATCGCGGTGCTGCGTGGCCCCGACCATGTCATCGAACTGGCCAACGAGACGTATCGGGAGATGACCGGGCAACGGCCGCTGATCGGCCTTCCCTATGCGCAGGCGCTGCCCGACGTGGCCGCGATCGGCTTCATCGAGAAGCTGGACGAGGTGCGCCGCACCGGCCGGCCGTTCCGCGGACGCGACATGCCGGTCAAGCTGCCGACCACCGAGCCGGGCGGGCTGCGCGATTATTGGATCGACTTCATCTGCCAGCCGATCACCGATGCGGACGGGCAGGTGACGGCGATCTTCATCGAGGGCGTCGATCGCACCGATCGTCATCAGGCGCGTCAGGCGCTGGAGCGCGGACGGGCCTCGCTGGAGCAGGCGACCGAGGCCGGCGAGATCGCGACCTGGGAATATGACCTCGTACGCGACCGCTTCTATTGTTCGCCGCGCGGCCTGTATTTCTACGGGCTGCCGCCCGACACGCCGTTCATGACGATCGAGCAGTTTCGCGAGCGCGTCGACCCCGAGGATCGCGCCGCGCTCCGCGCGGTCTTCCCCTCGGTGGTCGATCCCGTGGTCCGCGCGCCGCTGGATATCGAATACCGGGTCGTCCGCCCGGCGGGGGCGGACGTGCGCTGGCTGTCGGCGCGCGGGCGCGCGCTGTTCGATGGCGACGTCTGCGTCCGCATCGTCGGCACGCTCGCCGACGTCACGACGCGCAAATCGCAGGCCGAGGCGTGGCGCGAGAGCGAGGAACGCTTCCGCGCGCTGGCCGACAGCCTGCCGGCACTTGTGTGGATGACCGAGCCCGACGGTCGTGTCGCGTTCGCCAGCAAGGGGTTCGAGACCATCCTCGACATCTCGCCGGACGAAGTCACGGCGGGCGGCTGGGTGGCGTTGTTGCGCCCCGACCGGCGCGACGAGGCGCTGCGGAACCGCGCCGGCTGGCTCAACCGGCCGGCATCGATGTCCGGCGAATATCCGGTGCTGACCGCGTGCGGCCAGGAACGCTGGGTGCATATCGAGGCGCGGCCGCGCTTTCTGGGCAGCGAGTTCCAGGGGTATACCGCGTGCGGCATCGACGTGACCGAGGCGCATCTGGCCGGCGAGCGACTGGAGGAGCGCATCGCGTCGCGGACCGCCGAGCTGATGCAACAGATCGCCGAGCGCGAGCGCGTCGAGGAAACGCTTCACCAGATGCAGCGGCTGGAGGCGATCGGGCAGCTCACCTCGGGCGTGGCGCATGATTTCAACAACCTGCTGACCGTGATCCTCGGCAATGTCGATGCGTTGACCGTCGCGGGGCAGCGTGGCCTGCTCGACCAGCGGCTGCGCACGCGTTTCGACCATATCCGCGTCGCCGCCGAGCGCGGCGCGGCGCTAACCGCGCAGCTGCTCGCCTTCTCGCGGCGGCAGCGGCTGGAGGCGAAGGTGGTCGACCTGCGGCTCACCGTGCTGGGGCTGCTCGACCTGCTCGGCAGCACGCTAGGGCGCGAGATCGCGATCGAGACGCGCGCGGCGATGCCGGTGTGGCCGGCGCTGGTCGATCCGACGCAGATGGAGCTCATCATCCTCAACCTCGCGATCAACGCACGCGACGCGATGGTCGGCGGCGGGCTGTTGACGCTGGCGGTCGATAACGTCCGGCGTGGCGAGCCGACGCGCGCCGAGGAGCCGCCGCCCGGCGACTATGTCCGCGTATCCGTGCAGGATACCGGCACCGGCATGCCGCCCGCGGTGCTGGCGCATGCGTTCGAGCCGTTCTTCACGACCAAGGAGGTCGGCAAGGGATCCGGACTGGGGCTGGCGCAGGTCTTCGGCTTCGCGAAGCAATCCGGCGGCGGGGTGCGGATCGACAGTGCACCGGGCGAGGGCACGACGGTCAGCGTGTTCCTGCCGCGCGCCGCGACGCAGGCGGTCGCCGAGCCACTGCCGAGCCCGCCGCCGCTCGCCGACTCGCTTGCCGGCGCCATCGTCATGGTGCTCGACGACGACGATCGCGTGCGGCAGATCGCGGTCGAGGCATTGCGCGAGGTGGGATGCCACGTGGTGGAGGCGTCGAACGGCGCCGCCGCGCTCGACGCCTTCTTCCACGAACCGGGCATCCAGCTGGTCGTCACCGACATCACGATGCCGGGGATGAACGGGATCGAGTTCGCGCAACACGTCGCGCAGCGCCACGCGCATGTCCGCATCCTGTTCGTGACCGGCCATGCCGATCCGGCGGAGATCGCGGGCGTTTCGGAGCAGCAACTGATCCGCAAGCCGTACCCGCGCGCACTGCTGCTGGAACGCGTCCGCGGGCTGCTCCACCAGCGCTGATGCGGTCGCTCCTTTCAATCGGCTGACGACGCGGTTCAGTGTTCGTTGTCGCGGGGGCGTGCACAAGCATCCCCATGATCGGTGGAGATGCGGACGATGTTGAGGGCGATGATGGCGGGCTTGCTGTCGATGACGGCGCTGGTGCCGCCGGCACTGGCGCAGGACAACCGGTCGATGGATCGCGGCAACTGGCGACGCGAGCGCGCCGAACGCCCGCAACCGCCGCCGCAGCAAGCTGCACCGGCCGAGCGGCCCTCCGCCGCGCCGCGAGAGGAGCCGCGAGAGCCACGCCGCGACCGCGGCGGTGCGACGCCCGCGACGGCGCAGCCGGGCGGCTGGCAGGGACGCGGCGACCAGCGCGCCGATCGACCGGATGGCGACCGGCAGCGCGGTCGGGAATATCGGGTCGAGTCGCAGCTTGACGGACGCGGCGACGATCGCCCCGATCGGCAACCGGGCGACTGGCAGGGAAGTCGCGACGATTCCCGCACCTCCGCGCGTGAGGGGGAACGCCGCTGGGATCGCGGCCTCGCGCGGCCACCCGTCGCAACGGGCGACCGGGACCGTGATCGCGACCGCCGCGACGACGTGCGTGCGCGCGGCGAGCAGGGCGATCGGGTGTGGCGTAGCGAACGTGCCGATCCGCGGCAGCGCTTCGGTGGTCCCGACCGGTCGCCGTCGCCGTCCGTGGCGTGGCGCTCGGGACGCGGCGCCGGCTGGGATCGCGATTGGCGGCGTGATCCGCGCTACGACTGGAACCGCTATCGCAACCAACGCAGCGCGGCATTCCGGCTGCCGCGTTATTACGCGCCTTACGGCTGGAACGGCGGTTATCGGCGCTTCGGCGTCGGCGTGCCGCTGTCCCCGATGCTCTACACGCCGCGCTACTGGATCTATGATCCCTACGCCTATCGCCTGCCCGACGCGGAGGAGCCTTACCGCTGGGTGCGCTATTATGACGACGCGCTGCTGGTCGATATCGAGGACGGGACGGTCGTCGACGTGATCCACGGCATCTTCGCCTGACGGGTTGACGCGGATCACTTGCAACGCAGCGCGCCGCGCGCGAAACCGGGGCGGTCATGTCGATCGCGACCACACCCCCCGGCTACCCCTCCGCCGTCCGCGCCGCGCAAGGGCAGGCGGTGGCGGCGCGGCTCGATGCCGATCCGCGGATGCAGCGCCTGCCGAGCGACACGGTCGCGGCGTGGCGCTGCATCGATTTCCTCGATGAGGCCAATTGCGACTGGCTGGTGCAGGTCATCGATGCCAACCGCCGCCCCTCGACGCTGTTCAGCGACCGCGGGGGGCCCGGCAGCCGCACCAGCGACAGCTGCGACATGGATCGCGCCGCGGACGGCATCCGCCAGATCGACGCCTATATCGCGGCATCGCTGGGCATCGCGCCGGAATTCGGCGAGACGATGCAGGGGCAGCGCTATGCCCCCGGCCAGCTTTTCCGCGCTCACCACGATTATTTCCACGAGGCCGAAAGTTACTGGCCGGCGATGCGCGAGAATGGCGGGCAGCGCACCTTCACCGCGATGATCTACCTCAACGACGTGGAGGAAGGCGGTGCGACGTGGTTTCCGAAGGGAGGGCTGCGGGTGGCGCCGCGCAAGGGGATGCTGCTGGCGTGGGACAACATGACCGCGGACGGCCGCCCCAACACCGCGACGCTGCACGAGGGGATGGCGGTGCTGGAGGGCACCAAGTACATCATCACCAAGTGGTTCCGCGAGGAGCCGTGGGGGCGTCGTCCGCGCGACGCCGCGGCCTCGTGAGCGAGCCGCTCGGCGGCATTCCCGCCGCGGTCGTCGATGCCGCGCGGCGCGTGCTGGAGGCGGCGTGCGCGCGCGACCTGACGATCGTCACCGCGGAAAGCTGCACCGGCGGGCTGCTCGCCTCGTTGCTGACCGATGTCGAGGGTGCGAGCCACGCGTTCGAGCGCGGCTTCGTGGTCTATTCGGCCAAGGCGAAGTGCGAACTGCTCGGCGTCGCGGCGGAGAAGATCGAGCGGTGCGGGGCGGTGAGCGAGGACGTCGCGCGTGCGATGGCGGAGGGTGCGCTGCTGCATTCCGACGGCGACATCGCGCTGTCGATCACCGGCTTCGCCGGCGCGGGCGCGCCGGGCGACGAGCCGGGGCTGGTCCACCTCGCCTGTCGGCGACGCAGCGACGGCAAGGTCTGGCACCGCGAATGCCACTTCGGCGACCGTGGCCGCGGCCCGGTGCGCGAAGCTGCGCTGGAGGTTGCGCTGGGGCTGCTGGAAGAGGCGGTGGCGTAGCGGCTCCAACGGAATCGCGAGCGGAACGAAAGCTGGTTCCCGAAGGGACGGGGCTGGAAGGGAATAGGCGCAAGGGGGGGGCACGTCGTTCGCTTATCGGGTCGCTTATGGGGTTCGCTTACTGGCGCGCCGGGCAGGGGATGAACGCGCTTTCCTTCCAACCGGCCGGGGCCTAGAAGGCGGCATGCTCCAGGCCAGCCCGGGTTTCTCGCTCTCCACGCGTCCGGCGGCGATCGCGCGCTGGCTGTATATGGTCGCGGCGCTGATCGTCGCGATGGTGGTGGTCGGCGGGATCACGCGGCTCACCGAGTCCGGGCTTTCGATCACGCAGTGGAAGCCGATCAGCGGCATCGTGCCGCCGCTGACCCAGGCGCAGTGGATGGCCGAGTTCGCGCATTACCAGCGCATTCCGGAATATCAGCAGCTGAACCGCGGCATGACGCTGGACGGGTTCAAGGCGATCTTCTTCTGGGAGTATCTCCACCGCCTGCTCGGGCGCGTGATCGGGCTCGCCTTCGCGCTGCCGCTGCTATGGTTCGCGGTGCGGCGGCAGATCCCGCGCGGCTATGGCTGGCGGTTGACGGCGTTGCTGGCGATGGGCGGGTTGCAGGGCGCGATCGGCTGGTGGATGGTCGCCTCGGGCCTGTCGGTGCGCACCGACGTGAGCCACCTGCGGCTCGCCACGCATCTCGGCACCGCATTGTTCATCCTCGGCGGGATCGTGTGGACCGCGCGCGACCTCGACCTGCTCGCCGCCAATCCGATGGCGCGCGCCACCGCGCTGCGCCTCGCGCCGGCGCTGGCGATCGGCGCCTTGGCGGTGCAGATCCTGCTGGGCGCGCTGACCGCCGGGCTGGACGCCGGTTATGCATTTTCGAGCTGGCCGTTGATGGGCGATGCCGTGTTTCCGGCGGATGTGCCGATGGTCGCGCCGGCATGGCGCAACGCGATCGACAATCCGATCGTGGTGCAATTCCTCCACCGCTGGATCGCGTTCGCCGCGGCCGGGGCGCTGCTGTGGCTGGCGTATCGCGCGCGGATGCGGAATGCGCCGCGTACGGCGCTGGCGGTCGCTGCACTGGTCGTCGCGCAGATCCTGCTCGGCATCGCCACCCTGCTCAGCGGAGTCCAGATCGTCGTTGCGGTCGCGCATCAGGCGAACGCCGCGCTGCTGCTGATCGCGACGGTCGCCGCCGCGCACGCGGTCAGCCGCCGCCGCGGGTGATGCGCGGCGCGTTCGCGCTTCTGTCACTGCTGGCGGGCGGCGCCGCGCAGGCGCGCTTCGCGCCGGCGCTCGATGTTCCCTACCGGCTGGTCCGCGTGCAGGAACATCACGACGATCGCGACGGCGTGCGGCGTTTCGAGAGCGAGCGGCGGATCGTCTTCACGCGGCGTGGCGACGGTTACCTCGCGCGGATGACGCTGATCGCGACGCAGGACAGCCGCAGCGGCAGCGATTACGCGATGCTGGCGACGGCGTTGAACGGGCGCGCGATCGACGTCGAACTCGACCGGGGCGGGCACCTCCTGCGCATCCGCGATCTCGATGCGATCTGGGCACGGCTGCGCGCGGCGATCGGGACGGCGGCGACGCGCGACGATCTCCGGCTGCCCCTGTGGCGCGTCCACGATGCGGCGACCACAGCCCAGCGCGTGCAGGTGGTGGCAGGCGTGCTGTCGATGGTCCTTGCGCCGGATGACACCGGGCGGCGGCCCGGCAGCCGCACCGTGACGCTGCCGCCGGTCGGCGCCGTGCAGCCGCCATTGTCGATGAACGGGACGGAGACCGTGCGCGTGAGCGGGCGGCGCGTGTCGGTGACCGTTTCTGCCGCGGGGAAGGACGGCGGCACCGCCATATCGCTGGCCCGAAGCAGTGTCGTCGACCGCCGCAGTGGCCTTGTCACGCAGCAGCATGACGATCAGCGGGTGGATGCGGGAGTCGTGGGTGAAAGACACGTGAACCGCGACGTCACACGGCTCACGTTTTTTCCTGCGGTATCATAATACCCGTCAGCAAAGCGGCGGAAACCTTGACAGGTTCGGCCGCTCGCGGCATTGCGCCGCCATCGACGCGTGCACCCGGCGGGGTGGCGCGTCTTTCTCTTTCGACGCGAATATGAAGGTCACCAGGCACCATGAAGGCGCTGATGAAGACCACCAAGGCGGCCAAGCCGCATGAGGTGGAAAAGAAGTGGCACATCGTCGACGCCACCGACCTCGTGGTCGGTCGTGCGGCGGTGGTGATCGCCAACGTGCTGCGCGGCAAGCACAAGACCAGTTTCACCCCGCACGTCGATTGCGGTGACAACGTCATCGTCATCAACGCGGACAAGGTGCGCTTCACCGGCAACAAGCTGGCCGGCAAGATCTATTACAAGCACACCGGCTATGCCGGCGGCATCAAGGGCATCACTGCCGCGAAGGTGCTGGAAGGTCGCTTCCCGGAGCGCGTTCTGGAAAAGGCCGTCGAGCGCATGATCCCGCGCGGTCCGCTGGGCCGTCAGCAGATGCGTAACCTGCGCATCTTCACCGGTTCGGAGCACCCGCACGAGGCGCAGAACCCGGAAGTCCTGGATATCGCGGCCATGAGCCGCAAGAACAAGGTGGGCGCATAATGTCCGACAACCGCCAGTCCCTTTCCGATCTGGGTGCGGCGCTCCAGCAGCAGCGCGAGACCAACGACGGCGAGCAGGTCGAGACCTCGGCCGATGCGTATCTGGCCGGCGACGTGCAGGAGCCGGTGCAGCGCGCGCCCCTGCGTGCGCAGGAGATCGACAAGTACGGCCGCGCCTATGCGACCGGCCGTCGTAAGGACGCCGTCGCACGCGTCTGGCTGAAGCCGGGCTCGGGCAAGATCACGATCAACGGTCGCGATCAGGAAGTCTATTTCGCACGTCCGACGCTGCGTCTGGTCATCAACCAGGTGTTCGGGATCACCGAGCGCGAGGGCCAGTACGACGTGATCTGCACCGTCAAGGGCGGTGGTCTGTCGGGTCAGGCCGGTGCGGTGAAGCACGGCATCAGCCAGGCGATCACCCGTTACGAGCCGGCGCTGCGCGCGCCCGTGAAGGCCGCCGGGTTCCTCACCCGCGATCCGCGCGTCGTCGAGCGTAAGAAGTACGGCCGCGCCAAGGCACGTCGTAGCTTCCAGTTCTCGAAGCGCTAAATGCGGGCTGCTCCGGATCGCCACGCGGTCCGGAGCCTCGTTGCAGCGGGCAGGTCGGCGAAGTCCGACCGCGCGGCGGCGGCACGGCCGGTTACACGAAAGGGCGGTCCGGCAACGGGCCGCCCTTTTGCTGTGTCGAGCTGGCGTGCCTGCAGCGCCTGGGTCCTGCGATGGCGGTGACGATTGTCGTTCGATGTCGTTCGCGCGCGTATCGAAGCCGCTGGCCGCAGTGGTGCCTGGCCGGGCGCAAAGGCGGCCAGCGACGTGAGGTCCGCGCAGGGGCCGATCGACCTTCAGCCGGATACCCCGCAAGCGTCGTCACTGCGAGCGTGCCGAGGCGATCCAGCGTTCCGCACGCCGCCCCGGCTTGCGTCGCTATGCTGGCAACAGCGGGTGGAGGGAGCAGTCCGCCCCACCGCCGGAGCGCGGTTCGCCCGAACAGGTCGATGATGTCGGCGAGCAGTCCGGTGCCCGTGAGGCGCCGGGTGTCGATTCCGCCAGAGCGGTTTCCGACCACGTTGCGCCACCGTCATCGCCCTTTGGGCGCCCGCTACGCGGCGGGGTGATTTCGGCCCGCCGCGGCGTTGCTCCCCGCTTACGATACCAAGGCATCGCGCCCTCCTCGCGCCTTGCGGCGGATCGAAATCACCTCCGTGCCGATGGCGCAACATGATCGGAAAACGCGCTAGTCGTTCACTGCCCGAAGTCCGGCGCGGCGGCCTGTCGCAGCGCCTCACGGGCAGCGGCGAGGATCGCGCCTGCCTTCGCCTCGCACTCCCGCTGTTCGTAGGCCGGATCGCTGTCGGCGACGATGCCGGCACCGGACTGGACGTGGATCGTGCCGTCCTTGACCACTGCAGTGCGCAGCACGATGCACGAATCCATCGATCCGTCGGGCGAGAAATAGCCGACGCCGCCGGCATAGGCGCCGCGCTTCTCCGCCTCCAGTTCGGCGATCACCTGACAGGCGCGAACCTTTGGCGCGCCGCTGACGGTGCCGGCGGGAAAGCCGGCGAACAGCGCGTCGATCGCGTCGTGCCCGGGGGCGAGCCGGCCGACGACGTTCGACACGATGTGCATGACGTGGCTGTAGAATTCCACACCATAGCTGTCAGTAACCTGCACCGTGCCCGGCGACGCGACACGGCCGACATCGTTGCGGCCGAGATCGAGCAGCATCAGGTGTTCGGCACGTTCCTTGGGATCGGCGAGCAGGCTGTCGCGGTTGGCGGCGTCTTCCGAGGCGGTGCGGCCGCGCGGGCGGGTGCCGGCGATCGGGCGGATCGTGACCTCGCCATCGCGCGCGCGCACCAGGATTTCGGGACTGGAGCCGGTCAGCGCGAAACCCGGCAAGTCCAGGTGATAGAGGAACGGTGACGGGTTGATGCGCCGCAGCGCGCGGTAGAGTTCGAACGCCGGGAGCGGGAATGGTGCGGTGAAGCGCTGCGCCAGTACCACCTGGAAGATGTCGCCGGCCGAGATGTAGTCCTTGGCGCGCGCCACCATCCCCGCATAAGCGCCGGGCGCGAGCACCGGGGCGAGTGCCGGTTCCGCGGCATCGACGCGCGAACGGGGCGGCAGCGTGGCGCTGGCGAGCCGCGCCTCGACCGCATCGAGCCGTTCTTCGGCGGCGGCGATCTGCGCGCCGGGGTCGCGCGCGGTGTCGGGCCAGACCGGCGCGACGAGGAAGAGCTCGTCAGCGAGGCGATCGAACATCAGGATCACGGTCGGGCGCACGAACATCAGATCGGGCAGGCCGAGCGCGTCGTGTTTCGGTTCGGGCAGCTTCTCGACCAGCCCGATCGTCTCATAGCCGAAATAGCCGACGAGGCAGGCGAGCGCGCGCGGCAGTTCGGCGGGCAGATCCATGCGGATCGAGGCGACGAGATCGCGCAGCGCGGCCAGCGTCGGCGCCGCGACCGGCGCGAAGGCGTCGCGGTCCTCAAGCCAGCGCGCGTTGAGTTCGGCCCGGTCGCCACGCGCGCGCAGCACGAGATCGGGGGCCAGGCCGATCATCGAGTGGCGCCCGCGCACCGCGCCGCCCTCGACCGACTCGAGCAGGAAGTCGCCGCGGCCGGGCTCGATCAGCTTGAGCGCGGCGGCGACCGGCGTCTCGGTATCGGCGATCCGCCGCCGCCATACCAGGGCGGGGCGGCCGGCGGCGAGCGCCGCCAGCGCCTCACTGGCCGGCGTCGCCACCGAGCAGGTCCTTCTTCAGCGTGGCGATGGCATCGGGGAAGCGCTTGGCGCCCTGTGCGGCGGCGACCGCGTTGGCGAATTGCTGCGCATATTCGGCACCGATCGCGCGGCCGAGATCGACGCGGGTGGCCTGGATCGCCGATGGCTGCTTGCTGGCATCCCCCGGCACGATCGTGTCGACATGCAGCACCAGCCAGCCGCGGCCGTCGGGCGCCTGGATGGCGCGGGCGGTGCGCTGCTTCATCCCGAACATCATCGCCAGCACCGAATTCACCTGGCCCTGATTGGCGGTGATCTGCGCGCGCGTCGCCTCGACGCGTTCGACCGGCGGCGCCTTGACACCGGTCTGCGCGACGGCGGCGGGCAGCGGGGTGCCGGCGTTGACCTTCGCGACGATCGCATCGGCGGCGGCGCGCGCGGCGAGGCGCGCGCGCTCGGCGGTGAGGTCGGCCACCACCTGCGCGCGCGCGCGCGCCAGCGGGATCGGCGTGGCGGGCACGATGCGGTCGAGCGCGGCGACCGCGAAGCCGCCGTCCTCGCCGAGCGGCACCGTGGTCGGCGTGTCGCCGTCCTCCGCGGCGAAGCCGGCCGCGACGATCGGGGTGAGCGCGGCGTCGGCCTGCGCCTGCGGCTGATCGGGGTTCACGCCGCTCGACAGCACCGCCGGGGTGGCGAGCACGGTCAGCTTCTGGTCGCGTGCGACCTCGTTGATGTTGGCGTTGTCGGCGAGCGAATCCTCGATCGCGTCGCGGATCTTGCCGATCGCATCGGCCGACTTCTGCTTGGTCAGCGCCGCGACGATCTCCGGGCGGGCCTGGTCCAGCGTCTTGCCGGGGTCCTGCGTCACCTTCTCGACGCGTGCGACGACGAACCCGATCGCACCGCGCAGCGGGCCGACGACGGCGCCCTGCGGTGCTGCGAACAACGCGGCGGCGACCGCGGGTGCGGTCTGCGTCGCAAGCGCCGACTGCTCGGTACCGGTCACGGTACGCGCCTCCAGCCCGGCGCTGCGCGCCGCAGCCGCGAGCGGCGTGCCGGCCTTGACCTTGCCAGCGAGTGCCTGCGCCGCCTTCTGGTCGAGCACGGTCACCAGTGTGACGTCGCGCAGCGGCTTGGGTGCGTATTTCGCCTTGTCGGCGGTATAGGCCTGCTGGATCTCGGCGGCGGTGGGTGCGGTCTGCGCCGCGACCTGTTGTGGCGTGACGAGCGCGTAGCGGATCACGCGACGCTCAGGGGTGGTGTATCTGGCAATGTTGCGCTTGTACCAGTCCTGCACCTGCGCATCGGTGGGAGCCGGGCCGGCGGGCAGCGCAGGGATCAGGACCGCCTGGCCCGCACGCCGCTCCAGCAGCAGCGAGGCATAGCGGAGCGCCAGCTGCTGCGGCACCTGCGTCGCGCCGACTGTCGGCACCATCAGGAACTGCGCCATCGTCTCGCGGGCGATCTCGCGCTGGACCTGTGCGTCGGTCATCCCGCGCTGCGCGATCAGTCGGAGATATGCCTGCTGGTCGAATTGCCCGGTGGCGCCGGCGAAGGCGGGGATCGCTTTCAGCTCGCTACCGATCAGCGCGCGGCTGACGCGCATGCCCTGTTCCTCGCCGAACGTTTCCAGCGCGAGGCCGGTCAGCGTGCGGGTGATCAGGCCCTCCACCCCGCCGGCGCGCACGAACCCGGCCATGTCGAGGTCGGGTTGTTGCTGGCGGGCGTTGCGCAGCTCGTCCTGCGCGCGGCGGCGGATGTCGTCGGCCGTCACCTTCTCGCCGTCGACGCTGGCGAGCGGGTGGCCGAGGATGCCGCTGCTGCTCGCTAGCCCGGTGACGTCGCCGGCCGCGAACGCCAGCGCGATCACGATCAGGACGCCGAAGGTGACGATCATGCCGACCTTCGAATGGATGATGCCGCGGAGGAAGCTGAGCATGGAGGAGGAAGACCGGCAGAGGAGTGAAGCCTGTCGCTTTAGTTACACGTCCGGTTGGCATCAAGCCGTGCAGGCGGCTAACGCAGGTTCATTGCAAAACAGGGAGAGCGGGGCATGCGGCGCAAGCTGGTGGCAGGCAATTGGAAGATGAACGGCGACCTGGCGATGCTGGCCGAGCTGGAGGCGATCGCGGTGGCGGCGGCGGCGCACCCGGCCGTCGACGTGGCGGTGGCGGTGCCCGCGACGCTGATCGCGCCCGCCGCGCAGCGCGTGCCGGCCCTGGCGATCGGTGCCGAGGACATCCACGAGGCGGATGGCGGCGCCTATACCGGCTGCGTCTCGGCGGCGATGGTGCGTGAGGCGGGCGCGCGCTTCACGATCGTCGGCCATTCGGAGCGCCGCGAATACCAGAGCGAGACCAGCCAGGACGCCTGGGCGAAGGCGGCGGCGGCGCGGCGCCACGGCCTGTCGGTGATCCTGTGCTGCGGCGAGACCGGCGCCGAGCGCGATGCCGGCCGTGCCGAGCGCGTCGTGCAGGCGCAGATCGAGAAGTCGCTGCCGGAGCGGGCGAGCGGCGACTGGCTGACGCTCGCCTATGAACCGCGCTGGGCGATCGGGACCGGACGAACCCCGACGCTGGATGACATCGCCGCAATCCACGCGATCGCGCGCGCCAAGATGCGGCAGTTGATCGGCGCAGGCGCGGACGCGGTGCGAATTCTCTACGGCGGCTCCGTGACCGGCGACAATGCGCGGTCGATCATGGCGTTGCCCGACGTCGACGGTGCGCTGGTGGGCGGCGCGAGTTTGACGGCCGCGAAGTTCGTGCCGATCATCGAGGGCGCGGATTAGGTCGCAGCGACGCCGGGCGTCGACCAGCACGGCGTCGGGATGGAGGGGACCGGGGGCGTCGCTCGCATCACGCGGCGAAGCGGCGGAGGGATGGTCCACGTCGCGTTTTAAACGCGCACCGGTTGTGCGGAGGTCGTCGTCGGCCTCGTCGCTCGTCGCGTTACATGGCTGGCCACCGGGCGATTTTCGGGCCGCCCGTGCGGGCGTGAGACCGGTCTGTAAAGGGCGGGCGAGCCAAGCGGACCTCCTCCAAGGCTCCTGCTGCGTAGCACCCGGCGCTTCATACGTGTGTGCACGAACGGGCTGTGGTCGAGCGTGGTGCGTGACGTTGCAACCGGCGGTCAGCGCGTATGGCACCTCCGTTCACGCCCGTCGGGCCGCAGCCACAGAAGCCTTGGCGCGTCGGCTTTGACGTGCCGTATCGTGCGGCAAGTGCGGCGAGATGCCCGACGCGACGCGCACAAGCATCCGTTCATCGGACGACGCCTGCCGCAGGGAAACGCGATAATGCTCCGTCGCATCGTCGAAAGTCGTGCGTCGATCTGGGGCAGGTGGCTCGACCGTGTCCGCGATGGTTCGGAATGTGGAAGGGGCCGCCCGGCTGAGGCGGCGCCGGCGCGAACGCGCCGGGATCATCGACCGGCCGAACTCCATGCCCGGCGAGGCCGCAGTGTGGTCCGGAAGTCCGCGCTTTCCGTAAGGAAACGGCGCAGGCCCCGGACCAATCTGGCAATTACCAGGGCTTAACGACGAAACCGAGGATCAGTGCGGTGACGAAGGCGAACATGGCTGTCTCCATCTTTTTTTGACGACCCTTAAGCGGGTGACTTCTACTTAATTGAAGGTTAGGGATAGCTCAACATCGTTAACCATTTATTCACCATCGGTGCTGAGGACTTAAGTCATTCTTCAAGAGTGCGTTCTAGACCGGGAAGGACATGGCCAGCCTGCATCACCTCGCATTGCCCCGGCGCCTGAACGGCAAACGCGCTTTCGAGCAGCGTGACGTGTCGCTGGCGCGGCAGATCTGCGTGTTGGTGCAATTGCACAATTACAATGCGTTACGGCGGACGATCGACGTGGCGGGCGTGCGTCGCGTCATGTCGGAACTGGTCGCACGGCTCGTGGCGTCAGTGCCGGACGCCAGTGTCGAATGGTCCGGCCGCGACGTGATCGAGGTCCAGTTCGTCAGCGACCGGCCGGACGCGCTGGCGGACGGATTGACGACCTGTCGCCGCAGCTGCATCGCGTCGATGGTGATCGACGACGAGGGACATGATGTCGATCTCGTCCTTGGCGGCGCGATCGGACCGGTCGGGCGTGGGTCGGCGCTGCTGATCGAGGAGGCCGAGGCGGCGCTGGCGGAAGCGCAGTCGGGGATATCACCGCTCGCGCGCTGGAACGCCGGGCAGCACGACGTCGATGACGCGATTGCGGATGCCGTGGATCTCGCGCTCGATCGCGGGCAGATGATGCTCCACTACCAGCCCAAGGTGCATGTTCGCCGGCAGGCGATCGAGTGCGTCGAGGCGCTCGTCCGCTGGAACCATCCCGACCGCGGCCTGGTGGCGCCGACCGAGTTCATCCCGGCGATCGAGCGCGCGCAGCGCATGGAGCGGCTGACGTTATGGACGATCGCGCAGGCGATCGAGGACCAGCGGCGGCTCCGCGCGGCGGGGCACGACCTGCGCGTGTTCATCAATATCTCCGGTCACTTGCTGGCGGATGCGCGTTTTGCGCAACTGGTGGGCGAACGGATTGCCGCGGCACCGGACGCACGGCTCGGCTTCGAGGTCACCGAGACGTCGGTCATCCGCGATCCCGATCGCGCGATCGCGCATCTCCAGCAATTCGACCGGATCGGGATCAGCATCTCGATCGACGATTACGGCGCCGGGCTGTCGAGCCTCGCCTATCTGAAGCAGTTGCCCGCGCGTGAATTGAAGATCGACAAGCTGTTCATCACGCAGCTGACCAGCTCGAATCGCGACCCGTTGATCGTCCGCTCGACGATCGATCTGGCGCATGCCCTGGACATGGAGGTCGTTGCGGAGGGGGTGGAAAGCCACGCCGCGCTCGCGCTGCTGTCCGTGATGGGGTGCGACATGGTGCAGGGTTATCTGATCAGCCGCCCCGTCGCGCTCGACGTTCTGCTGACCTTCCTGACCGAGGACCGCTTCCGCGACGCGACGCAGGACATGCGCGCCTCGTTCACGCGGCTGGCCGCGACGTGGAAACGCGCGTGACACGCCGGGTGCGGATCGCGCCTGGCGCTTTCCTCGCCGTCGCGCTGATCGGCGGGGTGCCCGCCTATGCAGCCGGGCCAGCTCCTGCCGCCGCATCGGGGCTGGCGGCGATCGAGGAGCGGGTGGCGGTCGATCCGGAACACGCGATCACGCTGGCGCGGACGGCACGTGCACAGCTCGCGCCGGAGGACGCGCGCGGCGTTCCCGGCGCGACGTTGCTGTGGCTGGAAGGCGAAGCGCAGGTCCGGGTCGGCGATCCGTATGCGGGGCTGAAGATCCTCGACGATGCCCGCCGCACCGCGATACGGGCAAGGGCGCCGCGGCCGCTGCTCGCGGATATCACGCTGTCGCAGGGGAGTGCGTTGACCGACGCCGGCCGCGTCGCCGATGCACTGGTCACGCTCCAGCGCGCGCACGACATGTTCGTGGCCGTGCGCGACTCGCGCAGCCGCGCCCGCGCGTTGATCCTGATCGCGCTGCTCTATGTCAGTGCGCACGATTACGAGGGGGCGTTGCGCTATTTCTCGCAGGCCGGCGAAGTCTACCCCAACGACGCCGGATTGGCAGTCGCGGTCGAGAACGGCCGCGGCAACGCCTTGCTGGCGTTGCGGCGCGTCGCGGAGGCGCAGGCCGAGTTCCGCCGCGCGCTGGAGGCGGCGCGAACGCTGCGGAGCGCGCCGGCGATCGTCCAGTCCGCGGGCAATCTGGCGCTCGCGCAATTGCGTGGCGGCGATGTGGACGGCGCGTGGCGCAGTGCGACCCGCGCGCTTGCAATAGCGGCGCGACCCGGTGCGACGTCGACCCGACCGCAATTACTGGCGGTGCTCGCCGATATCGCGTTGAAGAAGGGTGACATCGCCCACGCCAGGCAATTGGTGGAGCAGAGTTTTACCGGCACGGACGCGACCCGGACGGTGCTCGCCGATCGCGACGCGCACGAGATCGCCCATCGCGTCTTTGTCGCCGCGAACGATCCCGCCGCGGCGTTGGCCCATCTTACGGCGCTCAAGCGGCTCGACGATCAGGCGACCGAGATCGCACGCTCGACCAGCGCAGCGCTGGCGGCGGCGCGCTTCGATTATGCCAACCAGGAATTGCGGATCACGCGACTGAAGGCTGCAGCGCTGTCGCGCACGATCGCGTTCGAGCGTGCGACCGCGCAGACGCAGCGGATGGTGCTCTACTTCGTGGTCGGCGCGACCCTGCTGGTCATCGCGTTGCTGGCGATCGGGCTCGCGTTGATCGGCCGGAGCCGCAACCGCGAGCGCGCCGCGAACCGCGACCTCGCCGCCGGCAACGCCCAGCTGGAGAAGCTCTCGCGTGCGAAGACCGAGTTCCTTGCGACCACCAGCCACGAGATACGCACGCCGCTGAACGGCATCCTCGGCATGACGCAGGTGATGATCGCGGGCGGCGGGCTGGACAGGGTGACGCGCGAGCGGCTGGGCGTGGTGCGCGCCGCCGGGCTGACGATGCGCGCGCTGGTGGACGATATCCTCGACATGGCGAAGATCGAGACCGGGCGGCTTACCGTCGAGGCGGCGCCGCTCGACCTGCGGGAGTGCGTGACCGAAGCGGCACGGCTTTGGCGTGAGCCGGCGCTGGCCAAGGGCTTGCGGTTCGAGGTCGAGCTTGGCGACGCGCCGCAATGGATCACGGGCGACGCGGCGCGATTGCGGCAGGTGGTGTTCAACCTGCTGTCGAACGCGGTGAAGTTCACGGAGGCCGGATCGGTGTCGTTGCTGGTCGCGCAGGAGGGCGACCGGCTGCGGATCGCCGTCGCCGACAGCGGGATCGGCATCGACGGCGCGGCGCAGCCGATCATCTTCGAGTCGTTCCGGCAGGCGGATGCCGGAACGACGCGGCGTTTCGGGGGCACCGGGCTGGGCCTGTCGATCAGCCGCAGCCTTGCGCAGGCGATGGGCGGCGACGTCGCGGTGACGAGCCGCGTCGGCGCGGGATCGTGCTTCACACTCGACCTGCCGCTGGTGCCGGCCACTGCCCCCGTCGCGGCGGGTGCGCGCGGCGGCCTGTTGATCGTCGAGCGCAACCCCATCACCCGCGCGATGTTTCGTGCGCTGTTCGAGCCCCTTGGCATGGTCACGTTCAGCGATGCCGACGACGCGCTGGCGTCGATCGCCCGCGTCGATCCGGATCAGGTGCTGGTCGACGCCGCGACCTTCGGTCGCGCTCCTGCCGAGCTGGCGGCGCTGGTCGCCGCAGCGCACCACGCGCCGGTCGCGCTGCTGACCGAGGCGCTCGGCGACCGCGAGCGACAGGAAGTCCACGCAATCGGGCTCACTAAAGTTATAGAAAAGCCTATTTCCAAGAAGGGCCTAGTGGACGCAATAGGCGTGATGCCCAGACGCACCGTCAAGGACGCTGCGTAGCCGGGTGAGGAGTCGCCGCCGTCTCGCGCAAAACGCGTGGCGGCGCAGCAAAGGGGCCGGACATGGCAGCGATGACGGTACTGTTCATCGAGGATGACAGGATGAACCGTCGCGTCGTTCGCGACATGCTGGACGTCGCGGGGGCCGCGATGGTCGAGGCCGAAAGTGCGGAGATCGGACTGGCGCTGATCGACGCGCACGACTTCGACATCGCCCTGGTCGACCTGCGGATGCCGGGCATGGACGGCATGACCGCGATCGGACACATCCGCGCGCGCTCCGACTCCAAGGCACGGATGCCGATCATCGTGGTCACCGCCGATACCGCCGTCGACCTGCGCGAACGCTGCCTGGCCGGGGGCGCCGACGATGTCATCTTCAAGCCGGTGGCGATGGACGAGCTGTTCGACGCGATGGGCCGGCTGCTCGCCGACGACGGCGACGCCGACCTGATCTGACGATCAGCCGCCCGGCGGGCGAAGCGCGTCCGCGAGCGAGGTCCGCCCGCTGCCGCGGCGCGCCGGCTTGGGCTGGTCGGGCGCGGGCGACCAGCCGGTGAGAAAGACGATGTCGAACCGCTCGGCCGTCCGCCCGTCGGGCGCCGCACGTGCCGCGAACTCCGCCATCGCGCGCGCCAATACGTCGCGGCGCAGCGGGTGCCGCGACGCCAGCACGTTGCTCGCGGCCATTCCGCGCAGATCGTCCAGCAGCCGCCCGAACGAGGCGTAGCGGACCGTCAACGTCTCGAAGTCCGCCACCGGCAGCGTCAGCCCGGCGCGCACCAGCAGATCGCCTGCCGAGCGCAGATCGATCTGCGGGTGCAGCCGCGCCACCGGCCGCTCGCCCTCGGCGCTGCGCAGGACGGCGCGCAACGTGGAAAGGCTGTTGCCGCCGACGAACGCGCCCAGGAACAATCCGTCCGGGCGCAGCGTACGGCGGATCAGCGTCAGCGCGCCGGGCAGGTCGCCGACGCTGTCGAGCGTGCCGGCCGCGACCACCAGATCGAACGCGGCATCGGCAAACGGCAGCCGATCCTCGTCGCCCTGTACCCCGCACGCCGCCTTGGCGAAGCCGAAGCCGGGATCGAGCCGCGCCACCCGCGTGCCGGGCGGGGGCACGAAGGAGGCGTCGAAACAGCCGAGATCCAGCACGTCGGCGAAGTCGCGCTTCACCGCATCCAGCCGGTCGGCGATGCCGTCGAGCATCGCGGCCCGCAGGAAATCGTGTGCGGCGTAGCCGGCGGCGGCGCGATCGCGGCGGGCGCGGCGTGCGGCGCGATCGAAGATGTCGGCGGGCTGCATGATCCTGCCCCGGCTTGTGCCCGTTCGCGCCGCGCGCCACAAGGGCGGGCGTGCTGTCCCGCCTGATCGATCTCGCCTTGCCGCCGCGCTGCCCCGGGTGCGGCGGCACGGTTGCCGGGCAGGGGCGGTTCTGCGCCGCTTGCTGGGCGAGCCTGCGTTTCATCGGACCGCCGTGGTGCGCGGGATGCAACATTCCGTTCGACCACTATCGTGGCCCGGATAGCCGTTGCGCCGCGTGCCTCGCCGATCCTCCCGTGCATGGCGGCGTGCGCGCGGCGGTCGCCTATGGTCCCGTGGCCCGGACGGTCGCTTTGCGATTGAAGTACGGCGGGCGCACCGCCTACGCGGACGCCGCGGCCCGGCTGATGTTGCGGCACGTGCCGGACGCGGCGACACTGCTGATCCCGGTGCCGCTTCACCGGCGGCGCCTGTGGTGGCGCGGCTATAACCAGGCGGCGCTGATCGCGACTGCGATCGCGCGCCTGTCCGACCTGCCGGTCGATGTCCGCGCGCTGGAGCGGCACCGCGCCACGCCGCCGCTTCGCAACCGCTCGCCGCGCGAACGCCGCGCGACGGTCGCCGGCGCGTTCCGGGTGAGCGACGCCGGGCGGGCGGCGGTACGCGGGCACGCCGTGGTGCTGGTCGACGATGTCCACACCAGCGGCGCGACGGCGGACGCCTGCGTGCGGGTGCTCGCGGCCGCGGGGGCGGCATCGGTGACGATCCTCGCCTGGGCGCGGGTGCTGGCGGACGACGACGATTGACAGCGCGGCTGCGCGATCTCACCTAGGATCGATGGCACAGGTCGAAATCTACACCAAGGCATTCTGTCCGTATTGCGCGCGCGCGATGAAGCTGCTGTCGTCGAAGGACGTCGCGGTCGAGGAAACGGACATCGGGATGAACACCGCCAAGCGCGGCGAGATGATCGAGCGGGCGGGTGGGCGCACCACCGTGCCGCAGATCTTCATCGACGGCGCGCATGTCGGCGGGTCGGATGATCTCGCCGCGCTGGACCGCGCGGGCAAGCTCGACGCGCTGCTGGGTCGTTGACGTGATCCGGACGTGATCGTCTTCGATCTGCGCTGTGCGCGGGACGGGCATGTCTTCGAAGCCTGGTTCGCGTCGTCCGCCGCCTTCGACGACCAGAAGGCGCGTGGGCTGCTCGCCTGTCCGTCATGCGGGACGGACGAGATCGAGAAGGCGATGATGGCGCCCAATGTCGCACCCAAGGGCAATCGCGGCGTCGCGCCGGCAGAGGCGAAAGCGTTGCTGGCGAAGCTCGCGACCGCACAGGCACGGGCGCTGGCCGGGTCGCGCTGGGTAGGGGGCGAGTTCGCCGCCGAAGCGCGAGCGATGCACGCCGGCGACAAGCCCGATGCGCCGATTCACGGGCAGGCGTCGGTGGCCGAAGCGCGGCAATTGGTTGAAGAAGGCGTACCGATCGCGCCGCTGCCGCTGCCGGTCACGCCACCCGAGACGGTAAATTGACGCTTCAGCGCTGCCGGAGCCAGAGGCTGGGGCAGAGTCGACATTCAGCGCAGCACGCGTGCCGGACTGCCGGCCACTGAAGATCATCGATCGGTTCGGGCGCACCCGCTCCCACGATCGGACAGACTCGCTCATCTACCGTCGTTGCGAGAGTAGCGAAGCAATCCGGGTCGTCTTGCGCAACGCTGGATCGCTTTGCCACACTCGCAGTGACGGAGCTTGTGGGGCAACCGGCTGAATGTCGATCGGGCGTGGCAGCGCGCTGCACGGCTGGTGCAGCGGCGCCATTCAGGTAGCAGCGTCGACGTTCTTTCGCAGCAAGAGGCTGCCGTCGCTCGCCGAAGACACCGCCAGCGCGCCGTAATCCACCACCGTGCCATGCGGCGTCACCAAGGGCGCGTGATGCGTCGCGGTGATCACCATCACATCAGCCCCCGCGGCCTCTCCCGCGGCGATCCCGGCGGGGGCGTCCTCCCACACCAGGCAGTCCGCCGCCGATACCCCCAGCCGTTCGGCCGCGAGCAGGAAGCAATCCGGTGCCGGCTTGCCCTGCGACACGTCATCGGCGGTCACCATCACGCCCGGCGCGCCGAGCCCGGCGGCGCGCAGCCGCACCTCGGCGAGCGAGCGCGGTGCCGACGTCACGATCGCCCAGCGTTCCGGCGGTAGCGTCGCGACGAACGCCGCGGCGCCGGGTATCTCGACGACATCGGCGACATCGTCGATCTCGGCCTGGAGCAGCGCCTCGAACTCCGCCTGCGGATCGACACCGGGCGGTGCGAAGCGGCGGATCGTCTCGATCGCCCGGACGCCGTGCATCACCGCCATCAGTTCGTCGACGTCGATAGCATGGCGTTCGGCCCAGGCGGTCCAGGCGCGGACGGCGGAGGGGATGCTGTTGATCAGCGTCCCGTCCATATCGAACAGGAAGGCGGCGTAGCGGCGCGTCACGCGCGGTTCGCCGCGGAGAGCACGGCGCGCACGCTGGCGGTGGCGATGTCGCTGTCGATCCCGACGCCCCACACCGTGCGTCCGTCACCGGTGTGGCATTCGAGATACGCGACCGCCTGTGCACCTGCGCCGTGCCCGATCGCATGCTCGCTATAGTCGATCACGTCGAGCGCCGGCCCGGTGCTGTCGGCCAGCGCCGCGATCACGCCCGAGATCAGCCCGTTGCCGCGACCCGACAGCGAGCGTTCCTCGCCGTCGATCGCCACGCGCCCGACGAACACCCGCTCGCCCGCCGCACCGGTTTCCTCATAGTCGCGCAGCACGAAGCGATCGTCGTCGCCGGGCAGATACGCGCGATCGAACGCGCCCCAGATATCGGCGGCGTTCAACTCGCGACTGCTTTCGTCGGCCAGCGCCTGAACGTGGCGGCTGAAATCGGCCTGCATCCGCTTGGGCAGCTTCAGGCCCTTGTCCTGTTCCAGCACCCAGGCGACGCCACCCTTGCCGGATTGCGAGTTGACGCGGATCACCGCTTCGTAGCTGCGGCCGAGATCGGCGGGATCGATCGGCAGATAGGGAACCTCCCACATGCCGTCGTTGCGTGCCGACTGGGACGCGAACCCCTTCTTGATCGCGTCCTGATGGCTGCCGGAAAAGGCGGTGAACACCAGGTCGCCGGCATAAGGCGTGCGCGGATGGACCGGGATGCGCGTCGCATATTCGACGGTCTTCACGATCTCGTCGATATTCGACAGGTCGAGCTGCGGGTCGGTGCCCTGCGTGTACATGTTCAGCGCAACGGTCACGAGGTCGCAATTGCCGGTGCGCTCGCCGTTGCCCAGCAGGCACCCTTCGACGCGGTCGGCGCCCGCCATCAACCCCAGCTCCGCCGCCGCCACGCCGGTGCCGCGATCGTTGTGGGTGTGCAGCGAGATCACCACCGCCTCGCGGTTCGGAATGTTGCGCCCGAACCATTCGATCTGGTCGGCATAGACGTTGGGCGTCGCGCATTCGACGGTGGCGGGCAGGTTCAGGATGATCGGCGCGTCGGTGGTCGGGCGCAGCACGTCCATCACCGCCGCGCAGACCTCGACCGAGAAATCCAGTTCGGCGGTCGAGAACGTCTCCGGCGAATATTCGAACTGCCAGCGCGTATCCGGACGCTTGCCGGCTTCGTCGCGCAGCACCTTCGCGCCCTCGATCGCAATCGCCTTAACCTCGTCACGGGTCATCCCGAACACGATCTTGCGCCACGCCGGGCTGACGGCGTTGTAGAGGTGGACGATCGCGGTCTTCGCCCCCTCCAGGCTCTCGAAGCTGCGCACGATCAGGTCGCGGCGCGACTGCGTCAGCACCTGGATCGCGACGTCGTCAGGCACGCGCCCGTCACGCACCAGTCCGCTGATGAAGTCGAACTCGGTCGCGCCGGCGCTGGGGAAGCCGACCTCGATCTCCTTCAGGCCGACCTTGACCAGCAGGTCGAAGAAGCGCGTCTTCTTCTCGGCGTCCATCGGATCGATCAGCGCCTGGTTCCCGTCGCGCAGGTCGGTCGACAGCCAGCGTGGCGCGGTGGCGATCGTTTGTGATGGCCAGCGGCGGTCGGGCAGGTCGATGGTGGGGAAAGGGCGGTATTTGGCGGAAGGATCGCGCAGCATGACGAGGCTCTCTCGGACAGGAGCGAAAAGGGAAAGTCGGGTCAGCCCTTAGGCGCGTGGCGCGTGCGATGCACGCGTCGGCAGATGCACGCCTAAGGGCGCGTAAGTCGCAGAAGGAGGGCCAGCCGGCACGTCATCGCCGCGATAATTAGCGCGCGCCCGCGGCCGCTGTCCAGTGCGTCCGGGACGTTGAGGAAAATGAAACCGTTGCGCGGCAAATAGTGTCGCTATGTCCGGAACTTCCCTGTTGCAGGTCGTCTATATCAGCTCGTTCGTCGGCGCGGTCGATACCGCGTCGATCCTCGCCACGTCGCGCCGCAACAACGCGCGCGATGGGCTGACCGGGTTGCTCTATGCCGACGGCCGCCGCTTTCTGCAGGCGCTCGAAGGCAATCAGTTGCCGCTGGAGCGTACGCTGGAGCGGATCACCGCCGACCCGCGGCACCGCGCGGTCGTGATCCTGTCATGCCGCGACATTGCCGCGCGCGAGTTCGGCGAATGGGCGATGGCGGAGCGCGTGGCCGGTGCCGACGCCGACGCGTTCGTCCGGCATGTGCAGACGCTGATTGCCGGGGCTTCTCCGGCGGTGCGCGCGACCTTCGACGGCTTCGTCCAGATCCGCCGCGCCGCCTGACGCGTCACCGCTTGCCGGCCGACGCGATCGGCGCGATACCTCCCGCAACGACAAGGGGAGAGCGCGATGCGCAAGGTGATGCTGTTCGTGACTGCCGCGGCATCGATGGCAGCCGCAGGGGCCGCGCAGGCCGCCGATGAGGGGCAATATGGGCCGGCGCTGCGGCGGATCGTGACCGAAGCGGCGGCAGGTACGTGCCCCGCCGACCTGATGGCCGAGCCGCTGCTGTCCGCCTGCGGCAACCAGATGTCGCAGATGAAGCCCGCACTTGCCGCGCTGGGCCCGATCGAAGGCGTGTCGTTCATCAAGGCCGAGGAGGACGACAACGCGCGCGTGGAGACCTATGCGGTCAGATATGCCGGCGGGAAGACGTGGCTGTGGAGCCTCGGCAATCGCAAGAACGGCAAGTTCACCGTCGCCTACACGCTGGGGTGATGACGAAGCCCGGCCCCCCGGATGGGGGCCGGGACGTTCGGATCAGGCGGTGAACGCCGCCTGCACGGTCAGCTTCACGGCGTCGGAGACGACCGGCGCTGCATAGCCGAGCCCGAAGTCGCTGCGTTTGATCGTGCCGGTGCCGGTGAAGCCGAAGTTCGCCTTCTTGCTCATCGGGTTGGCCCCGGCGCCGACGAAGGTGACGTCCAGCGACACCGGCTTCGTCACGCCCTTGATCGTCAGGTCGCCGTTCAGCGTCGCGCGCGTTGCGCCGCGCGGCGTGACCGAGGTGGAGACGAACCGCGCGGTCGGGTTTGCAGCCGCGTTGAAGAAGTCACCGGACTTCAGGTGATTGGCGAACTGCGGCGAGGTGACCGACAGCGCGTCGATCGCAAAGGTCACGTCGACCTTGGTCGCGGCCGGCTTCTTCGGGTCGATCGTGATCGAGCCGCCCTGCGCGCCGAACTGCCCCTGCAGCATCGAGAAGCCCATGTGGTTGACCTCCCATGTCACCTGCGTGTGTGCCGGATCGACCTGATAGGTGCCTGCGGTGACGCGCGATGCCTGCGGCTGGCCGGGCTGTTGCGCGGTGGTGGCGAGTTGCGCGACCGCGGGAACGGCGAGCGTCGTGGCGAGCACGGCGGCGATGATGGGACGCATGGTATCGATCCTCCTGTTGTAACGAGCCTTGCACCACAGTTTCAGGTCGTTGCGAAGACGCCGCGCACGAAACGGATCATTTCACGCCAGGCGCTCAGGCCTCGCCGTCTCTACCGGCGCCGCAGCGGCGGAACCTCGAACCGAGCGCGACGGGCGGCGACCAATTCCGGTCAAGGTCGATCGGACCTAATTACCGTCGTCGCTTTCCGGTGCGTCGGCGTCCGGTGCGCCGCGTGCGGTGATGTCGAAGCGGATCCGCACCCAGGCGCCGATCATGTCCGTTCCGCCCTTGCGCGGTGGCCGCACCAGGAACTGCCACGCGGCCTGCCGCAAGCCGCGGCCGATCCCCGAGCCCGGCGATTCGCCCAGCTCCCGGCAATCCTCGACATGGAAGCGCGGCGCGGTGCGGCACGCGACCATGCCCCAGCCGGTCTTGCCGCGCGGCATGTACGGCTCGGTTTCGGCGCGCGACGGGCGACGATACCATTCCGCGGCGTACAGCGGCTCGCCGCCCGGGCCGAGCCCGACGGTTTGCGTATCGTCGCCGCGCCCGCTCTTGCCATTGCCGGTGGCGGGCGGCCCGGCGGTGCCGCGGATCGTGCCGATGTCCGAAGCGGCATAATCGGACTTGTTGAGGATCATGACGCCGGGCAGGTGCAGCGGCTGTTCGGGCAACGGCGGTGCCGGGACGGGGCGCTCGGTCACCACGCGCGGCGGTGTGATCTCGCTGCGCTCGGGGGCGGCGCGCTGCCGCTCGGCCTTTTGCGTCGTCGATTTCTGCTGCGGCGCGCCTTCGTTGCGTACGTCGAATGTGGTCAGGCGCCGCCCGTCGCCGAAATCGCCGCGCACCACCCCGCCCATCGTCAGCAACGCGAGGATGATCGCTGCGGCGATGGCGAGCGCCAGCAGCGTCGAGACGACGCGACTGGCCGCATCCCGACGGGTCCGGTACGACGAAGCTCGGTACGTCGCCGTCCGCATGGCCGGGCGATTACATCAGCACCGGTGGGGCGGCAATCGGCTTTGGGGTGACAAAACCGTCATGTGGAACCGCGCGCTTCCCCTGCGAGACGCGCGGTGGTGGGGAGCGTTCGTGGCGGATGTGTGTCGCGGCGGCGGCCGCTTACGATGCGCCGCCCACCCGGCGACCTCTCCCTTGAAGGAGGGGCGGGGAGTAAGCGGCGCTCCCCGCCGGGTCCGGCCGCGCTTGTGCGAGTCGGCCGCCAGCCTTGCTGCCGACGGCCGCGCCTCGCTTAGTTCTTGTCCTTGTCCACCAGCTTGTTCGCGCCGATCCACGGCATCATCGCGCGCAATTCCGCACCGGTCTTCTCGATCTGGTGCGCGGCGGCGGCCTTGCGCGCCGCCTTCAGCTCCGGCTGGCCGGCGCGATTGTCGAGCACGAAGTTCTTCACGAAGCGACCGGACTGGATGTCGGCCAGCACGCGCTTCATTTCCTTCTTGGTCTCGTCGGTGATGATCCGCGGGCCGGTGACGATGTCGCCATATTCGGCGGTGTTCGAGATCGAGTAACGCATGTTCGCGATCCCGCCCTCGTACAGCAGGTCGACGATCAGCTTGGTTTCGTGCAGGCACTCGAAATACGCCATCTCCGGCGCATAGCCGGCCTCGACCAGCGTTTCGAAGCCGGCCTGGATCAGGTGGGTCACGCCGCCGCACAGCACCGCCTGCTCGCCGAACAGGTCGGTCTCGCACTCCTCCTTGAAGTTGGTCTCGATGATGCCCGAGCGACCGCCGCCGACGCCGCTGGCATAGGCGAGCGCGACGTCATGTGCGTTGCCGCTGGCGTCCTGCTGGATCGCGATCAGGCACGGCACGCCGCCGCCGCGCACATACTCGCTGCGCACGGTGTGGCCCGGGCCCTTGGGTGCGATCATGATGACGTCGATGTCCGTCGGCGGCTCGATCAGCCCGAAATGGACGTTCAGGCCGTGCGCGAAGGCGAGCGCGCTGCCCGGCTTCATCCGCCCCTTGATGTCGTCCTCCCAGATCGCCGCCTGATGCTCGTCGGGTGCCAGGATCATCAGGATGTCGGCCCATGCCGCGGCATCCTTGGTGCTCATCACCTTGAAGCCGGCGCCTTCGGCCTTCTTCGCGGTCGCGGAGCCCTCGCGCAGCGCGATCGCGATCTCGGTCACGCCAGAATCGCGCAGGTTCTGTGCGTGCGCATGGCCCTGTGAGCCATAGCCGACGATGGCGATCTTCTTGGCCGTGACCAGGTTCAGGTCGGCATCGCGATCGTAATAGACCTTCATATCTTCATTCCCTTTCGAATTGTCCGTGATGCCAGCAAAAGCTGCATCTCCAGCGGCAGGCGTTCTGCCCCTTGCCGGGAACCCCGGCGTGCGCCGGGGTGACGGTGGTGGTGGTGATTGACTTACGCCGCGCCCTTGCCGCGGGAGATCGCGACGATGCCGGTGCGCGCGACCTCGATCAGCCCGACCTCGCCCATCAGTTCGACGAACTTGTCGAGCTTGGCGGATCCGCCGGTCACCTCGAAGACGAAGCTGCTGGTGGTCGCGTCGACGACGCGGGCGCGGTACACCTCTGCCAGTCGCAGCGCCTCGATACGCTGGTCGCCGGTGCCGCGAACCTTGACCAGCGCCAGCTCACGCTCGACGTGATCGCCCTCTGCGGTCAGATCGTGAACGCGGTGAACGGGCACCAGCCGGTCGAGCTGCGCCACGATCTGCTCCAGCGTCGCCGGGCTTGCGCTGGTGACGATCGTAATCCGGCTGACCGCCTTGTCGGCGGTGATCTCGCTGACGGTCAGGCTCTCGATATTGTAGCCGCGGGCGGTGAACAGCCCGGCGATGCGGGCGAGGATGCCCGGTTCGTTGTCGACGATCACCGCCAGCGTGTGGCGCTCGGCTTTCTCTTCGCGGATATGCACTATAGCGTCACCCCGGCGGCAGCCGGAGTCTCCCTGTTGTAAGCGCGCCCTTGCGGCACGAGCCCCCGGCTTGCGCCGGGGTGACGATGATCAGACGAGCGCCTTGGCTTCGTCGTCCATGGTGCCCGACACCTCGTTGGCCTGCAGGATCATGTCCGTATGGGCCGCGCCGCTCGGGATCATTGGGAAGCAATTGGCGAGTTTCGCCACCATGCAATCCACCATCACCGGACCGTCGTGCGCCAGCATCTCGGCAATTCCGGCGTCGAGCTGGTCGGGCCGTTCGATACGGATGCCCTTCCAGCCATAGGCCTCGGCCAGTTTCACGAAATCGGGCAGCGAGTCCGAATAGCTTTCGGCATAGCGGCTCTCATAGGTCAGTTCCTGCCACTGGCGGACCATGCCCATATATTCGTTGTTCAGGATGAACACCTTTACCGGCAGGCGATATTGCGTCGCCGTCGCCAGTTCCTGGATGTTCATCTGGATCGACGCCTCGCCCGCGATGTCGATGACCAGCGCATTCGGATTGCCGAGCTGCGCACCGATCGCGGCGGGCAGGCCGTAGCCCATCGTGCCGAGCCCGCCGCTGGTCAGCCATTTGTTCGGCAGGTCGAACCCGAAATGCTGCGCGGCCCACATCTGGTGCTGACCGACCTCGGTCGTGATGATCGGCTGGCGCCGATGCGTGGCGTCGTACAGCGCACGGACGGCGCGTTGCGGCATGATGTCCGGGCCGGTCTCGGGAAAGTCCAGGCACTTGACCGCGCGCCAGCCCTCGATGCGGTGCTGCCATTCGGTGGTGTCGGGCTTCGGATGCTGGCGCGCCTTCCAGACGCGGATCATGTCCTCCATCGCGTGGCCAGCATCGGCAACGATGGCGAGGTCGATCCGCACCGTCTTGTTGATGCTCGACCGATCGATGTCGATATGCACCTTGCGGCTGTTCGGCGAGAAGGCGTCGAGCCGCCCCGTGACACGGTCGTCGAACCGCGAGCCGATCGCGACGACCAGGTCGGCCTGGTTCATCGCCATATTGGCCTCGTAGGTGCCGTGCATGCCGAGCATGCCGAGCCACTGGGGGCCGCTGGCGGGATAGGCGCCCAGCCCCATCAGCGTCGAGGTGACCGGCGCGCCGGTGATCCGCACCAGTTCCTGCAACATCTGCGCCGCCGCCGGGCCGGAGTTGATGATGCCCCCGCCGGTGTACAGCACCGGGCGCTCGGCGGCCGCCAGCATGTCGACGACCTGCTCGATCGCGGCGCGATCTGCCTTTAGCTGCGGGCGATAGGTCTTGTGCTGGATCGGACCGGGCTTGGTATAGCGCGCGGTGGCGACCTGCACATCCTTCGGGATGTCGACCACGACCGGCCCGGGCCGGCCCGAGGTGGCGATGTGGAATGCCTCGTGGATCACCGGGCCGAGGCGCGCGGGATCCTTCACCAGGTAATTGTGCTTCGAGCAGTGACGCGTGATGCCGACGGTATCGGCCTCCTGGAACGCGTCCGAGCCGATCAGCGCGGTCGGCACCTGTCCGGTGATGACCACCATCGGGATTGAATCGAGCAGTGCGTCGGTGATCCCGGTGACCGCGTTCGTGGCGCCGGGGCCGGAGGTGACCAGCACAACGCCGGGCTTGCCGGTCGAACGGGCATAGCCCTCCGCTGCGTGCGTCGCTGCCTGTTCGTGCCGCACCAGGATGTGCTTGATCCGCTGCGACCGGAACAAGGCGTCGTAGATCGGCAGGACGGCACCGCCCGGATAGCCGAACACGACTTCCACGCCGAGATCGCACAGCGCCTCGACCAGGATGTCTGCTCCGCTCTTCTCGGTCACGTCACGTCTCCTCGAAATGGGTTGCCTGACGCTATTAGCCCGGCAAGTCGGGGCGCGCTACGGCATAGAAAGTTACGCGTCAACCGTCTTTTGCGAAATATAATTGCAGGTTTGGCGCGGTGCAGCATTGCCATTCAGCCGGTAACTGATTGCGAAACCACGTATATTGCCGCTTGGCATATTGCCGCGTCGCTTGCTGCGCCGCCGTCAGCGCTTCATCGCGCGACAGCGTGCCTGTCAGCATCGCCGCCACTTCCTGCACGCCGATCGCGCGGCGCACCGGCGCGTCGACCGGAACGTCCGCCCGTGCGAGCAGCGCCTCCACCTCCGCCACCCCGCCGTCCGCGAACATCGCGGTCAACCGCGCGTCGCAGCGCGCGAACAACGTCTCGCGGTCCGGCAGCAGCACCAGTCCGCGCACGTCGACGGCGGCGCCGATGCCTCCGACGCGTGCCGCCTGCCATGCGGCGAGCGGTCGGCCGGTCGCGCGAACCACTTCAAGCGCCCGCGCCACGCGCGTCGTGTCGCGTGCGTGCAGGCGCGCGGCCGCGGCGGGATCCTCGTGGGACAGCGCCGCATGCGCCTCCGCCACCGGCAACGCGCGCACCGCGGCGCGTACCAGCGGGTCGATCTCCGGCACCGGGGCGATCCCGTCGAGCAGCGTCCGCAGATACAGCCCGGTGCCGCCGACCAGCACCGGCACTTTACCCGTCTCATGCGCGCGGCGCACCTCGGCCGCCGCATCCGCCGCCCAGCGCGCCGCCGACCACGCGGCCGCCCCATCGACGTAACCGAACAGCCGGTGCGGCACGCGCGCCTCGTCGTCGGGCGAGGGGCGCGCGGACAGCACGTGCAGGTCGCGGTACACCTGGCTGGCGTCGGCGTTGATCACCACCCCGCCGATCTGCTCCGCCAGCGCGATCGCCAGCGCGCTCTTGCCGCTGGCGGTCGGCCCTGCGATGAGCGCCAGCCTTGGTTTCTCGGGGGTGGGCATGTTCACGGCGACGCTGATAGCAGCAGGGCGACTGACGCCCAACATCATGGCCGAGGCGCACGACCGGCTCGCCGCGGCGGGCTGCGCACCGACGACGCTGGCGTGGATCGACGAGGGCGACGCCGCCGACTGGCAGTTCGAGCTGGCCCCGGCGGCGGCGCGCGCGACGCTGGAAGGCGCATTCGCCGGCGTCGACGTGGTCGTGCAACCACGCGACGGACGCCGCAAGATGCTGCTGGTCGCCGACATGGATTCGACGATGATCACCGTCGAGTGCATCGACGAACTCGCCGACTATGCCGGGCTGAAGCCCAGGATTGCCGCGATCACCGAGGCGGCGATGCGCGGCGAGCTCGATTTCGAGGCTGCGCTCGACGCGCGGGTCGCGTTGCTGAAGGGGTTGGACGCGGCAGTGATCGACGCCTGCCTGCGCGAGCGGGTGGCGCTGATGCCCGGTGCGCAGGCGCTGGTACGCACGATGCGCGCATGGGGGGCGAATGCGGTGCTGGTGTCGGGCGGCTTCACGCGCTTCGCGGAGCCGGTCGCACGTGCGATCGGCTTCGATCGCGCGATCGCCAACGTGCTGGAGATCGACGGCGCGGTCCTGTCGGGCACGGTCGCGCGCCCGATCGTCGGCGCCGCCACGAAGCGTGCAACGCTGCTGGAGCGGCGCGAGGCGCTGGGGCTGGCCGAGGGTGCGACACTGGCGGTCGGCGATGGCGCGAACGACCTCGCGATGATCGAGATCGCCGGACTGGGCGTCGCCTATCATGCCAAGCCGATCGTCGCCGCCGCCGCTGCGGCCCGGGTCGAGCATGGCGATCTCACCGCGCTGCTGTGGGCGCAAGGGGTGCCGCGCGCGGAGTGGATCGCCACCTGACGCTACGTCGTTAACGCTTCCTCCACCGTCCGCATGGCAAGGCCAGGCAGCGGATCAACGGGGGACATCGGCAGCATATGCGCGTACTCGCGGTCGCATCGCAGAAGGGCGGATCGGGCAAGACCACGCTCGCCGGGCATCTGGCGGTGCAGGCACAGCACGCCGCCGCCGGGCCGGTGGCATTGCTCGACATCGACCCGCAGGGGACGTTGATCGACTGGTCGGCGGCACGTGCCGAGCCGCATCCGCTGTTCGTGCCCACCAGCGTGCCACGGCTTGCCGCCGATCTCGACGCGATGCGCGAACAGGGCGTGCGGTTGGCCGTGATCGACACGCCGCCGGCGCTGACGGTTGCGATCCAGGCGGTGATCCACGTCGCCGAACTCATCATCGTACCGACGCGGCCTAGTCCGCACGACCTGCATGCGGTCGGCGCGACCATCGAATTGTGCGAGCGCTCGGGCAAGCCGTTGCTGTTCGTCGTCAACGCCGCGACCCCGAATGCGCGGATCACCGCTGAAACCGCCGTGACGCTGTCGCAGCACGGCACCGTCGCGCCGGTTACCATCCACCAGCGTACCGATTACGCCGCGTCGATGGTCGACGGACGGACCGTGATGGAGGCCGATCCGGACGGCCGCGCCGCCGCGGAGATCGCCGCGCTCTGGACGTTCGTCTCGGACCGGCTGGAGAAGAATTTCCGGCGCACGGTGTTCGCGGCCGGCACGCCCGGCGGCGGCTATGGTGCGGTACGTGCGACCGCCAACAGCTTCGGTCGCCGGGTGCTCGGCTGATGGCGCGGGCGGCGATACGCGCCGGCGCGGTGCTCGTGCTGGCGATGGCACTGGCGGGCTGCGCGATCCTGCGCTTCGATTTCGGCGACCATCGCAACGTGGCCAGCGCGACCGGCGCCGAGGACATGCTGGCGGCGCGGCGTGCGCTTCAGCAACGACGTTGGCCGGTCGCGATCGCGCGTGCCGAACACGCCGTGGCGCTTGACGGCGCGGATGGCGAGCGGCGCGCGCTGCTCGGTACCGCCTATCTTCGCGCCGGGCGCTTTCGCTCGGCGGCGCAGGCGTTCGCCGACACGCTCGCGTTGCGGCAGGTCGATGGGCGCACCGCGCTGAACCTCGCGCTCGCGCAAGTCGCGTCGGGGCAGGGCAATGCCGCGCAGGCCACGCTCGCCCGTTTTGCTGCGCTGATCCCGGCCACCGACCGCGGCCTCGCGCTCGCGCTGGGCGGAGCGCCGCAGCAGGGCGTCGAGGTGTTGATGGCGGCGATGCGCGTGCCGGGGGCGGATGCGCGCACGCGGCAGAACCTGGCATTGGCGCTCGCACTGGCCGGCGAATGGCCGGACGCCTTCTTCCTCGTCGGACTCGACCTGCCGCCCGCCGCGGCACGGCAGCGGATCCTCGACTGGATGCGCTTCGCGCGCCCGCAGGGGAGCGCCGACCAGGTCGCGGCGTTGCTTTCGATCACGCCCGCGATCGACCCCGGTCAGCCCGTCGCGCTGGCGCTGCACCAGGCACCGGCCCCGGCCGAAGCGGCGGCGAGCATCGACCGCTTCATGCCCGGTCCGGCGGACGAGGGTGCGGTTACCGCCGCGCTCGCCGGAGTCGCGCCGCCGCGCCACGCGCGCTGACGCTCACCCCGCGACGGGGCGGCCGCCCTTCCACATCGCGGTCACTTTCCCCTGCACGGGCAGGCCGTCGAACGGCGTGTTGCCCGCCATGCCCGGCAGCCGGTCAGTGTCGATCTGCCACGGCGCGTGCTCGTCGATCAGGATCACGTCGCCCGGCATCCCCGCCGCCAGCGTGCCCGTGTCCAGCCGCAGCAGCGCCGCCGGGCCCTGCGCCAGCAACGCGAACAATCGGGGCAATGTGATGCGCCCGTCGCGCACCAGCCCAAGCGCGAGCGGCAGCAGCGTCGCCGCATCCGCCGCCCCCGCGCTGGCGTCCGCGAACGGCAGGCGCTTCTCCTCCGGGCCGTGCGGGTCGTGCCCCGAGCACAGCAGGTCGATCGTCCCGTCGCTCAGCGCCGCCAGCGCCGCCTTGCGATCATCCTCGCTGCGCAGCGGCGGGGAGAGATGCGCGAAGGTGCGGAAATCGCTCATGGCATTGTCGCTCAGCAGCAGATAGGCCGGCGTGATCCCGCACGTGACCCGCACGCCGCGCGCCTTCGCGGCCCGCACCAGCGCGAAGCCGGCGGCGGTCGTGACGCAGCGCAGGTGCAGCCGCGCGCCGGTCTCCTCCGCCAGCAGCAGGTCGCGCGCGATCGCCAGCGGCTCGGCCAGCGCCGGAGCGGCAGGCAGGCCGAGCCGGGTTGCCGTCTCGCCCTCGGTCGCGACCGCGCCGGCCGCCAGCCCGCCGTCCTCGGCGTGGCTGACGACCGTCACGTCGAGATCGCGCGCGTACATCAGCACGCGGTGCATCACGCCCGAATCGGCGATCCAGCCACGGCCGGTGCCGACCGCGCGCGCGCCGGCCGACAGGCAGATCGCCATCTCGGCGAGATCCTGTCCCTGCAATCCGCGAGTCGCCGCGGCGATCGGGTGGATCCACACGTCGGGCCGGCCGATCAGCGCCAGCCGCTGTACCGCGCCGGGTTCGTCGAGCACCGGCGTCTGGTCCGGCATCGGCGCGACCCGTACCACGCCGCCCGCGCGCGCGGCTGCCCGGTCGATCCGCGCCACGCCGACGTCGATGATGCCGGGCGCGAGCACCCGGCCGCGACAGTCGACGCGCTCGGCATGGCTCGGCGCCTCGCCTGCGGCGATCGTGCCGTCGACGATCAGCAGCGCGCCGTTCCGCTCGCCGCCTGCCGGGCAGACGATCCGCGCGTCGGTCAGGTGCAGCGCCTGCGTCATGCCCAGCCCTCCACCTTGCGTGCGCGGCGCGTCAGCACGTCCAGGCACGCCATCCGTACCGCCACGCCCATCTCCACCTGTTCCGTGATCGCCGATTGCTCGACATGGTCGGCCACCGCCGAATCGATCTCCACCCCGCGGTTCATCGGCCCCGGATGCATCACCAGCGCGCCGGGCGCGCGCGTGTTCAGCCGCTCGAGCGTCAGGCCATATCGCAGGTGATATTCGCGCATCGACGGCACGTAGCCGCCCGCCATCCGCTCGGTCTGCAAGCGCAGCATCATCACCACGTCGGCGCCCTCGATCGCGCGATTGAAATCGGTGAACGCAGTCACCCCGAACCGCTCGATCGCGGGCGGCATCAGCGTCGAGGGCGCACACACGCGCACCTCCGCGGCAAGCGCGGTCAGCGCGAGGATATTGGAACGCGCGACGCGGCTGTGCAGCAGGTCGCCGCAGATCACGACGCGCTTGTTGACGATGCTGCCCAGTCGCCGCCGGATCGTCAGCGCGTCGAGCAGCGCCTGCGTCGGATGCTCGTGCCGCCCGTCGCCGGCGTTCAGCACCGGGCAGTCGACCTTGTCCGCGATCAGCCGCACGGCCCCCGACGACATGTGCCGGATCACGATCACGTCGGCGCGCATCGCGTTCAGCGTCATCGCGGTGTCGATCAGCGTCTCGCCCTTCTTCACGCTGGACTGCGCGGCGTGCATGTTGACCACGTCCGCGCCCAGCCGCTTGCCGGCGATCTCGAAGCTCAGCAGCGTGCGCGTGCTGTTCTCGAAGAAGGCGTTGATCTGCGTGAAGCCCGCCAGCCGCTTGTCGGGCGCGGCGCGGGTCCGGTTCGCCTCAACCCACCCATCCGCTTCGTCGAGCAGGAAGGTGATCTCGTGCGGTTCGAGTCCCTCGATCCCGGTCAGGTGGCGATGCGGAAACACCGCGCCTCCGGGGATCAGCGTGGCGGGGCGGTGGTCCGATTGCATCATCAAAGCCGCTGCCTAGTGGCGGGGCAGGGACGGTGCAAGCCGCTCAGAAGAACAGCGACCCCAGCCCCAGCGCCATGCCGGCCTGCGCCATGGCGATCAGTTGGAGGCGTAGCGAGAACGGCTGTTTGCGCGTCTTGTGGCGAAAGCGCCGACGCGCCCAGAACGCCGCCGGGCTACCCCCGATCGCCGCGAGCCACAGCAGCGTCGATTCGCGAACGCGCCGCCCGCCGCGTTCGGCGGCGCGCTTGTCGGTGGCGAAGCACAGGATCGTCAGCAGGTTGGTCGCCAGAACCGCTGGCACGACCCATGTAAATACGTCAGGCGTCACAAGGGCTGTCCGCGTTTCGCACGGCGATGCGCACAAACGATGATCGTCAGGGAACGGCGACCAGCGCGTCGATCGCAGCTTGCAGGATGTGCGCGGCGGCATGGTTGTCGATCCGCTCGGCGCGTTTGGCACGGCTGAAGTCCTGCGCGATCAGCGCACGCTCCGCGGCCACGGTCGACCAGCGTTCGTCCCACAAGAGGATCGGCAGCCCGGTGTCGCGGCAATTGCGCGCAAAGGCGCGGGTCGATTGGCTGCGCGGGCCTTCGCTGCCGTCGAGGTTCAGCGGCAGCCCGATGACCCAGCCTTTCACCTGCTGCGCCTGCGACAGCGCCAGCAATGCCGCTTTATCGGCGGTGAACTTCGTGCGCCGGATCAGTTGCGCCGGGCTGGCGAAGCTCCATTCGGCGTCGCACAGCGCGGTGCCGATCGTCTTGGTGCCCACGTCCAGCCCCAGCAGCCGCCCGCCTTCCGGCAGCAGCGCGCGAAACGCCGCAGCCTCGCCCACGATCGTGCCGAACGTCACCGGGCAGCCAGCCGCCGCACGGCGTCGGCGCGCACGTTCGCCCAGAACAGGCTGTAGTCGTAGACGTGGTAGTTGTTGCCCGGCAGCGTGTACGGGCCGACGTCCGGCGGCGATCCGATCAGCAAGAGCCCGCGCCCGCCGCACTTCGCGCCGATCCGCCCGGCTTCGATCTTCGCGTCGCTGAGCGAGGCGTTGGGGAACAGCGTGCCGAGATTGGCGCTCGCCGGCGCGGCGCTGTCGGGCGTGCCAGTCAGCGGATTCGTGCACAGCATCTGCGTGCCGCGCCGCGGTTTGCCGTCGAACCCGGTCGAGCGGTCGTAGTTCTCGAGGATCAGCGACGGGTCGGCCGGCTCCGCGAACGTCTGCCACGATAGCACGCAGCCGCGCTGGTCCGGACGCGCACAGGCCGGCAGCCCCAGCGCCGGCAGGTCGTTGCTCATCGAGATCGGCCAGCCGACCACATACGCCGCGACGATCCGCTTCGCGAGCGGCGTGCCCGCCACGCGGTCCTTCAGCAGATGCGTCAGGTGCAGTGCGCCCTGGCTGTGCCCGGCGAGGATGATCGGGCGCGTCGGCCCGGCCTCGTCAAGAAACGCGTCGAACGCAGCGAGGATGTCGCCATAGGCCAGCGCCAGCGCCTGTTCGGCGGCGCGCTGGTCGGTCAGGAACGCGCCGAACGTCGCCTGCCGATAACGCGGTGCCCAGATCTCGCCGGCCTCGTTGAAGGCGCTGGCCTGCCCGCGCAGGAACAGGGCGGCGCGATTGTTCGCCTCGTCGTCGTTCAGCGGCGCGTTCCAGTGCGCGCGGTTCAGGTACGACGTCGGGTGGATGAAGAACACCGCCGCGCCCCCCGGGGCCTTCCGGGCTGCATAGCCCGGCGGCGCCCATAGTGCCGGATTACCGGCCAGGGCAGGGCGCGACAGCCACATGCGATCCGGCGCATAATCCTGCGCCGTCATGCGGCCCTGGTCGCGGAACGACTCGCCCGGCACCATCGCCATGCGCATCATGCCCACTCCCCAGAGCCGGTAGGCGAAGGCAGCCGCGGTCGCGAGCACGATCAGCGCAACGACGACGTAGAGGAATTTGCGAACCAAGGGCGTATCACCATTGTGCGGTGCAGCAAAATCGCGCAGTCCGCAACCGCAAAGCTGGTGCCCGATCGTCGCACGTCGCGCAACCGGGGCGGAGGCGTGTTGCAAGATCGTGCCCGCGGGTGGTAGCGGCACACGCATGTCCGTTGACACTGCAACCGTCAGGCGCATCGCCGGCCTCGCCCGCATCGCCATCACCGACGACGAAGCCGCCCGGCTCGCGCCCGAGCTCGGCAATATCCTCGACTGGATCGAGCAGCTCGGAGAGGTCGATACCGCCGGCATCGCGCCGATGACCGCGGTGATCCCCAACCATCTGCGGCTGCGTGACGATGTCGTCACCGACGGCGGCATCCGCGAGCGCGTGCTGGCCAACGCCCCGCAGGCCGAACACGGCTTCTTCACGGTTCCCAAGGTGATCGAATAATGACCGAACTCACCGACCTGGGCATCGCCGCGATCCGCACCGGCGTGCGTGACGGCAGTTTTTCCGCGCGTGAAGTGGCCGAGGCGTTCAACGCCGCCGTTGTCACTGCGCGGCCGCTCAACGCCTTCCTCGTGGAAACCCCCGATCACGCGCTCGCCGCCGCGGACGCCGCCGATGAAGCGCGCGCGGCGGGCGAGACGCTCAAGCCGATGGCAGGCGTGCCGATCGGGATGAAGGACCTGTTCTGCACGAAGGGTGTGCCGACCACCGCATCGAGCCATATCCTCGAAGGCTTCACTCCCGAATACGAATCGACCGTGTCGCAGAACCTGTGGGATGCGGGCGCAGGCATGTTGGGCAAGCTCAACATGGACCAGTTCGCGATGGGATCGTCGAACGAGACCAGCTACTTCGGCAACGTGATCAGCCCGTGGCGGCGCGCGGGTGGCGGCAATGCCGATCTCGCCCCGGGCGGCTCGTCGGGCGGATCGTCGTCCGCGGTCGCGGCGCGGATCGCGCCGGGTGCGACCGGCACCGACACCGGCGGTTCGATCCGCCAGCCGGCGGCATTCGTCGGCATCTCCGGGATCAAGCCGACCTACGGCCGCTGTTCGCGGTGGGGCACGATCGCCTTCGCCTCCTCGCTCGACCAGGCCGGGCCGATGGCACGCGACGTGCGCGACTGCGCGATCATGCTGGAGGCGATGGCCGGCTTCGACGCGAAGGACGCCACTTCGCTAGACCTGCCGGTCCCGCAGTGGGAGGCGCAGCTGAACGCCTCGCTGAAGGGCAAGCGCGTCGGCATTCCGCGGGAGTATCGCGTCGATGGCATGCCGCCGGAAATCGAGGCGCTTTGGCAGCAGGGCGTGGCATGGCTCAAGGATGCCGGCGCGGAGATCGTCGAGGTCTCGCTGCCGCATACCAAATACGCGCTGCCGGCCTATTACATCATCGCGCCTGCGGAAGCTTCCTCCAACCTCGCGCGCTACGACGGCGTCCGCTACGGTTTGCGCGACCTGCCGGACGGCGCGAACCTGCAGGAGATGTACGCGAAGACCCGCGCCGAGGGCTTCGGCGACGAGGTGAAGCGCCGCATCCTGATCGGCACATACGTGCTTTCCGCCGGCTTCTACGACGCTTACTACACGCAGGCGCAGAAGGTTCGTACGCTGATCGCGCGCGATTTCGAGCGTGCGTGGGAGACGTGCGACGTCCTGCTCACCCCCACCGCGCCGTCGGCGGCGTTCGCGCTCGGTGAGAAGTCCGACGATCCATTGGCGATGTATCTCAACGACGTGTTCACCGTGCCGTCCAGCCTCGCCGGGCTGCCCGCGATGAGCGTGCCGGGCGGGCTCGATGCGGCCGGGCTGCCGCTGGGATTGCAGATCATCGGACGGCCGCTCGACGAACAGGGCGTGCTGAACGCCGCGCTGGCGATCGAGGAACGCGCCGGCTTCAGCGCGCGCCCGAACCGCTGGTGGTGATCTTTCAGCGCCGCGATCCCGCTGCCTAGCGGAGCGTTTCCTCCACCATGTCGATCGCGCGCGACAGGCGCTCTATCGGCATGGTGAATGCCTCGCCTTCCCGTGCGTCGCCGACCGAGAAGGCGAAGCGCAGCCCCGCGTCAGCTGTGGCGAGCCGGTGGACGGAGTTGAACGACGTCGGTGACTGGATCGCGAACACGCACGCGCCGTCGCCCAGTATTGCATTGGCGTGCGAAAGCGCCGACCCCTCGACCCCGATCACCAGTCGCGTATCGCGCAACGCCGTCGCCACCGCCTGCGCGGTCATCTCCTCCGGCGCGATGATCGTGAAGCCGCGCGTGGCCAGCGTGTCGATCACGTCGACTTCGTTGAGCAGGTGACGCCCGGCCGCCCGGCCGCCGCGGCGAATGAACACCCGCTGCGGTCCGCCGCCGCTTACCGCGCGGCGCAGGCGCGCGCGCACGCGTCGGAAGCGCTCCATTCGCGCCGGATTGTAGCCGCGGTCGTCCACCAGCCACAGCCGCCGCACGAGCGTATCGGCCAGCGAAACCGCGGCCAGCTCGAGCAGCGGCCGGTATTGCGCGCCATGTGCGAAGAGCGCCGGGTCGAAGACGCCGGGCACCAGCCCGCGATCGATCGCCAGTTGCTCGCGCGACCAGCCGTCCGCCACCCAATGCCCGAAGTAGCGCTCGATCACCCAGTCGGTGCACAGCATCGCCTCGGCGATCACCGGCATCGATCCGCGCAGCACCTTTCGCTTCGGGCCGTCGCGCAGCACCTCGATCCCGGCGCGACGCATCAGCGTTCCGTCCGCGATCATCACGTCGCGAACGATTCGCGCGGTGGTCGCCGGCTCGACGCGGTCGGTGTGCAGCAGGCGTTCGAGATCGTCGTGCGCCGACACGCCGGGATGATGCCCCGCCACCCGATCGAGCTCGTCCGGCAGGAACAGCGCCGGCGCCCGCGCGACGCGCCCGGCCGGGTCGATCTCGACGGTCTCCGCATCGCGATCGAACCTCTTGCCGGCGAAGCGCTGCGCGATCCGCGACGTGATCGGTTGAAGGCTGAACATCGTGGCGCTTCCCCTCGCTTCCCCGCATGCGCAAGGACCGGAGCCCCCGGCGCGAGTCAAGCCGGAACCATGCCGTTGCCAGAGCGCGGCACGCTGACTAGAGCGGCGGGCTTGCAGCAAGGAGCGGAAGCGGTGACCGCGAGCGCGTACAAAGTGAAGGGTGCCACCGGCGACTGGGAAGTCGTGATCGGGCTGGAGGTTCATGCCCAGGTGACCAGCAACGCCAAATTGTTTTCCGGCGCCGCGACCACGTTCGGGGCGGAGCCGAACAGCCAGGTGTCGCTCGTCGACGCCGCGATGCCGGGCATGCTCCCGGTCCCGAACCGCGAGTGCATCCGGCAGGCGGTGCGCACCGGCATGGCGATCGATGCCCAGATCAACAAATGGTCGCGGTTCGATCGCAAGAATTATTTCTACGCCGATCTGCCGCAGGGCTATCAGATTTCGCAGCTCTACCACCCGCTGGTCGGTGAGGGCGCGGTCGAGATCGAGGTCGATGGCGCGACGAAGACGATCGGTGTGGAGCGCATCCACGTCGAGCAGGACGCCGGCAAGCTGATGCACGACCAGCATCCGACCCGCTCCTACGTCGACCTCAACCGTTCGGGCGTCGCGCTGATGGAGATCGTCAGCCGCCCCGATATGCGGTCGCCGGCGGACGCGGGCGCGTATCTGACCAAGCTGCGCTCGATCCTGCGCTATGTCGGATCGTGCGACGGCAACATGGACCAGGGCTCGATGCGGGCCGACGTCAACGTGTCGGTGCGCAAGCCCGGCGACGAATTCGGTACCCGTACCGAGACCAAGAACGTCAACTCGATCCGGTTCGTCATGCAGGCGATCGAGCATGAGGCGGTGCGCCAGGTCGAGGTCATCGAGAATGGCGGGACGATCGTCCAGGAAACGCGGCTGTTCAATCCCGACAGCGGCACCACGCGGTCGATGCGCTCCAAGGAAGATGCGCACGACTACCGCTACTTCCCCGATCCGGACCTGCTGCCGCTCGAACTCGACGACGCGTTCCTCGACGAATGCCGCGCCTCGCTGCCGGAACTTCCGGGCGCCAAGCGCGCGCGCTACGAGGCGCTCGGCATCACGGCCTACAATGCCGAGGTGCTGACCGCCGAGGTCGAGAGCGCGCGCTGGTTCGACGCGCTGCTGGAGGCCGGTGCCAAGCCGGTCGCGGCGGCGAACTGGGTCACGAGCGAGCTGTTCGGCGCGCTGAACAGACTCGGCAAGGACATCGCGCAGAGCCCGGTCACGCCGGGTCAGGCCGCGGAACTGCTCGCCCTGGTCGCCGACGGCACGCTCAGCGGCAGCCTCGCCAAGCAGGTGTTCGAGGCGATGCTGGAAACCGGCGAAGCGCCCGGCAAGATCGTCGAGGAACGCGGGCTGAAACAGACCAGCGACACCGGCGCGATCGAGGCGGTGATCGCCGATGTGCTTGCGAAGAACCCCGGCCAGCTCGAGCAATATCGCGGCGGCAAGGTGGCGTTGTTCGGCTTCTTCGTCGGCCAGACGATGAAGGCCATGGCGGGCAAGGCCAATCCCGCGGTGGTCAACGACCTGCTGAAGAAGGCGCTGGGGTGACGGTCAGGCGGGTGGCCCGGTGCCGGTGCGGTCAACTGACCGCTACCGGTGTCGAACAGCCGGTGCGCGTGTCGATCTGCCACTGCCGCGCCTGTCAGCGTCGTACGGGCGGGCCATTTTCGGCGCAGGCGCGCTTCCCGATTGAGAACGTCTCGATCGACGGCCAATTTCGTGTGTGGGAGCGTCTTGCGGATAGCGGCCGCAAGGCGTGGTATCGGTGGTGCGTCGGCTGTGGCGGAACGATCGCCTATGTGAATGAGGGTGTTGAGGAACTCGTCGCCGTTCCGCTCGGCGCCTTCGCGGACGACACGGGCGACGAACCGCTCCCCGCACTGACCATTTCGGTATTTGAAGGCGAGAAGCAGCCGTGGCTTAGGATCGAGGGCGACGGCATCATTCATCAGGACTAATGCCGTCGCGCCGCTTATTGCTGCGTCAGATCCTGGTTCTTCACCTCGCCGCCGGTGCCGCTGTTACCGTCGAACTCGCCGCTGTCGGTGAAACGGGCGGGTTCCTCGCCGCCTTCGCCGCGCGCTACGGCATCGCTGCGCGCTTCAACGGCCTGCTGGATGTCGGAGCGCTCGTCGTCGCGATTCGGAATCGGGTCGATCGTCTTGTCGGTCATGGATGCGCCTTTCAGAAGCTCGGGTTCGCGGGGGCGGGGTCGCTGGACGGCATGCCCGGGGCGGGGACGTCGATATCGGGGCCGGGGGGCGAGATTTCGGGCGGCGGCGCGTCGGGCGTGACCGGCTGGGTCGGCTGCGGCACGTCGGCGGGAATGTCTCCGGGGTTGGTCGCCATGGGATTTTTCTCCTTCTCGCCATCAACGCGTGGCCGAAGCGCGGGTTGCCCGCTTGCCCCATCGCGCAACGCGGTATAGATGCCGCCGACCGGCGGTGTCCGACTAGCGGGCGTGGCGGAACTGGTAGACGCGCCAGATTTAGGTTCTGGTATCGCAAGATGTGGGGGTTCGATTCCCTTCGCCCGCACCAGTCCCCGCGTCAGCGGGGTGGCCACCACTCACAAAATTCTTCTCACGAAAGCGGCCAATGCAGACTGTCGAGACACTGAACGAGGGCCTGAAGCGCGCCTACACCCTGACCATCCCCGCCGGCGATATCGCCAAGCGGGTCGATGCGGAGCTGAAGCGCGTCGCACCGCAGATCAAGATGCCCGGCTTCCGCCCCGGCAAGGTGCCGACCAACCTGGTCAAGAAGATGCACGGCCCCGCGATCGAGCAGGACGCGCTGAACACCTCGATCCAGGAGGGCATCCAGGCGCTGATCGCCGAGAAGCAGCTGCGCCCGGCGATGCAGCCGACGGTCGAGCTGGCCGACGGCTATGAGTCCGGCAAGGACGCCGAGCTGAAGATCGAGCTGGAAGTGCTGCCGCAGGTGCCGGCACCGGCGATCGAGGGGCTGAAGCTGGAGCGGCTGACCGTACCGGTCGACGAAGCGGCGATCGAGGAGCAGCTGAAGCGCTTCGCGGACGGCGCGAAGCGTTGGGAAGACGCCGGCGACAAGACCGCCGAGACCGGTGACCAGGTCGTCATGGACTTCGTCGGCAAGACCATGGACGGCGTTGCATTCGATGGCGGCACCGGCACCGACATGGCAGTCGAGATCGGCGCGGGTCGCCTGATCCCGGGCTTCGAGGAGCAGGTCGTCGGCGCGAAGGCCGGCGAGGAGCGCCAGATCAAGGTCAGCTTCCCCGACGATTACGGCGCCAAGGAACTGGCCGGGCAGGACGCGACGTTCGACCTGACGATCAAGTCGGTACAGACCGCAGGCGAGAGCCAGATCGACGACGAGATGGCCAAGAGCCTCGGGCTGGAAAGCCTGGAGCAGCTCACCGGGCTCGTGAAGGGTCAGTTCGAGCAGGAGAACAACGGCCTCACGCGCACCTACATGAAGCGCAAGCTGCTCGACCAGCTTGCCGAGGGGCATGACTTCGAAGTGCCGCCGTCGATGGTCGAGGCCGAGTTCAACCAGATCTGGCAGCAGCTCCAGCACGAAGCGACGCACGAGCCCGATCCGCAGGCCGCGCTCGACGAGATGGAGAAGGAGCGCGACGATTACCGCAAGATCGCCGAGCGCCGCGTGCGCCTGGGCCTGCTGCTGAGTGAGATCGGCCAGGCCAACGGCATCGAGGTGACGCAGGCCGAAATGCAGCGTCTGCTGATGCAGGCGGCGCAGCAATACGGTCCGGAGGATCGCCAGCGCTTCATGCAGTACGTGCAGCAGGACCCGATGGCTGCCGCGCAGCTGCGTGCGCCGCTGTACGAGGACAAGGTCGTCGACTTTCTGTTCGACAAGGCCGAGGTCACCGACCGCGAGACGACCAAGGAAGAGCTGGAAGCCGCGATCGAGAGCGAGGACGGTTTCGCGACCGGCACGCACAGCCACGATCATGACAACCACAAGCCGAAGCAGGCGCGCGCCAAGAAGAAGGCCGATCCGGCTGCGGAGGGCAGCGACGAAGCGGCCGATGCCAAGCCCGCCAAGAAGGGAGCGGCCAAGAAGCCGGCCGCGGTGAGCGAAGCGGACGAAGTAGCGACCGAGGGCGAGGCCGAGCCGACCCCCGTCAAGAAGCCGCGCGCCAAGAAGGCCGCAGCGCCGGTCGAGGCCGAGACGCAGATCGTCGAGGGGTCGCCGGAGGCAGCGGAAGCTGCCGAGGGCACGCAGGCGGCCGACGCGGCACCCGCGAAGAAGCCGCGCGCGAAGAAGCCCGCCGCCTGATGCCGTGAGCGGCGCGCGGGCGTCACGCGACCGCCGCTGCGATGGAGGATCGGACGCCGCCGGCGGGGCCAGAATCCCGCCGGCGGCGTCTTCGCGTTCGGCGCACGGCCGATGTCACCTTCGTCAACGGTGATCGAACAAGGTTGCCCGCCTGTCCGAGCGCGAACACCCGCAATCCCAGGCCCGCAACGCTCCCTCGATTTTGCCGCACCCACCCCATAAGAGCGACGCGGCGGGCATTCGAAGCCGGCAAGGAAGGTCAAGATGGTTGAGATCGCTACCCGGCCTTCGGTCGCCGTGCTGCTGCCGTGCTATAACGAGGAGGCCGCGATCGCGCAGACCGTGGCGGCGTTCCGCGCGGCGCTGCCGGAGGCGACCGTCTACGTCTACGATAACAACAGTCGCGACCGCACCGTCGCGGTGGCACGCGCCGCCGGGGCGGTGGTCCGCACCGAACGCATTCAGGGCAAGGGTGCAGTGGTGCGCCGCATGTTCGCCGACATCGACGCCGACATCTATGTCATGGCGGATGGTGATGCGACCTATGACGCCAGCGCCGCGCCCGCGATGGTGGCGCGGATGCGTGACGAACAGCTCGATATGGTGGTTGGCTGTCGCATCGGAGAAGCGGTCGCCGCCTATCGCCGCGGGCACCGCCTGGGCAATGCGCTGCTCACGGGCATGCTCACCCGGTTGTTCGGGCGTAGCTTCAGCGACATCCTGACCGGCTATCGCGTCTTCTCGCGCCGCTTCGTCAAAAGCTTCCCGGTGCTGTCGGTCGGGTTCGAGATCGAAACCGAAATCAGCGTCCATGCGCTGGAGCTCAAGATGCCGGTCGGCGAGATCGAGACGCCGTATTCCGCCCGTCCGGAAGGGTCTGAGTCCAAGCTGAGCACGTATCGCGATGGCTGGCGGATCGTGGGCACCATCGCCACGCTCTATCGCATCGAACGGCCCTTGTGGTTCTTCGGCGCGGTCGGCGGGCTCCTGGCCGTGCTCGCGGTGATTCTCGCCGTGCCGCTGGTGATGACGTACATGCAAACCGGGCTCGTGCCGCGCGTGCCCACCGCGATCCTCGTGACCGGGCTGGTGATCCTCGCTGCATTGTGCATTTTCGCGGGGCTGATTCTCGACACCGTCGTGCGCGGACGCCGCGAAGTCCGGCGGCTCGCGTATCTGGCGTATCCCGCGCCCCGCTGAGGCCGTTCGGCAGCGGCCATAATGGATTAGCGTGGCGGCAGCGGCCCGGCACGCCCTGCGGCATGGGGCCTAGCCGTCGTTATCCGGGGGCGCGCGCCCGCTGCGCCGAGGTGGCATCAGGCCCGTCAACTTGTGCGCGCCACCGCCGCAGCGCGGCGAAGGGGCTTGAACCGTTTCGCGGAAGCACCGATGTTGCGGGTCTTCCGAAAGCGCGAAAAGAGAGTTTTCCATGCACAATCCGTTCGACACCGGCGATTTCGCGGGCAAGCTGGCCAGCGCCGGGCTCGGTATGCAGCAGACGCAGGCCGGATTGGTGCCGATCGTGATCGAGCAGTCGAACCGCGGCGAGCGCTCGTTCGACATCTTCTCGCGCCTGTTGCGCGAACGGATCGTGTTCGTGACCGGCGGGGTCGAGGACGGCATGGCCAGCCTCATCACCGCGCAGCTGCTGTTCCTCGAGTCGGAAAATCCGAAGAAGGACATCTACATGTACATCAACTCGCCGGGCGGTGTCGTCACGGCGGGCATGGCGATCCACGACACGATGCAATATATCCGGCCGCGCGTCGGCACGGTCTGCATCGGGCAGGCGGCGTCGATGGGCAGCTTCCTGCTGGCGGCGGGCGAGCCGGGCATGCGCGTCGCGCTCACCAATGCGCGGATCATGATCCACCAGCCGTCGGGCGGCGCGCAGGGCATGGCGAGCGACATCGAGATCCAGGCCAAGGAAATCCTGCGTATCCGGCATCGCCTGAACGAGCTCTATGCCAAGTACACCGGCCGCTCGCTCGAGGAGATCGAGCGCGCGATGGACCGCGACAAGTTCCTGTCCACCGAGGAGGCGAAGGAATTCGGCCTGATCGACGAGGTGTTCGACAAGCGGCCGCAGCCGGCCGACGACAGCGCGACCACCGCGTAATGCCTCGCGCGGCGCGCGTGTCGATGACGCGCGCCGCGCTACCCAACCTTATCCCTTTTCCGTTAGCGGCATCACACCGGACCGCGGGCGTGCGGCTCTTGAAGCAGGTGGCCCGAGGCTCGATATGTCACGGGAAGGCGGTGCGAGGTGATTATGCGCCCGCGCGACGACGAACGGCGCTTTGTACGTTGTTGCTTAAGGGACGGTGCGTTAGCTTGCGCCGCGCACAGGGCGGGTCGAACGGCCTGCGACGAAGGATGGACTGAATGACGAAACTTAGTGGTGGCGATAGCAAGAGCACCCTCTATTGCTCGTTCTGCGGTAAGTCGCAGCACGAAGTGCGCAAGCTGATCGCCGGTCCGACCGTCTTCATCTGCGACGAATGTGTCGAACTGTGCAACGACATCATCCGCGAGGAGACGAAGTCGGCGCTGGTCGCGAAGAAGGACGGCGGCGTGCCGACTCCGCAGGAGATCTGCGACGTGCTCGACGACTACGTCATCGGGCAGAAGCAGGCCAAGCGCGTGCTGTCGGTGGCGGTGCACAATCACTACAAGCGGCTGAACCACGGCGCGAAGGGCGCAGACGTCGAGCTGGCGAAGAGCAACATCCTGCTCGTCGGGCCAACCGGCTGCGGCAAGACGTTGCTGGCGCAAACGCTGGCGCGTATCCTGGACGTGCCGTTCACGATGGCGGACGCCACGACGCTGACCGAGGCCGGCTATGTCGGCGAGGACGTCGAGAACATCATCCTCAAGCTGCTCCAGGCGTCGGATTACAACGTCGAGCGGGCGCAGCGCGGCATCGTCTACATCGACGAGATCGACAAGATCAGCCGCAAGGCGGAGAATCCGTCGATCACCCGCGACGTCTCCGGCGAGGGCGTGCAGCAGGCGCTGCTCAAGCTGATGGAAGGCACCACCGCCAGCGTTCCGCCGCAGGGCGGGCGCAAGCATCCGCAGCAGGAGTTCCTGCAGGTCGATACGACGAACATCCTGTTCATCTGCGGCGGCGCGTTCAGCGGGCTGGAGAAGATCATCGGCGACCGCCTGCAGGGCAAGTCGATCGGCTTCGGCGCCTATGTCGCGACTCCGGAGGAGCGTCGCACGGGTGAGGTGCTGCGCCAGACGGAGCCGGAGGATCTGCTGAAGTTCGGGCTCATCCCCGAGTTCGTCGGCCGTTTGCCGGTGATCGCGACGCTCGAGGATCTCGATATCCCGGCGCTGGTGAAGATCCTGTCCGAGCCGAAGAACGCGCTGGTCAAACAGTATCAGAAGTTGTTCGAGATGGAGGAGGTCAAGCTCGGCTTCACCGACGACGCGCTGACCACGGTCGCCAAGAAGGCGATTGAGCGCAAGACCGGGGCGCGCGGGCTGCGCTCGATCTTGGAGGCAATCCTGCTCGACACGATGTTCGACCTGCCCGGAATGGACTCCGTCGACGAAGTGATGATCGACAAGGACGTAGTCGAGGGCCGCAAGGACCCGGTGCGTGTCTATGCCGAGAAGAGCAAGAAGGCCGGCGAGGTCGCCTGACCCGCGGGTGACGTGAGGATCGGGGCGGGTGCGAGGCAAAAGGCTTCGCACCCGCCTTTTTCGTGACGGGCGCGGGTGGCCGGATACAGGCCATCGTTACGGGCACGGATCGTGTCCGGTCCTCATGCATTGGTTGGGAAAGGGAGCCCCGCCAGCCGCATGACCACCCGAGACGCCTTGCCACCCGCCGATGTGCGCCGTTCGCTGCTCCACCGGCTCGACCTGCCGTTGTGGACGCTGGCGATGCCGGCGCTGGGCATGGTGACGGTACTCCTGTCGCTTTATTCTTACGGGGCGGCGGGAACGATCGGCGCGACGATCGTGCTTTTTGGTTGCGTGCTGGCGGCTGTCCATCACGCCGAAGTCGTCGCGCACCGCGTCGGCGAACCGTTCGGCACGCTGGTGCTCGCGATCGCGGTCACCGTGATCGAGGTGTCGCTGATCGTCTCGCTGATGCTGTCCGATGCCGGTGATGCCTCGGCGCTGGCGCGCGATACGGTGTTCGCCGCGATCATGATCATCCTCAACGGCATCATCGGACTCTGCCTGCTGGTCGGCGGCGTGCGGCACGGCGAGCAGCGCTTCACGTTGCGCGGGGTCAGCGCCGCCTTGTGCACGCTTGCGGCACTGGCGGTGCTGACGCTGGTGCTGCCCAACTACACGCTGACCACGCCCGGCCCGTATTACGCCACCTCGCAACTGGTGCTGGTCGCGGTGGTCAGCCTGTTCCTCTACGGTATGTTCGTGATGGTGCAGACGCTGCGCCACCGTGAATATTTCATGCCCGAGGAGGCCGGCGACGACGCCCATGTCGCGATCCCGTCGCGGCAGACGACGATCGCGGCATTCTCCACCTTGCTGGTCGCGCTGGTTGCGGTCGTGCTGCTGGCCAAGGCATTGTCGCAGACGGTCGAGGAAGCGGTGCTCGGCGCAGGCCTGCCGCTCGCCGTCGTCGGGGTGGTGATCGCCGCTCTGGTGCTCGCGCCGGAGAGTTTGGCGGCGTATCGCGCCGCCGCACGCAACCGGATCCAGACCAGCCTCAATCTCGCGCTCGGCTCGGCGCTGGCGACGATCGGGCTGACGATCCCGGCTGTAGCGATCGTCAGCCTGGTGCTCGACCTGCCGCTGGCGCTCGGGCTCAGCGCGATGAAGATCATCCTGCTCGCGCTGTCGCTGTTCATCGCCACGATCTCGCTCGGCACCGGCCGCACCACGGTGTTGCAGGGCGCGGTGCACCTGGTGATCTTCGCGGTCTATCTCTTCACGACGGTGGTGCCGTGATCGGTCATCCGCGCTGCCGCGCCGCCAATGCCAGCCCGGCGGCGATCTGCGCCAGCGCGTAGAGCCGCCGCCGCCCCGGTCGGCCGACGAACGGCCGCACCGTCACTTCGGCGCCGAGCGCGTTTTCCTGCCACAAGCCGGTGTGGCGCTGCGGCTGCGTCAACCCGAGCAGTCCGTCGCCGATCATGAAGATCGCCGCCATCTCAGCGATCCGCGGGATCACTGGCGCGTGCGCTGTTCCCTCTGCCATGCCTGGTATTCCTCCACCGCTGCCGAACGGCGCAGGATGCGCGCCGCCGGATCGACCACCACGTGCGAACTTGCCGGCACGGTGATCGACGCGGTGCCCTCGGGCAGCTCGACCCGCCGGATCGCATCGTCGATCTTTAGCTCCACCGGCATCGGGAACGCGCGCTTGCCTTCCGTCATCCAGCGCAGCCGCAGCGTGTCGCCGTCGCGCGTCATCGTCAGTTCTGGCAACGCACGGTCGCGCAGATAGGTGTCGAAGAACCACGAAAGATCGCGGCCGCTCTCCGCGCGGACGATCGTCTGGAATTCGGCGGTCGAGCCGTAGCGGGGGCGGAAGTTACCGGGTGCGGGATCGCGCCGGCCATAGACGAGCCGCCGTACCGAGTCGAAGAACACCTGGTCGCCGACCAGCCAGCGCAGCGTGTGGAGCGTCCACGAACCCTTGTAATAGATGTCCGTGCCGGCACCGCCCTTCGCGGGTTCGTACACTTCTTCCTCGGTCAGCACGCGGTCGCGGACGATCGCGGCGCGGTTGGCGATCTGGTTGCGCTGCGCCTCCATCATCACTGCATAGCGCGCGTCGCCCTCGCGCCACTGTCCGTACAGCGGCTGCATGTAGCTGCCGAAGCCCTCATGCAGCCAGTAATCGTCCCAATTCGCGGCCGTCAGCTGATTGGCGAACCATTCGTGGCTGAACTCGTGGTGGAAGAGCCAGTCGAAGCCCTCGGGCGCCTTGGCGTAACCGTTGCCATAGGCGTTGATCGTCTGGTGCTCCATGCCCTTGTGCGGCGTCTCGACCACGCCGAGCTTCTCGTCGCCGAACGGGTAGGGGCCGATCACGCGTTCGAAGAAGTCGAGGGTCGGCGCGAACTCGTCGAACAGCGCGCGGGCCTTCTCGCTCTCGCCCGGCAAGTGCCAGTAACGGAGCGGGATCGTGTTCCCGAAGCGGCTCTGGTACGCGCCCTCGATCACTTCGTACGGCCCGATGTTGATCGCGATCGCATAGGTATTGGGGTGGCGCGCCTGCCAGTTCCAGACGGTGCGCCCGTCCGGCAGGGTGTCGACGCCGAGCAGCCGCCCGTTCGACGGCGCCTGCAATCCCGCCGGCGCGGTGATGTGCAATGTCGCCACCTCCGGCTCGCCGGTAGGAAAATCCAGGCACGGCCACAGCAGGTCGCAGCCATAACCTTCGGTGGTGCTCGCGATCCACGGGCGACCGTCGCGCGTGGTCGACCACACCATGCCGTCGTCCCAGGGCGCGTTGACCGCGACGTGCGGCGTGCCGTCATAAGCGATCGCGAGCGTGGCGCGTTTCCCCGCGGCGAGCGCCCGCGACACCACGATCCGTCCGTCCGGTCGCTCGAACCGGACCGCGGCGCCGTCCAGCGTCAGCGAACGCACCGCATAGTTCGAATCGAGATCGAGCGTCAGCGCCGCGACGTCGCGTCTCGCCTCCAGCACCAGCGTCGCCCGCGCCGTCATGCGCCGAGTAGCCGGATCGGGCGCGAACGACAGATCGGCGGATCGCAGCGCCAGATCGGCCTGCCCTGCGGGACGCACGCCGCCCGATAGCTGCGTCTGCGCGCTGATCGGCGGTTCGCCCTTGGCGGGCAGTTGCGCCGCGTTGATCGACGCCGGGACGGCGAGCGCCAGCATGAAGTTGATGCTGCGGCTCAATGCACCATATAGACGTCGATGGTCGCCCCCGATGGGCGGCTCCGGAGTTTTCATGACGTCCACTTTCCCCGTTCTGCCGCTTCGCGACATCGTCGTCTTTCCGCACATGATCGTGCCGTTGTTCGTCGGACGCGACAAGTCGGTCGCTGCGCTGGAAGCCGCGATGGCCGCCGACAAGGAGATATTCCTCGTCGCGCAGCTAGATCCGGCCGAGGATGATCCTGCGCGCGACGACCTGTACACGATGGGCGTCACCGCCACGGTGCTTCAGCTGCTGAAGCTGCCGGACGGCACGGTGCGCGTCTTGGTCGAGGGCAAGGGCCGCGCGACGCTCGAGACGCTGGTGGAGGAGGGCGATTATCTGACCGCCACGGTCGAGGCGGTCGCCGACGCCGAGGTCGAAGGGCCGGAGGCGGCGGCGCTGATGCGTTCGGTGGTCGATCAGTTCGAGAATTATGCCAAGCTCAACCGCAAGCTGCCCGCGGAGCTCGCCGCACAGCTCGGCGAGATCGAGGAATCGGGCCGGCTGTCCGATACGGTCGCCGGCAACATCCAGGTGAAGGTGGCAGAAAAGCAGGCGCTTCTGATGGAATCCGATCCGCTCAAGCGGCTCGAGATGGCTTATGCGCTGATGGAAGGCGAGCTCGGCGTCCTGCAGGTCGAGAAGAAGATCAAGAGCCGCGTCAAGCGCCAGATGGAGAAGACGCAGCGCGAATATTACCTCAACGAGCAGTTGAAGGCGATCCAGCGCGAGCTGGGCAACGAGGGTGAGGAAGGCGAGGGCGACGAACTCGCCGAGCTGACCCAGAAGATCGCCACGCTGAAGCTGTCGAAGGAAGCGCGCACCAAGGCGACCGCCGAGCTGAAGAAGCTCAAGACCATGGCGCCGATGAGCGCCGAGGCAACGGTGGTGCGCAACTATCTCGATGTGCTGCTTGGGCTGCCGTGGGGCAAGAAGAGCAAGATCAAGAAGGACATCGCCGCCGCGGAAGCGATCCTGAACGAGGATCATTACGCGCTGGAGAAGGTCAAGGACCGGATCGTCGAATATCTCGCCGTGCAGGCGCGCACCAACAAGCTGAAGGGGCCGATCCTGTGCCTCGTCGGGCCGCCGGGCGTCGGCAAGACGTCGCTCGGCAAGTCGATCGCGAAGGCGACCGGGCGCGAGTTCATCCGCCAGTCGCTGGGCGGCGTGCGTGACGAGGCCGAGATCCGCGGCCATCGTCGCACCTATATCGGCTCGTTGCCGGGCAAGGTCGTGACGAACCTGAAGAAGGCAGGTGCCAGCAACCCGCTGTTCCTGCTCGACGAAATCGACAAGCTCGGCCAAGATTTCCGCGGCGATCCGGCCTCGGCGTTGCTCGAGGTGCTCGATCCGGAGCAGAATGCGAAGTTCAACGACCATTATCTCGAGATCGACATCGATCTGTCCGACGTGATGTTCGTGTGCACCGCCAACACGCTGAACCTGCCGCAGCCGCTGCTCGATCGCATGGAGATCATCCGGCTGGAGGGCTATACCGAGGACGAGAAGGTCGAGATCGCCGAACGGCATCTTATCGCCAAGCAGATCGAGGCGCATGGCCTTAAGGATGGTGAGTTCACGCTTACCAACGATGGGCTGCGGGCGCTGATCCAGCGCTACACGCGCGAGGCCGGCGTGCGGACGCTGGAGCGCGAAGTGGCGAAGTTGTGCCGCAAGGCGCTGCGCCGCATTCTCGAGGGCAAGGCGGAGAGCGTGACGATCACGCCCGACAATCTCGGCGAGTTCGCGGGTGTGCAGAAGTACCGCCACGGCCTGTCCGAAACCGAGGATCAGATCGGCGCGGTCACCGGGCTGGCGTGGACCGAGGTCGGCGGTGAATTGCTGACGATCGAGAGCGTTACGGTGCCCGGCAAGGGGCAGGCGAAGGTGACGGGCAAGCTCGGCGACGTCATGAAGGAATCGGTGCAGGCCGCCTATTCGTTCGTCCAGGCACGCTCGCCGTCGTTCGGGATCAAGCCGAGCCTGTTCCACCGCAAGGACATCCACATCCATTTGCCCGAGGGTGCGGTGCCCAAGGACGGGCCGTCCGCGGGCATCGGTCTCGTCACCGCGATCGTCTCGACGCTGACCGGCGTCCCGGTACGTCGCGAGATCGCCATGACCGGCGAGGTGACGTTGCGCGGGCGTGTGCTGCCGATCGGCGGGTTGAAGGAGAAGCTGCTCGCCGCGCTGCGTGGCGGGATCGAGACCGTGTTGATCCCGAAGGAGAACGAGAAGGATCTGGCCGAGATCCCGCAGAACATCCTCGACGGGCTGAAGATCGTACCCGTTGCGCATGTCGACGAGGTGCTCCGGCTTGCGCTGGTCGAGCCGCTGGAGGCGATCGACTGGACCGAGGCCGACGAGCTCGCCGCGCTGCCGCCGGCACCGATCACGCCGGTCGGCGGCGAACTGCACCACTGATTTAGGCTAGCAACTCAACCGATTGTCACCGCCGTACCGTCCCATCGGTGCGGCGGTTTCGTTTGACTTGCAGCCGCTGTCACGCCTTTACTGGACGGATGCGGGTCTCCATCCGCGAATCCATTTCTTAGACGTAACGACAGCCAAACGAGGTTTTGCGGGATGAACAAGCAGGAACTGATCGCGCAGGTCGCGACAGCCGCCGGACTGGGGAAGAACGAGGCGAGCCGCGCGGTAGAGGCGGTGTTCGACACGATTTCGGGATGCCTCAAGAAGGGCGACGAGGTGCGGCTGGTCGGTTTCGGCACCTTCGCGGTCAGCAAGCGCAAGGCCTCCACCGGGCGCAACCCGCGCACCGGCGAACCGATGACGATCAAGGCGTCGAGCCAGCCGAAGTTCAAGGCCGGCAAGGTCCTGAAGGATTCGCTGAACTGACGAGAAATCCCTCTGGACAGGGCAGAAGCGCTTGCGTAGATGCGCCGCTCCGCCATCGGATGGGCGCGTAGCTCAGCGGTAGAGCACACCCTTCACACGGGTGGGGTCACAGGTTCAATCCCTGTCGCGCCCACCATCCGGATAACGAAAAGCCCCGCCAGTCGCGTAGACCGGCGGGGCTTTTCGTTTGTCCCGCATCGGCACGGTGTCATCGAACCGCAACACCTGTGTCATCTCGGCGTCTCCGAACTTCCATGGAGTTGTCACTCCCGGTCCCTAGCCGCGCTCTGGACGGAACGAGCGGGCAGTCGTGCCCGACTCGTCTCGGGGCTCAGGGGATCGAGCCCAAATCAATCAAGGGAGTGAGTCATGGTCAGCTTCAGCCGCCGCAGCCAAATTCTGCTGGCATCCAGTGCCGCGTTCCTCTTGGCGTCATGCGGTGCTGACGACGTCGCTTCGCCGGGCGCGGGCAGCATTCCGATCACGATCAACCAGCCCGCACCCACCCCGACCCCGACCGGCACTGCCACGCCGACCGCCCTTACGGCGGCGCAGTTTGCGCTGGCTACGACGCAGTCCGGCGTCACGATCACCGCCGACGAGCAACTCGCGTTGGTGAACACCGGTCAGAACAACAATCTCAACGGCTTCGGCACGACGTTGAACGGCGTCTATCCGGTGAACGGCACCTCGCTCACCACCGCCAGCAACCCGCAGACGGTGCTGGGCAACACCGGCTTCATCCAGAACACGAGCTTCGTTGGCGCGCTGAGCGGTCCCAACGACAATGCTTTCTCCGGCTGGACCTGCAATTCGTCGAGCGCAACGTTCCTGAATAGCGGATCGTGCACCGCCGTTCCTTCAATCGGCGCCGGTACTCCGGCCGCTTCTTGCCCGACCGGGCTGAATGACGACGGTACGAACGAAGTGCGCAACAGCGCGGGCGCCGTCACGACCGCAGCGACGTTCCGCTATTGTCGCCTGCCGTCGGTCATCAGCGCTGACCTGACACTCGCGAAGATCCCGGGGCTGGTCTACCGCTTCCGTGGCCTCACCGAGGTTGGTGTCGATGGCACGAGCGACGCGACCCTGACGATCCAGCCGGGCGTCGTGCTGGCCGCCGACTCCACGGAAACCTCGAACGACGTGGTGCTCGTCAATCGCGGCAGCAAGATCAACGCGGTCGGCACCGCCGATGCGCCGATCATCTTCACCGCCCAGCAGAATCTTGTGAACAACGGCGTCTCGGACTCGTCGCAGGGCCTTTGGGGCGGTGTGATCCTGCTCGGCCGCGCGCCGACCGCGGTCTGCGCCACCGGCACTGGTCCCAACACCGCCGACGGCGCTTCCACGGGTGCGACCACCCCCTGCCAGCAGCAGATCGAGGGTGTAAGCGGGCGCCAGTACGGCGGCACCAACGCTGCGGACAGCTCGGGTACGATGCAGTACGTCCAGATACGCTACACCGGTATCGCGATCAGCGAAGGCAACGAGCTGCAGGGTCTCACGCTCGGCGGCACGGGCTCGGGCACCACGATCGACCATGTGCAGAGCCACAACTCGGCCGACGATGGCATCGAAATCTTCGGCGGCGCCACCAACCTGCGGTATTTCGTGGTCACCGGCGCGGATGACGACGGCTTTGACGTCGATAACGGCTGGCGCGGGTTCATGCAGTTCATCATCGCCGCGCAGAAGGCCGGTGGCTCGACCGCAGACTCGTTCGCGACCGAGATCGACTCGAACGGCGCAGAGGATCTGCTCCCGCGCACATACGGGCGCTACGCCAACTTCACGTTCGTCCAGACCGCGTCCGCCCCGGCTGCGATCCGTCTCCGCGGCGGTGCGGACTTCGCCTTCGTGAACGGCATCGTAAAGACCGCGGCGAACCAGGCTTGCGTCAACATCATCGCAGGTGCCGGTACCGGTGCGGATCGTACGACGATCCGCCCCGCGAACAGCGCGCTGCAGGACGTTGGCCCGCCGACCTTCAACTCGATCTACTTCCAGTGCCAGGGCCGCTGAGGCGCGCTTAGCCCCTCGTGATGCTCGGCGGAGCCCGGGGAGCGCCTGACCGCGCCACCCGGGCCCGCTTTTTAGAACCAGACTGGAAACCGACCATGCGCCAGCGCACCCTTGCCTCGCTCCTTCTCCTGACGACCACGCTGGTCGCCCCCGCGGCGCTGGCGCAGGTCGCACCCGCTTCGTCGGCACCCGCCGGCCCACCGCAGACCAGCACCACCACGACCGGGCAGGACGCCGCGCCGCAGCAGGAGCAGCAGGCGAGCGACGCTGCCGTACCGGGCGGCGCTGACGATCAAGCCGAGATTTCGGCGCCGGGCGTCGACGCCAGCACCGCGGGCGACATCGTCGTGGTCGGTCGCAACATCCCCAACGCGGTCCGCGCCACCGCGCAGGTCGTCAACGTCCTGTCCTCGGCGGATATCGCGCGAACCGGCGAAGGCGATATCGCCGGCGCGCTGACCCGCGTCACCGGGCTCTCGGTCGTCGGCAATGGCTACGTGTTCGTCCGTGGCCTTGGCGATCGCTATTCGTCAGCGCTGCTCAACGGGTCGCCTCTGCCAAGCCCAGAGCCGCTGCGCCGCACTGTTCCGCTCGACATCTTCCCGACCACCGTGGTCGGCTCGGCGCTGGTGCAGAAGACCTATTCCGTGAACTACCCCGGCGAATTCGGCGGCGGCGTCATCAACCTGACCACGAAGGCGATCCCGGACGAGAACTTCTTCACTGTCGGGGCGTCGGGAGGGCTCGATACCGAGTCTACCGGCAAGCTCGGCTACACCTACTTCGGTTCCAAGACAGACTGGCTCGGCTACGATGGCGGCGAGCGGAACGTTCCCGATTTCATCAAGCAGGCGCCGACCGGTTCCGGCGTGATCCCGGGCGCGCAGGTGCTGCAGCTGTCGAACGCACGCACTACCCTGCTACAGCGCAACGGCGACACGCCCGCCAATTATTCGGGCAGCATGGATCTCGGCGTGACCGGCGACCTCGGCTCGACCCGTGTCGGCCTGATCGGCAGCGTCGGCGTGTCGAACACCTGGCGCACGCGCGACGCGACCCAGCAGGATACCGTCAGCGACGACGGCACGCTGCGCAACGATTTCCATACGGTCATCACCGACAATCGCGCGGTTGTGAACGGCCTGCTCGGCTTTGGCGCTGAATTCGGCGAAAACCGCGTGCGCTGGACCAACGTCTACATCCACGACACACTCAAGCAGGGGCGCGCCTCGGCGGCGACCGTCTATAATAACTCAAGCGGCAACCCGCTATTCCAGCAGAACACCAGCTGGTTCGAGCGAAAGTTGATCGAAACGCAGTTGGTTGGTGAGTTCAAGCCAGTCCAGGATCTGTCGATTGACGTGCGCGGCGCCTACGCCAATTCCCAGCGCAACTCGCCATACGAACGTCAATTCATCTATTTGTGCAACACGTCGCTCAATGCCGATATCTCTGCTGCGCCTGCCAGCGACACCGGCCTTAGCTGCCCTGGGGTGTGGCAAGCGACCAACGCGTTCGATCGCTTTGCGACTGTGGTGTTCAGCGAGTTGAACGAAAACCTTTATTCAGGCCAGGCTGACGTCGCCTACAAGCTGCCGGGCGAGCGTCCGATGACCTTGTCGGCGGGCTATTACTACTCGCAGAACGATCGTACTTCGACCCGCCTGCCGTTTACATACCAGACGGTAACCGGCGGCGCGATCCCGTTCCCCTGCAACCTCCTCCGTCCCGATTACCTGCTGTCGCCCGACGTGGTGAACGGCTGCCCGGTCCCCGGCTCGGGCAATCCGAGCGATACCGCGGTGCAGATGCGCTTCGACGCCGGTCAGAACGGCTCGTACGCCTATGACGCGCTGCTGCGTGTCCACGCCGGCTACGTGCAGGCCGAGGCCGAGGCATTCGACGGGGTGCGCGCCATCATCGGCGTTCGCTACGAGACCGCGACGCAGCGCGTCACGCCGGTCAATGCCACGGGCACGCGTCTCAAGAACGACTATTTCCTGCCGGCCGCGACGCTGACGTGGAATTTCGCGCAGGACATGCAGCTCCGCCTCGCCGCCTCCAAGACACTCGCCCGCCCGCAGTTCCGCGAGCTGGCACCACAGGCGTTCCGCGATTTCGAATCGGATCGCCTCTTCTTCGGCAACCCGCGGCTGAAGGATTCCCAGCTCTACAATCTCGAGGCGCGTTACGAGTGGTTCTTCGCGCGCGATCAGCGCATCACGCTGGCCGGCTTCTACAAGCGGATCGACAATCCGATCGAGCAGGTCGGGTTCTTCCCGACGCCGGACGCGCGGCTCCAGACCGGCTTCACCAACCTGCCACGTGCCAAGCTGTACGGCGTCGAGGTCGAGGCGCAGAAGTATATCCCGCTCGACTTCATTTCCGGTGGCATGGCGGGCAAGCGTGCGGTCGTGATCGCCAATTACACCTGGACCCACTCGGCGCTCACCGCCGATCGCACGTGCGTCGCGGGCGTTCTGGAAGGAACGACGCTTGGCGGGTGCCAGGCGAACTTCGCGCCGGCCGCCAGCCTGTTCCGTGATGGCGCGCCGCTCACCGGGCAGTCCGACCATCTCGTAAACCTGCAACTCGGCTTCGAGGACAAGGACAACGGCACCCAGGCGACGCTGCTGTTCAATTATGCAAGCGAGCGCGTGACGAACCGTGGTCCGTCGCTGCTGGGCGGTGTGGGCTTCCAGCCGGATATCACCGAGAAGCCGGGTATCCGCCTGGATTTCGTCGCGCGCCAGACCGTCGACGTCAGCGGCAAGAAGGTCGAGATCAAGGCCGAGATGCGCAACCTGACCGGCACGCGCTATCAGGAGTTCCAGACCTTCGAAAACGGCAACCGCGTCGACATCAATAATTATCGCCTCGGGCGGATGTTCACGCTCGGCGCGAACGTTAGCTTCTGATCCCGCCGCCAGCGCTGCACTTCTCCTTGCCGGAAGGTGCAGCGCCGGCCGATCAGCCCCAGGGGCGCTCGCGGTACCATTTGGTGACGATGTATTTCGTGCCCGCGCGCACCTTCATGCCGTGGTGAATCGTCGCCGGGTTCAGCGCGCCGTCCGCGCGCCGATTGTTCCAGCACACCAGCTTGCCACGCTCCGGCTGGATCGTCTTGTCGACGGCCTTGAAGCGGGTCGCGCCGCCCGCCTCGGGCGCGTTCAGATAGATCATCGCCGTCCAGGTGCGGTTGCCGGCGAGTCCGCAATAGCGCGCGAAGTCGGCGCCGTTCGGCTCGAAATAATCGGTATGCGCCTTGAACTCCTGACCCACGGCGTAACGCTGTCCCTGCACGGGCTCGCCGTGTCGCGGGTCGAGCCCAGTCGCCGCCGCCAGCGCGGCGTCCAGCGCAGCCACCACCGGCTCGCCCGCGGGCAGGTCGCACGTCTCGCTCGTGCGGAACGCCGTGTCGCCGTTCGGGTCGGCGATCGTGGAAGGTCGGCGCCCGTCGTCGATCAACTCGATCAGCCGGGCACAGGCGGCGCCGTCCAGGAAATCGCGCTTGATGAACAGGGTGAGCTTAGGGCTCGGCAAGCGCTGGATACCCGGCAGCGCGGCGAGACGGGCGGCGATCGGATCGGTGACCATGCGCGGCTTTTGCCACAGGCCGGCAACGACGCCCAAGCGCAGAAATATTACACAAACACGCAATACGCTCGTAATACGGTTTCCCTAGCGGCCGTACGCGGGGAGTTGGCCAGGGCGATGCGTTTGAAGTTCGATGCCCGCGCGCGGGCGATCCTGCGGCGGCTGCCCGTGGTGAATATCTATTCGGCGGCCGAGCTGGCACTGATCGCCGCGCTGGCGGTGCAATGCGCACGGCTCGCGTGGGTGGTGCTGACCCCCGTCTCGCCGCTCGGCGCGTGGATGCCGGCTGGCCCGACCGTTCCCGCCGACGCCGCCGGCGTGCTCGCCGGGTTCGATCCCTTCTACCGCGTCAGCGGCGCGCAGGCGCAGGGGCCGGCAGTGGTCACCTCGCTGCAAATGACGCTCTACGGCACCCGCATGGACGATGCGCAGGCGCGCGGCGCGGCGATCATCGCGGGGCCGGACGGCGTTCAGAAAAGCGTTGCGGTGGGCGAGGAGGTCGCGCCCGGCGTGGTCCTGAAGTCGGTCGCGTTCGACCACGTCACGCTGGAGCGCGGCGGGCGGAGCGAGGACCTGTTCCTCGACCAGTCCGGCAGCGGCACGGGCTCGGTGGCCGGACCGGAAGGCGCATCGGCGGCATCGCCCGCCGCCCCATCGCTCACGGCTCCGTCGATCTCGCCGCCGGGCACGGCACCGCCGGAGACGATGGCCGGCGGCCCGCTGGCAGCAAACAGTCCCAAGGTGTCGCCGCAGCAACTCCGCTCCGAGATCAGCGCGATCCCGCGGATCGAGTCCGGCAAGATGAACGGCGTCACGGTGCGCGGGCAGGGTGGCGCGGCGTTCCGCGCCGCCGGCCTGCGCGACGGCGACGTCATCACCTCGGTCGCCGGGCGCGAGATCTCCAGCCCCGCCGACCTGGAGATGCTCACGCGTGCCCGCGCGTCGGGCGGCACCCTTTCCCTCACGGTCGAGCGCGGCGGGCAACCGCTGCCGCTCACCATTCCGGTAGCACGATGAACCGTACCGCCACGCTCCTGTCCCCGCTCGCCATTCTCGCCGCCGTACAGCCGGCGGCGGCGCAGACCACGCTCAACGTCCGCGACGCCGATATCCGCGCCTTCATCGCCGATGCCGCGAAGGTCACCGGGCGCACCTTCATCATCGACAATCGCGTGCAGGGGAAGGTGACCGTCGTCACCGACCGGCCGCTGTCGCGAACCGAATATCTGGAGGTCTTCCTCTCCACACTGCGCGCCAATGCGTTGATCGCGGTGCCGACCGCCAACGGGGCGTTCCGCGTCCAGCCGATCGACAATGCCGCCAGCCAGCCGGGGCGGATCGGCCTCGCCGGATCGCAGCGTAACCAGCTGGTGACGGAGATCATCCGCTTGCGCTCCGTCGACGCTGCGCAGGCGGTCGATACGGTGCGCCCGCTGGTCAGCGCGCAGGGGTCGGTCACTGCCAATCGCGGCGGCAACAGCCTGGTGGTGGTCGATTTCGGCGACAATGTGCGCCGCGTCCGCGAAGTGGTTCGCCGTATCGACGCGGACACGTCGGCGACGCGGATCATCGCGCTGAAGAACGCGCGTGCGACGGAGGTGGCGACGGCGCTCACCGGGTTGCTCGGCGGCGGCGCGCAGGGCGGCGCGGCGGCGGCGACCGGCGGTGCTTCGGCGGTCGCGATCGAGAGCAGCAATGCCGTGGCGTTGCGCGGCGATCCGCAGACGGTCGCGCGCCTGGCGAATCTGGCGCGCGAACTCGATCAGAGTGCACGCAACGCCACCGAAATCCGCGTCGTGTTCCTGGAGAATGCCGACGCCAACCAGTTGCTGCCCGTGCTCCAGCAACTCGTCGGCCAGGCGCCCGATGCGATCCAGGAACAGGGGCTGAGTCGCACCGGGCTGAGCACCAGCAGCACCGGGTCGACCGGCGTCGGCGCGACGCCGCAGCCCGCGACCCGCAACCAGTCGCAGCAGAACACGACGCAACAGTCCGGCAGCCAGCCGCAGCAGGCGGCGATCCGCGGCGAGGGCGCGCGCACTGCGGCGGTCGTCACCCGCTATGCCGGGGCCAATGCGATCGTCGTCGCTGCGCCGGCCGACGTGCAGCGCCAGCTTGCCGACGTGATCACGAAGCTGGATCAACGCCGGCAGCAGGTGCTGGTCGAGGCGATCGTCGCCGAGGTGTCGGACAGCACCGTGAACCGGCTCGGCGCGCAATTCCTGCTCGGCAATGTCGACGGCGGCGCCTTCGCGGCGTCGACGTTCAGCAATTCGGCGCCGAACATCCTCCAGATCGCGGGTGCGGTCGGCGCGCAGCGGCTCGGCTCGACGCGGACGGTGGTGATCGCCCCCGATGGCACGCGGACCGAGACGAACACCAACAACAGCGCGTCGAACCAGCTGACGCAATCCGCGATCAGCTCGATCATCGGGTCGCAGGGCGGCTTCGGCGGCTTCGGCGGGCAGATCGGCAGCACGATCTTCGGCGCGATCATCAATGCGGTGAAAAGCGATACGCAGTCGAACCTGTTGCAGGTGCCGCAGATCATGACGCTGGATAACCAGGAAGCGCACACCCTGGTCGGGCAGGAAATCCCGATCACCACCGGCGAGGCGCTGTCGAACAATTTCGACAATGCCTTCCGCACGACGCAGCGCCAGAACGTCGGCATCGGGCTCGACGTGCGGCCGCAGGTCAATTCGTCGGGCACGATCAAGATGAACCTCCACCTGGAGGTCAGCTCGATCGCCGGCCCGGTCAGCAGCAACAATTCCGACCTCATTCTCAACAAGCGCGAGGTCGAGACGGTGCTGACCGTCGACGACGGCGCGATCGGCGTGATCGGCGGGTTGCTGTCCGACGAGGAGCGGCGCACGATCGAGAAGATCCCGTTCCTCGGCGACATTCCGGTGCTGGGCAATCTGTTCAAGAGCCGCGCCAAGACGCGCGCCAAGTCGAACCTGATGATCTTCATCCGCCCGACCGTGATTCGCTCGGCGGAGGAAAACCGCCGGGTGACGGAGCGGCGCTACGGCTACCTGCGGCTCCAGCAAGGCTTGCAGGACCCTACGGCCGAGCCGTCGATCGACGAGCTGGTCCGCGATTACATGGGCGCCTCGCCGCCGCTGCCGCCCGCGGGCGAGCCGGGCAGCCTCGAGGATCCGCGCGTCGGCGTGCCGGTGTACCGTAATTCCACCAGCGTCATCACCGGGGGTAAGAAGCCGCGATGATCGTGCGGACCGGAGCGGAACTCGACGCTGCGGCGGCGCCGCTGCCGCCCGCGGCGGATGGCGCGACGGTGCTGGCCCCACCCGTCATGGGGGCGGTGCCGGCGATCGCGCCGGTCGCGCTTCCCTATGCCTTTGCACGCAAGTTCGGCGTGGTGCTCGACGGGCAGGGCGTGGCGCTGCGCGAGGGCAGCGATCCGCGCGCGCTGATCGAGGTGCGTCGTGTGCTCGGCCGCGCGTTCGACGTCGCGGTCGTGCCGCCCGCTGCGTTCGACCGCTTGCTGGGCGAGAATTACGCCATGGACGGGCAGGCGACCGCCGCCGCCGCGGTCGGCATGGGCGACGAACTCGATCTGCTCGCCGAGGGGCTTCCGACCGCGGAGGATCTGCTCGACACCGCGGACGATGCGCCCGCGATTCGCCTGATCAACGGCATCATCGCCGATGCGGCGCGCAACGGCGTGTCGGATATCCATATCGAGCCGTACGAGACCGGCCTCGTCGTGCGGATGCGCATCGACGGCGTGCTGCGCGAGACGTTGCGGATGCCGCCGCACGTCGCGCCGGTGGTGGTCAGCCGGATCAAGGTGATGGCGCGGCTCGACATCGCCGAGCGGCGGGTGCCGCAGGACGGGCGCATGGGGCTGACGCTCGGCGGCAAATTGCTCGACGTGCGTGTCTCGACCCTGCCGAGCCGCGCGGGCGAACGGGTCGTGCTGCGTATTCTCGACAAGGAGAATGCGGGGCTGAACCTCGACGCGCTGGGGATGAGCGCGCCGATGCACGCGTTGCTGCGCGACGCGATCGCGGAGCCGAACGGGATCGTGCTCGTCACCGGCCCGACCGGCAGCGGCAAGACGACGACGCTCTATGCCGCGTTGCGCCTGCTGAACGACGGCAGCCGCAATATCCTGACGGTCGAGGATCCGGTCGAATATGCCGTCGAGGGCGTCGGGCAGACGCAGGTGAATGCCAAGGTTGGGCTGACCTTCGCGGCCGGGCTGCGCGCGATCCTGCGGCAGGATCCCGATACGGTGATGATCGGCGAGATCCGCGATCGCGAGACCGCGGAGATCGCGGTGCAGGCGTCGCTGACCGGTCACCTCGTGCTGTCGACCGTCCATACCAACGACGCGGTCGGCGCGATCACGCGGATGCGCGACATGAAGGTGGAGCCGTTCCTGCTCGCCTCGACGTTGCGGGCGGTGATCGCGCAGCGGCTGGTGCGTCGTCTGTGCAAACATTGCGCGCGCCCGGTGCAAGCTTCCGGGACGGTCGCGCCGTTGCTGGGCATCGACCCGCAAGCGACCGTGTACGAGGCGGTCGGCTGCGAACATTGCAACCGGACCGGCTTTCGTGGCCGGATCGGCGTCTATGAGGCGGTGCGCGTCGACGCCACGGTCCGCCGGCTCATCAACGAGGGTGGCGACGAAGATGCCATTGCGCGCCACACCTTCGTCAACAACGACACGCTCGCCATCGCCGCACGGCGGCTGGTAGAGAGCGGCCAGACGACCGCCGAGGAAGCCGTGCGCGTGTCGCGGAGCGAGAATGCCGATGCCGCCGAAGTGGCGATCGCCGATGCGCACTGACGCCGTAATGCGGTTCGGTCCGCGCAGCACCGGGCGCGCTCGAGATGCGTCCGTCGAGCATGTCGGTCATGGCTGACTTCGACTATCTCGCGATCGATACGCGCGGGAACGAGACGCGCGGGCATGTCAGCGCCATCGATCTGGAGACGGCGCGCAAGGCGCTGGATCGCAAGCGATTGTACGTCGTGCGGATCGAGCCGGGCGCGACGCCGCAGGCGCGGAGCCGGCCGTTGTTCGGTCTGGAGCTGGGGCGTGCGAAGATGTCCGGCAAGCAGCTGACGCTCTTTACGCGACAGCTGGCGACGCTCAACCGCGTCTCGCCGCTGGAGGAATCGCTGCGCACGATCACCCGGCAGACCGAGCAGGAAAGCGTGCGCGCGATCGTGCAGACGGTGCATACCGCGGTGGTCGAGGGGCGGCGGCTGGCCGATGCGATGGCGCGCGAGCCAAAGAGCTTTCCGCCGCTCTACCGCGCGATGGTGGCCGCAGGCGAGAGTTCGGGAACGCTGCCGCAGATCATGGAAAGGCTCTCCACGCTGCTGGAACGGCAGGCGGAGATCCGCGGCAAGCTGCTGACCGCCATGGCCTATCCGTCGGTGCTGGCGATCGTCGCGCTCGGCGTCGTGCTGGCGCTGATGACCTTCGTCGTGCCGCAGGTGGTGGAGCAGTTCGACACGGTCGGTCAGGAACTGCCGCTGCTCACCCGGCTGGTCATCGGCCTGTCCGACATCCTCGTCGGCTGGTGGTGGCTGATGCTGCTGATGCTGGTCGCACTGGGTTTCGGGGCGTGGGCGTTGCTCAGGCAACCGCCCGTGCGGCTGGCGTTCGACACGTGGTTGCTGCGCGTCCCCCTTCTCGGGCGATTGCTGCGCGACCTGCACGCCGCGCGGATGGCGCGTACGTTGTCGACGATGGTGGCGAGCCGGCTGCCGCTCCTGGAGGGCCTGAGCCTGACCGGCGGCACCATCCACAACCGCCGTTTGAAGGCGGCGTCGGACGAGATCACCGAATCGATCCGCGGCGGCGGCAGCCTGTCGGCAGCGATGCGGCGCGCCGGGGTTTTCCCGCCGCTGCTGGTCTACCTGGCGGCAAGCGGCGAGGCGGCGGGGCGGCTGGACGAGATGCTTGAACGCGCGGCGGATTATCTGGAGCGCGAGTTCGACCGCTTCACCGCTACCGCCATGTCGCTGCTGGAGCCGTTCATCATCGTCATCATGGGCGCGATCGTGGCGACGATCGTGCTATCGATCCTGCTCCCGATCCTCCAATTGAACACGCTGGCCGGACAATGAGAATGCCTATGTCGACGCAAAAGAAGACCCGGAAAAGGCGCAATGGCTTCACGCCCCGGCGGCGCTCCGCCGAAAACGGCTTCACACTGGTGGAGCTGATGGTGGTGATCGTCATCATCGGCCTGCTCGCGACGATCGTCGCGCTCAACGTGCTGCCGTCGGGCGACACCGCACGCATCCAGAAGGCGAAGGCCGATATCGCGACCATCGAGCAGGGTCTCGAACTCTATCGCCTGCAGATGGGCGGCTATCCGACCACGACGCAGGGGCTGCAGGCGCTGGTGACCCCGCCGGCGGGCGCGGATGCGGCGCGCTATCAGGCGGGCGGTTACATCAAGCGGTTACCGCAGGATCCCTGGAGCCGGCCGTATCTCTATGCCTCGCCGGGGCAGCATGGCGCCGCTGACATCTGGACGCTGGGTGCCGACGGCAAGGACGGCGGACAGGGGATCGATGCCGATATCGGATCCTGGCAGTAACGCGGATGCGCGCGCGCCCTGCGGCGCGCGCGGCTTCACGCTGATCGAGCTGATGGTGGTCATTACCGTCATCGGCCTGGCGTCGGCGATCGCGGTGCTGATGATGCCGGACACCCGTGGGCGTCTGATGGACGAGGCGGCGCGCTTCGCGGTGCGTACCCGCGCAGCACACGACGCCGCGATCGTCGAGGCACGTCCGGTAAGCCTGTGGGTGACACCGGGTGGCTATGGCTTCGACCAGTGGCGTGGCGGCGCGTGGACGCCGATGGACGGTGCGCTACGGGTCGAGCGCTGGAAGCCCGGCACAGCGGCGACCGGCGCCGCGCGCGAGCGACTGACCTTCGACACGACCGGGCTGGCCGACCGCGCGATGACCGTGACGCTGACACGCGAGGGAATGCGGACCGACGTGGTGGTCGATGCCGACGGAACGGTGCGTGTTGCAGGGTGAGGCGCAATCGGCGCGGGCGTGCGCGCCGGCGCTGCAGGGCGTGCGAGGACGTGCGCGAGAACCGGATGCGGTGGTGCCGGAAGGCGTTGACGGAGCGGCGTTGCCGTCGGCCGGAACGGTCGAGGCCGGTTCCCGCCGGGGTGGCGAGCCCGGGATCGATCGTCGCCGTTCGTCTTCTTGGGATCGACCGAACTCGCAGCCATTTGCCGTGAACGTGTCGCAGCACGCGCCCGGCACCACAGCCGGCGACCACCGCGGCACGCATGATGCGGGCGGTTCGAGCGTGATGCGCCTTGCGGGCGAGGTACGAGGCGCGGGCGATGTCGACGTCGCGCCGGACGGCCGCGGATCGGGCACGCGCGGGTTCACGCTGATCGAGATCATGGTGGCGCTGGTGGTGCTCAGCCTCGCCGCGCTCGCTCTGATCCGGCTGGAGGGGCAGACGATCCGCTCGACGGGGGTCGTATCCTCGACGCTGCTGGCGCAGATCGTCGCGCGCAACGTCGCGATCGAGGCGGTGACCGACCCGCAGCCGCCGGTGCGCGGGCGGGCGACGGGAATCGAGCAGGCCGGCGGGCGCAGCTGGACATGGGCGCGCGACGTACAGCCGCTGGGCGACGGCGACGTCCAGCGGATCGACGTCGCCGTCAGTGAAAGCGACAGCGGCGGCGCGGTGCTGGGACGGGCGACGATGGTGCGGCCGCCTCCCGCGCCCATCCAGACGCAGGTCGGTCAGCCGCTGAGCAGGCAGCCAGACGGAAGCCTGCAGGGTTCCGGTCAGACCGGGCAGGGATCATGACGCGCCGCCTGCCACCCTCTCAGACCGGGTTCACGCTGGTCGAGGTGATGATCTCGCTGATGATTTTCGGAATGATCGCCGCCGCCGGGGTCGGCTTGCTCGCGTTCAGCGTCCGTGCGCAGCAGGCGACCGGCGTGGCGCTGGACGACAATGCCGCGCTCAACCGCTTGGTGTCGATCCTGACCGCTGACCTGGCGCAGGCGCAGGACCGGCCGACGCGCGACCAGCGCGGTATCCTGCTGCCCGCCTTCTCGGGCGACCGCGGCGCGCAGCCGATCATGCGCTTCGTACGCGGCGGCTGGGCGAACCCCGACCAGGCACCGCGCGCGACGTTGCAGAAGGTGGAATATCGCCTGACCGCCGACGGGATCGAGCGCGTCGGTTACGCCGCGCTGGACGGATCGGCGCCGCTGCCGGCCGCGCTGCTGCTCGATCGCGTGCAGGAAGTGCGCGAGCGCTTTCGCTACGCCGGCGCGTGGAGCGATACATGGCAGGGCGACCAGCGCGCGGCCTTGCCGCAGGCGATGGAGCTGACGATCGTGCGCGCGGGCGGCCAAACCTACCGGCTGCTGTTCCTGGTCGGCACCGGCGCACCGCGAGCGCCCGACGCCAGCGGATCGCCCGGTTCCCCGTCCGGTCTCCAGCCTGGCGCCGGGACGGGCGCGCCGGGGACGATCGATGCGCCGCGCTGACCCGACGTCCAACCCCGCGCCGGGGAACGCAGTCCCGGGTCGGTGCCGGACCGCTCGGCCGTGCAGCGAGCGGGTCACGGACCGTAGTGGGAACGGGGGAGAAACCACCCGGCGCGTCGCGAGGCGCGTGCGGGCCGGCGAGCGCGGCGCGGCGCTGCTGACGGTGCTGTTGCTCGTCGCGGTGATCGCGGTGATGGCGGCGACCGCGCTGGAGCGGCTGCGGTTGTCGACCCGGCTGGCGGCCAACGCGGTCGCGCTGGATGCGGCGCGTGGCTATGCCTATGCAGCCGAGACGCTGGCGACGCGGCGCGTGACGACCCTGATGCAGCAGGCGCGCGACCGCGTGGCCCTGACCGGCGGATGGAGCGGGCGGCCGTTCGGCCTGCCGATCCCCGGCGGCACCGCGACTGCGCGCGTCACCGACGGCGGAAACTGCTTCAACCTCAACGGTCTGGTGACGTTCGGGTTCGGCGATGCCTATCTGGTCAAAACGCAGGCGCTGACGCGATTTCAACGGCTGGTCCGATTGCTTCGCGTGCCGGGCGGCGATGGGATCGCGACCGCCACGGCCGACTGGCTGGACAGCGACGACGATCCGCTGCCGGGCGGCGCCGAGAACGAGGCGTACCGGGGCTATCGAACGGGCGGTACGCTGATGGCCGACGTCAGCGAGTTGCGCGCGGTGAAGGGGGTGTCGCCCGAGGCGTACAAGATCCTGCGCCCGTGGCTGTGTACCTTGCCGGTAGCGCAGGAATCGGTGATCAACATCAACACGCTGCTACCGGAGCAGGCGCCGCTGCTCGCGATGCTCCTGCCCGACACGATGGGGGTCGCGCAGGCGCAGGCGGCACTGCTGCGGCGACCGCCGGGCGGCTATGTCAGCAAGGACCAGTTCTGGGCGCAGGTAGCGAGTGGCGGGGGTACGGCCGACGTCGCCGCGACCCAGCAGACCGGCGTGACGACGAAATGGTTCGCGCTCCGCATCGACGTCGTCAACGGCGGCGCGGAATTGCATGAGGAAGGGCTGATCGACGCGCGGACCCTTCCCGTCCGGCTCGCGACGCGGCAATGGGGGGATGTACCATGACCGCCGCGACGCTCCTCTTCCTGCCGACCGATGATTCGCAGCCGTGGCGATGGTGGCGGATCCGCGACGATGCCGTCGAGCGCGAAGGCGAGGGGCTACCGGAACTTGGCGCAGAGGATCGCGTCGTCGCGGTTGCGCCCGCCGATGCGGTGACGTTGCACTGGGCCAGCCTGCCGGCGCGTTCGCCTGCGCAGGCGCTGGCGGCAGCGCGGGTGGTGGTGAGCGACGCGACCGCCGAGCCGGCGCACGATCTGCACGTCGCGGTCGGGCGTGAGCGCGAGGGCGAGCGCGCGATCGCTGTCGTGGCGCCGGCGCGGATGGCGGGGTGGCTGGCTGCCATGGCACAGCGCGGGGTCGATCCGGTCGCGATTTTGCCCGCGCCGCTGCTGCTGCCCGAGCCCGAGGAAGGATATTGGCGCGCCGATCTGGCGGGGCAGGCGGTGGTGCGCGGACGCACGACCGGCTGGGCGGACGAGCCGGTGCTGACCGGGCTGGTGACGCGTGGCGAGACGCCGCGGTTGCTAGACCGCGCGGCGGTGCATGCCGCGGTGGTGGGCGCGATGGCCGAGCCGGCGATCGACCTGCGGCAGGGCGCGTTCGCGCGGCGTCGTCGGCGCAATGCGATCGATTGGCTGCTGGTACGGCGGCTGGCGGTGCTCGCGGGGCTGATCTTGCTGGCAACGCTCGCGATCGATGTCGTTCGGATCATGCGTTATTCGTTCGGCGCCGATGCGGTCGAGCAGCGCGCCGGCGAGATCGCGCGGCAGGGCCTGCCACGCGGCACCGGCGAGGGCGACGCCGCGCGGATGCTGGGCGAGCGGCTGGCGGCACTGCGCGGGCCGGGGCAGGGGTTCACGCGGACGGCGGCGGCGGTCTACGCGGTGGTCGAGGCGGTGCCGGAGAGCGAAGTGACTGCGTTGCAGTTCGAGCCGAACGGAAGCTTGCGCGTCTCGCTTTCGCTGGCAGGCGAGGCGCAGGCGAACACCGTCAAGTCGCGGTTGTCTGCCGCAGGGTTCACGGTGGAATCGAGCGTGTTCCAGCAATCGGCCGGGCGGCTGACCGGCGACATGACGGTGCGGCCATGAACAGTCTAAGGGCGTGGTTCGACGGGCGATCGCTGCGCGAACGGCGCTTGCTGCTGGTGATGGTCGCGCTGGCGGCGGTGACGCTGCTGTGGGGGATAGTGATCCGGCCGGTGCGCGGCGGGCTGTCGTCGTCGCGCGAGCGCTACACCGATGCGGTGATCCGGCTGGGCAGCGCCCAGGCCGGGCTGACGCAGGTGAAGGCGTTGCAGCGCCGTGCGACGCCGCTATCGGCGCCGCTCGCCGATATCGTGCGCGCACGCGCGGATGCGGCAGGGTTCACGCTTGCCAGCCTCGATATCGAGGCGCCCGGGCGGGTACGCGCGGCGATCGCGACGGCCCGAGCGGGTGCGCTGATGCAATGGATCACAGCGCTGGAGGGCGAAGGCATCCTCGTCGACTCGCTGAGCGTGTCGGGTAATGGACCCGGTAGTGTCACCGCGACGATGACGTTGCGGGCGCGGGGGGCATAGATGCGGATCGCATTGGCCACCCGGCGCCGGACGCTGTTCCTTGCGGTCTTCGCGCTGGCGATGCTGGCGTTCCTGCCGTTGCGGCTCGCGCTGGGATGGGGGGGGCTGGACGGGCAGGGTTTCACTGCCCGTGAGGTGACCGGAAGCCTGTGGTCGGGCCGGCTGGTGGAGGCGCGGTTCGGCGAGATCGCGCTTGGCGATCTCGATGCCGGGCTGTCGCCGCTGGCGCTGCTGATCGGTCGGGCACGGATCGCTTTGGAGAGCGAGTCGGACGATCCGGCGCAGCGGTTGTCGGGCACGGTCGAGATCGCGCGTAACCGGGCCGCGGTGATCGACGCCACCGGGCCGCTGGCGCCCGGCAACGCGTTCGCGCCCTTGCCGGTGACCGCGCTGAACCTCGATGCCGTCACGGTGCGCTTCGTCGACGGCGCGTGCGAGGCTGCGCGAGGGCGCGTGCGCGCCACACTGGCGGGAGCGTTCGTCGGGCAGCCGCTGCCGGGCGCGCTGAGCGGAAACGCACGCTGCGATGCCGGCGCGTTGCTGTTGCCGCTGGCCAGCGGTGCGGGCGAGGGCGTGAATTTGCGGCTCTGGCCCGACGGGCGCTATCGTGCCGAACTGACGCTGGTGCCGAGCGATCCGGCGATCGCCGCACGGCTGGACGGTGGCGGCTTCACCGCCAATGGCGCTGCGCGGACCCTTGCGGTAGACGGGCGCTTCTGAATCGCTTGACGAACCGCCCACACCGCCGCTAGGGGCACGGCCTTCGCGGCGATCGTAGCTCAGTTGGTTAGAGCATCGGTTTGTGGTACCGAGGGTCGCGGGTTCAAGTCCCGTCGGTCGCCCCATTTCCCACACCTTTCCGTTTCTTGCTGGCGTTTTGCCGGCGACAAGAATATTGCGTCGCCCGGAAATTAAATGCCGCGTGATGGAGAGACGATGACCTCGGTCTGGGACTATTCCGATTTCGACAGCCACGAAGGGCTGCACCTGTTCACCGATCCGACATTGGGTCTGAAGGCCGTCATCGCGGTCCATTCGACCGCGCTCGGGCCGGCGGCGGGCGGCGTGCGCTTCTGGCATTACGCGGATGATTCGCGCGCGATCACCGACGCGCTGCGACTATCGCGCGGCATGAGCTACAAGAACGCGATGGCCGGGCTGGACCTGGGCGGCGGCAAGGGCGTCGTGCTGGCGGACAAGCCTGGCGCGACGATCAGCGAGGCGCAGCTGGTGGCATTCGGGCGCGCGGTCGAGTCGCTGGGCGGGCGCTACGTCACAGCGGAGGACGTCGGCATGTCCGAAGCGCGGATGAAGGTGATCGCGGGCGAGACGCGCTACGTCTCCGGCCTGCCGGTGGCGCAGGGTGCGGCTGGCGGCGATCCGGGGCCGTATACCGCACACGGCGTGTACCTGGGCGTGCGGGCGGCGGCGAAGCGCGGGTTGGGCAGCGACGACATGCGCGGCGTACGCGTCGCGGTGCAGGGGCTGGGATCGGTCGGTGGCGGTCTCGCGCGGTTGCTGGCCAAGGACGGCGCGGTGCTGACGCTGGCCGACGTCGATCAGGTGCGGGCGGAGCGGATGGCCGCCGAGCTGGGCGCGACGACGGTGGCTCCGGAGGCTATCCTTTCGACCGATGCGGACATCGTGAGCCCGAACGCATTGGGCGCGATCCTGACCGAGCGGTCGATCCCGACGCTGAAGGCGAAGATCGTCGCCGGTGGCGCGAACAACCAGCTCGAGACGCGCGCCGACGGGCAGCGATTGCACGATGCCGGGATCGTCTACGCACCCGATTACGTCATCAACGCCGGCGGGATCATCAACGTCGGGCTGGAATATCTCGGTCATGGCGACGAGGCCGAAGTGATGGCGCGGATCGCGCAGATCCCCGGGCGCCTCGATCAGGTGTGGGATGAAGCCGCGACGACGGGCGATCCGACGGCCGAGGTAGCGGACCGGATCGCGCGGCGTTTGATCGGGCGGTAACAGGTTGCGAAGCGGTCCGGGGCGGCGCGTGCGTGGCCCGGGGCCGCTTCGTCCCACCCGAGTCCAGGGAAAGCGGGCCGCCACGGCCGCCCCACCTTTTTGGCGGGTGACGACCGCCCTCACTTCGCTTATCTCGCTCGCGTGCCAGCGTTACATGCCTTTGCCAATCCGGCGCGTTTCCTGAAGATCGCGCGTCCGCTTACCCCCATCCTGTGGTGGGCCGGGGTGGCGTTGATCGCAATTGGATGCTGGGCGGGGCTGACGCAGACCCCTGCCGATTATCTGCAAGGTGAGACGGTGCGCATCCTTTACATCCATGTCCCGGCCGCGTGGCTGGGGATGGGCGGATGGAGCGGCATCGCGATATCCAGCATCGTCTTCCTCGTGTGGCGGCATCCGCTGGCGGCGATCGCCGCTCGCGCGATCGCGGCGCCGGGGGCGATCTTCGCCGCATTGTGCCTTGTCACCGGCGCGATCTGGGGGCGGCCGACCTGGGGAACGTGGTGGCAATGGGATGGGCGACTGACGTCGATGCTGCTGCTGTTCTTCGTCTATCTCGGCTTTATCGCGCTGGCGCAGGCCGATCGCGAGCGCGACGGTGATGGACGGATCCCTGCGCTCTACGGGATCGCGGGCACCGTGCTGTTGCCGGTGATCCGCTATTCGGTGGTGTGGTGGAACACGCTGCATCAGGGACCGAGCATCGGCCTGACCGGTTCGAGCATCGATCGATCGTTGCTCTGGCCGCTGCCGATCATGCTGGCGGGCTTCAGTTTGTTCTTCGGCGCCGTCGTGCTGATGCGGATGCGTGCGATGTTGGCGCGTGAGAAGGCCGAGGCGCGGTTGCGGCGGCGGGCGCGCGCATGAACCCGTGGCCGTTCGTGACCGCCGCGTACACGCTGACGCTGGCGGGCGCGGCGCTGCTCGGCTGGTGGAGCTGGCGCCAGATGCGGGACGCCGAGAAATGACGAGGAAGAACCAACGGTTGATGCTGGTCCTGCTCGGGCTGGCAGCGGTCGGCGTCGCGGCGTTGCTGGCGTTGTCGGGACTGCGCGATCAGGCGGCGTTTTTCTACGCGCCCGGCGATGTCGCGGGCGCGCTGCCGCCGCCCGACAAGGCGGTGCGGCTGGGCGGGATGGTGGAGCGCGGATCGATACGCCGCGCCGCCGATGGCGTGGCGATCGACTTTGTGGTGACCGACGGCAAGGCGACGACCCCGGTGCATTTCAGCGGGATCGCGCCGGACCTGTTCCGCGAAGGATCGGGCGTGGTCGCCGAGGGGCATTTCCGCGCCGACGCATCGTTCGTCGCGACCAATCTGCTCGCCAAGCACGACGAGAAATACATGCCTCCGCAAATGGCCGGTAAAATGCACGAAACGCGCACGTTGGAGCCGCGATAATGGGCTTTTTCGCGCTTTTGCTGCTCGGCGGTGCCGCGTTTGCGGCGATGGCGTTCGTGCTGCGCGTCGATCGGCTGCTGTGGTCGATGCTGGGCGCGGCCTTGTGCCTCGGCGGCGTCGGCTATGCGTGGCAGGGGCGGCCGACGCTGCCGGCCGCAGCGCCGCAGCACGCGGCCACCACCACGCCGATCGATATCGAGGAGACCCAGCTTCGCGACAGCATGTTCGGGCGCTTCAATGCCGACACCGCCTATCTGGTCGCGGCGGATGCGATGACGCGTAGCGGCAACGACGATGCGGCGGCGCGGGTGATGCTGGGCGGGCTGTCGAAACTGCCGCAGAGCTTTATCCTGTGGACCTGGGCGGGGGTGACGCTGGCGGCGGATGCCGGGCACGTCGTGTCGCCGCCGGCGCTGCTGGCGTTCCGGCAGGCGGCGCGGCTGGCGCCCGAGCATCCGGCGCCGCCATATTATCTCGGCTTCGCGTATCTGGAGGCGGGCGATCTGACGAAGACGCGCATGTTGTGGACGCGAGCGGTGGCATTGTCACCGGAAGGGACGCCGTACCGTGCCGAGATCGCGCGGCGTCTGGCGTTGCTCGAGCGACTCATCGCGATGTCGCAGCGGCGCTAGGCGCGGCTGGTATAAAGGCAGAGCGGGGGAGATGGTCGCTCGCGTTGCGGGTCTGTGAGCGAACGTAGCAGGCGGGAGCGCGACGCGGTGGTCGCGCTCCCGATTCCAAAGCCCTATTTGCCCCGGCCGGTCTTCTCTTGCAGCGCGTCGATCCGCTTGGAGGCGTCGCCCTTGGTCAGCGACTCGTCGAACTCCTCGCCGGCTTCCTCGCTGAGCGTCTTGAGGTAGCTGGCCTGCGCGCCGGTCATCGGCTCATCGCCGGTCGTCCAGTCATCGGGATCCTTCTCCGCATTGGAGAACGGCTCGCTCTTCGGATTATGGGTATCGCTCATGGTCACATGTCCTTCCGACGGACATAACATTTCTGTTCGCTGCCTGTTCCGCGTTGCGGGGCCATCGGCCGCGTGCTAGGCGCGCCACATTATGGCCACGCATGCGGATGTTGTCTCGATAGCGGTGGCCGGCGCATGAGCGTCGCGACGACCGACCCTGCGGTACGCGCGCAGGCGGGTACGGCTCATCACAATCATCATCAAAGTGGTGGTCTCGGGAAGCTGGCGCTTGGCGCGATCGGCGTCGTTTACGGCGATATCGGCACCAGCCCGCTTTATGCGATGAAGGAAGTGTTCGTCGGGCACCACCCGCTCGCCGTCGATCCGCTGCATATCTTCGGCGTCATCAGCCTCGTCTTCTGGTCGCTGATGCTGATCGTGACGGTCAAATACGTGCTGATCGTGCTGCGCGCCGACAACAACGGCGAGGGCGGCAGCCTGGCATTGCTCGCGCTGATCCAGCGGCGATCCGGCGCAGGGAAGAAATGGGGGCCGAGCCTCGTGATCCTCGGCGTCCTGGCGACGGCGCTTTTCTTCGGCGACTGCATGATCACGCCCGCGATCTCCGTGCTGTCGGCGGTCGAGGGGCTGGCGACGGTCGAGCAGGGCTTCGGATCGTTCGTGCTGCCGATCGCGGTGACGATCCTGATCGCGCTGTTCTACATGCAATCGATCGGGACCGAGAAGGTCGGGCGGCTGTTCGGGCCGATCATGGTCGTCTATTTCGTGGTCGTGGCGGTGATGGGCGTGGCGCACATCATCCAGCGGCCGGACATCCTGTTCGCGTTGAATCCATTATACGCGGTCCGCTTCGCGCTGAACGACGGCGGGCTGGCGTTTCTCGCGCTCGGCTCGGTCGTGCTGGCGGTGACCGGTGCCGAGGCATTGTACGCCGACATGGGACATTTCGGCCGCCGGCCGATCGCGATGGCGTGGCTGGCGTTCGTGTTGCCGGCGCTGATGCTCAACTATCTGGGGCAGGGCGCGCTGCTGCTCGAGCAGCCGCAAGCCGCGCAGAACCCGTTCTTCCTGATGGCGCCGGAGGACTGGCGACTGCCGCTGGTGATCCTGGCGACGATGGCGACCGTCATCGCCAGCCAGGCAGTGATCACCGGCGCCTATTCGGTGGTGCAGCAGGCGGTGCAGCTCGGGCTGATGCCGCGCATCCGCATCACGCACACCAGCGCGTCCGAAGCGGGCCAGATCTACATCCCCGCCGCCAATTGGGCGTTGATGGTGATGGTGCTGTTGCTGGTCTTCGGGTTCGGCGAATCGTCGAACCTCGCCGCGGCGTACGGGATCGCGGTGACCGGCACGATGTTCATCTCAACGTGCATGATCGGGGTGCTGATCCGGCGCGTGTGGCATTGGCCGCTGTGGGCGACGGCGCTGTTCGAGATCGTGTTCCTCTCGATCGACGGGCTGTACTTCGCATCGAACCTGACCAAGGTGCCCGACGGTGGCTGGTTCCCGTTGCTGGTGGCCGTGATCGTGTTCGTGCTGCTGACCACATGGTCGCAGGGGCGCAAGCTGATGATTGAGCGGATGCGCGAGGCGGCGATGCCGATCCGGATCTTCATCGACTCGGCGGCGACGTCGGCGACGCGCGTGTCGGGCACCGCAGTGTTCATGACCTCGACACCGGAGGGCGTGCCGCACGCGCTGCTGCACAATCTGAAGCACAATCGCGTCCTGCACGATCGCGTCATCCTGCTGACGGTGCGCGTCACCGACATGCCGTATTTCCCGGAGGAGGATCGTTTCCTGCACGAGGATCTGGGGCAGGGCTTCCACCGCGTCATCCTGCGTTACGGCTTCATGGAGGAGCCCGACGTTCCCGCGCATCTCAACACGTTCGGCGGGTGTGGCGCGGCGTTCAGGATGATGGACACCAGCTTTTTCCTGAGCCGGCAGACGTTGCTGGCGTCGGAGCGGCCAGGAATGGCGATCTGGCGCGAGAAGCTGTTCAGCTGGATGCTGCGCAACGCGGAAAGCGCGATGGAGTTCTTTCGGCTGCCGACCAATCGCGTCGTCGAACTGGGTAGCCAGATCGAGATTTGACCGACGCGGGCGCCCTTGCTCCGATCATCGTCACCGCGCTGTTCGGGCGCGAGGACCAGGCGTTCTTCGAGGCCGAGCGACGCGCGCATTTCCCGCCCGAGCGCAACCAACTGGCGGCGCACCTGACGATGTTCCACCACCTGCCGCCGACGCTGGCCGCGGAATTGCGGCAGCGGCTGGTGGCGGAAACGCGCGGCGTCGCCGCCCCGGCGGCGCGGATCGCCGACGTGATGTCGCTGGGACGCGGGGTGGCCTTTCGGATCGACAGCCCGGAACTGGCGGCGGTCCGCGCCCGGCTGGCGGACGCGTTCGCGGGGCTGCTGACCCCGCAGGATGCCGGCGGCTGGCGTGCGCATGTCACGGTGCAGAACAAGGTCGAGCCGGCAGTGGCCAAGGCGCTGCTGGAGACGCTGCGCGCCGGTTTCCGCCCGCGCCCGGTGGCGATCGCCGGGCTGGCGGCGTGGTGGTATCGCGGTGGCCCGTGGGAAATGCTGTCCAGGCACATGTTCACCGCTTGACCCGCGCCATTCGGCTGATATAGCCCGCGCCTCACGAGGGTTCGGCGCTCCCGGAAACGGGGCGGAGTAGCTCAGCTGGTTAGAGCAGCGGAATCATAATCCGCGTGTCGGGGGTTCAAGTCCCTCCTCCGCTACCAACCCTCGTGCGCAGAAATCCGCCATTTCTTAGCTGTTTTGCCCTCCTTGCGGGTGCAATTGGCTTTTGTCGGGTGCTGCGATCATTTTCCGCAGTTTTCCGTGCTTTCCGAATGGCTCCCGGCGGCTCCGTGCAACACGGATGCGACATGATCTACCGCGTCGAATCGGCGGATCAGGTAGATGCCCGCCGGCTCGGCTGACGCTCAATCAGGCGTTCCAAGCGCATGTTGGTCGCGTCGTCCCTGTTCGTGCCAGACCATGACGAGGACGCCGCGATACCCTCTGATGGGATCGAGCGGCATTCAAACCGCTCGACCTCATCACCTCGTATCCGGATTAGCTTCCCTCCCAGCTTGAAGTGAGGCAGCTCACCGCTCTTCACGAGCGCGTAGATGGTGTCGGTCGAGCAGCCCCAGTGATCTGCCAGCGTCGCTACTGAGTGGATGCGAGGTGCCATGTTTTCTCCCCCGATGATGCCGGTTTATCGACCCCACCTCTTTGGGGTCGACCCGATCTGAAAGCCGATGTGGATGCCGAACCACTGGAGCTGGATGAACCGCACCGGGCCTTCTCCGCCGGGATTTAACGTCTCGGCATTGGTGCCCTCCATGCGCTCGATATGGATCGTGCCCCAATCGTACCAGGGCTCGACTGCGCCGACGATGCGGGCCAGCAGTTTGGGAGCGGGCGACGCCGCCCCCTTGGTTGCAGGCAAGGTCATGCCTTCGCTTCCGTCTTCTGGCGACGCTTGGGCGCCGGATAGCGGGCGAGATCCTCGTCCACCATGGTCTGCCACTCGGGTCGGTGGACGGAGGCCCACTCTCGCTTGCCGATAAGGTCCTGCTTTCGAGCCGCATCGCACTTGCGCGTCGTCGGGGTCCGCAAAGCTTCTTCGGTCGCGTGCCGCAGATCGGCTTCGGCCCGGTCGCGCTCAATCTTCGTGGCCTTTTTGCGCTCCCCGCCGTCCTGGCGATCAAGGTGACAGGCGAGCAGGTCCCGACTGTTGGCTAGGGCTGCAGCATCTCGCGCCACCACCCAGCGACGAAACGCGTCGTAGAACCATTCCTGACGGGGAGTGACGGGAGTGATGTGCACGCGAAGGTTGTTGCGAGGCAGCTTGTCATCAATCCCGGCCATGTGGAGGGCAAGCCGGTGTTCGTGGCTGTCCGGCTCCGTCTGCGCGAGCTGGTACGCCTTCTCGCGATACGAGGCTGCGAGCCGCGCGAGCGTGGCGTTCTTCAGATCTTCCTCGCGCGGGTCGGGGATCGCAATGCCACGTCGGATCGCGCGAACGTTGCCGCTCCGAGCGATACGGGCGGCCGCGGGGATTGGAGGGCTGCCGTTCATGCCAGCGCTCCCGTGGCTACAATACGGCTCACATCGGCGGCAATTTCTTTATGCCAGTCGTTCCCCTCGTTCATGCGGTTGGCGAGGATAAAAGCCATCTTGGCGTCCAGGTCGCTCGCCGTCGAAACTGGATGCGCGGCGACCGCCTCCTCCGCGTAGGCGTACGCGTCGCCCATTGCGTCATTGGCATCGATCTCCGCCCTGTGGCGGGACGTACCCTTGGCGGCTTCGACAACATTTCGGTGATGCCAATCGAGCCGTTCGCGCTTTTGGTTCGCGTCCGCGATCAGGGCCGCAAGATCAGCGCTGATGCCAGCTGCCGGCGCAGGCGCGGCGGTGGTGGCGATGGTCGATGCGGCAACAGTCGCGAAGGCGAGGCTGGCGCCGCCGATGAGGGCGCGGCGAGAGGGGGTGTTTGCCATGTCAGCAGCCCTCCTGCACGGTCAGATAAGAATGGATAGCGCGTCGGTGGTTCATTGGCCCGCGGGACTGGTCGATGTTATAAAGCGCTACGATCGGCAGGATGCGCGTTCCGTCATTGCTCGGCGCCTCGCCATGTTCGTCCAGCACGTCGCCAGCGGGATCGTCGTCTTCGAGGTCGCAGTCACTATCGAGGCGATCAAGCCGAGCGATCAGCGAGTCGACGCGCGCCAGATGTGTCTCAATTTCAGCGCTCAGGCACCGGCGGAGGTGCTGGAAAGCGGGTGCGCACGTCGGCGCACCCGTGATACGGGCGTGGTCAGCCATGTTCGTTCCTCTAGAACGGTTGTGGTCAGAGCCGGCGCGAGGGTCCTAAGCCTTGCGCTGGCTCGTCGTTTTAGATATCCGTTAACTATGACGGACGCAATACCCGATATCCAAAAAAAGAGGGGTCGCCCTGCGGTCGGATCGACGGGGGTGATGGTGAAGCTACCGCCTGAAGAGCTAAGCCTACTCGACGCCTGGATTGCCGCACACGAGCCGATGAGCCGGCCCGAGGCGATGCGCCGGATCCTCAAGCTGGTGGCATTGCGCGTGCCGCGTGACTGAAGCCGAGTGTGCGGCGGCCGGCTGATGACAACCTTGCTCACCCCGCAAGAGGCGGCGAAACGGCTTCTCATCTCCGAGCGCACCCTCCGCGATCTGAAGCGCACCGGCGCGATCAGCTACGTCGCCGTAAGCGCGCGTCGCATCGCTTATCGGGAAGAGGACTTGGCAGAGTTCATCGAGTCTCGCGTCCGGCAGGAAGCGCCAGTCCAGCCAAAGCCTAGCTCGGGACCCAAGTTCAGCGAGATCCTCGCTCGCAAAGCGGCTCGACGCGCTGGTGACAAGCCCCTTGGCTTTTTGGAGGCGCAGGCCGAGCGCAAGGCATCGCGGAAAAAGTGAGTGCGCTCGACCGCATTAAGCAACTCCCGGACTGGCCCGCCCGCATGACGGCGCCGGTCGCCGCGGCATACATGGGTATCAGCGCCAGCACGTTCCTGACGCGCTTCAGGGCTCAGGGCGTGCGCGAGGGGGCAAACCTGCTGTGGGCACGCGTGCAACTCGACCGGATTATAGAGGAGCAGTTCGGCTTGGCGGCTGCAAGGCAGACGTCAGCCTGTCGTGACACGAGCTGGAACGATTTCGACTGACGGAGGCGCCCGCCTGACCGCGACCGTTCTCGTAATGTTCTTGCGAATCACGCGGGCCTTGGCGTAGCCTGCGCTTCCGCCGATCGACGGCGCACCGACATCGAAGGAGCCTTGGCATGGAGCACGACCTCCTGCTGCGTGCGGCTGCGCGCGCGATCTACGACGCCTGCTACCCGAGTGACGAATGGGCGCCAGTCGGCTTTAGCGAGGCTGAGCGATGCGGGACGGTTCACTACCGGCAGGCAGTCGACGCGGCGCTTCAGGCGCGTGCGGTGTTGGCGGTACGCGGCGAGCAGTTGCCGCTGCTAGCGCTTGCGTAGCCCGCGAATGTGGTTGGTGATCCGAAGACCCTGTACGACCTGCGGAAGATAGAGGCCTCGCTCCGGGTCACGTGCCGCGTGTGCAAAACCGTAAAGGTGCACGATCTGGAGGCGGTGATTACGTCACGCAGCTTTCACCGGCAGACGATGGACTGGCCCACGGCTCGGCAGGAATTTGTTTGCCACCAGTGCGCCGTAGGCGAGGACCGCGACGTGAGGGTCGACGCAGTGCCGTTCGGTCGGAACGATCGCGAGCTACGAGAGCAGCGAGCCAGGACGTTAGTGATGAACCTGGCGCTGCTTGTGCTGAAAGACGCCGCCCAACGCGCGGTGCAGGAGGACGTGTGCACGCCGGCTGTTCGGCTGGCCTTGCGTGTGTTGCGTCCCTGCTTGGCGAGTTCAGACCTGCTGACGACATACTGGACCGCGGCGAAGGAGAGCGTCGGCAAGCCATGGGGCGGGGCTCAGCAGGCGCACCGCTGGCTCGTCGCCGAACTGGTAAAGCGGCAGCATGCGGTTTGGGCGGAGTTTAGATAATGCGGTCCGCTCGCGACGAGCCGTTGTGCAATAAGCGCCGCCTCACTAGCACATCCGATTCAGGGGGATCCTGATGGTAGACAGTCTGAGTCGTTGGTGCTTGTTTTGCGACCTGGAGGTGCACGCGTCAGCCGAAAAGGCACCGCAGCCAGATATTAAGGACTATGTTGCTGACCTATCCGCGTTGGTCGAGGAGGGTGAGGCGAAGCGCGTCTATGAAAAAGAAAGTAGGGTCGCTCGAATAGCCAAATGTCGCGTTGTCGACATCGATGATGAAACACCTGGCTTGGCCCTTTTAATCACACTGGGAGACCGTCGCGGATCTGATCCAAGCTTTGTTCATTTCGAAGATGGAACAGCGAGAAACCCGGACAAGCTGCCTGGAGAGGTTAAAGGTGCGAGCGCGCATGTTGTCATATCCCTGATTGAGGACATGGAGGCGCGGGGAAGGTACAGGATGTTGATCGAGGAGACTCGCGGCATTGGCCGAACACCCGTAAGTCGCCTACTTGCAAGTGTATTCAAAGAACTTGCAGAAAAGCGGGGTGACCAGTTCAAAAATCCTGCAACAGGCCGGATGAATGCGTACCGTCCGATTGTTGAGGTCCACCCGCGGCAATCCCAAGAAATGACGCGCGCATTAGATCGTGGCAAGTTCCTGCCGGTCGAACTACTTGACACTAGCCCTGTTCCGAGTTTTGACGAAAATCCTGAGTATCAAGTCCGACGCCACCTTCTTTCCGTTAAGGTAACCCCTGCTCCCGGAAGAACTTTCAGGCAAGCCGCAAATGACTTGGCGTTGAAGGCTGCGGGTGCAGGTTATGATCGCATGCGAGTTAATTGGCGAATGCCAGGTGAGATGAGGGGCGGAACGTCGGAGATGTCTACAGATATTGCTGATCTCGGAACGGCTATGTTTGCACATCGTGAACTAATCGAGATCGAAGCGTCGATGGCCGATTGTGCGACTGAGCTAAACGACGATTTTATCCGAGCGATGTGCGCCAAGTTCGTGTAAGACAGATACTTGAACTATGATGCTTCTGGCCCCCCTGCGATATTGGCGTGTGCGCCACCCTATAAAGTGGATGTGGGACTATGCCCTTCCAATTACCGGGTCTATCCTTCTGACCAGCATCCTTCTTTTTTGGCCTCAGATACCCTCTCCATTCGCAGAAAAGGGCTTTCTGGCAGGCCTGCAAAATCTGTACGCGATTCTTGGGGGCTTTTTCGTTGCGGCCCTGACGTTGCTGTCCACCGCGGAAACCGCGGCTCTCTTGCAGCCGCTAAGCGGCAACCCCGCGCCGCGCTTTTCCGCAGAGCGCGTACCGCTTGAGCGGCGACGGTTTCTTTGCCTACTCTTCGGCTATTTGGCGTTTACAGCATTCGCGCTTTATGCTGTTGGATTGCTAGCGCAGCTTCTTGCTCCAGGAGCGCGCTCTTTCCTTCCTACTTACTTGAAAGCGTGGGTTAGTGGAGCATTCCTTTTCGCTTACAATTTCTGGCTTAGCCATGTCTTCGTTTCGACTCTGGTAGGCCTCTACTATTTTACGGACCGCTTGCAGAGGCCAGACATCGTAGTGACACAGAGCGACGCTCATCCAGCTGAGTGAAAAAGCCGCTTGCAACCAATCGTATGAACGCGGTGTCCGTCGAGGGCTGGCAGGAAAGAATCGACCCATGTGCAACCGCTACCGCATGACCGAGGCGCAGATCGCGCTGGCCGCCCGCTACGGCGTCGCCTCCCCTTTCCCGCCCGATCTCACGATCCCGCCGCCTGAGCTGTTCCCGGACAAACCGGCGTACGTCGTTCGTCAGGAGAACGGCGCCCGCGCGCTCGACGTCATGGCGTGGGGCTTCCCGCACAAGGTGCCGGGCAAGCGAATCGACAAGGCGACGGGCAAGCCGGTGCTGCTCGACAAGCGCGTGACGAACGTCCGCAACTACACCTCGCCGTTCTGGCGATCGGCGCTGATGAACCCGGAGCGGCGCTGCCTGGTGCCGTTCACCAGCTTCAGCGAATACGGCCAGGCGCGCGGCGCTAACGGAAAGCTGCCGCTGCACTGGTTCGACGTGCCCAGCCGGCCGATCGTCAGCTTCGCGGGTGTGTGGAGGCCGGTCGAGAACGGTGCGGTTTTCGCCTTCCTGACGACCGACCCGAACCCGCTGGTAGCGCCGATCCACCCGAAGGCCATGCCGGTGCTGCTCGACGAAGAAGACGAGGAGCGCTGGCTTACGTGCCCGTTCGACGACGCCGTCGCGCTGGCTAAGCCATACCCGTCGCAGCTGATGTCGGCGTCGCAGGATGCGTCACCGTCTGCTGGCGCGGGTTCCCTCTTCGACTAGTGGCGTGACATCTGGCAGCCGTAACGTCAAACGGCGTCCGCGATCGCTTCGTACCCTTTCGCCGTGATGATCCACGCTCTGTTTGGAGCCGGCCCCTCGATCTCCTTCACATAGCCGGCAGCGGCGAGGCGGTCATATCGGGCAGCACCGTCCGAGGCACCTGCTTCCACCTCCACACCGCTCTCAGCCGCCTTGATGTCCGAAATTTCTCGGGGGGAAAGGTCTGACATTTGATACTCCTGTTGGAAGGAAGCACGGCAGCTATCCATTCTGCCGGCATCCCACAACGGGTGCGCCAGACCGACCCGGGTCAGGTCGGCGCGCGCTCACACCGCGGCGATGACAGCCGGCGGGATCTATTTGTTTCCACACCTTGTCCGACCAACGTTTGAACACCCTGCTCTCGACCCCGCCTGCCGAGACGGTGGTCAGCTCGACGAACCCACCGACGCCGGCGCCCTCGTCACCTTCGTTCCACTCGCTCTTTCGAGCCGCCTCTGCGACGATTCGACCATCGCGGATAAGATCGAACGATCGCGCGTCGCGCAGGTCAGCGTCTCGGCCGAGCGCTTCGTTGATGGCGCCGAAGTTCGAATAGGCCTGCACATGCCGCGGCTGGCCGGGCGCGAGCCCCTGACGCACGGCTTGCCCACCTGAGTGCGCCACCCAGACCGAGGGACCGACTTCCGGTGCAAACACCGCCGCGCACAGCAGAAGCTCGGGCGACGGCGCGTTCGGCTCGTGGCGTAGCTGCCAGTCCAGCACGTCGAACGCCAGCTCGCCCAAGCCGCGGACGAGGTCACGACCGCTGGTGAACCCGGACCCACGCGCCATGATCGCGATGTGTTCGGGATGGGTCCAGCCCTCGTAGGAGATGGCGGCATTCCACTCGGGGAAGACGGCGACCTTGGACTCGATCGCAGTTACCTTGCCAGTGGCGTCGTAGCTCGCGCCGTCGCTGATGATGTGCGCCGCAGCGCCTTGCGTGGTTCCGATCAGCAGGGTCATAGGATCAGTGCTCCAGCACGCTTCATTGCTCCGTATGCGGAGACGCGAGCGGGGCGCTCGGTACGCAGCGAAGCGAGTGTGGTTTCAGATCTGGCGCCCGGCGCAGTTGCAGCGGTAATGGCGCTGCCCGCGACGTAAGCGGCGTACGTGGTCGGGCCGCCCAGCGCTGCCCCGGCGTTCATGAGCCCCTGCTTGAAGCCGTCGCCGCCCTTGATGACGAGGCCGGACAGTGGACCGTAGAAGGTGTTGAGGACCGAGCCGATGGTCTTTGCCATTCGTCAGCGCTCCCCCTTGATAGCTGCGGATACCGCCTGCCCGACGAGCTGCGTCACCGCCTTGCGCTCTCGCGCCACAGCCGGGCGCATGTACGGCCTTTCTGGCAGCTTGCTGTTCCCGAACTCTTGGCTGCTCGCGTAGGGCGCGTTGGACGAGACGGTGACACGAAGCGGATTGTCCGGGTCTCGCGCCGTCTCAATGTTGTTGGCCAGCACGCCGGTGTCGTTGTTCGGGGGAGAGCCCGGAGCGCTGGGCAGGTGGGCCTTGCCGCTGACGGCGCCCTCGGTGATGCTGATTTGCGCTGCGACCTGGATACGCTCCCCGGCGGCGTAGAGAGCGCGGCCAACTGACTCCATCGCTGCGGGGCTGGTCAGGCGCTTGAGGCGCGCGGCGTGGCTCTTGCCACCTGTGATCTTCGGCATTCAGGCCTCCTCAGCTTCGTTGGTGGCGGGCGTGCCAGGAGCTCCGAAACGGAGGCGCCAGCCGGCTTGCTGTGCTTCGGTGAAGAACCTTTCGCGCTCAACGGCCGGCACGTACGCGGCTTCTGGTGGATAGGCTGCGGCGATGCGCTCGATCTCGGCTGGTTGGCTCGCGAGCATCAGCTTGGCACCCGCCGGATGCGGAGCCAGAAGAGCGACCCGTTGCCGGCAGCCCCCGTCTCAGCCTCGACGCCAGGCGTGCGGTAGATCGATCCACCCACCTGGCCCGGCGTCCAGCGCCATGTCGCGCTGTTCCAGTTCAGGCCGGCGCCTTCGGGGATAGCGGCATCAGCGATCGCAGCGATCACGCCCTCGGTAAGCACCGGGCAGTTATCGTAGTCGTCCCAGGCATCGTAGCTGGTGGTGGTCAGCCGAGGCGGGAGCGCGATGCCGACGAACTCGCCGCCCAGCAACGGGCTGCAAATCTGCTTGCCGGCTCGCTGGACCGCGCAGCTGCCATAGACGCTCTGCACCGCGGTGTAGGTCTGCGCGTCCCACTCATCCATCGAGCGCTTCATGCCCGGGTAGGCGATGGCCTGCGTAGCCGTGTAGATCATCTGACGCGGCATCAGCTTGTCCCGAGCATGAGCGGTGAGGGGGTGCCGGCGCCTGCACGACCAAGAAACAGGCGCCGGCCATCGACCGCGGAGAAGCGAGTGCGGCCGATGATCTGAAAGGGGCTGCTGGAACGGCCCGAGGGGCTGACCAGCGCCTCAAAGCCGTCCAGCAGCAGCCGGGCGGAGAAAGACCCGGCTATCTCAACGAGCGGCATAAGCCCGCTCCAGTTCGGCAAACCCGGTCGACAGTGCCACTACGGCGCCGTCGGCGTGATGCGGAGGCCAGACATGCGCCCTGCCAATCGGCTGCGCTGTCACGTCGAGGGCGGGGATCTGCATGCGCGTAAGGCGCGGCACATGCTCGCCACGGTGCATGAACATCGGGGTGCATCCACGAACGACCGCCTCGGCGCTCACCAGCTGCTCACCGGCAGAGTCGCGGTTCGACCGCTCGATTGCCGCATCGTTTGCGACGACGCGCTTCAGCAAGCCAGTGATCTGGTCGACTAGCTGCGGCCACGTTTCGCGCAGTTCGGACACGAGCTGGTCGCGCTCCGCAAGCGTCCCTGCACGGAACTCAGCGGCGCGCCGGCGGCGTTCCGAGTTCAGCAACTCCGCGTGCCGCTGCTCGAGAATACTCCTCTTTCCTGCCAATCGGGTGGCGCGGGCGGCGAGCTTCGCAGCATCGGCCGCGGCTTGCTCGGCAGCGTCCTCGCCAGTTGAAAGGGCCGTCGAAATGGTGGTGAGGCGGTCGCGCTCCCGCTCGGTTGCGGTGATGCGCTCGCCGATTTCGCTGATCAGGTCCGACACGGTGGCCGCGCGTGCATTGTCCGCGAGGGCCGCGGCGATCCGGTCGTCTAAGGGCTTTGCCATCTTCGTTCTCCTGGTAGCGCCGTAATCGGGGCCGTTGATGGTGGGGGTTGGTGCTAGCCGCGGCGCCAGGCGTTGAGGTCGCCACTCCGCTGGTAGGCAGCGTGTTCACGCGCGCGGAGGGCCGCGGACTCGACGTCAGCGACCGGGTTCGATCGGGCAGCATCCGCAGCGAAGCGCTTGTGCAGGACGGCGTTCGCCATCTCATCGGTCCACGTTCCGCGCTGGCCTTCAGGCTTGTGCGCCTCTCCGGCATCAAACACGCTTTTGGCGTAGGCGGCGATGCTCTTGCCTTCAGGAGAAGACGCGAAGGTGCGCTGAGCATTGGTGAGCTGCTGTGCGGCCGGTGCGGCATCGCACATCATGAGGTCAAAGCTGAGGTAGTCGCCGGGCCGGACGAATGCCTGGCGCACATTGTAGCCGCTGCGAAGGCCGGTGGCGTCTAGCGCCTCGCTCTCAGGGACGGTCTTGCCGTCTGAAACCCGATAGCATTGCATAGCCTTCTCCCGATCGGCCGGGCGGAACGCGGGCCGATGAGCAAGATAGCTGGCTAGACTGGGATGCTTACCGCCGTCAGATCGGCGGTAGGTGCTCGGTTCGCCGCACGCCTCGCCCGCACCGCCGCGGCTCGATCAGCGCGCAGCTGCTCACGCCCTTCCTCCAGGATCCACCTGCGAATGCATCGCCAGTTGCAGCGGTAGTGCTCCTCGATCTCCCGATCCCAGCCCGTCTCCAGGTATCGTTCGCGAAAGTCGCGGGGCTTCGGGCGACGGGGCTTTATCAGGCCGGTCTCGTTGCGCGGCGAGGTGCGGACGGGCATGCCACGATGGCTATGCCGCCTCGTGTAAGCTGCTTACCGCCGTTAGTCGCACTCTGCAAAGGCGCGGAGACGGGCCATCATAGCCGCCCCGCGCCCAACATCAGTCTGCCTCAAAAAGATGATAGTTGGCGTTCACGAGCTCGCCGGCCGCACCTCCAGGCATAAACATTACGCGCAGGGTCGTATTTCCGCTCTCCCATTCGCTCCCCACAGTGCTCGTGGACACTCTTCCAAGACCATACCCGTGCGGAACTTGGACCAAGAACTCGTCCGGTTTCGCGGGCGCGGCGTCATCAGGAACGAAGGTCACGGTGTATCGCCCATGCTCAACGCTAAGCCGCTCGCCAGCTGCCAAAATCACCGATCCCGATGCGATATGCTTCATACTTGCAACCCTTCTCTGACCAACCATCGATGTATCATATATGGTTCGTGGCCTGCATCCATGAGGGATGGTCACCGCCAATGAGCCGATCAGAGAGATGGCAGAGGGGCAAATACTCTCTTCGCGGTCAGGCGCGATCGCTGTCACCTGCGCTAACGCCGTTAACCGCGAGAGTTTCTCCCACCCATCCGGGCGACCGATGCAGCGCGTCCGCGATCCCGGCGATGGTAGAACCTTCCCGGGCCCATCGGCGTGCTAGGTTCTCGTCCGAGAAATCACCGGTGCCGAGAAACGCATCGATATTGTAGCGCGGCCGCTCGGGCTCCATCAGCTCGGTCAGGCACCACACCAGCCCGTCCATGCGATCGGGCGAGCCGCCGCCCTGGAAGCCTGACGTCGTCGTCATCGTCATTTGGTCCTCGAGGTCCGAGAACGTGCCGACGTGATGCGCCTTGCCCTGCTCATACAGCGCTGCCACCGGCTCGGCGCGCACAGCCTTGCCGCGGCTGGCGGTCACCAGCTTCACGGGCAGGTTCGGTGCCGCCGATCGAAGCACGGCCTCGACCATTGCCCCACCGAAGTTGCGCTCGGCGACCACACGATCGGCGCCGTATCGCTCAGCCGCCGAGGCGACCACGCGAGCCCAGCCATCGGGGGACAGGCGGCAAGACAGGTCAGCCAGGATGTACGCGTGCCCGTCCTTCGCGCGGCCGGCGACGACGATGCCCTGAGAGTCGCCAGTCGATCCATCAGAGCCCGACGGATCAACGCCAATGACAACACGCGTCAGGGCAGGGGCCGTGGCCACACGCAGGCTGTCGATGCCCGGCATGGTGCGCCCGTCATCCGCTTCCCGGTCGGACAGCGACCACAGCGCGCCAGGTGCCTCCGCGAGGTACTTACCGTCGCGGAAGCGCTGACGCTGGCGATCGGGCAAGCCGTCTAGCTCAGCATGGTACTCGGCCGGCAGGTGCGGATTGTCTTTCGGGTTGAGCACCACATGAGCCCGGCTCTCAGGCTCCAGCGGCAAGCCGTTCTCAGGACGCACCTGCTCCACGAACTCGCGATAGGTCCAGTGCCCGCGGCCGGTCGGGTTGAGGTCGTAATAGGCCTTGAGGTTCAGCGCCCTGCCGTCGAGCTTCTGCGATGCCTGCGCCAAGCGGGTGCGGAGTGTCGTGATCGTCTCGTAGGCTACCTGGCTCGCCTCGTTCACGTAGATGGTCGCGAACTCCTTGCCGAGCACCTTGTCGACCCGCTCCTTGTCATCTAGCCCACTGAACCAGACCTCCGCACCGCCCGGCAGGATCGCGAACTGATCGGTCTTGTTGATGTCGAACGGCACACCCGGAAACGCCAGCCTCATCATCTTCGGCCACGTGTCGAGCATGATGGACTGGCGAACATCGACATTGTGAAGCCGGGCGACCAGGTGCCGGCTGTTTGGTGCCATCAGGGCGCGGCTGGCGATGCAGTAGCAGAAGCCGAACGTCTTGCCTGAGCGCGATCCGCCATAGGCGAGCACGTGGCGGGCAGGGCTCGATGCCGCGGTCAGTAGCTCGGCCTGCTTGTCGGTCAGCTCAAAGGTCGGCGGCTGGGCCTTGGATGGTGATGGCGACGGCATGCAGGTTCTCGCTCCGGGTGCGCTCGATGTACTTTTCGGGACGATGGGCCTTCAGCAGGATCTCCATCATACGATCGGAATATTCGCGGTATGTGCCGGTGACCGCGCCCTGGTAGACGATCGGCTTGTCCACGCCCTCGACAGCGCGGCGCCAAGCTTCCTTCTCCAACCCGTCGACCGCTTCCTCCAGCGCGCCCTTCCAAGCTTCAGCGAAGGCCTTGTCGTCCTCGCGCCACTGATAGGCGGTCTGCCGGCATATCCCTGCGGCTCTGCATGCAGCAGTAACGTTGCAGGCGTTGGCAAGGGTGGCGAGGAACGTCTCGCGAGCTTCATCGGTGCGGACTGTTAGACGACCTAGCGACATGCCTAGACAGGTAAGCGTCTAGGTGCTCCAGCTTACCGCCGTCAGTTGGCCAGGCGTGCCATCAGGTTGCGGACTGAAGAGGCGTGCCACCGGTAACCACGAGGCGTGCGGACTCCCTCGGCGTTCAACGCCGCGGCGATCGCGCCAAGCGAGGTTAGGCCCTCTCTGCGCAGGCGGGCGAGAACCGGACGCAATCGCTCAGCATGGTTGTTGGCGTTGCGTTGCGCGGCTTCCATGGCTGCCGTGTTGCCCCTAGCGGCCCGCAGGAGGGCAGCAGCTCCGTTTGGGTTGCCCAGCTTAGTCCCACGCGCCTTTGCCGCTGCAAGGGCCTCCCTGGTGCGCTGAGAGATGGCCTCGCGCTCCTGCTGCGCCACCAGTGCCATGATCCCGACCGTCAGACTGTTGGCGTCCGGCATGTCAGCCGCCACGAAGTCGACGCCGCTGTCTCTCAGCGTAAGCAGGAACGCTGCGTTGCGGCTCAGTCGGTCAAGCTTGGCGATGACCAGCTTGGCGCCAGTGATCTGCGCATGCGCGATTGCCTTGGTGAGTTCCTGCCGGTCATCACGCTTGCCGCTTTCAACTTCAGTGAAGGGCGGGGCGATGATCTCCCAACCCTTCGTTGTGCAAAGGCCCTCAACGGCCGTTCGCTGAGCATCGAGCCCAAGCCCAGATGCACCCTGCTTCGCGGTTGAAACGCGGTAGTAAGCCACGGCCCGGGTCATCGTTCTGCCCTCGTACAATATCGCCTAACGCTCATTACGTGACATTGTACGGGCTGGCAAGGTGCGAGCAGCCGGTGTTGGGTTGCCGGGGAGTGGTCGCCTGCTCGCGCGCGCGAACCGTCCAGACTGTCCAGAAGGCAGATTCCACCATCTTCCTGCTCACCCCTGGTTTGCGCGGTCTCTCAATCATGGATGGGGCGAGTCCCCCTAAGGGGACGTCCCGCCCTATCTATGATAGGTGTGTGTCAGCGCACGTCGGCGCATGTCAGCGCGGGTAGTCGGCGCACGTCAGCGCAACCAGTCAGCGCGCGGTCGGCGCAGAGGTCGGCGCACTAGTCAGCGCGCTCCATCAGACCTTCCACTGCCTTTCGATCGCGCTTCCAAGGCAGTGTCGCGCGCTCGATTGAGGAGGTTCGAAACAGGCGGTCCATCGCTGCTTCAAGGCGGCCGGCGCCGATACCTTTCGCCTCTGGCATCAAGGCGAATTCCTTAGGAGCATAGGTGCGACTGGCCTTCGCGTCGGAAACCGGCCGGCGCTGCTCGTTACGTAGCTTGAGGCAGGCGAGAAAAACCTCGTTGTCGTGGTTGTGCTTAGCGACCTCGGCATACTCACGCGCAAGATCGTTCCCGAGATCCTCGTCGCGGACGAATGCCCATTCGTGCCAGCGGAATGCGACTTCCTCACCCTTCTTACCTAGATTGGCCTTGGCCTTCCGCAGGACACGGGTATCCATGTCGTTGAGCTCAGGATCACCCCAGCCAAGGAACCAGCGCTGGCGGACGTGTGCCGACCAGCCCAGGTTGCCCGAGTATTCGGAGCCGACCGCCTTCGCAGGGTGACCGAGCAGAAGCACCGCGGCGTCGCATTGCAGCGCGAGCTTGTCGACTGCGGCAAGGAACCCAACGACCTGCCGCCTCACGATCTCGTTGCCGGGGAAAAGGTGCGCGATGTTGTCCAACACGATCAGGCCGGCGCTGATGCTCTCGGCTCGCCTGGCAATCGCATGGAACATGGGCCCAGGCTGGAACGTCCCGGCCTCATCGAAGTCGCCGAGCTGCGCAGCGACATGCCCCGCCAGCGTGGACAGCATGGCGGGCGCACAATCGAGTGGCAGGCCGAGGGCTTTGTTGATTGCGCGTTGCCGCTGCCACAACGACAGCTCGTCATCCTCGCACGTGATGTACATCGCGCCCACATGCGTGACGTCCAAGCCGAGAAACGGCCTCCCCGCGGCAACGCATGTGGCGAGCTGCTGTGCGAGCAGGGACTTGCCGATGCCGTCCTCACCGAACAACGCGCCACCCGTTGCGCGAGCAAGCCAACCGTCAACGATCCAGCGCCGGGCGGGAGGGATGCGACCAACCCACGCATTTGTGTCAACGATCGGCAGGATCCAATCCGCGCCGTCTTCCGAGCCGGCCTGCGCGCGCTTGCTGCTCGGTCGGCGCCCTTCATACGCCTCGATCGGCGGGCTTGGCGGCATGTCGAAGTCGTCATCGTATTGCGGAGCATTCATGCGCATCGCTCCCCAAGCCGGGACCGCTTGGCAGCACGGAGACGCTGCCGCTGCAAATTGACGGCCGCGATCGCGCGGCGCTGAACCTCGCGCGTTTGGCGCTCAGCGATCCAGAAGATGGTGGCCGAGGCTAAGGGGTCACGCGACATGACGCACCTCCGCTACCGTGATCACGGGCAGACGTCGCGGCTTGCTGAGGGCACGCCGTACCGAGATGGCGAGCAGAGCATCACCGCACTCGATCAAGCTGAAGCTTCGAAGCCAGGCTAGATCTGGGGCGTGCCAGTCGAGCACGACGCCGCCATGCGCATCGGCGCGAAGCCAATCGAGGGGCGTGGCATGTAGTGTCAGCTTGTCCGCGTCCCAGCGGGACCCGAGGCACGTGTCAGCATTGAGCAGCCAACCTAAGCCGCTCACCAGCCCCCAGCGCGCCGGTTCGCCCACTCGCCAGGCGACAAGATCTATCAAGCCGCATCCTTCGACTACGGGCTGGATCACGTGCGGCTTGCCCTCGCCGGCGTTGAAGCGGTTGGATCGTTCGACCTCGCCGCAGAGCACGCCGAAGGGCGGATACGCTGAGCCAAGCCGGGCGATGGTGGCCGGGGTCACCCCCGCGGCACGCAACCTATCCAAGTGCGGTTGGCGCACGTTTTTGACGGCTGAAGCGTAAAGCCTCTCCAGGTCCGCGCCGGTCATCGGCTTGCATCCACATGATGGTTGATGGTATAGCCGAAGATGTAGCCGGCAAGCTCACATCTAACGGCCTTCGCGTCCAAAGCGCGGGGGCCGTTTGGCTTCATGTGCCCACCGGCGTCGTCAGCTGGATCAATTGATCGAACGGAATCGACTGCCGGCCGCCGTAGCGAACTGGTCGAAGCTCGCCCTTCTTGATCATTCGATAGATCGTCGCACGATCTCGCTGCAGGACGGTCGCCGCATCAGCAATGCTGACAGCGAGCGGTCGGCTTAAAAGATGCTGATCATTTGCCATATGTCGCACCTTGCGGCTGCGCGTCGCTCCGAGTTACCGCCGTCATCTGACGTCAGATCAGGCAACGTCTGAACTGAACGCCTTCTCGAGTTCGCTTTTGCGAAAAAAGAGGCGGCGACCTTTGCGGATCACGGGCAGATGGCCTTGCTCGGTCATATGGTAGATCGCCCGCGGCTTGACCCCGATGAACGCGGCAGCGGCGATAGCGCCGGGGAGAAGGTCTTCACTCAGCATTCCATCTTCTCCGCTTAAGACTAAGTTTGATCCTCGTCTTGCTAGACCTGCCGCCACGTTCGTGCAAGAAGGAATTGTAAACCTCGTCTAAGGTGGCCTGTGGCGGTTGAGTTCTCGTATTCCGATGTTGAAGGTGCTCTAGCCAAGCTGAACCGGGTGGCTACGGACAAGCGCATCGCGTTCCGAGCGCGCCTGAAGCACCTGCAGCGGCAAGGCTTCCCGGCGGGCGTGAACACAGGCACTGGGCGCCGAGCAGCCTATTCCGTCGCCAGCCTACTGCAACTTGCCTTGGCAACCGAGCTGACTCAGGCGGGAATGGCTCCGAAGCGTGTCGTGCGCATCATCGAAGGAAATTGGTGGCAGATAGCGCGAGCGTTCTTAGTTGCGATGAGCCCCGTTGACTACTTAAACACCTGGGAAGTTCCGCCAGAGACGAACAAGCTCTCTTTAGTCTTAAACCCTGAGGCGCTTCGAGACCTAAGTGAGGAAGGTGAAGGTGAGTTCGATTACTACGAATCGATCGCAGTAATAACTGCCGACGGCTTGGGCTTGGCGCTTGGTAGTCACAGGGAAAATCCACCGTCAGTCGGAGAAACGTGGAGGAACCTGATTATCAACATTCACGACCTCTCATCCGTATTGATCGGCCTCGTAAGGGATGTTCGACCCGATTTAAGTCGCTCTGATATAATCCTCTCGTTCGAGGATTATATTCGTGAGAAGCAGCGTGAATTTCAGGAGGCCGCTGCCTCGATAGAAAAGGTTTTTGGGCGGTGACAGCGATCCGCAAGCGCACCTGGACGACGCCTTCCGGCGAGCAGAAGACGGCATGGCTGGTCGACTACCGCGACAGCGCTGGTAAGCGCCGGGCGAAGCAGTTCACCCGTAAGCGGGATGCTGAGGCATGGAGCACCCAAGCCGCCTGGGAGGTCAGCAAGGGCGTCCACACCGCGGACAGCCAGAGCATCACCGTCGGGCAGGCAGCCGACATCTGGGTCCGAGCAGCCGAGTCGAAGGACCGCGAGCGCTCTACGATCAAGCAGTATCGCGAATGGGTGGAGCTGCACATCAAGCCGCTTATCGGCGACAAGAAGCTCTCCCAGCTTTCCATGCCGTCCGTTGAAACGTTCAAAGACGCGCTCCTTGAGACGCGATCGCCGGCGATGGCGGGCAAGGTCGTGCGAGGGCTGTCCAGCATCATCACGGAGGCGCAGCGACGGGGCCTGGTGGCGCAGAACGTTGCCAAGGGCGTGAAGGTTGTCCGATCGCGCCGGGATCGGGGCAGGGTGACCATCCCGAGTCGCGAGGACGTGCGCGCTCTGCTCACGGCGGCTGCCGCCGATGAGAAGCTTCCGGGCCTCTATCCTATGCTGCTGACGGTCGCTCTTTCCGGCCTGCGCTCATCCGAGATACGTGGGCTCCGTCGAGAGGACGTCGACCTGAAGCGTGGCGAGATCCACGTCACGCAGCGGGCAGACCAGTGGGGCACGATCGGTCCGCCGAAGTCGGAGGCCGGCACGAGGACGATCCCGATCCCGCCGGTGCTCGTCACCGAGCTGCGGAAGTGGATGCTGCGGGCACCGCACTCAGAGGCAGGTCTGCTGTTTCCGAATAGCGAGGGCGGGGTGCGGTTGCACTCCAACCTGCTCAACCGGGAATACTGGCCATTGCAGGTAAAGGCAGGGCTGGTGCGGCCGGCTGTTGCGAAGTCTGGCAGTGATGAGCCGGGCAGCCGTGCTCGATACGATTTCCATGCCCTGCGACACTATGCCGCGAGCGCTTGGATAAAGCAGCGTATCGACCTCAAGCGGCTGACGACTTGGCTTGGCCATTCAAGCGTGCAAATTACCCTCGACACCTACGGCCATTTGATCCGCGACGACATTGGCGACGCAGCAGTCGCGGCGGCGACGGCGAACGAGCTATTAGCTTAAACGACGGGGTCATTATTATCCGCGCTTTAGCTCGGTAAAGCTGCCAAAATTTTCGAGCTCGATTCGTACATCGCTCCTATAAAGTCCGCCACCCCGAAGTAATATCGCTGCGTTTCGAGCTCCAGCGTGCTAATGTTCTTATCCGCTGAAGGCGCGAAAAAGGGAATTTGAGCCAAGCCTCTGTCTACTAGGCCGCCATGCTTAATGGCATTGTTTACTCGGCGGCACTCATCTGCATCTGCAAAGGAATCCAAGGTTTCAAGCTCAAGGCCGCACTCTAGGAACGATGCCCGAATATCGGGCCATCGATGGCTTCGAGCATCCGCTAGGCCTAATAATCCTCGTGGTTTAGATAGGCCATCGTTTAGATTCTTTTCTGCAAAGGCCCAACAAGCTATGATCGTGACCTCGTCAGCGTAGCGAGCGATTGCTTCAACCTCAAGTTCTCCTCCTATGATGGTGTTGCGTTCGCGCGAGAGTGCAAGGCTAAATTGCTCGTAAAGTTCGTCATCATCTTCGTTGGGCGGTGTCCAAGACTTGATGGCGGCTGCATGCTCATCAAGATGCTTGTTCCTGCTCTCCACATTGTAATACGCCGCTTGATTAAACAAGGCTAAATTTTCCAACTCCCAGAAGGCGGCAGCCCAAGCGTCTGAGAAGGGCCGTACCATGTCCATCATTCTACGATCCAACGGCACATCGCCGTTATGCACCATCGGCCATTGCATCTGAGATAGGATACGTTCACGCATATCAGGTCCTTGGTCATCGCTACGCCGCATGCTGAGTGCGACATGGAAGCAACAAGAGGCTAATAAGGCAAGGACCTAAGCGACGTTCGTGCGGAATCATAATCCGCGTGTCGGGGGTTCAAGTCCCTCCTCCGCTACCAACCCTCGTGGTGCTCGACGTTTGTCGTTCGGCCACTCACCCACTCAAGTTCAGCCTTCCCGTGGCAGCGCGGTATGGACATGGTGTTTCGATCCAGCAACGGTGCGTGCAGGGAAAAGGTCGACAACCGCGGTGCGCCTCGGCAATCGTGCGCCGGGGGACGCGATATGAAGCAGATTGCGGGGACGGCGGTCGTTCGGACGGGGCGGCGGGGTTCGACCATAGCCGGTCGCCCCATGCGGGCCGGCATCGCAGGCAATGTCGCGCGAAACACCGGGGGTTGCGGCAGCCCCCTTCTGGTCTCGACGGCCGCATGACGCCGCTGGAGGGGCATGGTGCCGACTCCGTCGAGAATACCGCGCATCGCATCCGCTATCTCGACGGCCTGCGCGGCGTCGCCGTGATAGCGGTGATCGGCTGGCATTATTACGGGGCGACCTACGCCGCGAACCTGCCGTATGGCGACCGCCATCGCGCGCTGCCGTTCTTCGGGCAGGGATGGCTGGGCGTGTACCTGTTCTTCCTGATTTCCGGTTTCGTGATCTTCAGGACGCTGGAGACGTCGACGGACGTGGTGCGCTTCCTGATACGTCGCTGGATCCGGCTGGCCCCCGCGCTGCTGCTCTGTTCGGTTTTGCTGGCCGCAGCGTCGACCATGCTGCCGGATATGCCGACGGGAGGGTATCGGGTAGGCGATATCGCGGTGGCGCTCACCTTTATTAGCCCGTCTTTCTACCACGGGTTGATGAAGATCGACGTTCTGCCCGTCGATGGCGCGTACTGGACGCTGGTCACCGAATTCTCGTTCTACGTAATTTTCGGCGTGCTGTATTTCGCGTTTCGCTGGAAGCGGGCGGTGGCCGGCCTGATCGCGCTTTGGGTGATCGCCGCCGGACTTCGCTACATTTCGGTGCCGCTGCTGGGCCGCGCGCCCGAGCCGCTGTGGTGGGCGGGGCTGGAGTTTTTCGGATGGTTCGCCAGCGGTGCATTGTTCTACCGCGCGCACGAGGCGCGATCGCCGCGCCTGTATTGGCTGGCGGTCGCGATCGGTCTGGTCTGCTCGCTGACGAACTTTCGAGTCGTGCTATGGAGCGACAAGGCCGCCTTGCTCGGTGTCGTGGTGCTGTTCGCGGCAAGCCAGCGCTCGGTCGCGATTCAGAAGCTGCTGGCGACCCGTGGACTGTTCTTCGTCGGGACGGTCAGTTACCCGCTTTATCTGCTCCATAATCACCTCGGAGTGGGCATCATCGCCGCCGTGGGCACGCGCGCGGGTATAGGGGCACCGTTGGTGCCGGTTGCGGTCGCCGGGCTGTTGGTGCTGGTCGCCTACGCCATCCACGCGGGATATGAGGCGCACGCCGCGTCGTGGCTGAAGCGATGGCTGTTGCCGCCGCGATCGCGGGCAACGCGCCGCTCCGAGGCGCAAGCCTGAGAAAGGGCGCCGCCCACCGCGGCGCTTCCTCAGGCCGCAAGTGGCGCGTCGGGCTTGTAGCCGACTTCGGCGATTGCGCTGCCGTCCGGATTCTTTCCCTGGCGATACAGCGCATTGACCTTCTGGCGTTGCGCCCAGGTGAGGTCATCCCAGTCCTCGCGGTCGATGCCGGGACGTCGGTCGCTGCCCGCAGGGAGGTCCGCCGCGCGCGCGCCGCCGCCCGGGGCTTGCGACTTTGCCCGTTCGTCCTGGTTGAGCTTCAACGCTTCGTCGAGTTCACCGGCGTCCAGCGCTTGCTCCAGCTTGGTCAGGAAGACGTCGAACATGGCTTCGGGGATGTGGTTCGTCGACGCGCCGTTCAGGGGGAGCGTGCCACCGCCGACCTTCACGGTGAAGGCGACGATGCCGTTCTGGACCTGCCACCATCGCCCGCTCGCCTTGACGGTGCCGTTGCCGCGCGCCGCATATTGCTCGCGCGTCCGGGCGATCCCGTCACGCATCGGCTTCCGCACCTTCGCGGGATCGTCCGGCTTCACCGCAAAGGCTTCGGCCAAGCCCTCATTGTCGATGAAGCTGGCGAGCGAGTCCAATATTCCCATGTGCGCCTCCTTGCCCCGTACGTGGCGCTAGGCGGGAGGAATTACCTTTCGGTCAACGGCTTGCGAGATGACCGAAATTCCCGCCCCACATCCGATCGATCCTGCCCATGTCATCGGCCGCCAGACGCACGAGCGCGGCCCGTTTTCTGCCGCCATTGCGGGCCGGTACAGACTTCGCCGATGGCGTTCCTATCGGAAGCCGCCCTGCGTCATGGATACGGGTCGCTACCCGCTACCGACCGGCGGGCGGCTTCACGCCGCCAGCCCCGACATCGCCGCGACGATCTCGCTGTCGCTGGAGACATGGTCTTCGATGACGCAGCGGAAATCGAGCCCCGGGATGCCGTGGTCGGTCGGGACCCGCGCCTGCGCGACGACCAGCCCGTCGAGCGACTGGATGCGCGCCGCCCCGCCGGCGGCATGCGGATGCTGTTCGTGGAAGCGGCGCGTGCCCGTCGTGGCGACGATGCGACCGTGCGGGTCGACGATCGAGATGGTCGCGCGGCGCGAGGAGCGGTTGAGAACGTCGATGAGCTGCGCGACCTGCCCTTCGAAATCATATTCCAGATAGCAGACCCCGATCGTCACCCCCTCTACCGCGACGGGTGCGGTGAAGATCAGGACCTTGCGTTCGTGCGACCAGGGATTGGGCCAGACCTCGTCGGTGGACCAGCCGGCCGGTAGCGGCCCCTGCATGACCGCCCTGAACTGCGCGAAGCTGTCGAAGCGGACCGAGCGCACCGCGGCATTTTCATGCGCGCACGCCCCGATCCGACCGTCGGCAGCGACGACGAAGCCGTTGAGGAAGTAAGGGGAAAAGCTGAGCAGCGAGCGCATCCGCTCCACCGCGCGGGCGATGGCGCGGTCGTTATCGGAGAGCAGCAGGCTCTCGCGTACCGAATGGTCGCTGGCGAGCACGCGGACGTCGATCGTGCGGTCGAACAGCGTGCGCGACAAGGCGTCGGCGATCGACTGCGCCAGTTCGCCGAGCCGTCCGCCCTCGAGCTCGCTGACGAGGTCGCCGGCGATCCCGCTACCTTGCTGGAGACGGCCGAGCAGTTCCTCGCGGAAGGCACGTGACGAGCTGCTCGCCTGCGCGGCGAGCGTCTTCACTTCCTGCGCGACGACGCCGAAGCCGCGGCCCGCCTCGCCGGAGCGGGCGGCTTCGATGGCGGCATTGAGCGCCAGCAGCCGTGTTTGCCCGGCGATCGCTTCCGACCGGTCGGCGTGCGCGGCGACTTCGTCACTCAACAACGACAACAGGGACCTGATCCGGCGCGGCATGGTGTCTCCATCGGTAATCCGGCGGGTTTAGGGCCGGATCGTTAACCGATCGTGAGGCATGCCAATTTATCGCATCGGCTCAGAGGCTTGATGGTCAGGCGGGTACGCCGAACAGATCGTGCTCGTCGGCATCCTCGATCACGACGCGCAGGATGTCGCCGGCCGCGAGATGGCCGGCATCGCGCAGGTGGACCTCACCGTCGATCTCCGGCGCGTCGGCCATCGATCGCCCGGAAGCGCCGCCGCTTTCGGCATCGACCGCGTCGATGATGACGTCGAGCGTGCGTCCCACCTTGGCAGCGAGCTTCGCCGTCGAGATCGCGGCGGTCTTCTCCATGATCTGCGCGTAACGTTCTTCCTTCACCTCCTCCGGCACCGGATCGGGCAGTGCGTTTGCGGACGCGCCCTCGACGGGTTCGAAGCGGAAGGCGCCGACCCGGTCGAGCTGCGCCTCGTCCAGCCAGTCGAGCAGATACTGGAAGTCCGCCTCGGTTTCGCCGGGAAAGCCCACGACGAAGGTCGAGCGGATCGCGATGTCCGGGCAGATCTCCCGCCACGCCTTGATTCGGCCGAGCACCTTGGCGTCGTTGGCGGGCCGCTTCATGCGGCGCAGCACCGACGGCGCGGCGTGCTGGAAGGGAATGTCGAGATAGGGGAGCACCAGCCCGTCCGCCATCAACGGTATGACCTGATCGACGTGCGGATACGGATAGACATAGTGGAGTCGCACCCATGGCGCGATCCGGCCGAGCTCGCGCGCGAGGTCGGTCATGTGGGGGCGCACCTCCGCACCCTTCCACATCCGCGACTGGTCGCGGATGTCGATGCCATAGGCCGACGTGTCCTGGCTGATGACCAGCAATTCCCTGGTGCCCGCCGCGACGAGCTTCTCGGCCTCGCGCAGGATCGCGTCGGGGCGGCGGCTGACCAGGTCGCCGCGCAGCGACGGGATGATGCAGAAGGAGCAGCGGTGATTGCAGCCCTCCGAGATCTTCAGGTAGCTGTAGTGGCGCGGGGTCAGCTTCAGGCCGGCGTCGGGGATCAGGTCGACATACGGACTGAGCGCGGCGGGCGCGGCGGCGTGTACAGCCTCCACGACCTGCTCATATTCATGGGCGCCGGTGATCGCGAGGACGCCCGGAAAGCGCGCGCGGATCGTCTCGGCTTCCTTGCCCATGCAGCCGGTGACGATGACGCGGCCATTCTCGGCGATCGCCTCACCGATCGCCTCGAGCGATTCTTCCTTCGCCGAATCGAGAAAGCCGCAGGTGTTGACCAGCACGACGTCGGCGCCGGAATAGTCGGCCGACATCTGGTAGCCGTCGGCGCGGAGCTGGGTCAGGATCCGTTCGCTGTCGACCAGGTTCTTGGGACAGCCGAGCGAGACCATGCCCACGCGGGGCGGTGAGGGGATTTGCGTTGCCATGGGATCGTCCGCACATAATGCGAGACGGTCCGATTTGCCAGTGGCGGCGTCGCGCGCGATAGCGGTGGCGATCTGAAACGGGAGGGCGCGGCGATGTTGGCGATCGGATTGATGTCGGGCACCTCGCTCGACGGGATCGACGCGGCGCTGATCGAAACCGACGGGCGGCGTTCGGTGCGCTCGATCGCGTTCCGGGGCGAGCCATATTCGGATGCGGCGCGTGCGCAATTGTCGGAGGCGACCGCGCTGGCGCTGACCTATCCACGGCCGCGGGCAAGCCCGGAACTGGTGGCTGCTGGCGCGCTGATCACGCGCACCCATGCGCTGGCAGTGCAGAAGCTGCTGCGCGATGCCGGCGTGGCGGCGAGCGATGTCGGCGTGATCGGTTTCCACGGGCAGACGGTGGCGCATCGCCCCGACCGGCGCTGGACCTGGCAAATTGGCGACGGGCAGGTGCTGGCCGACGTCACCAGAATCCGCACGGTCGCCGATTTCCGCAGCGCCGATGTCGCGGCCGGCGGTCAGGGGGCGCCGTTGATCCCGATCTATCACGCCGCGCTGGCCGCCGGAGTGGCATCGCCGATCGCGATCCTGAACCTGGGCGGGGTGGCGAACGTCACGCTGGTCGACGCCGGCGAGGCGGTGGCGGCGTTCGATACCGGGCCGGCGAACGGCCTGATCGACAGCTGGGTGGAACAGGAGAGCGGGGCACGATTCGACGCGGGCGGTGCGCTGGCGGCTGCCGGGCGGGTGGACGAGGCGGTGCTGACCGCGATGCTCGACCATCCGTTCTTCGCGGCACCCTATCCCAAGTCACTCGACCGCAACGATTTCACGATCCAGCCGGCGCGCGGGCTTTCCGCCGCGGATGGTGCGGCGACGTTGACCGCGTTCACGGCGGCGAGCGTGGCGGAAGGGTTGGCGCTGCTGCCGTGCGCACCGCAGCGCCTGCTGGTGGCGGGCGGCGGGCGACACAATCCCACGCTGCTGGCGATGATCGCAGTGCGGACGGGGCTGACACCGGAGCCGGTCGACGCGCTCGGCTGGCACGGCGACGGGCTGGAGGCGGAGGGATTCGCCTATATGGCGGTACGGACGCTGGAAGGGCTGCCGATCAGCTTTCCGGGCACCACCGGCGTGCCGCGCGCGATGCCCGGCGGCACCGTGTTCGTACCGCACGCATCGTAGCCGCCGCGATCAGCCGTCGAGCGTCACCGTGGCGGGGTGATGTTTGTCGAGGTGCTTCTTGATGCGCTTCAGGTTGCGGGTGTTCGAGCGATAGAAGAAGTCGGCGGCGTCGCCGACCAGCGGCACCATCCCCAGCAGCGTGTCGAAGCCGACGCGCGCCGTCATGCCGAACAGCGCCATGCGTCCCATGCCGAGGTTGCGGGCCTCCCACACCAGCCACATCCCCATCGCACCGGCGAGGACATCGCCCACCACCGGCACCAGCCCGACCACCGCGTCGAGCCCGACACGGCGATTGATGCCGGGGATGACGTACAAGCCTTCCAGCAGGCGCTCGACCGCCTCGACGCGACGGCGCACCGCGGCGGGATCGCGACCGACCGGCAGCGTGTCGAGGAGCGAGGCATTGAGCGGGGTGGGGCGAGCGACCATGATACGTCAGTTGGTGTCGGTACGCAGCCGGTTCAATGGATGCCAGGCGCGCGGGTTCGGCTGCCACTGCCGCAGTCGCAGCGCGACGAGCGACCAGCGCAGTGGCCGGGCGAGCGGCACGAAAGCGACATCCTCGGTCAGCAGGCGATCGGCGAGTGCGGTGGCGGCGGCGCGTTCCGGGAGCGTATCGGCGAGCCGCGCGGCCTCGATCGCGGTGGCGACCTCGGGCGCGCAGGCCACGCACGCTTCGGCGAGATACCAGCGCGCATTGTCATAGGGGGCAACGTCGTCGATCAGGCGCAGGTCGGCGGACGTGTCGTCGAGCGTGGCGCGTTCCGGACGGATGCCGATCGCGAACAGGTCGCGCGCCAGACGCGCCCACAGCAAGGTGCCTCCCGGGCCGCCGGGCAAAGCGAGCCGCAGGACCGGTACGCCGTTGGCGGCGCGCCATGCCGCAACCTGGCGCCGCGCCGCAGCCTGACGTTGATCGGGCGGGACAGCCGCCCACGCCGGCAGGGTGGGCGGTGCGGCGGCGTCGAGCTGGTCGGGGAGGATCGTCTCGCGCGGGAGCCATTCGGGCGAGACGCTGCCGGTCAGGTCGGCGCGATCGAACGCCTGCGCGACTGCGGCGCGGTTGGCGGCATCGGCGAGAAAGCCGGTGCGATTGACGATCGCGAGCCCGAACAATCCCGCTGCCGGATCGATGCGGACGTTGGCGGGAGCGGGGTTGGCGGCCTGGAGGATCGGCCAGTCGGAAAGCGTGCCGCCGCTGACCAGATCCGAATGCCGCTCGACGAAGCGCAGGATCGCGAGCGCGGCGCGTTCGCCACGCAGCCGTACGTTCTGCTCGGGCGTCGGGCCTTCTTCGTCGGGATCGCGGTTCGGGTCGGGGGCGGGGGTGAGCAGCGCGCCGTCGCGTGTGCCCGGGCGACGACGGAACGGGCCGGCGCCACTGTCACGCGCGCGGACCAGCGCGAGTTCCGGTTGTGCGAACAGCTTGAGCAGATCGGGACGGGGACGGGCAAGCTCGATCTCGATGACCTCGGGCGTCATCTCGACCACCGAGGCGACGGCGGTGAGATAGGGCGCGACGCGGTTGCGCGAATTGCGTGCGATCTGGCGGCGCAACAACGGAACGACATCGGCGGCGCGCACCGGTGTGCCGTCGGTCCATTGCGCGTTGCGGAGCCGGAAGATGTAGCTGCGCCCGTCGTCGATGACGATCCAGCGCTCGGCGACGCCCGCCTCGATCTGCCCGACCGCGTCGAAGCGCACGAGCCCTTCCGCAAGCGAGTCGGTGAGGAGCCGGTCGCCGGCCGACAGCGCGGCGCGATCACGCCCGGCAAGCGTCGGCTCGGTACCGATGACGCTGACCACCACCGCGCCCACGTCGGCGCGGCGCCCGCACGCGGTGGCGGCGAGCGCCAGTGCCGCCGCAGCGGTCAGGCGAATGATGCCAGGGCGCGTGGCTACGCTGAAGGTCACGCCGCGAAATACCTGGATTTCCGCCACTTATCCAATGGTAGCCTACCCCGGTTGGTATGATCGAACGTAACAGCCTGGCTGTCTGGCGCAGACGCGTCCTAGCAATCTTTCGGAGCCTGCACAGACCTTTTGCCGCACCGTCCTGTGCAGCGATGAGGAAGCCGGGCGCAAGCTGGCGCGTGACGGCGTCACGGGCGAGGAACTGATCCGTGCGGTCTGCAACGAGGGCCAGCTGTTCGCCGCCGATGCCGACGACCGCTGGGCCGCATCGCGCCGGAGCGCCGCCGCACGGGAGAGGGCGCCCGGCGGTGGCGCCTGGCGGTGGCGCGTGGGTGGTGGCGGTGGTGGCGCAGGTGCTGCGCGCCCGTGGGTCGCTCCGATATGGGATTGCCCGACAGACGCTGCTACGCCTGTCGTGACCTGTCGCGGTCACCTGCGCATCGCATGCGCGCGGTGCCCCGAGCACGGCGGCACGGCAAGCGGGCGCGGTGCCGCGTCGGCCCGCGCTGAATTCAGAGCCGCATCGGTGGCCAACACGCGAGGCCGTCGTTCCCGGCAGACAGTGGTTGATCGAGCCTGCGCTGCGTCTGCGGGGCGTGACCGTAGCTGCGGATGAAGGCGCAGCGCATGCGTTCCGGATCGGCGAAGCCGACGGCCTGCGCGACGACCGAGATCGTCTCGTTTCCATCGCGCAGGCGGATGCGGGCCGCTTCGCAGCGCAACCGTTCGATGGCACGGGCCGGGGTGACGCCGGTTTCCTTGCGGAACAGGCGATTGAATTGACGGACACTCAGGCAGGCGGCACTTGCGAGGCGCTCGGTCGACAGAGGTTCCGACAGGTGATCGCGCGCGAATGTCAGCGCCTTGCGGATACGATCGGTCCGCGGTTCCATCTGGGCGATCGCCGCGAATTGCGATTGCCCGCCGGGACGCCGGTGATAGACCACCAACTCGCGCGACACCGCCTTGGCGAGTTCCGGTCCGTGATCGAGTTCGATCCGCGCGAGCAGCAGGTCGATACCGGCGGTCATCCCGGCGGAGGTCCAGACGGCACCGTCATTGATGAAGATGCGGTCGGCGTCGACCGTCACCAGGGGATAGCGGTCCTGCAGTTCCTGCGCGAATTGCCAGTGCGTGGTCGCTCGTCGACCGTCCAGCAACCCGGCCGCCGCAAGCAGGAAGGCGCCGGTGCAGATGCTGGCGGTGCTCTCCGCGCCACGCGCCGCGTGCCGGATCGCAGCGACGTTGCCGGCCTCCTGCATCGGGGCGATCCGGCCACCCACCACGACTACCGCTTCTGCGACGATCGACGCGGCGGGGTGGGTCGCCAATCCGACTCCGGCATCTCCCCGCACGAATCCTCCGCCATCAGACACGAGTTCGATCTGATAATGCGCATGCCCGAGAAGACGATTGGCGGCATCGAGGGCCGCCAACGGCCCGGCCAGATCGAGCAACTGGAATCCGTCGCACAGAAAGAAGGCAAACGTTCTGGCCATGCAGGTCCTCGGCAAGGCGCGTGGAGCAACGACCGTATCGCTCAAAAGGCGGGTCGCTACCCACAAACCGGCGCATGGCCAAAATCGAGGGATCTTTGCCCGATAAACAGGGGTGATCCGACCGGATCGGCCGGGCCGCCGTTCGCACCGCCCTGCTTTCGCCCGCCCGAAAGCGCGGCAGTGGCGCAGTTCGCATGGGGGAGCGGCACCAAGCCCGAGGCTCACCCCAGCGGGCCGGGATACTCCATGAACAACGCGACATTGCGCGCCGCCTTGACTCCATACGTCTTCGCGATGTCGGTGAGCGCGATGTCGAGCGCACGGGTGGCTTCATGCGCTTCGAGCCGCGCCAGCGTACGATCGATGCGCGTGCCGTCGCCCGCGACGATGTCAGGCAGGACGACCAGCCCATGCGCGAGCCGAAGCGGCGCCTTGCTGGCCGCGACGGCATACGCCATCGTATTTCCGGTCCGGCTGTAGGCCTCGGCGGTGAGCGCGAGCGCGATCTCATCGTCGCCGGCCTGCACGGGAATGGCGAGCGTCACGTCCGGTCGCGCGTCGCGCGGCGGCATGTCGGCGTTGCCCGGATCGGACTGGAACGCATCGCTGTCATGCTTCGAACTCCAGCCGTCGATGCCCACGTCGCGCGCCACCTGTGCGGCCTTGGCGGGGCCGGCGATCGCCTCGACCAGTGCGATGGAGGTCGGCATCGAAGCGCTCACCCCGGCGCTGGACACGACCTTGCCATCGGCGACGTAGCGAATGTTCTTCTGCCACCGCACCTTCGGAAAGCGGCGCACCCGCATCTGCTCGTTACTGTAGTGGGAGGTCGCGCGATGCCCGTCGAACAGGCCGGTATTGGCAACGGCCATCGCGCCGTAGCAGATGCTGATCACGGTGCTGCCCTTGGCCGCCTGCGCCTTGATCCAGCGTAGCAGGCCGGGATCATTGTCGTTCTCGACCGCGGGAACGAAGATATAGTCGGCGCCTTCGGGATGAAGCTTGTCGAAGCTGGCGGCCGTTTCCTGCAGCTGGAAGGTCAACGGCTGCATCTTCACCGGACCGGGTGTCACGGCGACCGACACGACATCGGCCACGCCCGATCGCGCCATCACGCCGAAGGGAATGCAGAAATCGCTGATGATCGTGCCTTCGTTCAATCCGACGATGGCAACCAGCGGTCTCGTCCGGCCGAACCGGGCGCGATAGGGGGCGATCTTCTCGGGCGCAGGATTGTTCGATGCGTCGAACAGACCATCCACCTTCTGTGCGGACGCCGTCTTGCCGACGAGCATCGTGCCGGTCAGTGCCGCTGCTGCGGTCAGGACCATTCTTCGATCGATATGTTGCATGGACGCACCTGATTACTGCTGATGCAGCAGCTTTTCGGCCGGTGCGGCTAGTGGGTAAAGGACGCCGATCGCGGGTTTTCGGACATACGATCCGCGTCCAGCAACGCCAGGAACCGCGCCGCCGCGTCGAAATCGTGACGCTTGGCCGTGCGCACCTGCGTGGCGAGCGTGTCCTCGCCCCATTGCTCGCTCTGCCAATCCTCGTCGACCATCGCGGCGGCCCACAGGCTATCGGCATCGACGGCGTGTTCGGCCAGCGCCAGCGCCCCCACCAGCGTGCCGGTCAGCGTTACGAGCGGCGAGAGGGGGGCGAGATGGAAGGCGTCGCGACTCGCGACCGCCTCGGCCAGCCGCGCGATCGTCGCGGGCGGTTGCGGCCGGTGCATGATCCCCGCAACGATCGTGAAATGCACGTCGTAGCGCCGGCTTGCCCAGTCGAGCAGCGGATCCCAGGCGGCGGCCTGCCGCGCGATCAGCGGCGTCGGGCCATCGGCGCGGTAGCAGAGCAGGTCGTTCTCGGCATAGCGCACCAGCCCTGCGGCGAAATCGCCCGGGATGGCGGCGACGCGGTCGATCGCGGCATTGGCCAGCCCGGTCAGCGGCATCGCGCGTGGATCGATCGTCTCGCCGACCGCGCGCCATTCCTCCGCGATCGCCGCCGCCAGCGCCGCCGTCGGCACGGCCAGCGGCGCGCGGCCGGGCGTGCGCACGGGGCGTGCATCGAGCCGGATCGAGCGGTCGGCGTCGATCGAGACCTCGGTCCAGAACCGCTTCATTTCGGGCTTCTCCAGCGTCGCGCGAGTGCGCGGGGCACCGTCGCCATCATCCACAGGGCGCTCAGCACGATCGCAACGCCCAGCACGCGCGGGCCAAGCGTCTGCGCGCGCCCCAGCAGCACGACCCCCAGCAATGCGCCGGCAGTGGCGGCCAGCCGGATCCCGACGATCGCCGCCCAGCGCGCGCGGGCCGGGTCGCTCATGCCGCCAGACACGCCGGCAGGTCGGCACATCGTTGCGCCATCGCCTGCGCGCCGGCGCTCCACAGCGCCGCCTCGCGGTGATAGCCCCACGTCACACCGACCGCGCGGACGCCCGCGGCGCGTGCCATCGCCATGTCGAAACTGGTGTCGCCGATCATCGCGGTCATATGGGGCACGGCGCCCGCCTCCGCCATGGCGGCGTGGAGCATCGCGGGATGCGGTTTCGACGGATGGCGATCGGCGGTCTGCAAGGTGACGAACCGCCTGGTCAGCCCGTGCAGCGCGAGGACGTGCGCCAGTCCGCGATCGGACTTGCCGGTGGCGATGCCCAGCATCCAGCCGTCCGCCGCCAGCGCGTCCAGCGCCGCCACCAGCCCGTCGTAAAGCGGCTCGGCATCCAGTTCGCCGTCCTCGCGCATCCGGCGGAAGGTAGTCTTGTAGGCGTCGGTCAGCGCCAGATGCGCCGCGGTGCCAAGCTCGGGCGCGAGCAGCGCCATCGCCTCCACCAGGCTGAGCCCGACGATCGCGCGAACCGCCGGGCGCGGCGGCGCGGGCAGCGCGAGCGTGGCGAAGGCGTGCTCCATCGCGCGGCATATATTGGCCTGGCTGTCGACGAGCGTGCCGTCGCAATCGAAGACGGCGAGTCGGGTGGACATGCACGCCTGTTAGTCGGCGAGCCGTGGGAGGCAAGCGGCGAGGCGCGCGTTAACGACTTCGTGACGGACGGCCGATATGGTTAATCGCGCACGGACGCCGGGGGGCGTCGTGGTGGACTGTCGTGGAGCCGAGGGGCGGATAATGATCGAAGCCGTTGCACTGACGTATGGGATGCTGCTGAGTTTCGTGCTGACGGGCGCGTCGCGCAACCGCAAGCTGGCGCGCGCCAACCCGCCGATGCTGATGTACGTCGGCTACGTGCTGTTCGGGATCACCTGCTCGGTCGCGATCATGGCAGGCACCTATGCCGCGTGGGGCGTGGTGCGCGGGACGGCGATCTGATTCGCCGGGCTCGCGGGCGCGGTGCTCAGCCGCGCTTGCGGGCCTGCGCATAGGTGCCGAGCACGCGCACCCATTTCGAGTGGAAGCCCAGTTCCTCCATCGCGCGGTCGAACGCCGCGTCGCCGGGGCGCCCCTCGACGTCAGCGTAGAACTCGGTGGCGGCGAAGCTGCCGCCGCGCTGGTAGCTTTCCAGCTTGGTCATGTTGACGCCGTTCGTCGCGAAGCCGCCCATCGCCTTGTAAAGCGCGGCCGGCACGTTCTTCACTTCGAAGATAAAGGTCGTCATCCATGGCCCGTCGCCCGCCAGCGGCCGGGCGCCGCGCGCCAGCGTGACGAAGCGCGTGGTATTGTGGTCGGCATCGGCGATGTCGGTGGCGAGCAGCTCCAGCCCGTAGATCGCCGCGGCACCCGGCGGCGCGAGCGCGGCGATCGCGGGATCGCGCAGCTCCGCCACCATTGCCGCGGCGCCCGCGGTATCGGGGTAGTTGACCGGCGCGATGCCGTGCGCCTTCAGCCAATGCCGGCATTGGCCCAGCGCCTGCGGATGGCTCATCGCCTGTCGCACGCCGTCGCGCGGGGCATAGCCGATCAGCGCGTGGCGGATGGCCAGGAAGTGCTCCCCGGTGATGACCAGCCCGGATTCAGGCAGCAGGAAATGCATGTCGGCGACGCGGCCATGCAGCGAATTCTCGATCGGGATGATCGCGCAATCCGCCGCGCCGGTCTTCACCGCATCCAGCGCATCCTCGAAACTGAAGCACGGCAGCGGCAGCGCGGTCGGAAACGCTTCCTGCACTGCGACATGGCTGTTCGCGCCCGGCGCACCCTGGAACGCGACGGCCCGGTCGGGCGCCGCGGCGGCGGCCGCGGCCATGGCGGCGACGATCGGACGGGCGGGTTCGGCGTAACTTTGCATGGTCGCTGCGCGTAAAGTCCAAACCGGATCAGAACAAGGTCGCGGAGACGCGCGCCCCGTCGGAGGCGGACTCGCGCGGAGCGGCTTCTTCACCTGTTTGCGCGCGGTGGTACGGTGCTCGTGGGCGATCTTCCACGGCGTGCGGGATCGCTGTTTGACGAAGATTGGACCCACGAAGCGTGCGCGACGCTGCTCAAGCGCTTGCGATGCGGGATAGCCCTTTCTATGGAACGGTGAAGGAAGAGGGGCGAAACGGCGACATGGACGATCGGACCAACACGATTTTCGGCTGGGCGCTGGCGGCGGCGGGTACCGCGCTGGGGCTGTCGATCGCGGGCGGCATGCTGTTCCATGGCGAGCGCCCCGAGAAGCCGGGCTATGCCATCGAGGGCGTCGAGGAAGCCGGCGGTGGCGGTGGCGCCGCCGTGGTGCCGATCGCGGCGCTGCTGGGCGCGGCCGACCCCGCAAAGGGCGCTGAGGTGTTCAAGAAGTGCGCCGCGTGCCACACCATCAACCAGGGCGGCGCCAACGGCATCGGCCCGAACCTGTACGGCACGCTGGGCGAGCCGGTCGGGCAGGGCAAGGGCGGGTTCGCCTTCTCCGATGCGTTGAAGAGCGTCGGCGGAAATTGGGACTTCGAGAAGATGAACGCGTGGCTGACCTCGCCGCGCAAGTTCGCAAACGGGACCAAGATGACCTTCGCGGGTCTCGGCAATGCCGAGGATCGCGCGAACGTGATCGCGTACCTGAACCAGCAGGGATCGAACCTGCCGCTGCCCGCCGCTCCGGCGGCGGGTGCGCCAACGGATCCGGCCGTCGCGAACGTGACCGAGGCCACCAAGGGCGACACCGCCGACCTCGCGAACACCGGTACGCCGGCCTCGGGCGCGCCGTCGATCGATCCGGCAGCCAAGGATGGCAAGTCACTTGGCGTGATTCCGCCGGCCAAGCCGTAAGCGGCCCGTCCTCGATCGTGAGCCAGCGAGGCGATCCCGCGCAGGATCGCTTCGCCGGACCGTTCGACATTCGGCCGGACATTCCGAAGCGCCGCCATTACGAGCGTAGCGAAGCAAGCCAACGTTCCGCACGACGCTTTGGGTGGCTTCGCTACGCTTGCAGCGACCGGTGGAGGGAGCGAATCTGCCCGATCGTGGGAGCGCGGCTCGCCCGAACAGATCACGATTTTATCGGCGGGCAGTCCGGCACCCGCGAAGCGCTGAATGTCGATCCCGCCCAGGCTGGTCGCGATGCCGGCTTGGACGTGGGCGCAGGTTGGACGTGGGCACAGGCCCGTTTGGCCAGCCGTGCGAGCGTGTCGGGCCGGCTTCGAACCGGGGTTCTGTTTCTCCGCCACTATCCCGTGGAGAGCGGCGCGATCGACTTCCGAATGGTGTTCGGCCGGATGAAGCGTGAACGCCAGCTCCGCCTGAGGTTGATCGACATTCCGGATCGGACGCGGAACCAGCTTCGTTTCGGGATTCGGAGACGCGATATCCCTCCGCGAATTCAGCTGGCGTCATCCTTCTCGCGTCGGCCATAGATCACGAGGCGCCGGATCAGGCCACGCACCGGCACTCGGCGCTGACGACCGACGGTGGTCGTTTGGGCGTAACGCGCGACGACGCTCGTCGAAGTATGCGCGCGTCCTCAGGCAGGCCCGGACGCTTCGCTCCCTTACAGCCCGTCCAGCCACGTCGCGACCTGCGCCGCGATCGGGGCGAACACGCGGTCGTCGTCCGTGGCCGCCGGCGGCTGCCCTGCATCGGACGCGGTGCGGATCGTGATGTCGAGCGGCACCCGCCCGAGGAACGCGATCCCCGCTTCCGCCGCTGCCGCCTCCGCGCCACCATGCCCGAACGGATCGGATATCTCGCCGCAATGCGGGCACGCATAGCCGGCCATGTTCTCGACCAGTCCGATGATCGGCACGCCGGCCTTCTGGAACAGGTCGATCGCGCGGCGTGCGTCGATCAACGCGAGATCCTGCGGCGTGGAGACGATCACCGCCCCGGCCGGCCGATGCTTTTGCACCATCGTCAATTGCACGTCGCCGGTGCCCGGCGGCAGGTCGACGACGAGCGTGTCGGTCGCCCCCCAGTCGGCATCGATCAATTGTCCCAGCGCGCCCGCGGTCATCGGCCCGCGCCAGGCGATCGCGCGCCCCGGCTCGACCAATTGCCCCATCGACAGCAACGGCACGCCGTAGGGGGTGGCGACCGGCAGCAGCACCTTGTCGCGCGCTTGCGGGCGCGTCCCCTCGACCGCCATCAGCCGCGGCTGCGACGGACCGTAGATGTCGGCGTCGACCAGCCCGGTGCGCCGCCCGCCACGTGCCAGCGCGATGGCGAGATTGGCCGACAAGGTCGATTTGCCGACGCCGCCCTTGCCGCTCGCCACCGCGACGATGCGGCGCTGCGTGCGCTCGGCCGTGACGACGATGCGCACCTCGTGGCCGGGCAGCGCGGCCGCCATGCGCACGCTCGCCTCCAGCGCGTCGCGCGCCGACACGTCGAGACCGCTGGCGTCGATCACGACGCCGATCCGCTGTCCTTCGATTCGCACCGTGGCGCGGGCGCCCGCGACCGCGCGGACCGCCTCCACCACCCGGGTCGTGACGTCTTTATCGCTCATGGCCGCGATCCGTAGGCCCGTCGGCGCGGCTTGCCACTGTTTTTCGTCGGCGGCGCTCTTATAAAGACCTTCATGACCATCTTGCGACGCTGGTTCCGGCGCCCGATCATTCTTGCCGCCGACAATAACGGACCTTGGGGAGGCGGCGGCGACGACAGTGCCGGCCCGCGCAATCCCTGGTCGGTGCCGCCGGGCGGACGGCGCGCTCCGTCCAAGCCCACCGCGCTTGATGATTTCCTGAAGAAGGCCCGTGTCGGCGGGGGCGGCGGCGGCGGCGGCGGCGGTCGCCCGCAACTGCCGCTCGGCGCGTCGGCGCGGACGCTGTGGCTGATCGGCGTCGTCTTGCTGGTGGCGGTGTGGCTGTTGCTCACCTCTTTCCACCAGATCGGGCCGCAGCAGCGCGGCGTCGTGACCTATTTCGGGAAATATTCGGGGATGCTGGAGCCCGGCATCCGCCTCACGCTGCCCGCGCCGATCGTCAACGTGACGAAGGTCGATGTCGAACAGGTGCGCACCGACGAATTCCCGCAGGACGGCGGCGAGACGGTGCTGACCGGCGACCAGAACATCATCGACCTTGCCTATACCGTCCGCTGGCGCGTGTCGGACCCGCGCAACTACGTCTTCGAGATCAAGGATCCGCAGGAGACGGTACGCGCGACCGCGGAGAGCGCGATGCGTGCGGTGCTGGCCACCACGCAGATGAACGAGGCGATCGGCGCCGGTCGCGGCACGATCGAGGCCCGCGTCACGCAGGTGATGCAGCAGATCCTGGACAGCTATCAGGCGGGCGTTCGCGTGCAGGGCGTGTCGATCAAGCAGGCGTCGCCGCCGGCGGCACTTGTCGATGACTTCAACGCGGTCACCGCCGCGCAACAGGAAGCGGTCGGGAACCTGAACAACGCGCGCAGTTACTCGCAGCAGGTGATCGCGCGCGCGCAGGGCGAGGCATCGGCCTTTGACCAGGTCTACGCGCAATATCGCCTCGCTCCCGAAGTGACGCGCCGCCGCATGTATTACGAGACGATGGAGGCCGTGCTGGCCAAGACCGACAAGACGATCGTCGAGACACCGGGCGTGACACCGTATCTGCCGCTGGACCGCGCGAAGAAGCTGGTCGAACCGACGCAAGGCGCGTCGACCACCGCGCCCGCTGTCGCGGCGCAGGGAGGGCAGCGCTGATGTCGCAGTGGATGCGTAACCCGATCGCAGCGGGAATGCTGGCGTTGGTGGTGGCGATCCTCGCCGCGGCGACGTTCGCGATCGTGCCCGAGACGCAGCAGGCGGTGGTGCTGCGGCTCAACAATCCGGTGCGGCTGGTCAACCAGTGGCAGCCCGGGCAGACGATCGGTGCCGATGGCGCCGGCCTGATCGCGCGCGTGCCGTTCATCGACAAGATCGTGTGGATCGACAAGCGCGTGCTCGACGCCGACCTCGACAATACGCTGGTGCTGTCGACCGACCAGCTGCGGCTGAACGTCGACGCCTATGCGCGCTTCCGGATCGTCAATCCGTTGCGGGCGGTGACCTCGACCGGCAGCACCTCGAACACCGAGGAACGCGTCGCCGACCAGTTGCGCCCGCTGCTGGGCACGGCATTGCGCAACGAACTGGGCAAGGTGCCGTTCGCGGTGCTGCTCAGCCCGGAGCGTGGCGCGGTGATGGACGCGATCCAGAACTCGCTGCAAAGCTCGGCACGTCAATACGGTGCCGAGATCGTCGACGTCCGCATCAAGCACGCCGACTTGCCGGAGGGCAGCCCGCTGGACAGCGCGTTGCAGCGGATGCGCACCGCGCGCCAGCAGGAAGCCAACACGATCCGCGCGCAAGGGCAGAAGCAGGCGCAGATCGTGCGGGCCGAGGCCGATGCGCAAGCCGCGCGCGTCTATGCCGACGCGTTCAGCAAGGATGCGGACTTCTACGATTTCTATCGCGCGATGCAGAGCTATCGCCACACGTTCGGCGCCGATGGCAACACGCCGCCCGAAGGGTCGACCAATATCATCATGAGCCCGAACAATGGCTATCTTCGCGCGTTCGAGGGGGGAGGCCGTTGATTCGTGCTGACGACGTCGTTCATATTCAAACGCCGTTCATCGCGATTGCGGCACAAGATGCAGAATATTCATCACTTTCGGATCGGGTGACCAAAAGGACATGAAAACCGTGCGTTATGCTTACGCCCTGACCGGCGCCCTTTTGCTTGGCGGCACTGCGGCGTCCCTGGCCTTCCAGAATCCGGCGACCGCCCAGATCGCGCAAAACGAACCGGGCGCGATCAGCGCCGCCGCGCCGCGTGGCGGGGCACCGATGAGCTTCGCCGACATGGTCGCCAAGCTCCAGCCGGCGGTGGTCAACATCTCCACTACCCAGAAGGTGACCGTCCAGCAGCAGGCGAATCCCTTCGCCGGTACGCCGTTCGGCGACCTGTTCGGCCAGTTCGGCGGCGGCGGCGGTGGTGGTGGCGCGCCGGTGACCCGCGAAGGCCAGTCGCTCGGATCGGGCTTCCTGATCTCGGCGGACGGTTATGTCGTGACCAACAACCACGTCATCGCCCCGGCGGCCAAGGGCGCGACGGTCGAGTCGATCACCGTTACGCTGCAGGATCGCAAGGAATATAAGGCGAAGCTGATCGGCCGCGATCCGACTTCGGATCTGGCGGTGCTGAAGATCGTTTCGCCGACCCCGCTGCCGTTCGTGAAGCTGGGCGATTCGACCCGAGCCCGCGTCGGCGACTGGGTCGTCGCGATCGGCCAGCCGTTCGGTTTGGGCGGCACGGTGACCGCGGGCATCGTCTCCGCGGTGCATCGTTCGACCGGTCAGCCGGGTCCGTTCGACACGTTCATCCAGACCGACGCTGCGATCAACCAGGGCAACTCGGGCGGTCCGATGTTCAACCTGAACGGCGAAGTGATCGGCATCAACAGCCAGATCTATTCGCAGTCGGGCGGCAATATCGGCATCGGTTTCGCGATCCCTGCGACCGAGGCCAAGCCGATCCTCGCCACGCTGATGAAGGGTGACACGGTCAAGCGCGGCTATCTCGGCGTCGGTATTCAGCGGATGACCGACGACATCGCCGGCGCGCTGGGCCTCCCCAAGGACCAGGGCGAGATCATCGGTCGCGTCGAGCCGGGTGGTCCGGGCGCGAAGGCGGGGCTGCGCGCGGGCGACGTCGTGGTGGCGATCAACGGCGAGGCGGTGACGCCGGAGCGGACGCTGTCGTCGCTGGTCGCGAATGCGGCGCCGGGTTCGTCAATCCGCCTCGACGTGATCCGCGACGGCAAGCGCCAGACGCTGAACGCGACGGTCACGACGCGGCCGACCGACGATCAGATCGCCGCATTGACCGGCGGTGAGGACGGTGAAGACGGGCTGCCGGGCGACGACGACAGCGGTACGCAGACAGCGCCGGCGTCCAGCTCGATCGGGATCGCGGTACAACCGCTGACTCCGCAGATCGCGCGCTCGCTTGGTGTCGACTCGACGGTGCAGGGCGTGGTGGTCGGGGCGGTCGATCCGTCCAGCGACGCCGGGCAGAAGCTGAAGCGAGGCGACGTGATCTCCGCGGTGAATTCGCAGCCGGTGCGCACCGCGGCGGACGTCGCGCGGATCGTCGCCGCGGCGAAATCGGCGGGGCGGCCATCGGTGCTGCTCAACCTGACGCGCGGGCGCACCAGCGGCGTCTTCATGGCGGTGAAGATCAAGTAAGGCGTACGCCGGGCGACACTGGTCAAACGGGCCGCCGCACCGCATGGTGTGGCGGCTCTTTTGTTTGGGACGCGGCGGATGGCAGACGGCGGCATTTTCATCGGCGCAGGCGAGGGTGGAGCGTCACCGCAACGGCTGGAACTGGCGCGCGCCAATCGCCACGGGTTGATCGCAGGCGCGACCGGCACCGGCAAGACCGTGACCTTGCAGGGTATCGTCGAGGGCTTCTCCGCCGCCGGCGTCGCCTGTTTCCTCGCCGACGTGAAGGGCGACCTGTCCGGGCTCGCGATGCCGGGATCGGCGACCGCCAAGACCCATGCCGCCTTCGCCGCGCGCGCCGCGGAGATCGGGCTGGCGGACTGGCATTATGCCGACATGCCGGTGCAATTCTGGGATCTGTTCGGCGAGCAGGGGCATCCGGTACGCACGACGATCAGCGAGATGGGGCCGCTGCTGCTGGCGCGGCTGATGGGGCTGAACGCGGTGCAGGAAGGCGTGCTGACGATCGCCTTCCACGTCGCGGACGAAGAGGGGCTGCTGCTGCTCGACCTCGACGACCTGCAGGCGATGCTGGCGCATTGTGCCGAGCGCGCCGACGAACTGACGACGCGCTACGGCAACGTGTCGAAACAGTCGGTCGGCGCGATCCAGCGCTCGCTGCTGCAACTGCGCGCGCAAGGCGCGGAGCATTTCTTCGGCGAGCCGGCGCTGGCGCTGGACGACCTGTTCGGCAGCGACGATCGTGGGCGCGGGCTGGTCAATATCCTCGCCGCCGACAAGCTGATGGCCTCGCCGCAGCTTTATTCGACCTTCCTGCTGTGGCTGCTCGGCGAATTGTTCGAGCATCTCCCCGAGGTCGGCGATCTCGACAAACCCAAGCTGTGCTTCTTCTTCGACGAGGCGCATCTGCTGTTCGACGAGGCGCCGGCGGCGCTGCTCGACCGTATCGAGCAGGTGGTGCGATTGATCCGGTCGAAGGGCGTGGGCGTCTTTTTCATCACGCAGAACCCGATCGACGTGCCCGATGCGGTCGCCGGACAGCTCGGCAACCGCGTGCAGCACAAGCTGAACGCCTTCACCCCGCGCGATCGCAAGGCCGTGCAGGCCGCGGCCGAGACGTTCCGCGCGAACCCCGGCGTCGATGTCGCGACCGCGATCACCGAACTGCGGACCGGCGAAGCGCTGGTCTCACTGCTGCAAAGCGATGGCGCGCCGTCGCCGGTCGAACGCACGCTGATCCGCCCGCCGGCCAGCCGCGTCGGTCCGGTGACTCCCGAGGAGCGCCGCGTGCTGATCCAGACCGACGCGATCGGCGCGAAATACGACACGCTCGTCGACCGCGAATCGGCGGAGGAACTGCTCGCGACCAAGACGCAGGAGGCGGCGGCTGCGGTCGCGGCGGCGCGTGCATCGAGCGCTGCGAAAAAGGCGGCGGCGGTACAGGCGAAGGAAGACGCCCGCGTCGCGCGCGAGGCCGAGCGCGCGCAACGCACCGCCACGCGCGAGGCGGCGAGCGACCCGTGGAACCGTGCGATGACGTCGGCGACGCGCTCCGCGTCATCGGCCGTCGGCCGCGCCGTCGCCAACGAGGTGACCAAGGCGGTGTTCGGATCGTCGCGGCGACGCGCCGGCAGCGGTGGCGGGCTGCTGGGGCAGGTGATGCGCGGCGTGCTCGGTGGCCTGATGCGGCGTTGACCGCGCAGGGACGAGCGTCGTCCATCGCCGGATCGCGACGCGTTGAGTTGCCTCGCTATGCTCGCATCGACGATGGCGGGCCTGTATCGCCGTGCGCTGTTTGCAGGTCCGGCGCGCGGTGACGTGGCCGCGCTTTTCCGCTAAGGCGGCGCGCATGACGACCGACTACGACCGCCCGCTGCTGACCCCACCCGACGGGCACAAGAAGGTGCTGCTCCATTCGTGCTGCGCGCCTTGTTCGGGCGAGGTAATGGAGGCGATGACCGCCAGCGGGATCGACTATACGATCTTCTTCTACAACCCGAACATTCACCCCAAGGACGAATATATCCTGCGCAAGGAGGAGAATATCCGCTTTGCCGAAAAGCACGATATTCCTTTCGTCGATGCCGATTACGACACCGTCAACTGGTTCAGGCGGGCGCGCGGGATGGAGTTCGAGCCGGAACGTGGCGCGCGGTGCACGATGTGCTTCGACATGCGTTTCGAGCGGACCGCGCTTTATGCGCACGAACATGGCTTTCCCGTCATCACCTCGTCGCTGGGGATTTCGCGCTGGAAGAACATGACGCAGATCAACGACTGCGGCGAGCGCGCGGCGGCGCATTATCCCGACATCGCCTATTGGACCTTCAACTGGCGCAAGGGCGGCGGTGCGGCGCGCATGATCGAGATTTCGAAGCGCGAGCATTTCTACCAGCAGGAATATTGCGGCTGCGTCTATTCGCTGCGCGATACCAACGCGCACCGCGTGTCGCAGGGGCGCGAAGAGATCCGCATGGGCGAGATGTTCTACGGCGAAGAAGCCGCAAAATAATCGTCATTGCGAGCACAGTGAAGCAATCCAGGGCGTCCTGATCCGGCTCTGGATCGCTTCGCTACGCTCGCAATGACGGCGGGAGCCTACCGCACCCGTTCCGCCACCAGCGTGTCGACCACCGACGGGTCGGCCAGCGTCGAGGTGTCGCCGAGGCTGCCGGTGTCGTTCTCGGCGATCTTGCGCAGGATGCGGCGCATGATCTTGCCCGAGCGGGTCTTGGGCAGGCCGGGCGCGAACTGCAGCGCGTCCGGGCTGGCGATCGGCCCGATCTCGTTCCTCACCCACTGCCGCAGTTCGGTGCGCAGGTCGTCGGACGGCGCGACGCCGGCGTTGAGCGTCACGAACGCGTAGATGCCCTGACCCTTCACCTCGTGCGGCATGCCGACCACTGCGGCCTCCGCGACGTTCGTATGCGACACCAGCGCCGATTCGACCTCTGCGGTGCCCATGCGGTGGCCGGAGACGTTGATGACGTCGTCGACCCGCCCGGTGATCCAGTAATATCCATCGGCATCGCGCCGGCAGCCGTCGCCGGTGAAATACTTTCCGGGGTAGGTGCTGAAATAGGTCTGGAAGAAGCGCTCGTGATCGCCCCACACCGTGCGCATCATGCCGGGCCAGCTGTCGATCAGGCACAGATTGCCCGCTGTCGCGCCGTCCAGCACCGCGCCGTCGGCATCGACGATCTGCGGCTGGACGCCCGGCAGCGGCTTCGTCGCGGAGCCGGGCTTCAGGTCGGTCGCATAGGGCAGGGGTGAGATCAGGATGCCGCCGGTCTCGGTCTGCCACCACGTGTCGACGATCGGGCAACGCTCGTCGCCGACGACGCGGTAATACCAGTTCCACGCCTCCGGATTGATCGGCTCGCCGACGGTGCCGAGCAGCCGCAGCGAGGTGCGGCGATGCTGTGTGACCCAGTCGTCGCCCTCGCGCATCAGCGCGCGGATCGCAGTGGGGGCGGTGTAGAGGATGTTGACGCCGAGCCGGTCGATCGTCTCCCACAAGCGCCCGTGATCGGGATAATTGGGCACGCCGTCGAACATCACCGTCGTCGCGCCGTTGGCCAGCGGACCATAGACGACATAGCTGTGCCCGGTGACCCAGCCGATATCGGCGGTGCACCAGAACAATTCGCCGTCGCGATAGTCGAACACGTCCTTGAACGTCTTGGTCACCCACAGCAGGTAGCCGCCGGTGGTGTGGAGCACGCCCTTGGGCTTGCCGGTCGATCCCGAGGTGTAGAGGATGAACAGCGGGTCCTCGGCGTTCATCGGCTCGGGCGCGCAATCGTCCTCGACGTCGCACAGCGCATCGTGCAGCCACAGGTCGCGGCCCTCGGTCATGGCGACATCGCCGCCGGTGCGACGGATGACCAGCACGTGCCCGACGCCGGGGCAGTGTGCCAGCGCCTTGTCGACATTGGCCTTCAACGGCACGCGCTTGCCGCCGCGACAGCCTTCGTCGGCGCAGATCACGACGCTCGAGTCGCAATCCTGGATGCGGTTCGCGAGGCTGTCGGGGGAGAAGCCGCCGAACACGATCGAGTGGATCGCGCCGATCCGCGTGCAGGCGAGCATCGCCGCCGCCGCCTCCGCGATCATCGGCAGGTAGAGCGTGACCCGGTCGCCCTTCTTCACGCCCAGCTTCTTCAGGACATTGGCAAACCGGCACATGTCGCGGTGCAGCTCGCGATAGGTGAGCGTCTTGGTCTCGCCGGGCTCGTCGCCTTCCCAGACGATCGCGGTCTGGTCGCCGCGCGTCGCAAGGTGGCGATCGACGCAATTGGCGGAGACGTTGAGCGTGCCGTCCGCGAACCAGCGGATGCGGAAGTCGGCCTCGTCGAACGACGTGTCCTTCACTTGCGTGAACGGCGTGATCCAGTCGATCCGTCGTGCCTCCTCGCGCCAGAAGCCGTCGGGATCGGCGACCGCGCGCTGCCACGCAGCATCGGCTCCGGTGCGGTCGATGCTGTCGCCGGTTCCGGTGGGGGCGGGGTACACGGTGTCACTCATGCGTCTCTCCTATGCGGATTCCGATGACGTGTAAGCGGGCGACGGGTCAAGACGGCGACACCTAGCCATCGTCATATCTCTGCCGTATAGGCCGCCCGGTCGCACGCGCGGGCGTGGCGAAATGGTAGACGCAGCAGACTCAAAATCTGCCGTAGCAATACATGTCGGTTCGAGTCCGACCGCCCGCACCATCCGGCTGCCGCCGCTGCGAAGGAAGGGCGCCGCGACGTTCGTCATCGCATCGGGACGCCCGCGCTGGCGTCGGATCAGGCGATGCCGAGATCGGCTGGCCCGAACGCATCGGGGAGCAACTCGCTGAGTCGATAGCTCGCCACGTCATCCCCGTCCGCGCCCGCGCAATGTACGCCCAGGTCGCGCCCGCCGAGCTGCGCGGCTTCGTTCAATACCTGCCGGCAGCGCCCGCACGGTCGCACCGGCGTGTCGCCGGTCACCTGGCCTGCGGCGTCCATCAGCCCGCCGATCACCCCGACCGCGACGACCTCGCGCAGCCGCCCCTGAGCAGACACGGTCGCGATCGCCACCGTTTCGGCGCACAGCGACAAGCCGTAGCTGGCGTTCTCGACATTGGCGCCCGTCACGATGCTGCCATCCGTCAGCAGCACCGCCGCGCCGACCGCGAAGCGCGAATAGGGCGCGTGCGCGTGGCGGGCGGCGGTACGCGCGGCGGCGATCAGGCGCATTGCTTCGTCGGTCATCGCGCAAAGGCTCCTTGTACGGCCACGTTCCAGTCGACCGGGCCCTGCACGCCGTCGATGCGGCGCACATCGCTCGCGCGCCAGATCGTCCAGCCGCGCGCGCCATAGCCCGGCTTCAGGAAATTGCCCACCGCCCACCAACGCCGGTCGATCGCCTCGGTCAGGTGGTAGTCGCCTTCCACGTCGGGGGCGATGCGCAGGATCACGGCGGTGCCGGTATGCGCCTCGACCCGCTCGATCATCGCGCGCACGCCCGCCAACAGCGCGGCCCGCTCCGGGCGGTCGCCGCACTGCGGATCGTAGGCGAAGTCGATCGTCGCGGGCAGCGCGCGCAGATCGCGCGGCACGACGGTATTGAACACGTCGCCCTGCACGCGCGGCGACTGGCAGAACGAGAAGACGTGCATCGCGCCGCGCTTCATGCCGACGCGCGCCATCGCGTCCCAGTTCGCCTGGAAGTTGCGGTCGCGGGTCGTCGCGCCCACGGTCGCCACCGCATAGCCGAATTGCGCGCCGGCGCCCTTCAGCACCGGCCACACGATCGTGCCGGTCGTCTCCGAAACGTCGACGCCCTGCACGGGATAGCGCTCCAGCGACGGCGTCCAGCGCATCGCGAGTCGCCATCCCGCGACGCCGGCCAGCGCAAACGCCGCCAGAAACAGCACGAGCCGTCCCAAACCCCACATGATATGTATCTCAAGCCTTGATGTGCAGGACGCAGATCAGCGTGAACAGCCGCCGCGCCGTGTCGAAATCGATATGGATCTTGCCGTCGAGCCGCTCGCGCAGCAGCTCGGCGGCGTCGTTGTGGATGCCGCGGCGTGCCATGTCGACGGTCTCGATCTGCGCCGGCGTGGACTGGCGGATCGCCTGGAAATAGCTGTCGCAGATCGCGAAATAGTCGCGGATCGGGCGGCGGAAACGCGCCAGCCCCAGCACCAGCATCTCCAAATGCGCGCCATCCTCGCGCGCGATGGCGATCGCCAGCCGACCTTCCTCGACGCCCAGCGTCACGCGATAGGGCCCGGCATAGCCGTCGGCATGCGCGCGCTGCGGCGCGAAATGATTGGCCTCGATCAGGTCGAAGATCGCGATCCGCCGTTCCTGCTCGATATCGGCCGAGCGCCACAGGATCGTGTGCTCGTCCAATGTGATGTCGATGATCCGCGGATCGGCCATCCGCGTGGCGATAGAGACGATCGTCCGCGATTTCCACAGGCCGCTTCATCGCAAGCGCGTTTCCGGCGGCGGGCCGTGCGGCTATAGGCTGGGGGATGGCGACTCTGGCATTTCCTCACGCGGCCCCGGCCGAACCCGTCCACCTGCCGCGCAACGTGGAGGCGGAGGCGGCGATGCTGGGCGCGATGATGATCGACAATCGCCTTGCCGACGACATCGTCGACCGGCTGGAGCCCATGCACTTCTACGAACCGGTCCACGGGCGAATCTTCGCCGCGATCAAGGGGCTGCGCGCGCAGGACATGCTGGCCACCCCCGTCACGCTGCGGCCGATGTTCGAGGCGGACGAGGGGATCAAGGAGCTGGGCGGGGTCGCCTATCTTGCCAGCCTGACCGGCTCGGGCGCGGGGCTGATCGGCGCGCGGCAGTTCGCGACGCAGATCTACGACCTCGCGATGTTGCGCACGCTCGTGTCGGTCGGTCATTCGATGGTCGATCGCGCGATGGACACCAGCGAGGAAGTGAACCCGCGCGCGCAGATCGAGGCCGCGGAGGAAGAGCTCTACCGCGTCGCCGCGGACGGCGGTGCCGAGAACAGCGTCAAGAGCTTCGCGCAGGCCAGTACAGCGGCCGTGAAGATGGCGGAGAAGGCGCTGAACTGGGGCGGGAACCTCAGCGGCGTCACCACCGGGCTCGATTCGATCAACTCGAAGATCGGCGGCATGCACCACTCGGATCTGATGATCCTCGCCGGGCGCCCCGGCATGGGCAAGACCTCGCTGGCCACCAACATCGCGTTCAACGCCGCGCAGCGCTGGATGCGCGACATGCGCGACGGCATCCCGCCGGCCAAGTCGGTCGGCGCGAAGGTCGCGTTCTTCAGCCTGGAAATGAGCGCCGACCAGCTGGCGACGCGTATCCTGGCCGAACAGTCGCGGATCAGTTCCGAGGCGCTGCGCATGGGCAAGATCAGCAAGGCCGAGTTCGAGCAACTGGCGGCGGCGGCGGCCGAGCTGGAAAACCTGCCGTTCTTCATCGACGATACCGGCGGCCTGACGATCGCGTCGCTTCACACCCGTGTCCGGCGGCTCCAGCGGCGCCACAACAACGAGATCGGGCTGGTGGTGGTCGATTACCTCCAGCTGCTGACCGGGTCGGGCAAGGGCGACGGCAACCGCGTGCAGGAAATTTCCGAAATCTCGCGCGGGCTGAAGACGTTGGCCAAGGACATGAACGTCCCGGTGCTGGCGCTGTCGCAGCTGAGCCGTGCGGTGGAAAGCCGCGAGGACAAGCGCCCGATGCTGTCGGATCTGCGCGAATCGGGATCGATCGAGCAGGACGCCGACATGGTGTGGTTCGTCTTCCGAGAGGATTATTACACCGCGCAGCGCGAGCCGAAGCGTCCGATGGAAGGCGATGAGGCGAAGGTGTTCGAGGATCACGCGCGCTGGGCGGCCGACATGGAGCGTGTCTACGGCCTTGCCGAGTTGATCGTCGCCAAGCAGCGCCACGGCGCCACCGGCAAGGTGGTGTTGAAGTTCGACCCGACGATCACGCGCTTTAGCGACTACGCCGGCTTCTGAACGGCCGCGTCGCAACTGCGGCATGGGACGATCCGACCCCTCGGCACCGACCCGACGGTAGTGAAAGTCGGATACCGGCGCGTGCCGAAGTGGGTGCGCGGTTCGGTTAGCTTGTGAATAGGCGAGATGTGCCAAGCCCGAGGAACCGGACCGCGCGGCCGGCGTGTCCGGCCCGTCCAGCGCCCCTTGCAAACCGGACGGCCGCGCCGAAACCGTCATCCCGGACCTGAGCGTTCCGCTACTTACCCGCGGCAGGTGAAGGGGCACCTCACGCTGCGCCGGGGTTTTGGCAGGGTCGGCCAAACGAGGCCGCATGGGGAAGTTTCGCCGTTCGGCCCTCGCAGCGCTTCGATCCGCCTGCTTCGACAACGCGAGTCCCGCTGCGAAGCCGAAGCTGAAAGCGGTTGCGTCGGCTGACAGGTGGCAGACGTTCGATCTCGCGTCCGACCGGATCTGCCTATTTCGACATTATCGCTCGTCCGCGGCGTCGCGCATTTGCGCTATCGTGCGCAGCCTAATCCGTTCGGGGTATGACGTGTGCGGCGCGTTCCTCCACAGGCGTGCGCGTACCGCCCGGGGGGGCGGACGTCAGGGGGAATATCATGCGTAGATTATCGATGGTCGCTGCGGCGGCCGGGCTGGTGCTGGCCGCGACGCCGGCGATGGCGCAGCAGGACGCCGCTGCCGATGGCGGCACACACGTGCGCGCGGCGGTGACCGCGGGAACGCTCGGCATCGGACCGGAGCTGGCGGTACGCTTCAACGATCACGTCGGCGTGCGGGGCGGGGCGGGGTTCCTGACCGTCAACGGCACAGCCGAGTCGGACGATCTGGAATATGACGGCAAGTTCCGGCTGCAAAGCTATGGCGCGATGCTCGACGTCTATCCGTTCGGGGGCGCGTTCCGCGTGTCGGCCGGCGCGCGGATCAACCGTAACCGCATCACCGTCGGGCTGACCCCGGACGAAGAGGTGACGATCGGCGACCAGGATTTCACCGCCGCCGAAGTCGGGCGCCTGTCGGGACGTGCGACGCCGAAGAAGTTTTCGCCCGCGCTGACGCTCGGCTGGGCGGGGCAGAACCGCCGCGGCTTCTTCGTCGGAAGCGAGATCGGCGTGCTGTTCCAGGGCGCGTTCAAGCTCGAGCAGTTCCAGGCGAGCGGCACCGCCCGCAACGATGCCGACTTCAAGGCGGCGCTGGAGCGTGAGCGGATCTCGTTGCAGGACGACGTCGACAAGGTGAAGGTGTGGCCGATCCTGCAGGTCGCGATCGGCTGGCGCTTCTGATCGGCGGGCGGCGCGGCGCGATGATCGTGCCGCGCGGCCGTCAACGCGGACGATATGCGATCTGCGCCGTACCCTCCGCGCGCACCGGCAGGAACAACCCCGCGCCGGTGACCTGCAGCCGCCCGGTGGTAACCCGCGACACCTCCGTCGACAGAAAGAAGTCGCCCTGTCGTCGTGCGCCGATGGCGGCTTGCGCCTTGGTGAGCACGCGCTGGTAATCGGGTGCGAAATCGTGGCGAAGCGCCAGCGCCACCGCCTGCTGCACCTGCGTGGCGTCCAGCAGGCTGACGATCAGGTCGACCGCCGTCGAATCGGTGTCCGCCGCGAGTTGCACGTCGCGCGCCTGCACCAGCTGCGAGCCCTCCTCGTTGTACGGTTGCGCCGTCAGCCACGCCTCGCCGGTGGTCGCCGGCAGTTTGCTGTCGCGCGGGGTCACCTTGGCGACGACGCCCACCGCCAGCCGGTTGTCGGTGGTGGCATAGACGGTGACCTTGCCGAATGCGACGTCGACCGGGCCGACACCGGTAAGCGTGATGCCCTTCGCTGCCAGCTTGCGCAGCGTCCGCAGCACGATCGGCTCCAGCTGCGCATAGTCGGCGAGCACGGGGATGAAGAAGCGCAGGCCCGGCTGACCCTTGACCTGCGACGGCGGAGGCAGCGGCGTCGGCGCCGGATCGGCGGGACGAGGCCCGACGAAGGTCTGCGTCAGCGCCTCGGCCGCGAGCGTCAGGCGCAATTGCCGTCCTTCGATCTTGTAGCCGCCGAAGCCGAGCGCGCGTGGCGCGATGCGCATCCATGCCGGCGGGTTGCGCTTGCTGAGTTCGATCACGGTGAAGCCGTGCCGCCACGCACCGTCCAGCTGCGTGCGCAGGTCGAGCTTGGCGACTTCCTTGGGCAGGTCGCGCTCGAGCTTGGCGACGACGCGCTTCAGTTTTTCGTCGGCGCGGCTGGTGAAGCTGATGCGCTGCCCGGCGATGTCGATCCCCGGCGGCTCGCGCCAGTCGTAGGCGAGGTCGAGCGTGGCGCGCGGCTGCCAGTCGCCTGCCAGGCCGAGCCGCCCGGTCGCGTTCACGATCGCGCGGGCGGTCACCGTTTCGCCGAACACCCCGCCGACGTCGCGCACATGGATGACGGCCGAGACCGGCATGGTGATGTTCAGCCGGTCGCCCACGCCGGTGACGCGGATCGTGCCGCGCGTCACCTCGCCGATGATCCGGCAGCCGAGGTCGGGCGTCACCTTGACGCGCCCGATGCCCAGATTGACCCGCTTGCCGCGAACGCATTTGTCGCGATGCTCGTCGATCGTCCACAGCACGCGCGGGGTGCGTTGGTCGAGCCCGCGCTCCAGCATCCGCAGGTCGGCCGTCACCGGCACGACGATTGTCGAGGTCTGGTCAGGGAAGGGCGCGATCGTGGTGTCGATGCGCGGCGGCGCGGGCGCCGGATCGTGGCGCGCGCATCCCGCGGCGAGTAGCACGGGAACAAGTAACACGCGCCGCAACCTGATCTCCATCAACGCCCTTGCTACTGTTACCAATCCGTAACGGCCGTTTTCGATCCGATCAGAACAGCAGCGTCGTAGAATAGACCAGCGCGCCCACCGCGGCGGAAGCGGGGATGGTGATGATCCACGCGACCACCACGTTCTTGGCGACGCCCCAGCGCACCGCCGATGCGCGCCGCGAGACCCCTGCGCCGATGATCGAGCCGGTGATGGTGTGCGTGGTCGATACCGGGATGCCGAGCGTCGAGGCGGTGAAGACCACGATCGATCCGGCCGCCGAGGCGCTGAAACCCTGGTGCTGCGACAGGCGCGTGATGCGCGATCCCATCGTCTCGATGATCCGCCAGCCGCCGGTCATCGTGCCGAGCGCGATCGCGATATAGCAGCTGATCGCCACCCAATGCGGTACCTCGAACGGACCGCTCAGATATCCGGTCGAATAGAGCAGGACGGTGATGATCCCCATCGTCTTCTGCGCGTCGTTCAGGCCATGGCTCAGCGAGTAGGCGGCCGACGAGATCAGGTGCAAGGTGCGGAAGCTGCGCTCCGCCTGCGGTGCGGTCGACCGGCGCAGCGCCCAGCTGGAGATCAGCATCACCGCCATCGCCAGGAACATGCCGATCATCGGTGACAGCACGATCGCGATCAGCGTCTTGTTGAGCCCGGCCCATTTCACACCGGTCCACCCGGCATGCGCGACGCCGGCGCCGACCAGCCCGCCGACCAGCGCGTGGCTGCTCGACGACGGAATACCCTTAAGCCAGGTGACGACGTTCCACGTCATCGCGCCGCCCAGCGCGCCGAAGATGACCCCGGGGGTAACGACGTCCTTGTCGATCAGCCCCTTGCCGATCGTCTCCGCCACCGCGTGCAAGCTGGGGAAGGCAAGGGTAAGGAAATAGGCGGCGAAGTTGAAGAACGCCGCGAACGCCACCGCCCGGACCGGCGACAGCAGCCGCGTGGCGACGACGGTCGCGATCGAATTGGCGGCGTCGTGCAGGCCGTTCAGATAGTCGAACGCCAGTGCGACCACGATCAGGCCGACCAGCAGCGGAAAAGCGAGTTCGTGCATGACCGGCGATCAGGCGTGGTCGATGACGATGCCGTCGATCTCGTCGGCGACATCCTCGAAGGCATCGAGGATGCGTTCGAGATGCTTGTAGATCTCGCGTTCCACCACGAAGCGCAGCGTATCGGTCTGGCCATATTGCTGGAGCGAGCGACGCAGCCCGGCAGCGTGGAATTCGTCGGCCTTGCCCTCCAGGCGGATCAGCGCCTCGGTCAGTTCGTGGAGCCGCCCGCCGTTGCGGTTGACGTCACGCAGCAGCGGCATCGCCTCGACGGACAGTTCCGCGGCCTCGACCGCGACCGCCGCCATCTCGCGCATCTCGGGCGCATAATCGGTGAGGCCGTACAGGTCGATCGCCGACGCGGCGGCGTACATCTCGTCGATCGTATCGTCGAGCGCGCCGATCAACGCGGTGATCGCGCCACGATCGAATGGCGTCAGGAAGGTCGCGCGCACGCTTTTCAGGACGTCGCGGGTGATCTCGTCGGCTTCATGTTCGCGCCGGTTGATCTCGGCGAACAGCGCGGGACGATCCGGGCCGCCCTCCAGCAACCGTGCCGTCGCGCGTGCGGCAGACAGGCCGATGGCGGCATGTCCTTCGAATTGCTCGAAGAAATTGCCCGTCTTCGGCAGCAGCCGCTGGAACCAAGCGAACATCAAACTCCATCCCGAACGAATTGTAAAAACATGCAGGGCGCCCCGAAGCACGGAGCGCCCGCCAAGCCAAGCGTTCCCGTGCACCCCATGTACGACAATTGCGTGACTCGCGTGCCGCGCGGCACCACCCGTCTCCCGCGCCGGTCGCCGCCGTTCCATCGCGGGACGGCTTACGGGGTCGGCTCAGGCCAGTTCGTACCAGATCGGATTGGTGCCGAACAGCACGCTCGCAGTGGCGACGTGGCCGGAGGCGAAGGCGATGCGCGTCCCCGGATCGGGGCGGTGTCCGTGGAGCGCGACGGCGACGCGCAGCATACGTCCGTCGAGGCGGCGCTCGAACGCGAGCAGGTGCGCGCCGTCGGCACCATCGACGGTGGCGGGCGCATAGTCGCCGTCCGCGAACAGTACGGGGTCGTCGCGCCGCAGCCGCAGCAGCGCCGCGATCAGCCGCAGCTTGGGCGGCGGGTCGCCGGCAAGCGCAGCACGGCGTGCGGCGTAATCGACCGGCCGGCGGTTGTCGGGATCGACCAGGCTGAGGTCCGCGAACTCTGTGCCCTGATAAAGGTCCGGCACACCCGGCAGCGTGTAGCGCAGGAGCACCTGCGCCAGCGTGTTGGCGCGCGCGACCGTGTCGAGCGCGGAAACGGTCCGCTCGATCAGCGCCAGCGCCGCTGCATCGTCCGGCAGCGCCGAGACCAGCGCGGCGGCGGCTTGCTCATAGGCGTCGTCCGGGGCCTCCCACGACGATCGCAGCTTGGCCTCGCGCAGCGCCTTCTGCTGCCACGCGGTGATCCGCTCCACGAAGTCGGCGCTCGCGCCGTCGCCGCTCCATGCGCCGACCAGCGACTGGAACAGCATGTAGCGGTCGGCATCGTCGACCCCTCCGTCGTCGCGGTCCAGCCACGCCAGCGCGGCGTCACGCCACATGCCCGGCTGCGCGCTGATCGCCGCCAGGCGCGCGCGCGTATCCTCGCCGCGCTTGTGGTCGTGGGTGGCGGTGGTCAGCATCGCGCGCGGTACGTCACGGGCGCGCTCGGTCATCAGCGCGTGGAAGTCGGCCGGGGCCATGCCCATCCGCTCGGTATCGAAGCCGACGTCGTTGCGCGACAGCAGCCGCCCGTAACGGTAGAAGCCGGTGTCCTCGACCGCCTTGGCGGCGATCGGAGCGGACAATTGCTGGAAGCGCCGCACCGCATCGGCGGTCTGCGCGTCGCCGTCGCCGGCCAGCCACGACAGGATCAGGTCGACGACGTGCGCCTCGCCGGGCGGGATCAGCTCGGCGACGCGCGTGCGCGCCAGTTCGCGGATCGCGGCATCACTCTCCGGCGCGGCAGGTCCGTAGGTGCGATAGACCGGGAACACCCACAGCAACCGCTCGATCGCGCGGCGCAGCATCGCTGCGGTGATCCCGTCGGGTGCGAATGCATGGAAGGCGGCGACGCAGGCATCGAGCTGCCCGGAGAATTGCCATGCCAGCAGGTCCTGCCGTGCCTGGAACTCTTCTGGCTCGAAGCTGGCGCTGCGCCCGCTGACCTCTTCCCACAACGCGCCGAGCGGTTCGGCACCGGCGGGATCGTGGAGGAGCGCGGCGACCTGTTCCATGAAGTCGTAGCCGCTGGTGCCGTCTACCCCCCAGCCGAGCGGCTGCGGCTCGCCCGCGGCGAGGATCTTCTCGATCACGATCCACGCATCCGGGCCGAGTCGCTCGCGCAGGCGTCGGGTGTATCCGATCGGATCGGTCAGCCCGTCGACGTGGTCGATGCGAACGCCATCGATCAATCCTTCGTCGTGAAGGCGGAAGTAGAGCGCGTGCGTCTTCTCGAACACGGCGGGATCCTCGATCCGCACCCCGGCGAGTTCGTTGATCGAGAAGAAGCGCCGCCAGTTGAGTTCGTCGTTGGCGACCCGCCAGTAGGCGAGGCGGTAATGCTGGCGCGCAAGCAGTTCGGCGAGCGGCACGGCGTCGGCGTCCGCCTGGTCCTCGTCGCGGACGGGGAAGCGATGCTCGCCGTATGCAACGACGTGCCAGCGTCCCTCCACCTTCTCCAGCGCGATGTCGCCGTTGGCGAGCGCTTCCTGCAGCGGTGCGCCGAGCACCGGCACTACCACGGCCGCGCGCCAGTCGATGTCGAACACCGCGGCATGGTCGCTTGCCGGTCCGCGCGCCAGCACGTCGTGCCACCAACGGTTCGCCTCGCCCGCCACGCCCATGTGGTTGGGGACGATATCGATGATCACGCCCATCCCGCGCGCGCGCAGCGCCGCCACCAGCGCGCGGAACGCCGGCTCGCCGCCCAGTTCGGGGTTGATCGTCGTGGGATCGATCACGTCATAGCCGTGCGTGGAACCGGGTGCCGCGGTGGTGATCGGCGATGCGTAGAGATGGCTGATGCCGAGATCGTCGAGATAGGGGACCAGCGCCTCGGCGTCGGCGAAGGTGAAGTCCTTGTGGAACTGGAAACGATAGGTGGCGCGGGGGGTCATGCGTGTCTCTCCGCGGTGAGCGAATGGATGCGGCGCGCGACATCGCGGCGCGCGAGCAGCGCCGCGGTCGGCGCGTCCATCCGCCGCCGCCAGTTGGGATGTTCGTCGATCGTGCCGGGCAGGTTCGGCTGTTCCTCGAGCCCGAGCAGATCCTCCAGCGGGAAGATCGCGAGCGGGCAGGGTGCACTGGCGACGTGCGCGAGCAGCGCATCGATCGGCGGTGTGGCCGGCGGATCGCCGGGCTTGCCCATCGCGTGCCACAATGCGGCGCGTTCGGCGGCGCGCCGCGGGCGGTCGCCGCCGCTGCGCCCCAGCCGCTCGGCCCAGTCGATGTCGCGTTCGCGCCACCAGCCGGCAAGTGTCGCAGTGTCATGCGTGCCGCTCATCGCCACGGCCGGCTCGTCCCATGCGGCAGGCGCGGTGAACCCGCCATCCTCGTCGCGCTCGAACGGCAGCACGCGCATCCCGAGCATGCAGCGCTGCGCCAACGTGTCGCGGAAGCCGGGCGGCACTGTGCCCAGATCCTCCGCGATCACCAGCGCCTCGGCGCGGTGCGCCTCGATCGCGACGATACGGCGCATGTGGTCGCCGGGCATCCGCAGGTATGCGCCGCGATCCGCGCCTTCGCCGGCCGGGATCACCCACAACCTCTCCAGCCCCAGCGCATGGTCGATGCGGATGCCGCCGGCGTGCGCCAACGCGACGCGCAACGTATCGATGAAGGCGCTGAAGCCGGTGCGCTGGAGCGCGAAGGGGTCGAGCGCGGTAATCCCCCAGTTCTGGCCATCGGGTCCGAGCGGATCGGGCGGCGCGCCGACCGTCAGCCCGGTCAGCAATTCGGCCCGCGCGCTCCACGCATGGCTGCCGCCCGCATCCATCCCCACCGCCAGATCGGCGACGATGCCTGTTGCCATCCGCTCCTTCGCGATGCGGTGCGCACTGGCGAGCCCGAGATCGGTAAGCCATTGCAGGAAGGCGAAGAACGCGACGTCGTGCTCATGCTCGGCGGCGAAGCGGATTACCGCCTCGCCTGTCGGATCATGATATTCGGCCGGCCAGTCCTGCCAGCCGTTCCCGCCGAGTTGCGCGTGCAGCGCGTCGAAGCGCGCATGCGCCTCCAGCGCGGCACCGCGTTGCCGCCGGTACGTGCGCGCCGCCGACAGCGCACCTTCGCTCGCCAGTTCGAACGCGGCGCGCAACTGCGCCATCCGCGCCCGCGCCGCCGCCGGCCAGTCGATCAATGCAGTGGCGGCGGCGGCGGCGGGGGCAGGGGGAAGCGGGATGCCGATCAGCCCCGGATCGGCGAGCAGCACGTTGTGGAACAGCCGGGTCGAGGGCGAATAGGGGCTGAAGCGTGTCGGGTCGGCAGGAAACAGCGCGTGGGTCGGGCTGATCGCCAGCGCCTGCGCGCCGACGCGTGCAAAGGCCGCGGCGGCTTCGGTCAGCGCCCCGGCGTCGCCGAACGCGCTGTCGGTGCTGCCGCGCAGGCTCGGCACCTGTACCGCGACACCCCAGCCGCGCGGCGGCAACGCGCAACGACGTGGCGCAATCGCGAGCGTGAACGCGCGGTCGCCGGCAAGCAGCCGGTGGTAGCCGACACGCTCGACCGGCGGGAGCGCACCGTCTTCGCCGATCGGCAGCGTCAGGCGATGGCCATCGTCGAGCAGCAACTCGGCGGTGCCGGTCACGCCGCCGGGCAGCGCGATCGGCTGCCCGGCGTCGGCGGAGAGGAACGGCGCCTCGGGCGGCGTGGTGTCGAGGCAGGCGAGGATCGCCTCCAGCACGTCGTCGTCGACCCGTTGCGGGCGTCCGTCGGCATCCTCCCAGTCGCGCGACAGTCCGGCTGCCGCCGCGCGCGTATCGAGGTCGGTCACGCCTCGATCCATGCGACGAAGCGATCGCCGCAGGTGAAGATCGGGTCGGCCCCGCCGGGCAGTGTCGCGGGTTCGTCGGCGAGATCGATTGCGAGCCCGAGCGTCGTTCCGTCGCCGAGCCGCCAGCGCGCCACGACGGCGGCCTCGCCCAGCGCCTGCGCGCCGACCGACTGCGCGCCACCCAGCTGCGGGACGATCCGGTCGCGGCGCAGCGTCAGCAATTCCGTGTAGAAGACGCGCCATTCGGCGGCGTCCTGACCGGGCTGCGGGATCGAGGCCGCAAAGGTGCTCGTGGCATTGGGATCGGGGATGCGTTCGCGCGCCTGCGGGTCGGCGAAGGCGTCGAACTTGGCGAACTCCTTGCGCCGCCCCTCGCGCACCGCGTCCGCGAGTTCGTCATGGAAGTCGGTGAAGAACAGGAACGGCGTGGCGCTTCCTTCTTCCTCGCCCATGAACAACAGCGGAATCTGCGGACACAGCAGCAGCAGCGCGGTCGCGGCGCGCAGCTTGGCCGTGTCGGTCAGCGACAGCAGCCGTTCACCCAACGCGCGGTTGCCGACCTGGTCGTGGTTCTGGAGGAAGGCCACGAAGCGCGTCGGCGCCAAATGCGCGCTCGGCGTGCCGCGCACCGCGCCGTCGTGATTGGCGGAGCCTTCGCCCTGGTAGATGAAACCTTCCGCCAGGCACCGCGCCAGCCGCTCGGCGGGGCGATCGGCGAAGTCGGCGTAATAGGCGTTGCTCTCGCCGGTCAGCAGCACGTGCATGACATTGTGGAAGTCGTCGTTCCACTGCGCGTCGAACGCATCGTCGCGCAAGCGTGCCGCGTCGTTCTCCTCGTTCTCCAGCACGAGGTGGACGGGGCGATCGGGCAGCGCGGCGCGGATCTCGGCCGCCATCGCATCGAGGAAGCCGGGGTTGCGGATCGCGTGGACCGCGTCGAAGCGCAGCCCGTCGATACGATAGTCGCGCAGCCACATCAGCGCATTGTCGACGAAGAACCGCGCGACCGGCGCGCGCTCCACCGCGACCGCACCGCCCCACGGCGTGTGCACCGCGGCATCGAAGAAGTCCGCGGCATAAGCGCCGAGGTAGTTCCCGTCCGGTCCGAAGTGGTTGTAGACGACATCGAGGAACACGCTGATGCCCAGTCCGTGCGCGGCGTCCACCAACCTGCGCAGATCGGCGGGGGAGCCGTAATCCTCCTGAACCGCATAGGGCAGCACGCCGTCATAGCCCCAGCCGCGCGTGCCGCCGAACGCGCCGACCGGCATCAGCTCGATCGCGGTGATCCCGGTCGCGGCGATCGCGGGCAGCCGGTCCATGACGCCGGCAAAGCCGCCCAGCGTTCCCGCGTGGCACTCGAGGATCACCAATTCGTGAAAAGCGTGTCCCCGCCACGACGAATGCTGCCATTCGAACGCCGTTTCCGGCACCACGCTCCACCCGTGGACCCCGCCCGACTGCACACGCGATGCCGGATCCGGCACCGCCTGATCCCCGACCCGGAAGCGATAGCGCGTGCCCGGCCCTTCCGCGCGGTCGAGTGCGTACCAGCCGTCTTCGCCGCGCGTCATCGCGACCTCGTCGATGCCGTCCAGCTCCAGCGTCACGCCTTCTGCATCGGGTGCCCACAACCGAAAGCGCGTGCCGCCGTTCGGCAGCGGCTCCGGACCCCAGCGCATCATGCCGCCGTCCGCCACGTTACCAGCACCGCACCTTGTGGCGCGACCTCGTAGCTGTCCTCCACGGACACCTCACCCTGTTCCGGTTTCGCGCTGTCGACCAGCACGGTGCGCGTCGCGTGCGGGGTCGGGAAGTGGAAGGTGACCGGGTCGCCAGAGGCGTTGAGCAGCAGCGACACCGCCTCGATCTCGCCGTCCGCAGTCGCCATGGCGCGGCGCATCATCAGCGCGCGGCCGTCCGGGTTCTGCCAGTCCTCCGGGGATAGCTGCGCGCCGCGTTCGTCCCACCACTCGATGTCGTTTACGCCGCCCGCGGCTGTTTCCTCGCCGTAGAGGAAGGTCGGGCTGCGCAGCACCGGGAAGCGGCGGCGCAACTCGGCAAGGCGTCCGGTAAATTCGATCTGCGCCTGCCCGTCGGGGGTCGCCGCTGCCTTCCAGTCGAGCCAGCTGATCTCATTGTCCTGGCAATAGGCGTTATTGTTGCCTTGTTGCGTGCGCCCGAATTCGTCACCCGCGACCAGCATCGGCGTGCCGAGCGATGTCAGCAACGTGGTCAGCATCGAGCGCATCACGCGGCCGCGCGCATCGTTCACCGCCTCGTCGTCGGTCGGCCCCTCGACACCCCAGTTGCACGAGGCATTGTGCGAGTGACCGTCACGATTGTCTTCGCCGTTCGCCTCGTTGTGGCGCTCCTCGTACATCACCGTGTCGGCGAGCGTGAAGCCGTCATGCGCGGCGAGCAGATTGACGCTCGCCCACGGGCGACGCGCCCGCCGGTCGAACAGATCGCCCGAACCCGACAGCCGCGCCGCGAGATCGGGACGTTTGCCCGGTTCGCCGCGCCAATATTCGCGCACCGTGTCGCGGTACTTGTCGTTCCACTCGGCGAAACCGGGCGGAAAATTGCCGAGCTGATAGCCGCCCGGGCCGACATCCCACGGCTCGGTGATCAGCTTCAATCGGCCCAGTACCGGGTCCTGCCGCAGCACGTCGAAGAAGGCCGAGCCGGGATCGAAGCCATGCTCCTCGCGACCCAGAGTCAGCCCGAGATCGAAGCGAAACCCGTCGATCCCGAAGCTGGTCGCCCAATAGCGCAGCGAATCCGCGACCATCTGGATCACGCGCGCCTTGCTCATGTTCAGCGTGTTGCCGGTCCCGGTGTCGTTGATCGTGTAACGCGGCTCGTCCTTGACCAGTCGATAGTAGCTGGCGTTGTCCAACCCGCGCCACGACAGCGTCGGCCCCTTTTCCGAGCCCTCGCAGGTGTGGTTGTAGACCACGTCGAGGATTACCTCGATGCCGGCCTTGTGCAGCCGGTGGACCGCGCGCCGCAACTCGTCCTGATGCTCCGACGCCATGTAGCTCTGTTCCGGCGCGAAGAAACCAAGGGTGTTATAGCCCCAGTAATTCCGCAGACCCTTCTCCTGCAGGAAGCGATCCTGCGTGAAGGTGTGGATCGGCAACAGCTCGATCGCGGTCACGCCGATACGTTGCAGGTGCTTGATCACGGCTGGGTGTCCGAGTGCGGCATAGGTCCCGCGCTCGCGCGCGGGCACCAGTTCCATCAGCTTCGTCATCCCCTTGACGTGCGCCTCGTAGATCACCGTCTCCGCCCACGGCGTGTTCGGCCGCCGGTCGCGAGACCAATCCCAATGGTCGTCGACCACCACCGACTTCGGCATCGCCGGCGCGCTGTCGCGCTTGTCAAAGGACAGGTCCTCGCGGCGATGCCCGATGCGATAGCCGTGCAGCGCGTCGGTCCACTTGATCTGCCCCTGAATGCGGCGCGCATAGGGATCGAGCAGCAGCTTGTTGGGGTTGAAGCGATGGCCCTCTTCGGGCGCATAGCGGCCATGCGCACGCAGCCCGTAGACGAGCCCGGGGCCGACATCGGGCAAATAGCCGTGCCACACCTCGTCGGTGCATTCGGTCAGTGGCAGGCGCTGCAACTCGCGCTTTCCGGCGGAATCGAAGATGCAGACGTCGATCGCGTCGGCATTGGCGGAAAATACCGCGAAATTGACCCCTTCGCCGTCGAACGTGGCGCCAAGCGGATAGGGCGATCCCGGCAGGAGCCGGTCCGGCAAGTCGTGCAACGATGTGCTCCCGTCAGGAGGAAAATGGCGCAGTCATGATGGCATCGCCGACGCGCGTCGGCGCGCGTGTCAGTTGGCGCGCTTGCGCCGCGCTGCAGGCTTCTTCGCCGCAGCGGGCTTGGCGGCCGCGACAGGCGCTGGCGACCCCGCACCGACCTCCGCCGCCTCGGGCTGCTGCTGCCCGACAGATGCGTCGGCGACATCTGCACCGATCTCGGACGCCGAAGCGCCCGCATCAGGTTCGATTTTCGGATCGATCTCGTCGGCGACCGGGCCCTCACCCGCGAACGCGCGCTCGGCCTCTTCCCAATGCTCGCGGTCACGACCGTGCGGCTCGCCTTCCTGCTGCCACAGGCGATAGGCCTGTTCGCGGATACGGGCGTTGCGATCGTCAACCATGAGCTTTTCCCCTTCTGCCTTCAGGCGCAAAACTCACGAAGCGCATCTTCGTCGCAATCGCCGTGCAAGAAAATCAACGTCGCGCCAGCAACACCGCGCTGCCCACCGCCAGCCCATCCTCGATCAGCCCGCTTGCGGTCTGGCCGTACCGTTCGGCGGCGGCAGCGCGCAGCCGGAAGGTAAGGTGCGATGCAGCGACCGCGGCTGCGGCGCCGAGCATCGCGCCGATCGCCCGCTCGCCGCGCGGCGCACATGCGGCACCGGCCAGCGCCCCGCTCAGCAGCCGGCCCGCGATACCCGCCGGTTCGACACGGTCGGGCGCCTGCTTCAGCTTGTCGCCTGCCAGTTCGCCGGCCGCCAACGCCAGTGACCCGGCCGAGAGCAGCGAGGCACGCCCACCCTTGTCACGTGTCGCCAAAGCCAGGGCGGCGAGGGGTGTCATCGCTCGCGCACCTGCCACCGCGCCCATCAGGATCGATCGTATCATACTTTGTCTTCCGCTTGTCTGTCACGCGGCACAACTTTTTGGCGACGCTTCGGTTCAGCTCACGAGAGCCGACGGAATTAACATATATTTCAAGCATGACGGCTAAGCAGGCTTCAAGAATGGTGCGCAATGGAGGGACAACGATGATCGCTTGGTTTCGCGATGATGCGCCGATCAGAACGAAGTTCGCGGCACTCGGCATCGTCTACACCGGCTCGGCGCTGATCGCGCTCGCCGCGACCGGCGGGTTGGCGGCAGGACGCGTGTCGAGCACCGTCGCGGTCGGCATCGTCGCCGGCATTGTGGCGTTGGTCGGCCTTGTGGCGATCGCCTCGCGCAAGCTGGTCTGCGATCCCTACGTCAACACCGTCGTGCGTATGGAGGCACTGGCGCGCGGCGACTACGCCAGCGAGATCCGCTACACCAAATCGCGCGATTGCGTCGGACGGATGACCAAGGCGATGGAGGTGTTCCGCGGCAACGGTCAGGCGCTCGCCTTGTCCTCGGCGGCGCAGCGCGAGGTCGTCGATGCGCTCGGGCACGGACTGGGGCGGCTTGCCGACAACGACCTGACGCATCGCCTCGAGACGCCGTTCGCGGCCGATTACGAAGCACTTCGGCGTGACTTCAATCGTGCGATGTCGGCGGTGGCCGACGCGATCGGGGCGGTGACCGGCGCTGCCAACGGAATCAAGAGTGGCTCGGCCGACATTCGCCAGGCGTCCGACGACCTGTCGCAGCGCACCGAACAGCAGGCCGCATCGCTCGAGGAAACTGCGGCCGCGATGGAGGAGATCACCTGCACGGTCCGTGAGACCGCGGCCGGCGCCCGTCGCGCCAACACCGCGGTCGGCGACGCGCGTACCGAAGCGGAAAGCTCCGGCGAGGTCGTGCGCCGCGCCGTCGCCGCAATGGGCGGGATCGAGCGGTCGTCGTCGGAGATCAGCGAAATCATCAGCGTTATCGATGGCATCGCCTTCCAGACCAATCTGCTCGCGCTGAACGCCGGGGTCGAGGCTGCGCGCGCCGGCGATGCAGGCAAGGGCTTCGCCGTCGTCGCCAGCGAAGTGCGTGCACTCGCCCAGCGCTCCGCCGACGCTGCCAAGGACGTAAAGGTCAAGATCCACGCTTCCACCGAACAGGTCGACGCCGGCGTCGCGCTGGTCAGCGAGACCGGCAAGGCGCTCCAGCGGATCATCGCCCGGATCGGTGAGGTCAGCACGCTGGTCTCGACGATCGCCGCCTCCGCCGAGCACCAGGCGACCGGGCTTCAGCAGGTCAACACCGCCGTCTCCGAGATGGACGGCGTCACGCAGCAGAACGCCGCGATGGTGGAGCAGGCGACCGCCGCCGCGCGCAGCCTTGCCGAGGAAGCCGACCGGCTGATGGCCGAAGTTTCACGCTTCCGCATCGATGGCCGCGCACGCGCCATCCCGGTGGCGGTCGCCGCGTCGCCGGTCCACGATCTGCAGGCGCGCGCCGCCCAGGCCGGCCGCGATCTCGCCCGTACCGCTCGCCGCCCTGTCACCGGCACGCGCGGGAACGCGCTGGCAGTTGCGGACGAGGAGTGGTCGGACTTCTAAGCTCGGCTATTGCGAAGCTCTATCATTAGTGTAAGTCCCCCGTAGCAGGGGGATAGAGCAGATATGAAGACCATCATCGGTGACTGGAACCGCAGCGTCGCGGCGGCACGTCGCTGATGACCCGCCGCATTCTGTTCCAGATCCATTGGTTCCTCGGCATCACCGCTGGCTTCGTGCTGGCGGTGATGGGCGTCACCGGCGCGCTGATGAGTTTCGAGGACGAGATCATGGCGGCGCTCAGCCCCGGGGTGGTAACGCTGGCGCCGTCCGCGATGCCGCCGCTATCGCCAGACGCATTGGCCGCGGCGGTAACGCGACAGCGCAGGGCGGCGGTGACCCAACTCGTGATGCAGCGCGACCCGCGTCTGGCCGCCGAGGTGACGCTTGCTCCACCGAAGGGGCAGCGACGCGGCGAGCATGTGTTCGTCGATCCCCGTACCGGCGCGCTGCTGGGCCATCCCACCGGCGAGCGGTTCTTCCGCACCGTAATGGACCTCCACCGGTGGCTGGCGTTGCCCGGCGGCCCCAACGGCATCGGGCGGCAGATCACCGGCTTTGCCGCGATGGCACTGATCTTTTTCGCTTTGTCGGGGCTGTACCTGCGCTGGCCGCGCCGTGCGCTCGACTGGCGGGCGTGGTTCGTACTCGACCTGCGCAAGACCGGTCGCAACCTTCATCGCGCGCTGCACGCGGTGGTCGGCGGCTGGGTCGTGATCTTCTACTTGCTGAGTGCGCTGACCGGGCTGACGTGGAGCTACGATTGGTATCGGCAGGGCGCGCGCTACGTGCTGACCGGCAAGGCCGGCGGCGCACGCGAGGCGCGCCGCGACGAAGCGAAGGGCGCTTCGCTGCCGCTGCAGCCGGCGTGGGCGGGGTTCCTGCGCAGCGATGGTGGACGCTATGAGCGGGTCGCGATCAGCCCTGCCAAGGGCGACAAGCCCGTCGTGATGCGGGTCTTGCCGCGCGGTGCGCGCTTCGACCGGATGACCGATGAATTGCGCTTCGATGTGCAGACCGGTGCGCTGGTGAAAGCGGATCGCTACGCCGAGCGCGACGTCGGAGAGATCGTCGCGGGCAATTTCTACGCGCTGCACACCGGGCAATTCTTCGGGCTGCCGGGGCGGATCGTGATGCTGTTCTCCAGCCTGGCTATGCCGCTGTTCACCGTGACCGGGTTGCTGCTCTATCTCGCACGGCGGCGTACCAGGCGCGCCCTCTCCGCGATCGCGCTCAGCCCAGACCCGGTCACGAGCGACGCGGGTGCGGGTATGCTGGTCGTTCACGCCTCGCAGACCGGCAATGCCGAACGCCTGGCGCGGCTGAGCGCGGCGGCTTTTCCGGGTGCGACCGTCCGCGCGCTCGCCGGGCTCGAGCCGGACATGCTGGCCAAGGCGTCGCGCGCGCTGTTCGTCGTTTCCACCTATGGCGAGGGTCATGCGCCCGACCGCGCCCGCCGCTTCGAAGCGCAAGTGATGACGGCGCCGCCGGTGGCGCGTGGGCTCGACTATGCGGTGCTCGCACTCGGTGACCGCGAATATCCCGATTTTTGCGCATTCGGGCATCGTCTGGATGCGTGGCTACATGCTGGCGGCGCGCGACGGCTGTTCGATCTGGTCGAGGTCGATGGCGACGATCGCGATGCCGAACGGCATTGGCAGCAGCAACTCGCCGCCATCGCCGGTCATGCCATCCAGCCCGACTGGTCGCCGGCCGCCTACCAGCCGTGGACGCTGGCCAGGCGCACGCATGTGAACCCCGGCAGCCCCGGCGCGGCGATGTACCACCTCGTCCTGACGCCCGATGCGCCCACCGACTGGACGCCCGGCGCGATCGCCGAGGTGATGCCGCGACATGATCCGGCGAGAGTCGCGCAGTGGCTGGCGACGACCGGTCGCGAGGCCGATGCGACCGCGCTCGCCGCATTGCGCGACCGGAGCCTGCCGGATGACGGCACGGCGGCCACCCTGCCCCTGGCGCACCGGGACTATTCGGTCGCGTCGATCGCCGCGTCGGGCGTGATCGAGTTGCTCGTGCGGCAGATGTGCGCCGGGGACGGCTCGCTTGGGGTCGGCTCTGGCTGGCTGACCGCCACCGCGCAGGTCGGGGACGTCGTTCGACTGCGCGTACGCGACAATCCCGGCTTCATGCCCCCCGCGGATGCCGCGACGCCGCTGATCCTGATCGGCAACGGCACCGGGCTCGCCGGGTTGATGGCGCATCTGCGGGCGCGGGTAGCGACCGGCGGGGCGGCGTGCTGGCTGCTGTACGGGGAGCGCGCGCGCGGCAGCGATCGGCCATTCGCGGCGGAGCTCAGCGCAGCGGAAGCGGCCGGCGTCCTGGCGCGCGTCGATCTCGCCTTCTCGCGCGACGCGGAATGCGGGCGTTACGTCCAGCACCTGGTCGCCGAAGCGGCGGACGCGGTTGCCGACTGGATCGCACGTGGCGCAGCGATCTACGTCTGCGGAAGCCTGGCGGGAATGGCGAGCGGAGTCGATGCAGCGCTACGCGAGATACTCGGGGACGAGCGGCTGGAGGAACTTGCCGCGCACGGGCGCTATTGCCGCGATATCTACTAGGCGCGAGGCTCGCACTTCACCGATGACCGCTGTCGACCTTCCCACCGACCGCGGGCCTAATGACGGCGGTAGAACCGTTACGCCGCTGCAAGGTGGTGCCCGGGGCTGCGCGGGTTCGACTTAGGGGCCTCAACGCCGATGGCAGGCTGGCGCACAGAACGTGCCTGCGTGCCGCATCCGTGTGGTGGGTCCGCCGGGGCTCGAACCCGGGACCTCTCGATTAAAAGTCGCTTGCTCTACCAACTGAGCTACGGACCCTCACACGGATCGAAGCCGGTTAGGGGCGGGGCGCGCGCGGGTCAACCGGGCATGAAGCTGACGCATTGTCAGCCCGCTGTCCGGATCGCGCCACTGCGGTGCGATCGCACAGGCCGGCGTCAGCACGAAAGCGCGCGTTCGGAACGCCGGATGCGGGATGGCGAGCGTCGCGCTGCGCCAGCGCCCCCCCGACCAGGCGATGATGTCGAGGTCGATCACGCGCGGCCCCCAGCGCCGCCCGTTGCGTCGGCCGAACGCGCGCTCGATTGCCTTCAGCCGCGCGAGCAGCGCCGGCGGTGCCTCGTCGCTGGCGATCAAGGCAGCGGCGTTGGCGAAGGTGCGCGTCGACGGGCCGAGCGGCGCGCTGGCGACGATCGGCGACGCGCACCCGCCGAGCAGCGCGAGCGCCGCGATGACCTCCACACGTGGAGGCCCGTGCCGCCCGCGACGGTTCGAGCCGAGTGCGACGAGATAGATTGAACCGCTCACCGTGCTGCGCCTATCGCACCGGCATGGCCTTCGCACCCCCTTCGCTGCCCGACACCGAGCCGCCGCGTGACTGCGCCTTGTGCCCGCGGCTGGCCGCTTTCCGGGAAGAGGTGGGGGCAGGGCATCCTGACTGGTGGAACGCCCCCGTGCCGGCGTTCGGCGATCCCGATGGATGGCTGGCGATCGTCGGATTGGCGCCGGGGATGCACGGCGCGCACCGCACCGGACGCGCGTTCACCGGTGACGGTGCCGGGCCGCTGCTGTTCGGCACGCTGGCGCGTTTCGGATTGCTGGACGGTGAGTTCGCGGCACGCCCCGACGATGGCGTGCGGCTGCGCGGCGCGATGATCCTCAATGCGGTCAAGTGCTTGCCGCCCGCCAATAAGCCGACGCCCGAGGAAGTGCGCACCTGCCGCGGATATCTCGCCGCGCAGGTCGAGGCGTTGCCGAACGCGCGCGTGTTCGTGGCGTTGGGGCAGATCGCACACCAGTCGACGGTGAAGGTGCTGGGCGGTCGGCTTCCCAAGGCACGCTTTGCGCACCTCGCCGAGCACCGCGTGCCTGACGGACGCGTCTTGATCGACAGTTATCATTGCTCACGCTAAAATCAGAATACCGGACGGCTGACGCCAGCGATGTTCGAGGCAGTGTTCGCCCGCGCGCTGGAATTGCGTCCCTGATCGAGCTGGGGGGCGGCGGTCAGATATCCTGCACCAGCCGACCGTACAGTTCCGGTCGACGATCGCGGAAGAAGCCGAACGCGGCGCGGTGGCGTCGTACGCGGGCCAGATCGATCGTCGCGACGATCACGCCCTCTTCCTCCCGGCCCAGCTCGGCAAGAATGTCTCCGCGCTCGTCCGTGATGAAGCTGGTGCCGTAGAAGGTCTGGCCGTGTTCGACCCCAACGCGATTGGCGGCGATCACCGGCACGACGTTCGATACCGCATGGCCGACCATTGCGCGGCGCCACAGCCGCGCGGTATCCAGCGAGGTGTCGTGCGGCTCGCTGCCGATCGCGGTCGGATAGAACAGTAGCTCGGCTCCCATCAGCATCATCGCCCGCGCCGTCTCCGGATACCATTGGTCCCAGCAGACGCCGACGCCGAGTTTCGTCTGGTGCCCCTGCGTGCGCGGGCCGTTCCACACCTTGAAGCCGGTGTTACCAGGGCGGAAGTAGAACTTCTCCTCATAACCCGGACCGTCAGGAATGTGGCTCTTGCGATAGACACCCTGGATCTCGCCGTCCGGCCCGATCATCGCCAGTGAATTGTAATGGTGCGGGCCATCGAGCTCGAAGAAACTGGTCGGGATGTGCACCTTGAGCGCTTCGGCCAGTGCCTGCATCGCCAGCACCGCCTTGTGCTCGTTCACGGGCGCGGCATTGGCGAACAGCGCCTCGTCCTCGACGCGACAGAAATATTCACCCTCGAACAATTCGGGCGGCAGGATCACCTGCGCCCCGCGGCCATGCGCTTCGCGCACCGCTTCGGACACCCTGGCGATGTTCGCGTCGATATCGGCGGAGAAGGCGAGTTGCAGCGCGGCGACGGTGATCTCGGTCATCACGGAGCACATAGGCGCTCGACGCGTGCGATGCCAGCATCAGGCATAACCCGCTGACTTGTCTCCTATTGAGACGTGTGCACTGCGGCACGTCGTTGCGTCTGCGCGACGAACCGGCGAGACAGTTGTCAACGAAAGACCAGTTTCGAAGGGGAAAATTCAATGATTCGTTTCGCGCACGTCGCGCTCGCCGCCGGGGCGCTCGTCGCCGCAGTGCCGGCACAGGCCGCCGACTTCATCATCGACACCGCGGTGGGCAAGTCTGGCGCCGCCGCGATCAAGACGAACACGGCGTACAACAGCATCAATTATACCGTCACCTCGACCGACAACAAGCAGACGCTCAACGTGAAGGCGACCGCCTGGACGCGCGGCCTCGACGGCAACTACACCGCGTCGGCGCTCGCATCGTGGGGCGCGAACGGCCTCGGCGTTCTGCAGGCGGGCGAGGTCGGCAGCAACGTGCACACGATCGACAATCTCAACGGGTGGGAGTTCGTCGTTCTGCAGTTCGACAAGGTTGTGTCGCTTCAATCGGCGGTGTTGAACCCGTTCGCGATCAACGGCAACAACTACAGCGACAACGATGCATTCATCGCACGCGCAGCCGGCAACTATAACGCGACGATGACGAGCACGATGCTGAACTCGATCACGAACGGCCTCGGCTACGATGCCAGCAAGCAGTCGGGCAACTTCTGGTTCAACAGCGACAGCGCCAAGTACAATACTGCGACGCAGAACTACAATCTGTCGCCGGACAAGGCGGGCAACGTCTGGATCATCGGCGGCTCGGTCAATGGCCCTGACAACCGGAACGACTCCTTCAAGCTGAACTCGATCAAGGTGACGAGCGGCGTGCCCGAGCCGACGACCTGGATGACGATGATCCTGGGCTTCGGCGTGGTCGGCGCGGCGTTGCGCCGTCGCCGTAGCGCGACCAAGATCAGCATCGCCTGATTCGACTTTCACGGTTGCGTGCAAAAGGCCGCCGGAGCGATCCGGCGGCCTTTTTTCTTGATTGTTCAACTGGGCGGTAAGCGGTGGTTGGATCTAGCCGCGGCGGCGCGGTTGGGCCGCGCGCCTAAATTCGCGGCGGAGGGGCGAGTTGCGTCTCCCCGGATCGGGTGATGTCTCCCGGATCGATCGGCGGTTCGCTGTCGATCAAGGGCGTCGGAAGTGCGGCTCCGGGTCGACTTAGGGATGACGGAACGGCAATCTTTTTGATGAGGTGGCGGACCACGTGCCGCCACTACGATCGTGGCGTGGGCAACGTCATGCGTCACGGCACTCGCAACGACGCGAATGAGCCGCTCGCGTGCTGAGATTCAGCCGATCAGCAGCCCCGCGAGCGCTGCACTCATCAGGTTGGCGAGGCTCCCGGCCGCCAGCGCGCGCAGCCCCAGTCGTGCGATCGTCGGCCGCTGGTTGGGCGCAAGGCTGCCGGTCACCGCCATCTGGATAGCGATCGAACTGAAGTTGGCGAAGCCGCACAGCGCGAACGTCACCACTGCGATCGTGCGCGGGGAGAGCTGTGCCGCTTGCTTGCCGAGGTCGATGTAGGCGACGAATTCGTTCAACACGATCTTCTCGCCGAACAGCCCGCCGGCGATCCCGGCTTCGTTCCACGGCACGTTCAGCAAAAACATCACCGGCTGGAAAACATAGCCCAGCAACCCCTGGAAGCTCAGCTCCGGATGCCCGAACCAGCCGCCGACCGCACCAAGCAGCCCGTTCGCCAGTGCGACGAGCGCGACGAACGCCAGCACCATCGCGCCGACCGCCACCGCCAGCTTCACGCCGGTCTGCGCACCCTGTGCGGCGGCCATGATGAGGTTGGCGGGCTTTTCCTCGTCGTGCGTCGCTTCGGGCAGCGGCTCGCCGGGCGTGCCCTCCGGAAGCAGCGCAGCGGGACCGCGCCCGCTGATCCGCGCTTCCGCCAGCGCGATCTGCCGCGCCTCGTCGGGCACGTCGCCCAGCGGCAGTTCGCCTTCGGGCGCCATCACGCGCTCCGGCATGATGATCTTGGCCATCAGGATGCCGCCGGGCGCGGCCATGAAGCTGGCGGCGAGCAGATAGTCGATGCTGATCCCCATCGATGCATAGGCAGCCAGGATCGTGCCCGCGACACCCGCCATCCCGCTGGTCATGACGGTAAACACCTGCGCCGGGGTCAGCCCGGCCAGATAGGGGCGGATCACCAGTGGTGATTCGCTTTGCCCGACGAAGATGTTGGCGGCCGCGCACAGGCTCTCGACCTTGCTGGTGCCGATCACCTTTTCGATCGCGCCGCCGATCCAGCGAACCACGAATTGCATGACGCCGAGATAGTAGAGGATCGAGACGAGGCTGGCGAAGAAGATGATGACCGGAAGCGCCGCGATCGCAAAGCTCTGCCCGCCCACGGCCGGGCTGGCGAGGTTGCCGAACAGGAATTCGGTACCCTTTTGCGAATAGCCCAGCAGCGCCGCCACCCCCGACGATGCGCCCGCCAAGGCCGCGCGCCCCGGCGTCCAGTAAAGCACGATCACCGCGATCGCGGCCTGCAACGCGAACGCGCTGGACACGATCCGCAAGCGGATCGCGCGCCGGTCTGCCGACAGCAGCACCGCGAGCAGCAGGATGACGACGATGCCCGCCAGACCGATGAGGATTCTTTGCATTTTTCTTCTTCGCAGCCGAAGGTCCGCGCCATGACATGCACCGGGCATGATCGCCAGCCAAGAACGATAGGCAGGGAGTAGCGGGATCGACGCAAGTCCTTGCCCGTGGCCGGTCGCTCCCGCTACGGAACGGCATGGAACCCGCTGCCGCCGCCCCGATCCCCCGCTCGCTGTTCGCCTTCTCGATCTTCTACGGCGGAATGGTCTGCATCGCGGGCGTTTTGGGCAACAAACAGGTGTCGCTCGGCACGATCTCGCAACTCGGGCCGCTGGTGGGGCTGCCGCCGCTGGCAGTCGAGGCAGGAATTTTCGCTTTCCTGCTGCTGGTCGTTACATCGAGCGCGATTGCCGAATTGCATGGGCAAAGGATGGCCGGCCGGCTGGTGCTGATGGGGTTCGTGCCGCTGCTCGTCTCGATGGTGCTGACGCTTGTCGTACTGGTGCTGCCGCCTGCGCCGGAGATGAACGCCGGGCATCTCGCCGCCTTCAACCAGATGATGGGCGCCACGCCGTGGATCTGGGCGGGCGGGATCGTCGCTTATGGCGTGTCCCAGACGCTGAACGTGACGATCTTCTCGTGGCTGAAGGGTCGCGAGGGCGGCAAGCTGCTGTGGTTTCGCGCCGCGACCGCCAGCGCGCTGAGCCAGATCGTCGACTCGATCCTGTTCATCTCGATCGCCTTCGGCATGTCGGCGGTCGGCTGGCTGATGGCAGGGCAGATGCTGGCGAAGGTCGTGCTGTCGATCGCGCTGGTCCCGCCGTTGATCTACCTGATGGTGGCGGTCGGGCGGCGGCTGGACGCCTGACCTTTCGCGCCGGCCCCGCCGCCGCTATGGCGCCGGCATGACCGATCCGAACCTGTCGCCCGCGCTGAAGGCCGAAACCCTGGTCGAAGCGCTGCCGTACCTGCAACGCTACGCCGGCAAGACGTTCGTCGTGAAATACGGCGGGCATGCGATGGGCGATCCTGAAGCGCAGGCCGATTTCGCCGAGGACGTCGTGTTGCTGAAGGCGGTCGGGATCAACCCGGTCGTGGTGCACGGCGGCGGCCCGCAGATCGGGCGCATGCTCAAGCGGCTGGGAGTGGAGTCGCGTTTCGTCGACGGGTTGCGCGTCACAGATGCCGAAACCGCGCAGATCGCCGAGATGGTCCTCGCCGGATCGATCAACAAGGAGATCGTCGGCTGGATCGGCCGCGCCGGTGGCCGTGCGGTCGGTATTTCGGGGAAGGACGCCGGGCTGGTGCAAGCCGAGAAGGTCGGCAGCCGCGCGCCCGATCCGTTGCAGGGGATCGAGCGCAAGGTCGACCTGGGTTTCGTCGGCGAGCCGGTCGCGGTCGATCGGCGCATCATCGATTCGCTCAGCCGTGACGGCATCATCCCGGTGATCGCCCCCATCGGGATCGGCGCGGACGGTCACACCTATAACATCAACGCCGATACGATGGCCGGTGCGATCGCGGCGGCGATGGGGGCGGCACGCTTCTTCCTGTTGACCGACGTTGCCGGCGTGCTCGACAAGCAGGGCAATCTGGTCAGCGATCTCGATCCCGCCGCGGTCGCCGCGCTGCGCGCCGACGGCACGATCAGCGGCGGCATGATCCCCAAGCTGGAGACGTGCGTGGCGGCGGTGCAGGCCGGGGTGGACGCCGCGGTGGTGCTCGACGGGCGCATTCCCCATGCCATGCTGCTGGAGATATTTACCAAGCGCGGCGCAGGAACGCTGATCCGCCGCTAGCCGCGGCCTTTCGCCCGGCCCTTCGGTGATCTATATTACCGATACACCCATTCGGAGACGCAATCGCGTGCTGACGCTCACCATCATCCAGATCCTGCAGGTGATCCTGAACCTCGTATGGTGGATCATCATCGTGCAGTTCGTCCTGTCGCTGCTGATCTCCTTCAACGTGGTCAATACCTCGAACAACTTCGTGCGCTCGCTGTACGAGGGACTCGATCGCTTGAGCGAGCCGCTCTACCGTCCGATCCGGCGGATGTTGCCCAATACCGGGGGGATCGACTTCGCGCCGGCCGTGGTGCTGGTGCTGCTCGCGATCCTGAACATCATCCTGAACAACATCGCCGTCAGCGCGGCGACGGGCGCTGCGATCTGACGGCTTGGCGGCAGACGGCGGACGGCATCGCGATCGCGGTACGGGTGACGCCGCGTGGCGGTCGCGATGCCCTGCTGGCCGGTGATGACACGCAGTTTGGCGCGCGGCTTGCCGCCGCGCCGGTCGATGGCGCAGCGAATTCGGCGTTGATCGCGCTGGTAGCGCGGCATTTCGGCGTAGCGAAGCGCAACGTGACGCTGGTCGCCGGCCAGACCGCGCGGACGAAGCGACTGACGATCGCCGGCGATCCGCAAGCGCTGGCGCGCACCGCCGCTTCGCTTTATGCGATCGTGCCATGACAGCCCGCATCATCGACGGCAAAGCTTTCGCCGCCACCCTGCGCGACCGTGTCGCGACCGCCGCCGCCGCCTTCACGCGGGACGCCGGGCGTAAGCCCGGGCTGGCCGTGGTGCTGGTAGGCGAGGATCCGGCGTCGTCGGTCTACGTCCGTTCGAAGGGCAAGGCGACGGTCGCGGCAGGTATGGAAAGCTTCGAGCACCGCCTGTCGCCTGATGTCGGCGAGGCGGAGCTTATCGCGCTCGTCGACCGGCTGAACGCCGACGAAGCCGTCGACGGCATCCTCGTGCAGCTGCCGCTGCCGCGCCACATCGACGAACGTGCGGTCATCACCCGCATCGATCCCGACAAGGACGTCGACGGTTTCCACCCGGTCAATGCCGGGCGGCTGGCGACCGGGCTGGACGGGCTGGTGCCGTGCACCCCGCTCGGCTGCCTGATGCTGCTCCAGGACATCCATCCGCACCTCGCCGGGCTGGAGGCGGTGGTGATCGGCCGTTCGAACATCGTCGGCAAGCCGATGGCGGCGCTGCTGCTTCGGGAAAGCTGCACCGTCACCACCGTGCACAGCCGGACGCGCGATGTGATGGGCCATGTGCGGCAGGCGGACATCGTCGTCGCCGCGGTCGGCATTGCGGGTTTCGTCCAGCGCGACTGGATCAAGCCCGGGGCAACCGTGATCGACGTCGGCATCAACCGCACGGAGGCGGGGCTGGTCGGCGATGTCGATCCGCGCGCGGCGGAGGTCGCCGGGGCGATCACCCCGGTGCCCGGCGGCGTCGGGCCGATGACGATTGCGGTGCTGATGCGCAACACGCTGGTCGCGGCCTCGCGGCGCGCGGGCGTCGCGATCGATCCCGCGCTGTGATGCGGGCGCTCTGATGCTCGAACTGTTCGTCTCGGCGTTCGTCACGCTGTTCGTCATCATCGACCCGCCCGGCTGCGCGCCGATCTTCGCGGGTTTGACGGCAGGCGCGACGGCGGAGCATCGCCGTGCGATGGCGGTGCGCGCGGTAGTGGTCGCGGCATTGATCCTGCTGGTTTTTGCGCTGGCGGGCGAGCCTTTGCTCCGTGCGCTGGGCATCGAACTCGCGTCGTTCCGGATCGCGGGCGGCGTCATGTTGTTCCTCATCGCCCTCGAGATGGTGTTCGAAAAACGAACCCAGCGTCGCGAGGATCGCGCCGCCAAGATCACCACCGAAGAAGCCGACGACGTTTCGATCTTCCCGATGGCGATGCCGATGATCGCCGGGCCGGGCTCGATCGCATCGGTGATGCTGCTGACGGCGCGCAGCAACGGGATCGAGCAGACGGCGGTCGTCATGGCTGCGTTGGCCGCGAACCTGCTGCTGATGTTGCTGTCGCTGCTGGCGGCCGGGCCGCTGATGCGCGTGATGGGCGTGAAGATCGAGGCGGTCATCACGCGGTTGCTCGGCGTGCTCCTGGCAGCACTGGCCGTGCAGTTCGTGATCGATGGGATCATGGAGCAGCTACGGTAGCTTGACCCGCCCCGGCGTGGGCTCGCGTTGATTTCCGGAGCCGTCGGCTCGTGCCTCGTTCGCGCTCGCGTCACCCGGCCTCGGTCGAGGGAGGCACCTTCACCGGAGATAACCGGCGTTCGATCGCGTCCTACGCTCCGGCTTTGCGCGCTATCCGGATCACTCCACCCTGAATGCCCGGAACGGCGAACCTTTCTTGATTGGAAGCGGCACCAGCCAGTCGAAATGCTCGCCCTTGGCCAGCCGGTCGTAGAAGCCTCCGCGAGCCTTGGCACGGTAGTTGGTAGACTCGGCCATGTCCGGACACACCAGCAACATCGTCGCGCCGTGGCGCTTCATGATGGCGCGGGCCTCCTGTGGCGAACGCAGGAAGGCGTGGTGGACGTCGAGGATCGCGTCGCCGTTGCGATGGTACGGACCCGCAATGGCATCGTGGTGCGTCAGCGTGATGAGCCGTGGCCCCAGGTCGACGAAGGTGAACACCGTTTGCGCCGGATATCGGTCCAGCGGCCGCATCGCTGGAATCGTCAGGCATCGGCCCGTGGCCTTGTTGACGCGGCGGACATAGGCGCTGGGACGGTCGACCTTGAAACTGTCGATGACGATCTGCGTGAAGCTGCCCGAGACGATGACGAACAGTGCGACGGCTGCGGCAACCTTCGCCCACCAGAAACGCGGCGCGGCGAGCCACGGCACCGCCATCCACGCCAGCGCCGCCGCACCTGGGATCGCAAGCAATTGCGCTGCCGGCCCGGCGCGCGCCTGCCACAGCAGCATCAGCGCCGCGAACGCGCCGAACAGCGCGACACACGCCCAGCCGCGCAGGCTCGCCTGCCGGCGCGCACGCCATGTCGCCAACAACGCACCGATCAGCCCGATCAGCGGCAAAGTCACGATCGGCAGCGCGACGCGCAAGGGATGACGGTAGATCGGCTTGGCCTCGCGGACTTGGGACAGCCAGCTGGTGTAGAGTTCGTTCGAGACCTGCTCCGGGCGGCCGAGGCACTGCGGAAAGGCAATTGCGAAGAACGCGGCGATCAAGGCGCCGGCTGCGACCGCCAGCACCAGCCGCACCACCGGGCGACGCGGCGACAGCATCGCCAGCGCGAGCAGCAGCCCGCCGGCCAACACGACCGTCGAGGCGTAGACCGGGGTCAGCGCGTCGCAGCGGTAGATCCGGTTGGCGTAGGACGCGAAGCCCGCGTACCCCGCCGCGGTGCCGCCAGCGAGCGCCAGCGCGTAAAGCGCCAGCCGCTCGCGCTCGCCGCGCTCCCAGATCCACGCAAGCGCGATGATCGCGCCGGCCATCGCGGCATAGGGAAGCATCTCCAGCCCGATCGTCAGCGACACCGCAGTCGCGGCGCCGACCAGCATGCCGCCCCGCGCGCGCCGCGGGTCGCACAAGCCCGCAACGGTGATCGCGAGCATCGCCAGCTGCCAGCCGTGATGGTCGATCCGGTCGGGCATGAACATGCCGAGGCAGACGTTGGTGGCGAGGAACAGCGCGAGGCCGAGCGGCCAGGCGAACGGGTGCACCAGACGCCGCAGCGTTGCGCCGAGCGCCGCAAGCGTCACCGCCATCGGCAACAGCGGTGCGATGCCGCATGCCAGCCGCTCCGCCTCCGCGGCGCCCACGAAGGGGCGTAGCAGCACGATAAGGCCGGCGATCGGCAGGTCTACCAGCCGCGACCAGTGAATGTTGAAGCCGCCCGGCGGGTTGAGGCGATAGTTGCGCAGGTCGAACCAGCCCTGGCCGTTCAACAGCCCGCGGACCTGCATCAAACGCATGTTGTCGTCGGTATCGCCCAGCGACAGCCAGTGGATCGCCGCCCAGCGTTGCCACAGATACCAGATCGCGATGCCGGCCCATGCCAGCAGTGTCAGGCGCATCCAATGGCGGTCGAGCAGGCGCGCCGCACGGTTGCGCGTGGCGGGCGACAACAGATCGTTGGTCAACACTTTCCCTTCACGCCGCCGCGCGGCCCGTCGATGTGCCGGTGCTTACGAGCCGGGCCGGCAAACGGCAACGGGCGGCGATTGTCGCGCAGGAGCTACTCGCGCCGCGATCGCGCGCGCGGTACCAAAGCGTCGAGCGCATCGGCATTGTCGCGCCCCCAGCCGTAGAGCAGCTCGACAGGCTCGACAAAGCGCTTCCCCAGGGGCGTCAGTCGATACTCCACCATCGGCGGGGTGGTGCTGTGCACGTGGCGATCAAGCAGGCCGCTTGCCTCCATGTCGCGCACTGTTTGGGTCAGCATCTTTTTCGAGATGCCCGGCAGGCTACGCAGCAGCACGCCGGTGCGCGCCGTGCCGCCGTGGCGCGCATGGAGCGTGTGCAGCACCATGCTTGTCCACTTGGTCGCGAACAGTTCCAGGACGCGACGCGGTGCGCAATCTTCGCGCCATTCAGTGTCCGGGCTTCCCGGCTGCATGGTGACCTCCTGGTACCCCGGGCACCGGATGGTGCCGTCTGGAACGTGCGCCCTACGCTGCCTAGCTCTGATGTAACAAGGAGATGCAGATGAGCAGGACGGCATTGGTGGTGGGCGCGAGCGGGATCGTCGGCAGTGCGACGGCGGCGCTGCTGGTGGAGCAGGGCTGGACGGTCTATGGGCTTGCGCGACGGCCGAGCGGGCAACCCGGCGTCCGGCCGGTCATTGCCGATCTTCAGGATGCGACAGCAACCGCGGCGGCGCTGGCCGACCTTCATCCCGATGCGGTGTTCGTCACCACGTGGTTGCGGCAGGACAGCGAGGCCGAAAATATCCGCGTCAACGCCGCGATGGTGCGCAACCTGCTGGATGGCTTGCCCAAGCCAAGCGCGCCACGCCACGTCGCGCTGGTTACGGGGTTGAAGCATTACCTCGGCCCGTTCGAGGCGTACGGAAAAGGCGAGTTGCCGGCGACGCCGTTCCGCGAGGAACAGGGTCGGCTGAACGTCGAGAACTTCTATTACGCGCAGGAGGATGAGCTGTTCGCCGCGGCGGCACGCGACGGCTTCACGTGGAGCGTGCACCGCCCGCATACCGTGATCGGCAAGGCGGTCGGCAACGCCATGAACATGGGGACGACGCTGGCGGTTTATGCGACCTTGTGCCGCGCGAGCGGGCGGCCGTTCCGATTTCCGGGGTCGGCGGCGCAGTGGAGCGGATTGACCGACATGACCGACGCGGGGCAACTCGCGCGCCACCTGTTGTGGGCGGCGGAGACCGAGGCGGCGCACGATCAGGCGTTCAACGTCGTCAACGGCGACGTCTTCCGCTGGCAATGGATGTGGGGCCGGATTGCGGAATGGTTCGGGGTGGAGGCGGCGCCTTTCGACGGCAGCGTGCGTCCGCTGGAGGAGCAGATGGCGGACGATGCCGGGCGGTGGCGTGAGATTGCGATGCGCGAGGGGTTGGCCGAGCCGGAACTCGCGCGGCTGGCGTCGCCCTGGCACACCGATGCAGATCTCGGGCGCCCGTTCGAGGTGGTGACGGACATGTCGAAGAGCCGGCGGCTCGGCTTCGCCGGCTATCAGCCGACCGACGATGCGTTCTTCAAGCTGTTCGAGCAACTGCGTGCCGATCGCCTGATCCCCTGACGACCACGCAGCGCGCCATTGCCAGCGACGGTGCGCGGCCCTAGGCGGGCGGGCGGAAAGGGCGGGTGTGACGACGTTGCGATCGGACGGCAAGGCGGAGGAATGGCAGGCGCTGTTCTGGCAGCTGGTGCGCTTCGGGTTGACCGGCGGTGCGGCCACGGCGCTCTACGCGGTCGTTTACTGGCCGCTTGCTACCTACGGCCAAGCGCGGTGGCCGCTGCCGGATCGTAGTATCTGGCCGCTGGTCGCCAATGTGCTTGGCTATCTTGTAGCGATGCTGTCGGGTTATGTGATGCACAGCCGCTGGAGTTTTCGCGGCGTGGGGGATCGTGACAATCTGGCGCGGACCGGCGGGCGTTTCTTCATCGTGTCGCTGGTCAGTTTCGCGATGAACACCTTCTTCGTGTGGTTGCTGACCGGGCCGCTGCATGGCGCGACGTGGTGGCCGCTGGTGCCGATCCTGTTCGTCACCCCGCTGGTCACCTTCGCGCTCAATCGCTTCTGGGTCTTCGCTTGAACAAGGTCACTTGCTGATGGATCGCCGCGTCTACGATCGCATGGCGGAGCATGATTCCACGCACTGGTGGTATCGCGCGCGCCGTGACATCCTCGCCGACTATCTGACCCGCGAGGGGCGCTTGCCGCAGCAGGCGCGCATTCTCGAAATCGGGTGCGGTACCGGCCACAACCTGCCGATGCTGGCGGGGTTCGGAGAGGTCGATGCCATCGAGATCGATCCGGCGGCGCGCGAAATCGCCAGCAAGCGGCTGGGCAAGCCGGTCGCGGTTGCGCCGTTGCCCGAACTGCCGGGTGTGCCGCGCGGGCATTACGACCTGATCGCGGTGCTGGATGTCGTGGAGCATATCGAGGACGATGTCGCCGCCCTTGCGGCGATGCGCGCGTGTCTTGCGCCCGGTGGCAAGATCCTGATCGCGGTGCCCGCGCACCAGTGGATGTGGAGCGCACACGACGTGGTCAACCATCACCACCGCCGTTATTCCAAGATGACGCTGCTCGGTGCACTTCACGAGGCGGGGCTGAAGGAGCGGGGGCTCACCTATTTCAACTCGCTGCTGTTCCCGCTGGCTGCGGCTGCGCGGGTTGCAGGGCGACTTACCGGACGCGACGACAGCGACGACTCACCGCCCGTCGCGCCGCTCAACGCGCTGTTCGAGCGAATTTTCCGGCTCGAGCGGCACCTGGTTGGGCGCGTGCCGATGCCGACGGGGGTGTCGATCCTGACGTTGGCGGAGCCGCGCTGACGCCTCCTTGGAAAACGCGCCTTGGTGCGCAAGCAGCCAAATGCGCCGAATTTTCGCTGCACTGAAATTCATCAAAATCGCGCCGACCTCAACGGTGACGAAAGCACCAGCGCTGGACTCCGGGTCAACGACGGAGGTCGGATTACCGGGATTGCTAGACTAGCTCTTGCCGTTGCGAGCTTCGGGCCGGAAGAGCGATCAGCTATTCCCCGATCACATGCAGCGCGAGCGTCCGGCGGTGCGGCGCGGTGCGGTGTTCGAACAGATAGATGCCCTGCCACGTCCCCAGCACCATCCGACCACCTGTCACGGGCATTGAAAGCGAGACGTTTGTCAGCGCCGTCTTGAGATGCGCGGGCATGTCGTCCGGTCCTTCGTCGTCATGCTCATACTCCCGCGATTCGGGCGCGAGTCGCGCGAAATAGCGCTCCAGATCCCGACGAACCGCTGGCGCAGCGTTCTCGTTGATCGTCAGCGAGGCGGAGGTGTGACGGCAGAAAACGGTGAGTAAGCCATCCGCAACGCCTTGCTGATCCAGCCACGCTGCGACTTCCCGCGTCACCTCGACAAGTCCTTGCCCGCGGGTGGCTATCATCAATTGCCCGTGTGCCTGCCGCATCAGAACAGCCGTCCGCCGTTTGGCACCGGCATGCCCGGATGAAATAGCACCACCTTGCCGTCGGCATCGGGGAAGCCGAGCGTCAGCACCTGCGACATAAAACGGCCGATCTGCCGCGGCGGGAAGTTCACCACCGCCGCAACCTGCAGGCCCGGCAGTTCCGCGCAGGTATAATGTTCGGTGATCTGCGCGGACGACCGCTTCATGCCGATCGTGCCGCCGAAGTCGATCGTCAGCTTGTACGCGGGCTTGCGCGCCTCCGGGAACGGCTCCGCTGCCACGATCGTCCCGATGCGGATGTCGACCGCGAGGAAATCGTCAAAGGCGATCTCCGGGGCGGGCAGAGCGGCGGGGTCGTGAGTGGCATGCATCAGAAGTCGGGGTTCTCGTAATAGCTCGGCGGTTCGATCCCGCTGATCCGTTCGGCCAGCAGCGGGCGGAAGCTGCGCCGGCTCTTGAACGCGGAATACCACGCCTTGGTCAGCGCATGACCCGCCCAGTCGATCCCGCCGAGATAGTCGGCGACCGAGATCTGTGCCGCGGCGGCAAGATCGGCGAGGCTTATCGTCGAGCCGGCGATCCACTTCCGATGATCGAGCAGGAAGTCGATGTAATCGAGATGTCCGACCGCCGACTTCATCGCCTCGCGCAACCGCGACGCGTCCGGTGCCGTACGGTGCGCGATCCGCTTGATCATCCGCTCGTCCAGCAACGGCTGCGTCACGTCGCGGTAGAAATGCGTGTCAAACCACGCAACAAGCCGGCGTATCTCGGCGCGGTTGGCGGCGGTTCCGTTGACCATCGCCACCCGCTCGACCGTCTCCTCGAAATACTCGCAGATCGCCATCGAATCGACCAGCACCACGCCGCGATCGTTGTCGGTCATCACCGGGGTCTGCCCGGCAGGATTCATGTCGATGAACGCATCGCGCCGTTCCCACGGGTTCTCACGCATGAGCTGATAGCCCACGTCCTTCTCGTTGAGGAGCGTGCGGACCTTGCGCGTGAACGGACACAGCGGGAACTGATAGAGCTGCCACATATATTTGCGCTGTTAGGCGCAATCGGGGGCCGGGGGGAAGCGGCTTCGACGGGCGCGGCGAGAAACCGCGCCCTCGCCGCGGTCAGTCGTAATGACCGGGGACGTATGCGTAATGCTGCGCCTTGTACCAAGCCAGATCGTGCGCGGGAGCGGTAACACCGCGGGGGAGTGCACGTCCGTTGATCGACATCCAGTACGAGAGGCTGGCGTCACGCCACCAGCGCGCCTCGCGCTCCTGCACCGCCAGATACGCGGCGGTCTTCTGCCAGCGTTCGGCATCGACCAGCGTGCGCACCCCGTCCCACTGCTGCCGCATACCGGCCACATAGCCGACGCCGCGATCGTAGTGCGCGACCAGATCTTCCCAGAGCGTCTTGCCCGACGGCATCTTCCGGTCCCACGCAACATGGTGGAACCACAGCAGTTCGCGCTCCGGTGTGGTCTTCGGATCGGCGAGTTGCTTGGCGATCGGCGGCGCATATTGGTCGACCGCATCGCTGCCGGTCCTGGTCCGGTCGAAGCCGATCCCGGCCCGGTCGGCCTTGTGATAATAGGCGGGGTTCCATTCGGGACGCTTGAGATCGTCCACCCACGGCCCCGGCCCGTAGTGGTGCCCGGTTGCCATCAGGTGCGCGAGCCCGAGCGCGCCGGTGTAATCGACCACCGCCTCGCGTGAGCCCATCATCATCTTCACGGCGGTATCGACGACCTGGCGGTCGGTGCCGAACGTCTGCTGCGCCCATTCGCGTGCGATCGGCGCTGCGGTCAAGGTCGGGTCCCAAGCCATCCTGCCGAACACGTACCAATTGGCCTGATTGAAGGTCGAGCCGGACCAGTCGCGGTCGCGCCCGATATTGGCGACCCCGGCGATCCCGGTCAGGCGGTGCCCTTCGCTGCTGCCGTCGACGACCGTCGCAACGGTCTCCGCCCCGCGCCCGGTCCGCGACGCCAGCGTCTCCTCGAACAGCGGGCCGAGGTAGGCGAGGTGGGTCGCGAAGCCGAGATATTCCTTGGTGATCTGGAATTCCACCATCAGCGGCGTCTTGGGCATCGCGCCGAACAGCGGATGGAAGGGCTCGCGCGGCTGGAAATCGATCGCGCCGTTCTTCACCTGCACCAGCACATTGTCGGCGAACGTGCCGTCGAGCGGTTTGAACTCGGTATAGGCCTGTTTGGCGCGGTCGCTGGGGTCGGTATCGGCATAGACGAACGCGCGCCACATCACGATTCCGCCGTGCGGCTTGACCACCGCGGCCAGCATGTTTGCGCCGTCCGCGTGCGTGGCCCCGTAATCGCGCGGGCCGGGCTGCCCCTCGCTGTTCGCCTTGACCAGGAAGCCGCCGAAGTCCGGGATAGCGCGATAGATCTCGTCGGCCTTCGCCTTCCACCACGCCGCCACCGCGGGGTCACGTGGGTCGGCGGTCTTGAGGCCGCCCAGCTCGATCGGGGCGGAGAAGCGCGCGGACAGATAGACCTTGATGCCCCAGGGTCGGAAAACGTCGGCCAGCGCCGCCGCCTTGGCGATGTAGCGCGGAGTCAGGCTGTCGACCTTGGCATTGACGTTGTTGAGTACGGTGCCGTTGATGCCGATCGAGGCATTGGCCCGTGCATAGTCGGTGTAGCGCGGATCGGTCCGGTCCGGCAGCGTCCACCAGTCCCACAGGGAGTCGCCGGCGTAGCCGCGCTCGACCGTTCCATCGAGATTGTCCCAGTGATTCAGGACGCGAAGCTTCACCTTCGGCGTGCTGGTCAGTGCGGCGTTCGCCACGGTGCCGCCGGTGGCGAGGTGGCGCAGCAGTGCGAACGCACCGTAAAGGGCACCTCGGTCGCTATTGCCGGCCACCAGCAGCGTCGGCTTGCCACCCAGTGTCACGCGGCGAACCAGATAGCCTTCGTCACCCAGGGCCGCGAACGGCAGCCGCAGCGCAGCGACGTCGGCATCGGCAGCCGTGGCGACGGTGACGTTCAGTCCGGCCGGGAGAGCGCGGGTGAGTTCGTCGGCGGCGATGCGCAGTGTCGGCGTCTCGCCGCGCACTGCAACGGATGACGCGACGCTCGCGGCGGGCGCACGCAGCCACAGGCGGTACCCGTCGTCGGCGTGCGCGGTGCCGGCCAGCAGCAGCGCGAGCGCACCCACGAACATCGAACACGCTTTCATCGCCACTCCTGCTACCCATGGCGGCATTGACAACGCCGCTTCTGCACGGCCATGGTAACGCTATCAGTTCTAATGGCAAGCCTCGGCGAACGATCGAGGCAGCCGCTTGCAAGATGAGGATCGCGCGTGACCGCCACCCGTAAAACGACCGCGGTTGTCGCTCGTCGTGAGCTACTACGCTGGACGGCCGGTGTCTCTGCGCTCGCGTTCCTGCCCGCCACCGCCGCGACACCCGTGTATCGCGATCCACGCGCGCCGATCGACCTGCGCGTGCGCGACCTGCTGGGGCGGATGACGCTGGACGAGAAAGTCGCGCAACTCATCACCTTGTCGACCACCAAGCGGGACGTGATGGACGATGCGCGGGCGTTCGCTCCGGGCAAGGCGGACGCCGCATATCCCCATGGAATCGGGCAGATCGCGCGGCCGTCCGATCGGGGCGGCGCGGCGACTGCTACCAACACCGGCACCGATGTGACCGGACGCTGGCGCGCGCCCGCCGACACGATCGCGTTCGTCAACGCCGCGCAGGGCTGGGCGAAGCGTACGCGGCTGGGCATTCCGATCCTTTTCCATGAGGAAGCGCTGCACGGCTACATGGCGCCGGGCGCGACGAGTTTTCCGCAAGCCATTGCACTGGCCGGTAGTTTCGATCGCGAGCTGATGCGGCGCGTGCAGGCGGTGGTCGGGCGCGAGGTGCGCGCGCACGGCACGACGCTGGCGCTGTCGCCGGTCGTGGATATTGCCCGCGACCCGCGCTGGGGACGGATCGAGGAGACGTTCGGCGAGGACCCGTATCTGTGTGGCGAGATGGGCGTCGCCGCGGTCAAAGGCTTGCAAGGAGACGGGAAAGAGCTTGCACCCGGCAAGGTCCACGCCACGCTGAAGCACATGACCGGGCACGGTCAGCCGCAGGCCGGCAACAACGTCGCCCCGGCCCAGCTTGGCGAGCGCGAGTTGCGCGAGAGCTATTTTCCGCCGTTCCGCAAGGTAGTGGAGCAGACCGGGATCGCGGCGGTAATGCCGTCGTATAACGAGATCGACGGCGTTCCCAGCCACGCAAACCATTGGCTGCTAGGCAAGATCCTGCGCGGCGAATGGGGCTTCGACGGGGCGGTGGTCAGCGATTATGCCGCGATCCCCGAACTGGAATACTTCCACCATATCGCCGATTCGAAGGAAAAGTCCGCGAAGTTGGCGCTGGAAGCGGGTGTCGATTCCGATCTGCCCGACGGGGCGGCCTATCGCACGCTCGCCGAGCAGGTTCGAGCCGGGCAAGTGCCTGTCGCGGCGGTGGATGTCGCCTGTGCGCGGATGTTGACGATGAAGTTCCGCGCCGGGCTGTTCGAGGAGGCGCAAGTCGACGCCAGAGCGGCGGCGAAGTTGACCGCCAATGCGGAGGCGCTGGCGCTGGCGCGCGAGGCGGCGGGCAGGTCGATCGCGCTGCTGGTCAACGACGGCACGCTGCCGCTCACGCCGGGCGCGCAAAAACGCGTCGCCGTGATCGGACCGAACGCGGCGGTGGCGCGACTGGGCGGGTATTCGTCGCTTCCGGACCGTCCGGTATCGCTGCTCGAGGGCATACGCGCGAAGCTGAAGGGCCGCGCCGAGGTGGTCCATGCGCAGGGCGTGTTCATCACGCAGAGCGAGGACCGCTCCGCCAACGAAGTGCTGCTCGCCGACCCCGCGCGCAACCGGCAATTGATCGCCGAGGCCGTCGATGCGGCCAAGGGCGCGGACGTCGTGCTGCTGGCGATCGGCGATACCGAGCAGACCAGCCGCGAGGGCTATGCGAAGAGTCATCTGGGCGATCGCACCGACCTGGACCTGCTCGGCGAGCAGAACGCCTTGTTCGCCGCGCTGAAGGCGACCGGCAAGCCGGTGGTGGTGGTGGCGATCAACGGCCGCCCGCCGTCGTGGCCGAGCGTCGCCGGACAGGCCAATGCGTTGCTCGAATGCTGGTACGCCGGGCAGCAGGGCGGCCATGCGATCGCCGACGTGCTGTTCGGCGACGTCAATCCGGGCGCGAAACTGCCGGTGACGGTGGTGCGCGATGTCGGGCAGGTGCCGTTCTACTACAATCACAAACCGTCGGCACGGCGCGGCTATCTGTTCGACGACGACGCGCCGCTGTTCCCGTTCGGGTTCGGCCTGAGCTACACCAGCTTCACGCTGTCCGCGCCGCGCCTGTCGGCCACGCGGATCGCGCCGGCCGGGCAGGTGGTGGTCGAGGTAGACGTGACCAACAGCGGGCAGCGCGCCGGGGACGAGGTGGTGCAGGTGTACGTCCGCGATCAGGTGTCGTCGGTGGCGCGGCCGGTCAAGGAATTGAAGGAGTTCGCGCGCGTCACGCTGGCGCCGGGCGAGCGGAAGACGGTGCGCTTCACGCTGGGGCCGGAGGCGTTCCGGATGTGGGACGCCGACATGCGCGAGGTGGTAGAGCCGGGCCGCTTCGATATCATGACCGGCGCGAACAGCCGCGACGTGCAGACCGTCACCCTCGACATCGCCTGAGAGAGACCATGCCCAAGATCACCGATGCCCGCGTCATCATCACATCGCCGGGGCGTAACTTCGTCACGCTGAAGATCACCTGCGACGACGGGACGAGCGGCGTCGGCGACGCGACGCTGAACGGGCGCGAACTGGCGGTCGCGGCGTATCTGTCCGAGCATGTCGTGCCGTGCCTGATCGGGCGCGACGCGCACCGGATCGAGGACATCTGGCAGTATCTGTACAAGGGCGCATATTGGCGGCGCGGCCCGGTGACGATGACCGCGATCGCGGCGGTCGACGTGGCGCTTTGGGACATCAAGGGCAAGCTGGCCGGGCTGCCGGTCTACCAATTGCTGGGCGGCGCGTCGCGCGAGGCGTGCATGGTCTATTGCCACGCCAACGGCACGACGATCGACGACACGATCGCCACCGCGATCCGCCACCGCGACGAAGGCTACAAGGCGATCCGGCTGCAATGCGGGGTTCCGGGGCTGGCGTCCACCTACGGCGTCGCCAAGCCGGGGCAGCGCTACGAGCCCGCCGATGCCGACCTGCCGACCGAAAGCGTGTGGTCGACGGAGAAATACCTGCGCATCGTGCCCGAATTGTTCGCGGCGGCGCGCGAGGCGCTGGGGCCGGACATCCACCTGCTCCATGACGTGCATCACCGGTTGACGCCGATCGAGGCCGGGCGGCTGGGGCGCGATCTGGAGCCGTATCGCCCGTTCTGGATCGAGGACCCGACACCCGCGGAGAACCAGGAGGGGTTCCGCCTTATCCGCCAGCACACCACCACGCCGATCGCAGTGGGTGAAGTGTTCAACTCGATCTGGGACTGCAAGTCGCTGATCGAAAGCCAGGCGATCGACTATATCCGCGCGACGATCGTCCACGCCGGCGGGATCACGCACCTGCGCCGGATCGCCGCGCTCGCCGATCTTCATCAGGTCCGCACCGGCTGCCACGGCGCGACCGACCTGTCGCCGGTGACGATGGCGGCGGCCCTGCATTTCGGGTTGTCGGTGCCGAACTTCGGCGTGCAGGAGCATATGCCGCACACCTCCGAAACCGACGCGGTCTTCCCGCACGCCTATCGGTTCGAGCAGGGCATGATGCATCCGGGCGATGCGCCGGGGCTGGGCGTAGACATCGACGAGGAACTGGCTGCGGGATACGAGTACAAGCGTGCATATCTGCCGGTGAACCGGTTGGAGGACGGCACGCTGTGGAGCTGGTGAGGATGATGCGGGGGCGTCGGGTCGCGGCCGTGCGACGGCCGGCATGGCAGGCGCGCATGGCGACCTTCCGCCGTGCGGCGAGCGCCGCAGGCCGGATGTCGGCCGCGCGCACGATACGGGAACGTTCCCCGACCGCGGCCCGGCGTTCGCCGGGGTGGCTGGTATGTGAAGGGTCACCGGCATGAGCGACTTCATCGAAGCGGCGCAGCACGCGCCCGATACCGCCGCCCGTGCCGTGCCACCTCCGACGGGGCGCATCCGCTGGGTGATCTGCGGCCTGCTGTTCGCCGCGGTGGTGCTGTCGTACATCGACCGGCTGGTGCTGGGCGTGCTCAAGCCGCAGCTGACCGAACTCTACCATTGGACGAACACCGGCTACGGCGACGTCACCGGGTATTTCCAGGTCTTCTACGGGATCGGCTTCCTGCTGTTCGGGTGGCTGATCGACCGGATCGGGCCGAAGTACGGCTATCTGCTGGCGATGGGGAGCTGGACGCTCGGCCATTTCGCGCAGACGCTGGTCACCTCTACCACCGGCTTCGTGATCGCACGCATTCCGCTCGCCTTCGGCGAGGCGGGAACCTATCCCTCGGCGCTGGCCGCGGCGTCGCAATGGTTTCCCAAGAAGGAACGCGCGCTGGCGATCGGCATCTTCAATGCCGGGGCCAATGTCGGCGCGGTCGTGACGCCGTTGCTGGTCGGGTTCATCGTTGCGGGATTGCTGCTCGACTGGCGGTGGGCGTTCATCATCACCGGGTTGCTCAACCTGGTGTGGCTGGTCGCGTGGTGGCGGCTGTACCACAAGCCTGCCGAGCACCCGCGGCTGTCGGCGGGCGAGCGCGACTGGATCGAGGCCGAGCCGCAGCAGGATGTCGGGCGCGCCGGTTTCTTCCGGGTGCTGCGCCACCGCGAGGCATGGGCCTATATGGCGGGGCGGTTCCTGATCGATCCGGTGTGGTGGACGTTCCTGTTCTGGCTGCCGGATTTCTTCAACAAGCAATATGGCTACGATCTGAAGAGCTTCGGCCCGCCGTTGGTCGCCATCTACGTGCTGGCCGATCTCGGGGCGATCGCGGGCGGCTGGTATTCGTCGCACCTGCTGAAGCGCGGCGTGGCGGCGGGGCGGGCGCGCAAGCGGGCGATGTTCGCGTGCGCGCTGTTCGCGTTGCCGGTAATGTTCGCGGGACAGGCGAGCAGCATCTGGATCGCGGTCGCGCTGATCGGACTGGCGTGCGCGGCGCACCAGGGCTTTTCGACCAACCTGTTCGCGCTGCCCGGTGACCAGTTCCCACGTTTCGCGCAAGGGACGCTGATCGGGCTCGGCGGCTTCGCGGGCGCGGTGGGCGGGTTCATCGCCTCCAAGTCGCTCGGGCTGCTGCTCGACACGGTCGGCAGCTACGGGCCATTCTTCGTCGCGTGCGGTGTCGCCTATCTGGTCGCGCTGCTCGTCTTCCACCTGCTCAACCCGCGGTATCGCAACGTCATCCTGGAGAGCCGCTCATGATTCGCGCCGCCCTGATCGCCACCCTGCTCGCTACCTCCGTTTCCGCCTTTGCCGCCCCTGCCTTTGCCGAAGTGCCGCGGCTCGCCAAACAGGGCGATGCGACACAGTTGATCGTCGGCGGCAAACCGCGGCTGCTGATCGCGGGCGAATTGAGCAATTCGGCGGCGTCGAGTGCGGCGTATATGGCCCCGCACTGGGCACGCCTGAAGGCGATGCATCTCAACACCGTGCTCGCGCCGGTATCGTGGGAACTGATCGAGCCGCAGGAGGGGCGTTTCGACTGGTCGAGCGTCGACGCGATGTTGAAGGACGCGCGCGCGAACGACCTGAAGCTGGTGATCCTGTGGTTCGGCGCGTGGAAGAATTCGATGTCGACCTACGTGCCCGGCTGGGTGAAGCGCGATCAGGCGCGGTTCCCGCGCGCGGCGCTGCCCAACGGGCAGTCGGTCGAGATCCTCTCGACGTTCGGCGAACAGACGCTGGCCGCGGACCAGCGCGCCTATGCGGCGCTGATGGCGCATCTGAAGGCGGTCGACGGCACGCAGAACACCGTGGTGATGATGCAGGTGGAAAACGAGATCGGGATGCTGCCGGTCGTGCGCGATTATGGCGCCGCCGCCAACGCCGCCTTCGCGCAGCCGGTGCCGGCGGAGCTGACCGCATATCTGACGCAGCATCGCGACACGCTGGTGCCGGCGATGAAGGCGATGTGGGTGGCGCGCGGCGCGAAGACGGAAGGAACGTGGACCGAGCTGTTCGGTGACGGCGATGCGGCGGCGGAGGTGTTCGCGGCGTGGCACTACGCGCGCTTCGCGGACGCGCTGACCCGCGCCGGCAAGGCGGCCTATCCGTTGCCGATGTACGTCAACGTGGCGCTGAACCGGCCGGGCCGCGCGCCGGGCGAATACCCCAGCGGTGGCCCGTTGCCGCACCTGATCGACGTGTGGAAAGCGGGGGCGCCCGCGCTCGATTTCCTGGCACCCGACATCTACTTTCCGGACTTCACCCGGATCGTCGACACCTACAAGCGCCCGGACAATCCGCTGTTCATCCCCGAGGCGCACAACGCCGACAATCCGATCGTTCCCGCCAACGCCTTCTACGCGATCGGGGAACATGACGCGATCGGCTTCGGTCCGTTCTCGATCGACTCGGTGGACGAGGCGCCGGGCAAGCTGGGCGAGGCATATGCGGTGCTTGAGCAACTCTCGCCGCACATCCTCGCCGCGCAGGGCAGCGGGCGAATGGCGGGGTTCAAGCCGCGGCAGGCCTATGACGAATCGCTCGACTATGCGCCCCAGACCCGCGACATCGGCGATTATCGCTTCACGATCGCCTATGCCGATATCCAGCGCCCGACGATGACGGCGGAGACCGCCGGGTATGGCGGGATCATCATCCAGACCGGCGCCGAGGAATATCTGATTGCCGGGCAAGGCATCACCGTCACCTTCGCAGCGCGCGACGCGGGAGCGGGCGCAGGAGTGGGTGGCGGGCCGGCGCTGGCCGGCATCGACCGCGCCGAGGAGGGCGTGTTCGATGGCGCCGGGCGCTGGGTGGCCGGGCGGGTGCTGAACGGCGACCAGACGCACCAGGGCCGCCACATCCGCCTCGCGCCCGGTGCGTGGCAGATCCAGAAGGTGCGGCTGTACCGCTACAAGTAGGCGGGTTGACGACCGCGTTTATCGGGCATATTCATAAGTGATAGCGCTAACAGCGCATCTACAAACCCGCCGGCCGAGAAGCGGGGGATCGTCTATGGAGAGTGAGATGAGTTTGATCGTTCGTCGTCCGGCGCTGCGCGCCGTGTTGCTCGGCGCTGCCGCCGCCACCGCGTTGACCGCCGCCACCTCCCGCGCGCAGACGCAGCCGACCGGCCCGGGTGGCCAGGTCCCGTCGCCCGCCACGCAGGTCGACACCGCCGCCGATCCGAATGCGCAGGTGCCGCAGGGTGCCGTGCAGGGGATCGAGGATGCGACCGACTCGTCGCAGCCCACCAACGACATCGTCGTCACCGGCATCCGCGCCTCGTTGCAGAGCGCGACCAATGCCAAGCGCAACTCGGTCGGCTTCGGCGATTCGATCTTCGCCGAGGATATCGGCAAGCTGCCGGCAACCAATCTCGCCGAAACGCTGAACCGCATCCCCGGCGTGCGCCTGAACCGCGACATCAGCGGCGAGGGCACGCAGGTGTCGATCCGCGGTCTTGGCCCCAGCTTCTCGAAGGTGCTGCTGAACGGCACGCAGTTCGCGGTCGCCTCGGACGGGGGCACCAACGGCACCGGCGGCGGCAATCGTGAGGTCGATCTCGACTTCTTCCCGTCCGAACTGTTCACGCGGCTGGACGTCGCCAAGTCGGCCACCGCCTCCACGCTGGAGGGCGGCATCGCCGGCACCGTCAACCTGCGCAACGCCCGCCCGTTCGACAAGCCGGGCACCCACGTCACGGTCGTGGCGCAGGGCGCGTACACCGATACCAATGACAGGGTCGGGCCACGCGGCGCGCTCGTCGCCAGTCACACGTTCGGCGACACGTTCGGCATCCTGGTCGGCGTCGCGGGCGTGCGTCAGAAGACGCGCATCGACGGCTACGACACGGTCGGCTTCACCGACGCCAATCTGGCGTTGTGCCAGCCGGCGACCGGCGCCTGCAATCCCGGCGGCAACGGCTTCAGCTTCGCCACCTCCGTTCCGGCCAATGTCGGGCGCGGGCTGGTGACGGGGGCGCCCGTCGATCTGGCCGCCACCTCGGGCCTGCCGCTGTCGCAGCTCGCCACCGCGATCCTGCCGCGGCTCGGCCGCCCGGTGCTGACCGAAGGCACGCGTGAGCGCATCTCGGCGATCGGCGCGATGGAGTGGCGTCCCTCCGACGCGCTCCACTTTGCGCTCGACGGCATCTACGCCAAGTCGAAGCGCAATTACCTGCGCTCGAACATGAACTGGCAGGTGCGCAATTCCGGTCCGGGTACGTCGCCGCAATCGACCGGTGGCATGGTGCCGTTCGATGTCGAGGTCGACCAGAACAACGTCGTGACCTCCGGCATCTTCGCCAATTCGTCGTTCTTCTCGGAAAACAGCTTCTTCAACCAGGACACCGAGTTCTGGAACGTGACGCCCAGCGCGTCATGGCGTCCCAGCGACATGCTGAAGATCGACCTGTCGGCGAACTGGGGCAAGAGCAACTTCTTCCGCGAACAGCCGACCTTCGCATTCCAGACCGCGCCGAATTCCGGCGTGGAGGTCACCTACGACAACACCACGAACAGCCCGCAGCCGATCATTTCGGCCAACCGCGACCTCGGCGATCCGAACCTCGGCTGGCAATGGTACCGCGTCAACGTCAGCAACGTGCGCCGCGAGACCGAGACCAAGGGCGCGCACCTCGACCTGATGTACGGCAACGATACGCTCAACGTGAAGTTCGGCGCAGCCTATGACGAGGCGGCGCGCAGCGTGCGCGCGTTCGACAACACGCCCGCATTCCAGGCGTCGGTGTGCGGCGCGACGTGCGACGGCAACAGCGGATCGGTGCCGACCGGCCAGATCGCGCAATATCTCAACCGCGGCGTCAGCAACTTCGGCAAGCTTTCCAGCGGCCAGTTCGGCGTCACCAGCTTCATCATCCCCGACCTGAACCGGCTGGCGCAGGCGACCAACTATGCGCAGTTCCGCGACAATGCGCCGGAAGTGCGCGGCTCGGTGACCGGCGGCGCGACCGGCGACGTCTTCGAGAAGGTCTACGGCGGCTATTTCGAGGTCAACGGCGTGTCCGCGCTGTTCGGGCGCGAACTGCGCGCGAACGCCGGCTTCCGCTATGTGTGGACCGACCAGCGCGTCGTCGGGCCGAGCCAGATCGGCAACTCGATCATCGATATCACCGCGGACTCGAATTACGAGGAAGTGCTCCCGTCGGCGAACATCAGCTACGATCTGTTCCCCAATCTGAAGCTGCGGTTCGCGGTGTCGAAGACGCTGACGCGGCCGGACGCCGGCTCGATCCTGCCGGGCGTCACCTTCTCCGATCCGTCGGCCCAGATCGCCAGCGCGGGCAACCCGACGCTCCAGCCCTATACCTCGGACAACATCGATCTGGGTGGCGAGTTTTACACAGGTGGCGCGGGCTACGTCGGCGTTTCGCTGTTCCGCAAGAGCATCAACGGCTTCACCGCCACGATCCAGGAGCAGGCGACGTTCGGCAGCCTCAACATCCCGTTCAGCTCGCTGATCCAGACGCAGCAGAACGCGCTGACCGATCGTGCACGCGCCGCGGGCCTGGCCGTCGATGCCACGCCGGTCAGCGTCAACCGCCCGGTCAATTTGCAGACGCTGGTGATCAAGGGGATCGAGGGGACGTGGAACCAGCCGCTCGACTTCGTCGTCAAGGGGCTCGGCTTCCAGGCGAACGGCACGCATATCACGCAGGATTCCGATCCGGTGCTGATCGGCGGGACGCAGCAGACCTTGTTCGCGCCGGGCGTGCCGCGCTGGGGCTATAACGTTCAGGGCTATTACGAGAATTATGGCCTGTCGCTCAGCCTGAACTACGTGTGGCAGGGCGATGTGATCGCCGCCAACGCACCGCAGAACAACCTGAACGTGCCGCTTCGCGCCGATGCGCGCGGGCAGCTGGATCTGTCGGCGGGGTATCAGCTGCCGTTCCTGGACAAGGCGATGCGCCTGACCCTCGACGTGCTGAACATCACCAACAAGCCGCTGCGCACGACCATCGGCTACGACAATGCCGCGTACAGCGTTTACTATCCGGGGCGTCAGGTCCTGGTCGGCCTGCGCGCCAGCTTCTAGGCGATACGGCGCGTCCCTCTCCCCATATCGGGCGCGCCGCCTCTGGGCCGGTCTCTTCACGGGGCCGGCCCTTCTTTGTTCGGGAGCCCTTATGCGATCGTCGTTCGTGCTTGCTGCCGCCCTGCTCTCCGTGCCGTTGCTCTCGACCGCCGCGCCAGCCGCCGCGCGCCCGTGTTCGTGGCAGGCGGCATGGGCCTCTGCGCAGATGACGCCGGAGGGCAACAACGTCCTTCCCTCCGGGGCGCTGGCCGATGCGACGCTGCGCCAGATCGTCCGGCCGTCGATCGGCGGGGCCCGCGTGCGGGTGCGATTCTCGAACGTGTTCGGGCATGCGCCGCTGCGGATCGCGGGTGCCGCCATCGCACGGTCCGCCGACAATGCCAGCGCACGGCTGGTGCCCGGCAGCGTGCGCGCGCTGGCGTTCGGGGGGGCACGCGACGTGGTGATCCCGGCGGGCGGCGAGTGGCTGAGCGATCCGGTCGCGCTGCCGGTCGCGGCATTCGACGATGTGGCGGTGTCGGTCCACCTTCCCGCCGACCCGGACGGCGCGACCGCGCATCCCGGCTCGCGCGCGACGTCGTGGATCGCGAAGGGCGATGCGACCGCGGCGACGGATCTGCCGGGGGCGACCGGCACCGATCATTGGTTCCAATTGTCGGGCATGGAAGTCGAGCGATGCGCGGCACCGAACGGCATCGTCGCCTTCGGCGACTCGATCACCGATGGGTATGGCGTGAAGCCCAACACCAATGCGCGCTGGACCGATGGGCTGGCGCGGCGTCTCGGCGGACGCGCCGCGGTGCTCAATCTGGGGATCGGCGGCAATCGCCTGCTGCTAGATGGGCTCGGACCGAACGCGATGGCACGCTTCGATCGCGACGTGCTCGCGCAGGCCGGAGCCCGGCACCTGATCGTGCTGGAGGGGGTCAACGACATCGGCGTGCTGACCCGCGAGCAGCCGGCGAGCCCGGAGGCGCATCGCGCGCTGGTGGCGGGGGTGACAGGCGCCTATGCACAGATGGTCGCCCGCGCGCGGGCGCACGGGCTGACGGTGCATGTGGCGACGATCATGCCGTTCGCGAGCAATGCTTATTATCATCCCGGTCCGGCAAGCGAGGCCGATCGGCAGGCGATCAATGCCTGGGTCCGCACACCCGGCCATGTCGACCGCGTCATCGACTTCGACCGCGCGATGCGCGACCCGGCGCGTCCCGACCGGCTGCTGCCCGCCTACGACAGCGGCGACGGGCTGCATCCGAGCGTCGCGGGATATCGCGCGATGGCCGGAGTGGTGGGGCTGGATAGCTTGCGCTGAAATGATTTGTCCGACTATATCAACGCTCTTGCCTGGAGCTTCTGCATGACCGATCTTCCCCTGCGCAGCCGTGCGTGGTTCGACAATCCGGCGAACATCGACATGACGGCGCTGTATCTGGAGCGCTACCTGAACTTCGGTCTTTCGCTGGACGAGCTTCGTTCGGGCAAGCCGATCATCGGGATCGCGCAGACGGGCAGCGACCTGAGCCCGTGCAACCGCCACCATCTGGTGCTGGCGGAGCGGGTGCGCGAGGGCGTGCGCGAGATGGGCGGGATCGTGCTGGAATTTCCGGTGCATCCGATCCAGGAGACCGGCAAGCGCCCGACCGCCGGGCTGGACCGCAACCTGGCGTATCTGGGGCTGGTCGAGGTGCTGTACGGCTATCCGCTGGACGGGGTGGTGCTGACGATCGGGTGCGACAAGACGACGCCGGCGTGCCTGATGGCGGCCGCGACCGTGAACATTCCCGCGATCGCGCTGTCGGTGGGGCCGATGCTGAACGGCTGGCACAAGGGCGAGCGGACCGGCTCGGGCACGATTGTGTGGAAGGCGCGGCAGCTGCTGGCGGCCGGCGAGATCGACGATGCCGAGTTCATCCGGCTGGTGGCGTCCTCGGCGCCGTCGACGGGCTATTGCAACACGATGGGCACCGCGACGACGATGAACTCGCTGGCCGAGGCGCTGGGCATGTCGCTGCCGGGTTCGGCGGCGATTCCGGCACCTTACCGTGACCGGCAGGAGGTGGCGTACCTGACGGGCAAGCGGATCGTCGAGATGGTGGCGGAGGATCTGAAGCCCTCCGACATCCTGACCAGGGACGCGTTCCACAATGCGATCAAGGTCAATTCGGCGATCGGCGGATCGACCAATGCGCCGATCCACCTGGCCGCGCTGGCGCGCCACGTCGGGGTCGAGCTGCCGTTGAAGGATTGGGAGACCGAAGGGCACAAGGTGCCGTTGCTGGTCAATCTGCAGCCGGCCGGCGAGTATCTGGGCGAGGATTACTACCGGGCCGGTGGTGTGCCGGCGGTGGTCAACCAGTTGATCGAGCAGGGATTGATCGCGGAGGACGCCCCCACCGTCAACGGCCGCACGATGGGCGAGAACTGCCGCGGCGTGGCGATCGAGGACGAGAAGGTGATCCGCCCGTACGACCAGCCGCTGGTCGAGGAGGCCGGGTTCATCGTGCTGTCGGGCAATCTGTTCGACGCCGCGATCATGAAGACCAGCGTGATCTCGCCGGAGTTCCGCAACCGTTACCTGTCGAACCCGAACGATCCCGAGGCGTTCGAGGGCCCGGCGGTGGTGTTCGACGGGCCGGAGGATTACCACGCGCGGATCGACGATCCGGCGACGGGGATCACGCCCGAGACGCTGCTGTTCATGCGCGGCGCCGGGCCGATCGGCTATCCCGGCGCGGCCGAGGTCGTCAACATGCGCCCGCCGGCGTACCTGATCACCGAGGGCGTCCACGCGCTGCCGTGCATCGGCGACGGGCGGCAATCGGGGACGAGCGGGTCGCCGTCGATCCTGAACGCCTCGCCCGAGGCGGCGGCGATGGGCGGGCTGGCCCTCTTGCGCACCGGCGACCGGGTGCGCGTGGACCTTGGCAAGGGCACGGCCAACGTGCTGATCGCGGACGAGGAACTGGCCGGGCGGCGGCAGGCGCTGGAGGCGGCGGGCGGCTTTGCCTATCCGGCTTCGCAGACGCCGTGGCAGGAGATCCAGCGCGCGGTGGTCGGCCAGATGAACACCGGCGCGATCCTGGAGGGTGCCGAGAAGTACCAGCGGATCGCCCAGACGATGGGGCTGCCGCGCGACAACCATTGATGGTTGTTCGCCGCGGGCGGTCGCGGGTGTTCGCCGCGGCCGGCCTGTTGCCCGCCGATGACGGCGGTGGGTGTTGCGGGTGTGACCCGCCCGAGATCTGATACGCCACCGTCATTGCGAGCGTGGTGAAGTAATCCAGGCGTCGCGGTCCGGCACTGGATTGCTTCGCTACGCCCGCAATGACGAAGAGCGATGCGCGAACCGGTGGCTTTCGCTCCGGCGCCGACGCGTCCAGCATCGTGCCGCGATCGAGCGCGATCATCGGTGGAACGTTGAGGCGTCGGCATTCGCTGACGACGCGAGAGCGCGGCCCCTCTCCGACGGCTGACATCGCACCTGTGGGTCGCGAACCGACTTCGACATTGCGACCGCCAACGAAAAAGGGCGGCCCCACAGGACCGCCCTTTCCGTTTTACATCAAGTGCTTGATTACCGCGGTGAAGCTTCGCGCTTGCCGTCGATGCGGCGGGCGATGCCCCACGGATTCCTGTCCGACAACGCATCGGGCAGCAGTGCGGCAGGCAGGTTCTGGAGGCTGACCGGACGCAGGAAGCGATAGATCGCCGACGTGCCCACCGACGTGGTGCGGCCGTCGCTGGTGGCCGGGAAGGGGCCGCCGTGAACCATCGCCGGCGCCACTTCGACGCCGGTCGGCCAGCCGTTGACCAGGATGCGGCCGACGCGGTCGGCGAGCACCGGAATCAGTTGCTTGGCTTCGGCCTCGTCCTCGGCATCGATCTGGAGCGTCGCGGTCAGCTGGCCTTCGAGGCTGGCGATGACCTTCTTCAGCTCTTCCAGATCGCGGCACGCCACGACGATCGAGGACGAGCCGAACACCTCGTGGCCGAGCGCACGGTCGGCGAGGAAGGCGTCGGCGTCGGTGCGGAACAGTGCGCCGACCGCCTGATTGACACCTTCACCGACCTTGCCGCGCGCGACGGTGGTGACCGCGGCGTGGCTGGCGAGCGCCTCGACGCCCTTTTCGAAGCTGGCGTGGATGCCGGGCGTGAGCATCGTGCTCGGCGCGCTCTCGGTGAGCGCGGTGCCTGCCGCCGCGACGAACGCGTCGAGCGCCGGACCGGCGAGCGCGAGGACGAGGCCGGGGTTGGTGCAGAATTGTCCGGCGCCCATCGTGAGCGACTGGACATAGGCCGGCGCCAGCGCCGCGCCGCGCGCTTCGAGCGCGTGCGGCATGATGACCACCGGGTTGATCGCCGACATCTCGGCATAGACCGGGATCGGCTCGTCACGCTCGGCGGCGATCTTCATGAGCGCCATGCCGCCGCCGCGCGAGCCGGTGAAACCGACCGCCTTGACGCGCGGATCGCGGACCAGCGCGCCGCCCAGCTCGTTGGTTTCGCCGGGCAGATAGGAGAACACGCCCTTGGGGAGCCCGGCCTTTTCGACGGCACGGGCGATCGCACGCGCCACCAGCTCGCCGGTGCCGGGGTGCGCGGGATGACCCTTCACGACCACCGGGCAACCCGCCGCGAGCGCCGAGGCGGTGTCACCGCCGGCGACCGAGAAGGCGAGCGGGAAGTTCGAGGCGCCGAACACCGCAACGGGACCGAGCGCCACGTTCATGCGGCGCAGATCGGGGCGCGGGAGCGGCTGGCGATCGGGCATCGCCGGATCGATCGTCGCGTCGAGCCAGTCGCCCTGACGAACGACCTGCGCGAACAGCTTCAACTGCCCGAGGGTACGGCCGCGCTCACCCTCGATCCGGGCGCGCGGCAGGCCGCTTTCCTGCGTCGCGCGGACGATCAGGTCGTCACCGATCGCGAGGATTTCCTCCGCGATTCCATCGAGGAACGCGCCGCGCGCCTCCGGGCTGGTCGCCGAATAGGCGGCAAACGCCTCGGCTGCCAGCGCGCAGGCGGCGTCGACCGCGTCGGGGCCGGCGGAGGAGAAGTCCGGGGTCAGCGTCTCCCCGGTCGACGGATCGACAGAAGTGAACCGCTTGTCAGCCTGACGCGCCTCGGCGCCGATGAGCATCGCTCCGTCGATCATGATCGTCCTTCGTGATGGGAATTAGTCGGACATTAAATAGGCCACGAGCGGTCGTTTCGCAACCCGCGGTGGCGCCCGGGTGCCGCCCGGTGACGCGTAAAAGCACGAACACCCCCCGTTCGTAGCGCATGATGCGCCCGTTTCCGGGGGGTGGTGACGGTTATCAGATGAAGCGGTTGACGATGTTCTCGATCCGCTCCTGACGGCCCGAGCGCGGGCGCGGGTTCACGTCGCTGGTTTCGGCCAGGTCGGCGATGCCGGCGAGGTCGAGGCCGGACACCTGCTGCCCGAAGTCGCCGGTCCAGCCCGCGTAGCGCTCGCTCTTGATCGCGTCGAGGCGACCGTCCTCGATCAGCGCGGCGGCGTTGAGCAGCCCCTTGGCGACGACGTCGATGCCGCCGACATGACCGTAGAACAGGTCGACCGCGTCCATCGACTGGCGGCGGACCTTGGCGTCGAAGTTGAAGCCGCCGGTGGTGAAGCCACCCGCGCGGATGATCTCCAGCATCGCCAGCGTCAGCTCCTCGACCGAGTTCGGGAATTGATCGGTGTCCCACCCGTTCTGGTGATCGCCGCGGTTGGCGTCGATCGAGCCGAAGATGCCGAGCGCGCTGGCCATCGCGATCTCATGTTCGAAGGTGTGGCCGGCGAGCGTGGCGTGGTTGGCCTCGATGTTGACCTTCACCTCGTTCTCCAGCCCGTACTTCTTGAGGAAGCCGTACACGGTGGCGGTGTCGAAGTCGTACTGGTGCTTGGTCGGCTCGTGCGGCTTCGGCTCGATCAGGATCGTGCCGTCGAAACCGATCTTGTGCTTGTGCTCCACCACCAGGCTGAGGAAACGGCCGAGATTGTCGAGCTCGCGCTTCAGATCGGTGTTGGCGAGCGTCTCGTAACCCTCGCGACCGCCCCACAGCACGTAGTTGCTGCCGCCGAGACGGTGCGTCGCCTCCAGCGCATCGCGGACCTGCATCGCGCCGAACGCATAGACTTCCGGATCGGGGTTGGTCGCGCCGCCGGCGGCGAAGCGCGGGTGGCCGAAGAGGTTGGCGGTGCCCCACAGCAACTTGCGGCCCGACGAGGCCTGGAGCTTCTCCAGATGATCCACGGCTTCCGCGAAATAACGACGATGCTCGGCGACGTTGTGCGCGTCGGCCATCACGTCGACGTCGTGGAAGCAGTAATAGGGCACGTCGAGCTTCGTGAAGAAGTCGAACGCGACCTCACGCTTCTGCGCGGACGCTGCGCTGTCGTTCGCGCCGGCATGCCACGGGCGGTCGAAGGTGCCGCCGCCGAACACGTCGGAGCCCGGCCAGCAGAAGGTGTGCCAGAAGCATGCGGCGAAGCGGAGGTGGTCCTCCATGCGCTTGCCGAGCACGACCCGGTCCTTGTCGTAGAAACGATAGGCGAGTTCGTTGGTGGATTCCGGCCCCTCATATTTGATCTGGGGAATGTCGGCGAAGAAGTCATTGGCCATGCATGCGTTCCTTTACGGCTTGATGCGGGGGTAGGCGGCGCGGAAGGCGGCGCGCTTGGGAGCGAGCCGGTCGACCAGCGCCGGGTCGGGGGTGATGACGTGGCTGATCGGCGGTGCGACGCAGACCTCGGCCGGGGTGCCGCCGTCGACGGCGAGCTGCGCGAGCCGCGCGGCGCCCATCGCCGGGCCGACTTCGCCGCCCTTGAGATAGGCCAGTTCGACCTCCAGCGCGGCGGCGAGCGTCTCGCCCCAATAGCGCGAGCGCGCGCCGCCGCCGATCACCGACAGCCGCTCGACGGCGGTGCCGGACTCGCGGAGCACGCGGACGCCATCGGCAAGCGCGAACGCGACGCCTTCCAGCACCGCCTGCGCGAGCCGTTCGGGCGTGGTATCGTGATCGAGGTGGAGGAAGCCACCGCGGACCTGCGCGTCGTTGTGCGGGGTGCGCTCGCCGGAGAGATAGGGCAGGAAGAGTTCGGGGCCGCTCGCCGGGCCGGCCAGCTCAGCGCGTGCGAACACATCGGCGGCGCCGGGGGCGCCGATCAGCCGCGCGACCCAATCGATGCAGACCGCGGCGGAGAGGTGGACCGCCATCTGGTGCCACATGCCGGGCAGGCAGTGGCAGAAGGCGTGAACCGCGGCGGCGGGGTTGGCGCGGAGTGTATCCGTGGCGACGAAGATGACGCCCGAGGTGCCGAGCGAGAGCAGCGCGTCGCCATCGCGGACGACGCCGATCCCGGCGGCACCCGCGGCATTGTCGCCGCCGCCGCCCGCGACCGGCACGGTGTCCATGCCCCAGCTGTCGGCGATCTCGCGGCGGAGCGTGCCGGTGACGGCGCTGCCCTCGACCGCGCGCGGCATCTGGTCACGCGTCAGGCCGGTGGCGGCGAGCAGCTCGTCGCTCCAGTCGCGCTTCGCCACGTCCAGCCACAGCGTGCCGGCGGCATCGGAGACGTCGGACGCCTTCTCGCCGGTCATGCGCAGCCGGACGTGATCCTTGGGGAGCAGCACGGTGCGGATCGCGGCGAACGTCTCCGGCTCGTGATGCTTCACCCACAGCAATTTGGGGGCGGTGAAGCCCGGCATCGCGATGTTGGCCGCGATGTCGCGCAGGGCAGGGACCGCGCGTTCGAGTTCCTCGCACTCCGCGAACGAACGCCCGTCGTTCCACAGGATTGCCGGACGCAGCGGGCGATCGTCGGCACCGAGCAGCGTCGCGCCGTGCATCTGCCCGGCGACGCCGACGCCGCGGACCGCGCGGCGGACATCGGCGGGAAGCGCGCGCACCGCGGCATCGGTCGCCTGCCACCAGGCGTCCGGGTCCTGTTCGGACCAGAGCGGGTGCGGCCGCTGGACGGTGAGCGCGGCGGTACCCTGTGCCGCGATGCTGCCGTCGCGGTCGATGACCACCGCCTTCACCCCCGAGGTCCCGATGTCGATGCCGAGGAACATGGTCAGTCTTTCATCTCTGCCGGGACCGCCGCGACGGGCGGGGTCCACTGGCGGGCGGCGGGGGGATTGCGAGGCGGGGAAGCGGGGCGGGGTGTTCGTGCCGCCGCTGCCGGCGCGACCCCGGCTTGTGCCGGCATCCGGTCGCGGGCGGGGCGTGGAATGCGGACGCGTCCCCCGACCGTGCCCCGACGTCGGCCGGGCTGGCGGCTCGGGGAGGGGGGACGCGAGCGCATCATCACTTCACGAACGGATCGATGGTCTGGATCGTGCCGTCGGGATTGTAGTGCAGCTCGGTCATCTTGACGTTGCGCAGGCGCGTCTGGCCGGACAGTTGCGTGTCGGCGTAGAACAGCCACCACTTGCCCTTCCACTCGACGATCGAATGGTGCGTCGTCCAGCCCTCGACCGGCTGGAGGATGCGGCCCTTGTAGGTGAAGGGACCATAAGGCGAGGTGCCGACCGCATAGGCCAGGTAGTGCGTGTCGCCGGTCGAGTAGCTGAAATAGTACTTGCCCTTGTACTTGTGCATCCACGACGCCTCGAAGAAGCGGCGATCGTGGTCGCCACCGAGCAACGGCTTGCCCTTCTCGTCGATGATCACGACGTCGCGCGGCCTGGCGGCGAACTCGGTCATGCCGGCCGCCATCGGCGCCACCTTCGGGGTCAGCGCGGGCTTGTCGTCGGCCTGCAGATCGGTCTTCGAGCCGTTCGGATCGTACGTGCCGGTGGTGTTACGCTGAAGCTGCCCGCCCCAGATGCCGCCGAAATACATATAGCTCTTGCCGTCGTCGTCGGTGAAGACGGCGGGGTCGATCGAGAAGCTGCCCGCGATCGGCTTCGGTTCGGCCTTGAACGGGCCGACCGGCGATTTCGACGTGGCAACGCCCATGCGGAAGGCGCCCTGTTTGTCCTTCGCGGGGAAGTACAGATAATAAGTGCCGTTCTTGTAGGCGGCGTCCGGTGCCCACATCTGCTTTTCGGCCCACGGGACCTGGCTGACGTCGAGCGCGACCGGGTGCGCGGTGACCTTCCCGCCGGGTTCGTCCATGCTGAGCACGCGATAGTCGCGCATCTCGAAGTGGCCGCCGAGATCGTCTTCCTTCGCCGAACCGTCGATGTCGTGGCTGGGATAGACGTAGAGCTTGCCGTCGAAGACGTGCGCGGACGGATCGGCGGTGTAGAAATCGCGGACCAGCGGCTGCGAGAGATAGCGGCGCCCATCCTTGGCGCGCGGCTCGTCGGCTGCGGCGGCGGTATTGGCGGTCGCGGCATTGTCCGCGGTGGTCGCGGATTTGCCGCACGCGCCGAGCGGCAGGGCGGCGAGCAGCGGCAACAAAGCAAGCGTGGAGCGGCGCATCGTTCGGGTTCCTCTCGATCGTCGACGGGTTCGTGCCCGCCTTATGGTGTTGGAGGTAGCGCTACCATTCGGACGGCGCAACCGCTTTCATCTCCGTTCCGCTACAGTCCCTCACCACCGACCCATTGTGCGTTGGCGAGCCGGCGTGCCAGCGTCCAGTTCTGTTGCCGGATATCGGGGACCGCGACAACCTCCCATAAGCCGCCGCGGGTCATCGGGCCGATCGCATAAAGCTGTTCGGCGGCGCGACCGTCGGCAGCAACGACGCGCGACTGGGCGTCGACCTCCAGCCCGATACGCAATCCGTCCGGGCGAATCGTGCCATCGGCAAGCAGGCCGCGCAGCAACGGTTCGGCGGAACGGAGCAGGTCGCCCTGCGGACCGGTGCAATTGACGATGCGCGCCGCGCGGGTGTGGCGCAGCCCGGTGGCGCCGCGCGGACGCCAGTCGAGCACGGCCCGGGTGCCGTCGGCGCGGGCGGCGACGAGCTTGCCGGCGGCGACCTCCAGCCGGCCGGCAGTGGTGAGCGAGTCGATCCGGTCGGCGACGGCGGGGGCGAGGCGGTGGCGGTGGACGTCCCACCACGGGCGCAGGTGGCGCAGGAAACGCGCGCGGGTCGCGGCATCGGCGGCGCCCCACATCATCTGCGTCACCGGACGAAGCTCGTCGACGGCGGCGCGCCAGCCGAGCTCGGCACTGCGGGCGCGGACATGGGCGAGCAAGTGCGACAGCGTCGCGGCGGGGCGTTCGGACAGCCCGGGACGCGGCGGCGCATCGGCGTGTCTGCGCGGGGCGAGGCCGCGGCGCGAGATCGCGAGGATGCGGCCGCGAAAGCCGCTGGCGTCGAGAAGCAGGGCGGCGTCGACCGCGGTCAGTCCGCTGCCGACCAGCACGACCTCGTCCGCGTCGGTGAGGTCCGCCGCGATGTCGCCCGCCCACGGGTCGCCGCGATAGCAGCCGGGGGGAAGCGCGGCGGGATCGAGCCCGGGGGGCGTGTGCGGGGGCAGGTTGCCGAGCGCGAGCACGACGGCATCGGCGTGGAGCGCGCCGCCGGTGGCGAGCGTGGCGGCGTAGCCGTCGGCGTGCGGTGCGATGGCGCACACCTCGTCCTCGACCAGCGTCAGGCGATGCGGGTGCGCCGCGGCGGCCTCGGCCAGCATCTCCCGCAGGTAGCGGCCGTAGAGGCGCCGGGGCACGAAGGTGGTGCGGTCGCCGAGCGTGTTGCGGGTGAGCCAGCGCACGAAATGGTCGGGGTCGTCGGGCAGCGCGCTCATGTTGGCGGCACGGACGTTGAGCAGATGATCCTCGTGCGCGGCGCTGTAGGCGACGCCGCGCGCCAGCTGTGCGGGACGTCGTTCGACCAGCGTGGCGTGCGGTCCGTCGTGGCGGAGCAGGTTGATCGCCAGCAGCGTGCCCGAGAAGCCTCCGCCGACGATCACGACATGACGGATCATGCGCGCTTCGCCGACATCGCGCGGTGGTTCGCGGCTTTCATCGTGACCGACCCTGTGCCATGCCGCCCGGAATGACGACGCTTCGCCTATCGAACCAACCGCGTGCCCTGGGCAAGAGCGGGATCATGGTTTCGCCGCTCGCCTGGGGCATGTGGCGGCTCGCGGGCGACGATGTGGCGGCGGTGCGCGCGCTGATCGACGCGGCGCTGGAGGCCGGGATCACGCTGTTCGATACCGCCGACATCTACGGGTTCGACACCGCCGCCGGGTTCGGATCGGCGGAGGCGCTGTTCGGGCGCGCGCTGGCCGAGGACGGTACGCTGCGCGACCGGATGGTGATCGCGACGAAGGGCGGGATCCTTCCGCCGATGCCATACGATTCAAGCCGCGCCTATCTGACGGCGGCGCTCGACGATTCGCTGCGGCGGATGCAGGTGGAGACGGTCGACCTCTATCAGGTCCATCGCCGCGACCTGCTGACGCATCCGCACGAGGTGGCGGGGGCGCTGGACGCGATGGTGGCGAGCGGGAAGGTGCGCAGCGTCGGCGTGTCGAACCATTCGCCGGCGGAGTTCGACGCGTTGCAGGCGTTCCTGGGGCAGCCGATCGTCGCGACGCAGCCGGAATTCTCGGCATTGCACACCGTGCCGCTGTTCGACGGGACGCTGGACCAGGCGATGGCGCGCGACGTGGCGGTGCTGGCATGGTCGCCGCTGGGTGGCGGGCGGCTGGCGCGCGGCGATCATCCGGCAGCAGCGTTGCTGGCGAAGCATGGCGCGGCGTTCGGCGTCGATGCCGGCACCGCGGCACTGGCGTGGGTGATGGCGCATCCGGCGCGGGTGATCCCGATCGTCGGTTCGCAGAACGCCGTCCGGATCGCGGCGGCGGCGGGCGCGTACCGGGTCGAATGGACCCGCGAGCAATGGTATGCGGTGCTGCAGGCGGGGATGGGAGCGACGCTTCCCTGACCGGTCCGGGTAACTTGAATTATGGTTTGGTATCGCTAACACGGGCCGAAAGGCCGGGAGCGGGAGGATGTCGGACGTGTTGATGACGCAGGCGATGCGCTGGTTCGGGCCGCGTGATCCGGTGCCGCTGGCGCATATCCGGCAGGCGGGCGCGACCGAGGTGGTCACCGCGCTCCACCATCTGCCCAACGGCGTGGTGTGGCCGCGCGACGAGATCGCCGCGCACCGCGCGCTGATCGAGGCGGCGGGGCTCGGCTGGACGACGGTCGAGAGCGTGCCGGTGCACGAGGCGATCAAGACCGCCGGGCCGGAGCGCGACCGGCTGCTCGATCATTACGCCGAAACGCTGCGCAATCTGGCGGCGGAGGGCATCACCACCGTCACCTACAATTTCATGCCGCTGCTCGACTGGACGCGCACCGATCTGGCGTGGGAGCTGCCCGATGGCGCGCGCGCGCTGCGCTTCGAACTCGAGGCGGTCGCGACCTACGACGTGCACATCCTGCGACGGCCGGGGGCAGAGGCGGATTATGCGCCGGCGTTGATCGAGCGCGCCGCGCGGCGCTTTGCGGCGATGGACGACGCGGCGCGGGTGCGGCTGGAGCGGACCATCATCGCCGGGCTGCCGGGCAGCGAGGAGAGCTTCACCTCCGCGCAGTTCCTGGAGGCGATCAACGGCTATGCCGGCACCGGCCCCGCGCAGCTGCGCGCCAACCATATCGCCTTCCTCGACGCGATGTGCCCGGTCGCGGAGGCGCTCGGCATCCGGCTGGTCGTCCACCCCGACGACCCGCCGTTCGCGATCTTCGGCCTGCCGCGTACCGTTAGCACCGAGGCGGACGTCGCGGCGCTGTTCGAGGCGGTGCCGAGCGTCGCGAACGGCCTGTGTTTCTGCACCGGATCGTTCGGGGTGCGCGCCGACAACGACCTGCCCGGCATGGTGCGGCGACTGGGAACGCGGATCGGCTTCCTGCACCTGCGTAGCGTGCAGCGCGAGCCCGATGGCGCATTCCACGAGGCGGCGCATCTGGAGGGCAGCGCGGACATGGCCGCGGTCGTCGCGGAGGTGGTGGCGCTGCAACGGCGCGAGGCGCGGTCGATCGTGATGCGCCCCGACCACGGCCACCAGATGATCGACGACCTGACCAAGGTGACCAATCCGGGCTATTCGCTGCTGGGGCGGATGCGCGGGCTCGCCGAACTGCGCGGGCTGGAGCGCGGGCTGGCATTCGAAGGGGCCAAGTGACGATGACGCGACCGCTGGAGCTGCACCCCGATCGGCTGTTCCCCGCCGATCCGACGACGCGCGGGATCGCGCGCGCATTATATGCGGAGATCGGCACGTTGCCGATCGTCAGCCCGCACGGCCACACCGACCCGACGTGGTTCGCGACCAACGCCAAGTGGGACAATGCCACCACCTTGTTGCTGGCGCCGGACCATTACGTGTTCCGGATGCTCTATTCGCAGGGCATTGCGCTCGACGATCTGGCCATCCCGCATCGCGGCGGCGTGCCGGCGACCGACCCGCGTGCGGCATGGCGGCTGTTCGCGACGCATTACGAACTGTTCCGCGGCACGCCGTCGCGACTGTGGCTGGACCATGTGTTCGCCGAGGTGTTCGGGTTCGACGTGCGCCTGGAGGCAGCGACCGCCGATGTGTATTTCGACACGATCAACGAGCGGTTGGCGGGCGAGGATTTCCGGCCGCGCGCGCTGTTCGATCGCTTTCGGATCGACTTCCTCGCGACGACGGAGGGCGCGCACGACAGCCTCGACGCGCATCACGCGATCCGCGCGTCTGGCTGGGGCGGGCGCGTCGTCACCACCTATCGCCCCGACGGCGTGATCGACGTCGAGCATGAGCAGTTCGCGGGTGCGCTCGCGAAATTCGCGGAGCTGACCGGCGAGGACGTGCACGGCTGGTCCGGGTACCTCGCCGCGCATCGCAAGCGCCGCGCCGACTTCCGTGCGGCGGGCGCGACCGCGACCGATCACGGCCATGCCACGGCGCAGACCGCGAACCTGTCGACCGTCGAATGCGAGACGCTGTTCGCGCGGATCGTGGGCGGCACGTGGGACGCCGCCGACGCCGAGCTGTTCCGCGCGCAGATGCTGACCGAGATGGCGAAGATGAGCGTCGATGATGGAATGGTGATGCAGATCCATCCGGGCTCCTTCCGCAACCACAACGCCGGGCTGTTCGCGAGCCATGGACGCGACAAAGGCGCCGACATTCCGGTACGCACCGAATATACGAGCGCGCTGAAGCCGATGCTGGACGTGGTCGGCACCGAGCGCGACCTGACGATCATCCTCTTCACGCTGGACGAGAGCGTCTATGCGCGCGAACTGGCGCCGATGGCCGGCCACTACCCGTGCCTGAAGCTGGGACCGGCATGGTGGTTCCACGACAGCCCGGAAGGGATGCGGCGCTATCGCGAGCTGACCACCGAGACGGCCGGCTTCTACAACACCGTCGGGTTCAACGACGACACGCGCGCCTTCCTGTCGATCCCGGCGCGGCACGATGTCGCGCGGCGCGTCGATTGCGCGTTCCTTGCACGGCTGGTCGCGGAGCATCGCATCGAGGATTGGGAGGCGGTCGAACTGGCGCATGAGCTGACCGACGGCCTCGTGCGGCGGGCGTACAAGCTGTGAGGCTGTCGGAAGCGACGCGCGGGGGCCTGCCCGCGGACGTGACGCAGGCGGCCTATGCACGCGCGGAGCAGGCGCGCGGGATCGTCCATCTCGGGATCGGCGCCTTTCACCGCGCGCATCAGGCGGTCTATACCGACGATGCGATGGCCGCGGGGGATCGCGACTGGGCGATCACCGGCGTGTCGCTGCGATCGGCGCAGGTGCACGAGCAACTGGCGCCGCAGGACGGGCTCTACACGGTCGCGACGCGCGATGCGGCGGGCGAGCAGCTACGGCTGATCGAGGCGGTGCGCGACGTGCTGGTTGCGCCACGCGATCCGGGCGCGGTGGCGGCGGCGCTGGCGGCGTCGGCAACACGCATCGTCACGCTGACCGTGACCGAAAAGGGCTATCACCGCCTGCCCGGCGGCGGGATCGACGGGGCGGCGATCGCGACGGCCGGGGGCACGATCTACCATTATCTGGCGCAGGCGGTGCGCGACCGGATGTCGGCCGGCGCGGGGCCGATGACATTGGTCAGCTGCGACAACATGACCGACAACGGCCATGTCCTGCACGACGGCGTAGCGTCGTTGCTGGACGGCGCGGCACTGGGCTGGTTCCAGCGCGACTGGGCGTGTCCTTCGACGATGGTCGACCGGATCGTGCCGGCGACGGCGCCGGACGATCTCGACCGGCTGGAGGCGCGGATCGGGGTGCGCGACGAAGGTGCGGTCGTCACCGAACCGTTCCGGCAGTGGGTGATCGAGGATCGCTTCGCCGACGCGCGGCCGCGCTGGGACGTGGGCGGCGCGCAGTTCGTCGCGGACGTGCGCCCATATGAAACCGCCAAGCTGCGGATGCTGAACGGCGCGCATTCGGCGCTGGCGTATCTGGGGCTGGGCGCCGGACACGATTACGTGCACCAGGCTGTCGCCGACCCGGCGGTGCGCATGGTGGTGGAGCGATTGATGCGCGACGAGGCGGCGGCGAGCCTCGACGCGGCGCCGGGGCAGGACCTGCGCGCGTATGGCGATGCGTTGCTGGCGCGGTTCGCCAATCCGTCGCTGGCACACCGGCTGGCGCAGATCGCGAGTGACGGGTCGCAGAAGGTCGGACCGCGCTGGCTGGAGGCGCTGACGATCAATCGTGCACGCGGGGTGGACCGAACCGCGACGCTGACCGCGCTGGCGGGATGGCTGCGCCACCTGCGCGGGCAGGCGGGACCGGTCAACGACCCGATGGGCGACGAACTGGCGGCGCTGTGGCGCGGGCATGACGCGGCCGGGATGGTGGCGGCACTGTTCGGTGAGGGCGGGCGCTTCGCGGCACGCTGGCAGGCGGATGACGGCGAGCGCGCCGCGCTGACGCAATTGGTGGAGCAGCGGTGATGGGCAGGTTGCTGGCGTTCGGCGAGATCATGCTGCGGCTATCGCCGCCCGGCCGCGAATTGCTGATGCAATCGCCGCGCTTCGACGTGTGGGTGGCGGGGGCGGAGGCGAACGTCGTCACGCAGCTGGCGCGGCTGGGGCACGACGTCGCGATGGCGAGCCGCGTGCCCGACAACGATCTGGGGCAAAGCGCGATCACGACGCTGCGCGGCCACGGCGTCGACGTGCGCCACATCCAGACCGGCGGCGAGCGGATGGGGCTGTATTTCGTCACGTCCGGTGCCGGGATGCGGGCGACCGAGGTGATCTACGACCGCGCGTGGTCGTCGTTCGCGGAGGCGCCAGCCGCGGCGTGGGACTGGGATGCGATCCTGGACGGCGTCGACCGGTTGCACCTGTCGGGGATTACCCCGGCGCTGGGGCCGGTGCCCGCGGAGAGCGCATGTCGCGCAGCCGAGGCGGCGGCGGCGCGGGGTGTCGCGGTGTCGTTCGACGGCAACTGGCGCGGAAAATTGTGGGCGCGCTGGGACGGCGATCCGCGCGCGATCCTGACGCGGATCGTCGAACATGCCGATGTGATGTTCGGCAACCACCGCGACATCGCGCTGCTGCTGGGCCGCGACGATTTCGGCGGAGCGGGCGAGGACCGGCGGCGTTCGGCAGCGGAGGCGGCGTTCGCGCGCTTTCCGCGATTGACCACGATCGCTTCCACGGCGCGGCATGTCGAGCACGTCGACCTCAACCGGTTGTCGGCGCGGATCGATACGCGCGACGACCATGCGCAGACGCCGGAAACGGTGTTGGCCGGGATCGTCGACCGGATCGGTGGCGGCGATGCCTTCGCGGCGGGGGTTCTGGATGCGCTGCTACGTGGGCAGGGGATCGCGGCGGCGGCGGAGACGGGGCTGGCGCTGGCGGCGCTGAAGCACTCGCTGCCGGGTGACGCCGGGCTGTTTCGCGCGGCGGACGTGGCAGCGTTCCTGGCGGGCGGGCTGGACGTGCGGCGCTAACGGTCTGCGGCGGGGATCGCTCGATCGCGGCGCCCTGGCTGGTGACCTGCCGAAGACCGGAGCGTCCGGCATGATGCGTTGAGCGTGCTACCCTGTGCTGTAGCGACGAACGGGGCCTGGCTGCCGTCCTGCGCTCACCATCATCTTCGTTGCCGTGGGCGTCGACGCGGGATGATGCGCGGTTGTTCGTCGTCGCTACGCTCGCAGCGACGAGCTTGGTTCAGCCTGTTCCAGGATCGACATTCGGCGACTCACGGATGCCGGAGGATCGCCAATGAAGATGATCGGTCTGTTCGAGGAAGCGCGCTCCCACGATCGGGCAGACTTGCTCCCGCTACGGATCATCGCGAGCATGGCGAACCAAGCCAGAGTGTCGTGCGAAACGCCGGATCGCTTCGCTACGCTCGTAATGGCGAGCGTTGCGTCAGCCTGTCCTGAAGCGTTTTCCGATCAGGTTGAACCATTGTCATCGCGCTGCGGGGGAGCGCATGCGCGGCGGGGCGTTTTCGATCCGGGCAGCGTTGCTCGTCGGTCACGATGCCGCGGCATCGCGCCCTCCTCGCGCCTTCCCCCGGCCCGAAATCGTCGCCGTGCCGATGATCCAACCTGATCGGAAAGCGCGCTAGCGCCCGATGAGCGCCCGGCCGCGGTCGACTTCGTAGGCGGCGAGCTGGTGCGTCACGCGCAGGAACAGCCGTTGCGCCTGGCGCCATGCGCCGACGTCGCGTGCGACGTGACGGTCGCGATGGCCGGCCACGAGGCTGCTGCCCCAGCTCTCGACCGCTGCGCCGACGTCGGCGGCGTCGCCTTGCGGGCGGATGACCACCGAAGGGAAGGGTAGCGGGGCAGCGGGCGAGGCGAACAGGTCGGCATCGCCGTCGCGCGTCACTTCCGCGCCGCGCGGCGCGAAGAGCAGCGCGCCGGCGATCCGCGCGACATAGTCGCTGGGCGACAGCCGCCCCCACCACGCGCTGGCTGCGCAGCCGAGCCCGTCCGCGACCAACAGCACCGGGCGCTCGGCGCTGCACACCGCCTGGTCGACGCGTGCCGCGAAGATCTTGCGTTCGGCCCGTGAGCGTGCGGCGACCGGGATCGTGCGCGGATCGTCGGCGGGCCAGCCGAACATCGTCCGCCAGGTCGGCTCCGGGCGCAACGAATCGGAGATCGCGACGATCGTGAACGGCGCGAAGCGGTCGTTGGCGGCGATGGCGAACATGGGCAGGGCTCCCGGATGGCGCGGATCGTCAAGGGTCGTAAGTGCGATGGTACGCGAACGCGGCGCGATGGGGAGTCTAGTTGGGCTTTGCTGCGGCGAGGTTTGGGTTTGTCGGGGTGGGCGGTGGCGGGCGTGAGGCGAGACGATCCGGTGCCGATCCGAGGCAGGGTCGGGCGATTCCGGTCCGGTCACGTGAATTGGCGTCGGGGTCGCGCTTCTTGACGCCATCAGCAAGAAGCAGGGCGCCGGATCAGGGCTGTCCCCGAGCGAAGCCGAAGCGTCCGGGGCGACGATCGGTGGCGATGACCTTCGCTGGAGTCGGATGACGTCAGGACCATCCGGATGTTCGTCGTTGTGCGCGTAGCGAAGCGACAGGATGTCCTCGTCCGGTGCTGGATTGCTTTGCTGCGCTCGGCATGACGGGACGAATCGAAAAGGGCGCCTCCATGGGAAACGCCCTTTTGATCGTCGGTCGTGGCGGCGCGGCGCCGGCCGATAGCGCATTTGCGCTATGCGCACCGACGCCGCCGCGCCTTACGCGCTATAGTACATGTCGAACTCGACCGGGCTCGGGGTCATTTCCCAGCGCGCGACCTCGTCCCACTTCAGTTCGACGTACGCCTCGATCTGGTCCTTGGTGAACACGTCGCCCTTCAGCAGGAAGTCGTGGTCGGCCAGCAGCGAGTCGAGCGCCTCACGCAGCGATGCGCAGACGGTCGGCACTTCCGCCAGCTCGGCCGGCGGCAGATCGTACAGGTTCTTGTCCATCGCCTCGCCGGGATGGATCTTGTTCTGGATGCCGTCCAGACCCGCCATCAGCAGCGCGGCATAGGCGAGGTACGGATTGGCCATCGCATCGGGGAAGCGGACCTCGACGCGCTTGCTCTTCGGGCCGGTGCCGTACGGGATGCGGCACGACGCCGAACGGTTGCGCGCCGAATAGGCGAGCAGCACCGGTGCCTCGTAACCCGGCACCAGCCGCTTGTAGCTGTTGGTGGTCGGGTTGGTGAAGGCGTTGATCGCCTTGGCATGCTTGATGATGCCGCCGATAAAATAGAGGCAGGTGTCCGACAGGCCGGCGTAGCCATTGCCCGCGAACAGTGGCTCCTTGCCGTTCCAGATCGAGAAGTGCGTGTGCATTCCCGAGCCGTTGTCCTCCTTGATCGGCTTCGGCATGAACGTCGCCGACTTGCCATAGGCATGCGCGACCTGGTGCACGACGTACTTGTAGATCTGCATCCGGTCGGCGGTGGTGGTCAGCGTGCCGAAGGTGAGGCCCAGCTCGTGCTGCGCGGCGGCGACCTCGTGGTGGTGCTTGTCGCACGGCAGGCCCATCTCGATCATCGTCGAGACCATCTCGCCGCGGATGTCGACAGCCGAGTCGACCGGCGCGACCGGGAAGTAACCGCCCTTGGCGCGCGGACGGTGGGCGAGGTTGCCGCCCTCGTATTCGCGACCGGTGTTGGTCGGCAGCTCGATATCGTCGAGCTTGAAATACGACTGGTTGTACGACGTCTCGAAGCGGACGTCGTCGAACATGAAGAACTCGGCTTCCGGCCCGACGTAGACGGTGTCGCCGATCCCGGTGGTGGCGACATAGGCTTCGGCGCGCTTCGCGGTGGTACGCGGGTCGCGGCTATAGCCTTCGCCGGTCGACGGCTCGACGATGTCGCAGAACACGATCAACATCGGGGTGGCCGAGAACGGATCGGTATAGACCGCGTCCAGATCCGGCATCAGGATCATGTCGGACTCGTTGATCGCCTTCCAGCCCTCGATCGAGCTGCCGTCGAACATCAGGCCGTCGGTGAACTCATCCTCGCCCATCAGCGAGGCGACCATCGTCAGGTGCTGCCACTTGCCCTTGGGATCGGTGAAGCGCAGATCGATCCATTCGATCTCTTCATCCTTGATCTTCTTCAGAACGTCTGCGGCCGTGTTCGCCATGATGCTTTCCTTCGTCGCCACCCCGGCGGACGCCGGGGTCTTTCTGTAATCGGGAGACCCCGGCGCAAACCGGGGCGACGGAATTCAGGGGGAGGAGATGACCCTCAGATCGCCTCGTTGTCGCGTTCGCCGGTGCGAATACGCAACGCGGTCTCGACCGGGATCACGAAGATCTTGCCGTCGCCGATGCGGCCGGTTTGCGCAGCCGCGGCGATCGCCTCCACCACGCGCTCGGTAAGCCCGTCCTCGACGACCACTTCCAGCTTCACCTTGGGCAGGAAGTCGACGACGTACTCGGCGCCGCGGTACAGCTCGGTATGGCCCTTCTGGCGCCCGAAGCCCTTCGCCTCGGTCACGGTGATGCCAGACACGCCGATCTCGTGCAGCGCCTCCTTTACCTCGTCCAGCTTGAACGGCTTGATGATCGCTTCGATCTTCTTCACGCGACGGACGCCCACCCCAGGTAGCCATGATGCCCCGATCGGCATCGTTGCATCGATCGTGCCAGCCACCACGCCCAAGAGCAAGGCAACGACTCGCGCGAATCCGTGGAATCTGCTGCCTGAGAATCGGGCACGGGTCGAATTGCTGCCGCTTTGTCAGGCAGGGGCATTTGTTAAGACCGGACCGGTATCGATCGGCCATGCGAATCTCACGCGGGCATTGGATAAGCGCGGTCTCGGCCGGAACGCTGTTGCTGGGCGGCTGCGGTGGCGGCGGCGACGGTGGAGGCAGCAACAGCGCCGCGCCGACGAGCGGAACCGTGCAGGTCGTGCCGGCGCCCACGCCCAGCCCCGCGCCATCGCCAGTTCCTAGCCCGACGCCCAGCCCGGCTCCAAGTCCGGCCCCGAGCCCGCTCGTCACCCCCGTGCCGATCCCTACGCCGGTCACGCCGAGCGGAAGCTGGGCGAGCAACGCTGCGGCGCTGTTCACGACCGCGCCCGATGTGCCGAACTGCCGGCCGGGCACGCTGGCGCAGAGCGTCCGCGACGATGTGCTGGCGCGGATGAACGCGATACGTGCGCTGCACCGCTTGCCGGCGGTGACCTATTCCAGCGCCGACGACGAGGCGGCGACGCAGGCCGCGTTGATGATGGCGGCGAACGGGCAGCTGAGCCACACGCCGGCGGCGACGTGGAAATGCTATACCGCGCTGGGCGCGACGGGGGCGGGGACCAGCAATCTGTATGGCGGGCTGATCTCGCCGTTCCTCGCTTATTATACCGAGGACATGTACCTGGGCGGATGGTTGACGGAGACGTCGAACCTGGTCGCCAACAACGTCGGGCACCGCCGCTGGATGCTCGATCCGTTCCTGGGCAAGATCGCCTACGGGCGCGTGGCGCAGGTGCTGGCCGATGGATCACGCACCGACGCGGCGGCGATGAAGGTGGTGTCGTTCACCGGCGGGGTGACGGTGCCGGCGAACCTGCCGCCGTTCGTGGCCTATCCCTATGGCGACTATCCCGCGCGCTATTTCGACACCTCGTCCCTGCTGTCGTTCACCGCGATCGTGGACCCGACGCAGCGCGGGGGGGCGAATGCGTCGGTCGATTTCTCGAAGGCGGCGATCTCGGTCAGCGATGAAGCGAGCGAGCTGGCGGTGTCGAACGTGAGTTACGACAATCTTGGCTATGCGGTGCCGAACAACCTGCAGTTCGCGGTCGCGGGGTTGAAGGCCGGGATCACCTATTCGGTGAAGATCACCGGCGTCGGTGTGCGCGGCGTGGCGACGGATTACCGATATACGTTCCGGATCGTGTCGTAGGACCGACCGACATTCAGGCGGTGTTCCTGCGAGCGTAGCGAAGCGATCCAGCCCGGCGCACGACGCGCTGGATCGCTTCGCTACGCTCGCAATGGCGGGGGGAGAGGGCAACTCTGCGGGATCATGCAAGCGCGTGTCGTCCGAGCAGATGGATCAGCTACATTCCGGGCAGCCGGCACCCGCGAGGCGCTGCATGTCGGTCCCGCCTTGGAGAATTTTACGGCTTCCCTGCTGCACCGATGGCGGCGGAGGTTGTCGATGCGCCGGTGCGGATCACCCGCCGTCCGGTGGCCGCGTGCCTGCTCCGAGCCAAGCGATCGTTGCGCGTCGGCGGAAGCACGAAGGTCCGGATCGCGACCGGGACGACGGGATGACCGGTTTCGCCAAATAGGCGCAACGGCGAGGTCACGTGGATCTCGGGTTAATCGCACGTCCGGTGGCTTGGGCGGTCGCAGCTTGGATTGCGAAGACGGACCGGCCGAAACAAGCTTCCCGGCAAGCGACGCCCGCTGCAGGACGGCGTTCATCACGCGGTGACGTGCGAAGCGCCCCTCAATACGGCGGCTTGTCGAGCCCGGCGGGAGAACCGGTGAAGATCTCGCAACCGTCCTCCGTGATGCCGATCGAATGTTCGAACTGCGCGGAGAGCGAGCGGTCGCGGGTCACCGCGGTCCACCCGTCGTCGAGCAGCTTCACGTCGGGGCGGCCGATGTTGATCATCGGCTCGATCGTGAAGATCATTCCCGGGCGCAACTCCGGACCGGTGCCGGGACGGCCGACGTGGACCACCTCCGGCGCATCATGGAAGAGCCGGCCGACGCCGTGGCCGCAGAAATCACGGACCACGCCGAACCGGTGCCCCTCGGCATGGCGCTGGATCGCGTGCGCGACATCGCCCATGTGGTTGCCGGGGCGCGCCTGCTCGATGCCGAGCATCAGGCATTCGTAGGTCACCTCTACCAGCCGCTTCGCCTTCAGCGGCACGTCGCCGATCAGGTACATGCGGCTGGTGTCGCCATGCCAGCCGTCGACGATCGGCGTCACGTCGACATTGACGATATCGCCCGATTTCAGCGCCTTGTCCGATGGGATGCCATGGCAGACGACATGGTTGATCGAGATGCAGCTGGAGTGCGTGTAACCGCGGTAGCCCAGCGTCGCGGGCACGCCGCCACCGGCCTTAACAAACCCGTAGATCAGCCGGTCGATCTCGGCGGTCGTCACGCCGGGCACCATGTGCGGCGTGAGCATGTCGAGCGTTTCGGCGGCGAGCCGCCCGGCCTTGTGCATGCCGGCGAACGCCTCCGGTCCATGCAGCTTGATCGCGCCGGTGCGCGCGAGCGGCGCATCGCTGGTGACGGTCACATAATCGGTCATGGACGCGATATAGCGTGGCAGGCGGGCGAATGCGAGCTATGCGAGGGGCATGAACGCTGAACGCATCTGGACCGCCGCGCTCGTGGTGATCGGCGACGAGATCCTGTCCGGCCGCACGCAGGACCGGAACATCGCGCAGCTCGCCGCGTGGCTGAACGTGCAGGGCATTCGGCTGGTCGAGGTGCGCGTGGTGCCGGACCGCGAGGATGCGATCGTCGAGGCGGTGAACGGCTTGCGCGTACGCAACGACTATCTGTTCACGACCGGGGGGATCGGGCCGACGCACGACGACATCACCGTCGACGCGATCGCCGCCGCACTGGACGTGCCCGTCGTCGAGCATCCGGATGCGGTGGCGGTGCTGGAGCGGCATTACGAAACCCGCGGCGGGCTGACCGCTGCACGCCGGCGGATGACACGCGTACCGGACGGCGCGTCGCTGATCGAAAACCGCGTATCGGGCGCACCGGGCATCCGCATCGGCAACATCTTCATCATGGCCGGGGTGCCGCACATCACCGCCGGGATGCTCGATGCGCTGACCGGCACGCTGGAAGGTGGTCGCCCGGTGGTGAGCGCGACGATCGGCTGCTGGGTGGCGGAAAGCGAGGTCGCCGACCTGCTGCGCGCAACCGAGAAGGCGCATGAGGGCGTGGCGATCGGAAGCTATCCGTTCTTCCGCGAAGGACGGACGGGCGCGAATTTCGTGGTGCGTTCGCCCGACCAGGCGCTGGTGGACGCATGCGTGGCGGACCTGACCGCGGCGCTGGAGGCGGCGGGGCGCGCGGTGACGGCGGGCGGGATCTGACGCCGGCGCCCGCCGAGGCGCGTCTCAGAAGCTGAACGAGGTGAGCACCATGACCCCGACTTGCGAGGTTTCGCGGTAGCGAATCTCCTCCTCGCCGCCCGGGGGCGGGGCGTTCGCCACGAAGCCATCTCCGAGGATGCGGGTGTCGGGGTCGATCATCACGCCGACGCCGATGTTGAAGCTGTTGCTCCTGGTTTCCTCGCGCCGGAACCCTATCATCATGCCAAGTCCGATCGCCTCGATGATCCGCTCGTCGCCGGGTTGCAGCGCCACGAAGGGGCCGATCCCCCACATGTTCTCGGGCAGGCCGAACGGCCCGGTGAACCGCGGCTTGAAGAAATAGTGGCTTTCGAGCAGCAACCGGGCCGGCGTGTTGTTCTGGTCGGTGACGCGCACGATGCCGTCGACGATTTGTGCCGTGCCGATGCGCTTGTTCCGGCCGACATCGAACGTCAGCGAGAAGCCGGCACCCAGTTCGACACCGCCGAATTCCTGCGCCGCCTTGTCCACGGCGAGCGTTCGCTGGAGGTCAGCGATGTGCTGCACCTGTTCGATGGCACGTGCGGTCTGCACCGGCGTCAGCGATCCTGCCGGAATGTCGGCTGGGGTGACGAGCGGCGAACCAGCGGGTTGAACGGGTGCGGGTGCAAGGGCCGGCAACCTGGGGTCGGCGGTATCGGGATCGACGACCGTGCCCCCGGCCTCTACCACCCGGTCCAGCGCGCGCGCCGCGCGTAGCCGCGCGCGGGCAATGCGCTGTTCCTTGTCGATCCGATCCAGGTCCGCCTGCGCTGCGCGCGTGTGGCGGCCCTGCGCCGCAGCAACCGTAACATCGAAGAGCAGCGCAATTGCCGCGCCGGCGATTAGTGCTCGCATTGAATGTTCCCCCTGTTGGTCGGGGGATCATCGCAGCACGGACGCTTGCGTCGCGGAGAACTGGGTCCGGTTCGGAGCTAAGGCGTGCATACGAAGACGGGCCGCGACACCGGCGGTGTCACGGCCCGTAGCGATCGGCCGGATCGCTCAGGCGACCTGGACGATCTCTTCGGGTTCGCGCAGCACGTAGCCGCGGCCCCAGACGGTCTCGATGTAATTCTCGCCGTCGCAGGCCAGGCTCAGCTTCTTGCGCAGCTTGCAGATGAAGACGTCGATGATCTTCAACTCGGGCTCGTCCATGCCACCGTACAGGTGGTTCAGGAACATTTCCTTGGTCAGCGTCGTGCCCTTGCGAAGCGACAGCAGCTCGAGCATCGCATATTCCTTGCCGGTCAGGTGGACGCGGGCACCGTCGACCTCGACGGTCTTGGCATCGAGGTTCACCGACAGCTTGCCGGTCTTGATGACCGACTGCGAATGGCCCTTGGAACGACGGACGACGGCGTGAATGCGCGCGACCAGCTCCTCGCGGTGGAATGGCTTGGTCACGTAATCGTCGGCACCGAAACCGAAGCTGCGCACCTTCGAGTCCATCTCGTTCACGCCGCTGAGGATCAGCACGGGCGTCTGCACGCGCGCGACGCGGAGTTTCTTGAGCACGTCGTAGCCGTGCATGTCGGGCAGGTTAAGGTCGAGCAGGATGATGTCGTAATCATACAACTTGCCGAGATCGAGGCCTTCCTCGCCCAGGTCGGTGTTGTAGACGTTGAACCCTTCGGTCGACAGCATCAACTCGATGGCCTTGGCGGTGGTCGGCTCGTCCTCGATCAGCAGCACGCGCATCGGCAATTCCCCGGTTGTCCAAGGCGTTAGACCATGCCCGGCCACGCCCGTTACGTTCGTTTACCAAACTGCATCTGAAGCATAAAGGTTAACTCGTGCTTAAATCACGTCTTCACTTTTTTCACCTTTCTTCTCAACGTTCCCCTCACGGGGGGTGCCCATCGCGGTGAACAGCGTGCGCTCGCGCGAGCGCGGGATGTCCTCGCCCAGCATCTCGCGCAGGTAGAGGCTGCGGATCAGCGTGAAGGTAACGACCAGGATACCGCCGGAGAAGAACAGGCCGAACAGTCCGAAGACCGCGCCGGTGCCGATGATCGCGAACAGGCTGAGCGCCGGGGGGATCGCGACGACACGACTGGTAACGAAGGGCGTGACGAAATTGGTCTGCACGACCCGCACGATCGCGAAAACGGCGAGCGCCCACAGCAGCTGGTCGGTGCCGGCGGTGGCGGCGAGGCCGAGCGCGGGCAGCATCGCCGCCACCGGGCCGACATAGGGGATGAACTCGCTGAGCCCGGTCAGCAGCCCGAGCATCGCGGGCGAGGGGACGCCGGCCAGCCACAGCCCGATGCCGACCATCGTCCCCATGACGGTCATCTGGATCAGCTGCGCGCGCAGCCACAGCAGCAGCGTCGAGCCGATGTCGCCGAGCGCGTCTTCCAGCGCGGCGCGGCGCGACGGCGGAACCAGCAGCAGCACCCCGCGCTCGTAGATCTTCGGGTCGACGGCGAAGAAGATCGCGCCGAACAGCACGATGACGGTGTTGAGCAGCAACTGCCCGGCGCCGCGCACGACCTCGCCGATATCCTGCGCGACGCGGCTGCCGGCGAAGGCGGCGCGAACCGCATCGACGACCTTCGCGCCGACCGGACTCTGCGACATATAGGCCTGGAACTGGTCGAGCAGCCCGGGGAGCGCCACGACCAGCGTGTTGACCTGCGAACGGAATTCGACGCCGAACAGCCAGCCGAGCAACCCGAGAAAAGCGAGCAGAGTCAGGATCGCGGCGGTGATCGCGCGCTTGCCTCCGAAACGGAGCCGTGTCGCGTAAAGCTCTGCGATGGCGTGGATCACGATCGCGATCAGCACCGATCCGAACGCGAGGATCAGCAGGTGCCGCGCGAGATACAATGCCGTGATCAGCGCGGTGATGACGAACACCCACAGCACGCGGCGGAGGAAGCGCGCGTCCTGCTCGTCCGGCGCCAGTCGGTTCATGCGGGGGTGCCGGATCGTTTCACGACCCCAACAACGCGCCGAGGCGGAAAAGGGCGCGTGGGGCCATGCAAATCCCGCTCACCGTGGCAGCAACGCCACGCGCGTGCCCCAGTCGAGCGATGCGTCGCGGTTTTCTGGTGATTTTCGCAGCGCGACCCGCGCGGCATGACGGCAGCGTCGTCAACGCGTTATGCGAAGGGTGTCGGCGCGGTTCGGCGGCGTGACCCAGAGCAGTCGTCACTGCGAGCGCAGCTTGGCTGCGCTTGCAGTGACGGAGCTTCAGGTCATCGCATCCTACGGTCAGGACCCATTGATGTGAGCGCCGCGATCTGATTCAGGCCCCGTGAGGAGAGCGTGGATGAGCGACCTGTACTGGTTGACGGATGAGCAGATGGCGCGCCTGCAGCCGTACTTCCCCAAGAGCCATGGCAAGCCGCGGGTCGATGACCGACGGGTGCTGAGTGGCATCGTCTTCGTCAATCGCAACGGACTGCGCTGGTGTGATGCACCGAGCGCGTATGGTCCGCACAAGACGCTGTACAACCGGTGGAAGCGCTGGGGTGAACGGGGCGTTTTCCTGCGCATGATGGAGGGTCTGGCGTCAGCGGAGGCCGTGCCGAAAACAGTCATGATCGACGCGACTTACCTGAAGGCACACCGCACGGCATCGAGCCTGCGGGTTAAAAAGGGGATCTCGGCCGCCTGATCGGCCGCACGAAAGGCGGTATGAACACCAAGTTGCATGCCGTCAGCGATGCGGATGGGCGGCCCTTGAGCTTCTTCATGACCGCCGGGCAGGTCAGCGACTACACCGGCGCGGCAGCTCTGCTCGACGATCTGCCAAAGGCGCAATGGCTGCTTGGTGATCGCGGTTATGATGCGGATTGGTTCAGGGACGCCCTGGAAGCCAAGGGCATCCAGCCCTGCATCCCGGGCCGTAGATCGCGCAACGAGCCGGTCAGGTACGACAAGCGGCGCTACCGGCGCCGCAGCCGCATCGAGATCATGTTCGGCCGCCTGAAAGATTGGCGCCGCGTCGCCACACGCTACGACCGATGCCCAACGGTCTTCCTCTCCGCCGTCGCCCTCGCGGCCACAGTCATCTTCTGGCTATGACCAATGAGTCCTGACCCTAGAAGTGGAGCGCGCGGTTGTAGGCGCCGAGCACGCTCTCGTGCATCATCTCGCTGAGCGTCGGGTGCGCGAACACCGTTTCCATCAATTCGTGCTCGGTCGTCTCGAGCTGGCGCGCGACGACATAGCCCTGGATCAGTTCGGTCACTTCCGCGCCGACCATGTGTGCGCCCAGCAATTCGCCGGTCTTGGCGTCGAACACCGTCTTGATGAAGCCGTCCGCCTCGCCGAGCGCGATCGCCTTGCCGTTGCCGATGAAGGGGAATTTGCCGACCTTCACATCGCGGCCCGCTTCCTTCGCCTTCGCCTCGGTCAGTCCGACGCTCGCCACTTGCGGGCGGCTGTAGGTGCAGCCGGGGATGTTCCATGTCTCGAACGGATGCGGATCGCCGCCGGCCAGCTTCTCCACGCAGACGACGCCTTCGTGGCTCGCCTTATGCGCCAGCCACGGTGCGCCGGTGACGTCGCCGATCGCGTAGATGCCCTCGACGTTCGTGCGTCCGAAGCCGTCGACCTTGATGTGGCCGCGCTCGGTGGTGACGCCCAGCTTCTCCAGCCCGATCTCCTCGGTGTTCGGCACGATGCCGATCGCGACGATGACGTGGCTGTAATCCTCGGTGGTGGACTTGCCGTCCTTCCCCTTGATCGTCGCCTTGACGCCGTCCGCGCCGTTGTCGATCTTCTCGACGCCCGCACCGGTGACGATCCTGATCCCGTCCTTGGTCAGGCGCTTCTCCATGAAGGCGCTGACTTCCTCGTCCTCGACCGGCAGGATGCGCGGCAGCATCTCGACGATCGTCACGTCCGCGCCCATATCGTTGTAGAAGCTGGCGAACTCCACGCCGATCGCGCCCGATCCGATCACCAGCAGCTTCGTCGGCATCACCTCCGGCACCATCGCGTGGCGATAGGTCCAGATCCGCTTGCCGTCCGCCTTGGCGAACGGCAGGTCGCGCGCGCGTGCGCCGGTGGCGACCATGATGTGCCTCGCCTCGAGATCGACCGTGCCATTGGCTTGCTTGACGCTGAGCTTGCCCTTGCCGGCCAACGTGCCGAAGCCCTCGACCACAGTGATCTTGTTCTTCTTCATCAGGCCCTTGACGCCGGCGTTGAGCTGGCCGGAGACCTTGCGGCTTCGCTCGACGACCTTGGCGAGGTCGAAGCCGATGTTGTCGGCCTTCAGCCCGTAATCCGCGGCATGCGTCATGTAGTGGTAGATTTCGGATGTGCGCAGCAGCGCCTTCGTGGGGATGCAGCCCCAGTTGAGGCAGATGCCGCCCAGTCGCTCGCGCTCGACGATCGCGACCTTCAGCCCGAGCTGCGCGGCGCGGATCGCGGACACGTAGCCGCCGGGGCCGGAGCCGAGGACGATGAGGTCGTAGGTGTCA